>JBBRYA010000060.1:0-21426 GCA_038238015.1 Solirubrobacterales bacterium
CCGGGGTTGGCGCCGGGGGCCGTCCCCCCCCCGGGTCCCCCCCCCTAGCCTCTGGGCGGGGTACTCTCGGGGGGGGCGGGGCGCTATCTCCCCCAACCCGGTCGGGGGGCCCTTCCCCCCGCCCCACGAGGCGACCGTCCTGCCCTAGAGCAGGATGATCAGGAGGATGATGATGAGTAGCAGTCCACCCAGTCCTATGTACATGCGTCAGGTGATACCCACGGGTGGCGCGTTCGCAACCACACCACCCGTGGGACTCGACGGATGTCCGGGACCGGCTAGCTCTGCTTGTGGTCCTCGGCCGGGTCCTGCGTCTTGTCCTCGGACTTGCTGTCCTTGGGCGTGGCGGCCTTGCGCTCGACGGTCTCGCAGGAGCCGTTCGGGTTCGCCGGGGTGGCGTCCTCGATCTTGTCCTTGAAGTCGAGCAGCGCGACGTCGTTGCCGTCGCCGCAGTTGATCGTGTCCTGCTCGCCGTCGCGGGTGTGGAAGCGGTCGTTGCCGCCCTCGCCGCGCAGCGTGTCACCGGTGGTGTCGTTGGGCCCGTTGACATCCGCGCGCGCGAGCGCCCAGAGGTCGTCGTTGCCGTCGCCGCCATAGGTGGTGTCGACGCCGCGGTTGGCGAAGATCCGGTCGTTGCCGGGCCCGCCGTACTGCGTGTCGTTGCCGTAGCCGCCCGACATGTAGTCGTTGCCGCCGTTGCCGTGCGCGGTGTCGTCGCCGGGACCGCCGTGGAGGCGGTCGATGCCGTCGCCACCGGTCAGGTCGTCGTTGCCGGGGCCGCCGAAGAGGCGGTCGCGGCTGACCATGTCGCCCGCGTTGGGCGTGTCGCCGGTCAGCTTGTCGTCGCCACGGCCGCCGTACAGGCGGTCGGCTCCGGCGTGGCCGAGCAGCGTGTCGTTGCCGTTGCCGCCGAACAGGCGATCTGCGCCCGCGCCGCCGTCGACGTAGTCGTTGCCGCCACGGGCGCGGACGCGGTCGTTGCCCGCGAGCGCGTTGATCGTGTCGTCCTGCTGTGAACCCCTGATGCGGTCGTTCCCGGGGGTGCCGGTGATGGTCAGCGCGAAGGCTGTCGCGCACATCAGCGCAACCCCTGCGATCGCACTCGTTAGAACAATTGGAAGCCGCTTGGCAGAATGTCTCACGGCCTCACCTCCTGACGGATCGGTTGACGCCTCCGGAAACCCACCGACCAGGCGCAAGTTGCGCCTGTCACGTGGCAGCGGATTTCGTCGGGGGGTGGGGCCGTGTTTGCTTTACTCTCGATCGCTCGAGGGGGCGTAGCTCAGTTGGTTAGAGCGCCGGCCTGTCACGCCGGAGGTCGCGGGTTCGAGTCCCGTCGCTCCCGCTTCCCCGCCTCAGCGTCGCTGCTTGCGGTGGCCGCCGAAGGAGATCACCTGCTGGATCCCGCTCGGCCGGTTGGTGTAGCGGATCGTCGTCTTGAGCAGGCCGGGGGCGAAGCTGATCCGCTCTGCCGTCGCGTCCGAGCGCCAGGCGTCCGGGTTCTCACTGCCCTGCTTGGCCGCGACTTCGGCGCCCGCCGCGTCGAGCGCCGCCCAGACCGAGGCGCGGCAGGCGGCGAGGTCGCCGCCGCCGCAGAGGTGCGTCGTGAAGGGCGCCGCGAGGCGCTCGCCCACGACCGTGCGCAGGTCCTTCTCCACCCAGTTGATCCCGCCGCCGGTGAAGCCCGAGCCGGGTGTGTCGTCCGCGCCCTCGAGCGTCTCGAGCTCGTCGGTCTGCGGGCCCAGCGCCGGGGTCAGGACGGCGTCGAGCAGGCGCGGGTAGAACGCGTCCATGACCGCCGGCGCGGCGCCGGCGTCGATGTTCCCGTCCTTGTCGCGGTCCAGCCGGCTCGAGCCGCCGGCGTGCCAGCCCTCGAGCATCTCGAGCAGCCGGCGGGCGCGGGCGCTCGGCGGCGGCCCGCCGCGCAGCAGCTTGGAGACCGTGTTGGTCAGGGCCACGCTGCGCAGGTCCTGCGTAGCCGCGGCGTTCATCGCCCCGGTCACCGACGCGAGGTCGTGCTGCGGGCGCTTGGCGATCCCGGCCTCGAGCAGCTCGACGCGGTGCAGCGAGCCGTAGGACCAGTTGTCGTCGGCGGCGCCGAACCGGGCGGCCGGCTTGTTGTTCCAGTTGAGCAGCACGCCGCGCGGGCTGTCGACCTGCTGCGGGTGCGCTCGCGCCGGGAGGAAGCCCTTCCACTCGAAGGCGCCGGTGCCGCGGGTCGGCAGCCGCGGGTCGACGCGCCGGTCGCGCTGGGGCAGGCGCCCGGCCGAGAACATCGCGATGTCGCGGTCGTCGGCGTAGGCGACGTTGAAGGTGAACGGCGAGCGCGCGAAGGAGCGCAGGAAGGAGCGCGTGCCCGAGATGCGGTTCAGCGTCGCGTCGCGGAACGGGAGCTGGAAGAGGATGTCGCGGCCGAAGCTCGAGCGCTTGCGCGCGATCGCCACCGGCCGGCCGCCGACGGTGGCGTAGCCCGTGACGGGCCCGTGGACGGTGGTGCGATAGCGCACTCGGCCATCGCCCTTGATCGTGCCCGCGTCGACCGAGCCCATGGTGCGGCAGCGCCCGCGGTAGCGATAGCGCGTCCGCGAGCCGCCGCACAGCGTCTCGGCGTACTCGTCGATCACGTCCGAGCCCGAGGAGGTCAGGCTCCAGGCGAAGTCGGGCCCGCGGCCGATCAGGAGGCTGCCGGGGTTCGCGGGCGAGTAGGCGCCGCGCGCCTGGAAGCCGGGCCCGCGGACGTCGGCCTCGAGCGTGAGCCCGGGGTAGAAGTAGCCGATCTGGGGGCCGGCGACGAACAGGGGGTGGTGCGTGGCCGAGCGGTTGGCCGCGACCATCAGGAAGTTGCTCGCCCAGTGCGGCCGCCCGCGCGCGGCCGACGCGCCGGCCGGCGTGGTCCGCTTGAGGCTCCCCGCGTCGAGGATCGCGTTGCCCGCGCGTGACCCGGGGATCGGCTCGTAGGGGAAGCGACGGGTCATGGTCACCGGTGTGTCGGAGTCGTCGTGCTCGGAGAGGTCGCCGAACAGCGTCTCGGCGGCGCTCGCGCCGAGCCGCCGGCGCAGCCCGTCGAGCAGCATCGAGCGGCGGGCCTCGTCGCCCCCGCCCTGGCCGAAGATCTGCCCGATGAGGGCGTTGGTCGCGAACAGGTCCACGCGCGTGAACGGCTTCTGCGTGCTCTTCTCGCGGCGCAGGCGCGCGTTGATGCCGGTCACGAACACGTCGATGTCGTGCAGCAGTCCGCGCCCGTCCCGGCCCGCGGAGCGCAGCGCGCGCAGGCCGTTGCGATCGACCATCCGCTCGACCTGCCGCGTCGGCGTGTAGCTCTTCAGTCCCGTCACGAGCCCGAAGGCGTTGACGTTGGGCGCGTCGATGGCGGCGATGCGGCCGGGATAGCGGCCCTGGGCGAGCAGCAGGCCGCGGTCCTCCTCCAGCACCCAGCCCATGGCCCAGGTCACGTCGTCGCGCGTCGCGCCGGTGATGTGGGGCACGTTGAAGCGGTCGCGAAGCAGGCGCACCCCGCGGCGCGGTACGCGCTCCGCGCGTGCCGGGCCGTCGGGCCCGACGCCGAAGCGCTCGGACTTGAACGCGCTGTGCAGGTCCCGGTCGGTGACCTGGTCGAAGCGAGGGGTCAGCGAGTCGTACAGCTTGGCCTGCGCGTCCGCGCCGGCGGGGACCGGCACACCCCCGTACTGGCCCGACGGGATGATGTTCAGCGCCGTGTCGGCGTAGTCGCGCGCGTGCGCGACGGCGGGAAGCAGGAGCGCCGCTGCGGCGCCCGCGACGGCAAGGGTGACCCGGGACATCAACCGACCCTAGCCCGGCGTTTACCAACCGTGTTTCAGCTGATCGCCCCGCCCGCGACGAGGGCCAGGACGAGCACGCCCAGCGCGACCCGGTAGGCCACGAAGACGAACGTGCTGTGGTGCGCGAGATAGCGCAGCAACAACGCGATCGACGCGTAGCCGACGACGAACGCCGCGAGCGTCGCGATCGCGGTTGGCAGCGCCGCCCCGCCGCCGCCGTCGCTGATCTTGCGCAGCTCGAACAGGCCCGAGAGCACGACCGCCGGCACCGACAGCAGGAACGAATAGCGCGCGGCGGCACGGCGCTCGAAGCCGAGGAACAGGCCGGCGCTGATCGTCGCCCCCGAGCGCGACACGCCCGGGACCAGGGCCAGCGCCTGGGCGACGCCGATCACCCAGCCGTCGCGCGGAGTGAAGCTGTCGAGCTCGCGGGCGTGGCTGCCCGCGCGCTCGGCCGCGAGCAGGACGAGGCCGAAGACGATGAGCGTGATCCCGATCAGGGTCAGGTCGCGCGCGCCGGTCTCGATCTGGTCCTTGAACGCGAGCCCGAAGAGCCCGATCGGGATCGTTCCGAGGACGATGAACAGGCCGAGACGGGCGTCCAGCGTGCGACGGGCGGCCGGGTCGCGCAGCGCGGTCAGCGACGCGCGGAGGATCCGCCACAGGTCGTGGCGGAAGTAGAGCAGGACCGCGGCCATCGTCCCGAGCTGCACGACGGCGGTGAACGCGGCGCCGGGATCCTCCCAGCCGGCGAGGGCGGGAACGATCCGCAGGTGTGCGGTACTCGAGATCGGCAGGAACTCCGTGAGGCCCTGGACGATCCCGAGCACGATCGCCTCGAGCGCGCTCATCGCGCGGGCAGGCTAGAAGGTCCCCTCTCGGAGGGTCATCTGGCGGTCCAGCCGAGGTCCATGCTCACCGGAACGCCGGTGAAGGCGCGCCCGCCGGGGCCGAGCAGGAAGGCGACCACATCGGCCACCTCCTCGGGCTCGATCAGCCGCTTGACCGCGTGCGGGGCGAGGATCACGTCCTCGAGCACGCGCTCCTCGGAGACGCCGTGGGCCTTGGCCTGGTCGGCGACCTGGCCCTCGACCAGCGGCGTGCGGACGAAGCCGGGGCACACCGCCGTCGCGAGGATGCCCTGCTCGGCACCCTCGAGCGCGAGCGTCCGGATGAGCCCGAGCACGCCGTGCTTGGCCGAGACGTAGCCCGCCTTGTACGGGGACGCGGCCAGGGCGTGGGCCGAGGCGATCGCCACGATGCGCCCGTCGCCGCTGCCGGCGAGCGCCTCCCAGCTGTAGCGCGCCAACAGGAACGGGCTGGTCAGCAGCAGCGCGATCAGCCCGTCCCACTGGTCCTCGGGGAACTCGGCGACCGGCGCCACGTGCTGGAAGCCCGCGTTGGCGACGATCGTGTCGAGGCGCCCGAAGCGCTCGAGCGCCGCGTCCACCGCGCCCTTGTTGCCCTCGCGCGTGGTCAGGTCGGCGGCGTGCGGCTCGCCGGGGCCGGCTGGATCGGGGTCGAGGTCGACCGCAAGCACGGCGGCGCCGTCGGCGACCAGCCGCTGGGCGATCGCGCGCCCGATGCCGCTCGCCGCACCGGTCACGATCGCGCTGCGGGCCATGACCGGGGTGTACCCGCTGCCGATGCTTTACTCCGGCCGATGTCGGCGTCCGTCCGCGAGCGCCTCGCGCCCGAGGTCTTCCGCCTGCCGATCGAGAAGATCCGCGAGGGCTACTACTCCGACGCGTACTTCAACCAGACCAAGGCGCTGCTCGAGCTCGAGGATCGCCATCCGCGCGTGCTCATGCAGGTCTTCCAGCGCAGTCCGTCGATCCTCGGCGGCGTCGACGAGGCCCTCGCGGTGCTGCAGCAGTGCGCGGGCCGGCGGCGGGTCGACGGGGGCTGGGAGGACGGCTGGGAGGCGCTGGACGTGCGAGCGCTGCACGAGGGCGACGAGCTCGCGCCGTGGGAGACGGTCATGACCATCGAGGGCGACTACTCGCTGTTCGCCCATCTCGAGACGGTCTACCTCGGTTGCCTGGCGCGGCGCACGCTCGTCATGAAGAACGTGCGCGAGGTCGTCGAGGCCGCCGCGGGCAAGCCGATCCTGTACTTCCCGGCCCGTCACGACCACTGGCTGGTGCAGACCGGAGACGGCTGGGCGGCGCACGTCGCGGGGGCGATTGGCGTGTCGACCGACGCGCAGGCGTCGTGGTGGGGCGGGCGCGGCCTCGGCACGGTGCCGCACGGGCTGATCGCCGCCTACGGGGGCGACACGGTCGCCGCGGCCGCCGCGTTCGCGCGCCACTTCGGCGAGCGCATGCGCGTGACCGTGCTCGTGGACTTCGAGAACGACTCGGTGCGCACGGCGCTGGCGGTGGCCGAGGCGCTCGGGCCCGAGCTCTGGGGCGTGCGCCTGGACACCTCCGACCAGCTCGCCGACGAGGCGCTGAGCCGGCTCCACGGCGACGCTGCGCCCACCGGGGTCGACGCCGAGCTCGTCCGCCTCGTGCGCGACGAACTCGACGCCAACGGCTTCAAGGACGTCTCGATCGTCGTCTCGGGCGGGTTCACCGCGGAGCGCATCCGAGCCTTCGAGGCCGATCGCGTCCCGGTCGACGCCTACGGGGTCGGCTCGGCGCTGATCCGCGGCTCCAACGACTTCACCGCCGACGTCGTGCTCGTCGACGGGCGCCCGTGCGCGAAGGCCGGGCGCGAGTACCTGCCCAACGACCGCCTCAGCCCGGTCCGCTGACCAACGGGACGAAGCGCACCCGCTCATACGCGGTGCGCTCGAGCTCCTCGCCGCGCCGGCGCACCAGCGTCAGCCGCTGATCGTCGCCGCCGACCGGCGCGACCAGCCGGCCGCCGGCGGCGAGCTGGTCCTCGAGCGCCTGCGGCACCCTTCCCGCGGCGGCAACGTTGATCGCCTCGTAGGGCGCTTCCCGGGGATGCCCGAGGGTGCCGTCGCCGACCGTCAGCGTCACGTTCTCGACTCCCGCGGCGGCGAGGCTCTCGCCGGCGCGCCGCGACAGCTCCGGCACGCGTTCCACGCTCCAGACGTGCTCGCACAGCCGGGCGAGGACCGCGGCGTGGTAGCCCGAGCCGGTGCCGACGTCGAGCACGCGCTCCGAGCCGGTGAGCTCGAGCAGCTCGCACATCCGCGCCACGACCAGCGGTTGGGAGATCGTCTGGCCCTCGCCGATCGGCAGCGCGACGTTCCGCCACGCCTCGCGCCGGCGCTCCGGCGGGACGAAGCGCTCGCGCGGCACGGACCCGATCGCCTCCAGCACGCGCTCGTCGGAGACGTGCCGGCGCAGCCGGTCTACGAGCCGGCCGGCCTGGTCGCCCGAGCTCCTGGGCCACGCGCGCGGCATGGGGAGATCATGCTCCCTCCGCGCGGTTGGCGTAGATCGTCGCGGCCATGTCCTCTCGCCCGTGGCCCAGCTCCACGGCGCGGCGCAGCTGGTCGCGAACCGCGCGCAGGCCCTCGAGGTGCAGCCCGCGCTCGGCGGCGGCGCTGAGCGCCAGCTCGGCGTCCTTGAGCGCGAGCGCGAGCGCGAAGGCGGGCTCGAAGCTGCCCTCGATCATCGCCGACCCCTTGAGCTGGGCGTAGGGCACGCCGAGCGGGCCGCCGTCGATCGTCTCGAGGAACGTGCGCGGGTCCACACCGGTCGCCTCGGCCAGCGCGATCGCCTCGGCCAGCCCCTCGGTGAGCGACACCAGCCACGTGTTGACCACGAGCTTGAGGCGGGTGCCCGCGCCCGCCTCGCCGAGCCACACGGTCTTGGCGCCGACCGCGTCGAACAGCGGCGCCAGCGGCTCGCGCTGCTCCTCGGGGCCCGACGCGAGCACGATCAGCTCTCCCTTCTCGGCGGGCTGCTTGGTCCCCAGCACCGGCGCGTCCACGAGCGCGATCCCCGCCTGCTCGGCCTCGGCCGCCACCTTCCCTGTGGCGACATCGCCGATCGTGCTCATCTGGGCGAGCACGCCGCCGTCCATCGCCGCCAGCGCGTCGCGCGCGACTTCGAGCACCGCGTCGCCGTCGGCGAGCATGGTGACCACGACGTCGGCCCGCTCGACCGCCTCGGCGATCGAGGGGGCCACCTCGACGCCGTCCTCGGCGAGCGGCTCGGCCTTCTCGGGCGTGCGGTTCCAGGCGCAGACCTCGTGGCCGGCCGCCCGCAGGTTGCGCGCCATCGGCGCGCCCATCGTTCCGGTGCCCAGCATCGCGATGCGCATCAGAGCTCTCTCTCGTCCATGCCGCGAGGCGTACCCCGTCTTGCACGCCTTGATCCTGCCGCCGTGGGTAGGACCACTCAGGTGTCTTGACCATCCTCTATCTTGGGATCCAGGCGGTCAGATCGGGGATCGAAAGGGTCGGAACGGCTCAGGGAAGACCCAGAAAGGGACCGAGATCGACCACGAAGCGTCCACGGCAGCGGGAAATGAGAGCGCGAGCGGCTCGCCGGAGGACCGGCTGAGCGAGGTTGCGCAGACGCTGTCTGACGGCGATCAGACCGCGGCGGACGTCGACCAGGCGGCGGTCGAAGGCGACCAGCTGCAGGCCCATCGCGATCAGGTGGCCTCCGATCACGACCAGGCGGCGTCCGATCGCGACGAGGGCGCGCGGCTCGCGCGCGGCGATCCCTCCAGCGCGGGCCACGACAGCTCCCGCGCCGAGCGGGTCGCGGGCACGGCCGCGCGCTTCGCGACGCGCAAGGAGCGACACGACTCGTCCGCCCAGCGCGCGGCGGCCGCGGCGAAGCGCGACGCCGTCGCCGGGGCTCGCGACGCCGCCGCCGCGGCCCGTGACCGAGAGGCGGAGGCCCTCTCCAGCGAGGCGGGCCCCGGGTCGCCGGAGGAGAGGTTCGCCGCCCTGCGCCGCCGTGCGGCGCTCGACCGGGCTCGTGCGGCCGCCGACCGCGAGCGAGCGGCGCGCGATCGCGCAAGGGCCGCCGAAGATCGCGAGCGCGCCGAGCACGAACTGCAGCGCGCGCAGATCGACGAGCTCACCGGCGCCTACCTGCGGACGCCCGGCCGCCTGGTCCTCCAGCACGAGATCGACCGGTCGCTGCGGCGCGACGGACGGCTCGTGCTGGCGTTCCTCGACGTCAACGCCCTCAAGAGCGTGAACGACAGCGACGGTCACGACGCGGGGGATCGCGTGCTCCACGCTGTCGTGGCCGCCGTGCGGTCGGCGCTGCGGTCCTTCGACCCGATCGTCCGCTACGGCGGCGACGAGTTCGTCTGCGCGCTGTCGGGCACCGACGAGCAGGATGCTCGGGGGCGATTCGACCACATCCGCGACACGGTCTCTGAGGTGCACGGCCCTGGCTGTAGCGTGGGCCTGGCGGTGCTCGAGACCGGCGACTCCCTCGACGGGCTGATCTCACGCGCGGACGCCGCGCTCTACCGGGCTAAGACCCGCTGACCCGGAAGGCGCCGCGCATGAACGGGTGGACGCGGCAGAAGTAGGTGTAGGTGCCGGGGCGCAGGTTGGCCGGCGCCTGCCAGCTGTCGCGGTTCGCGGCGGCGGTGAAGCCGGCGGGGCCATAGCCGAGCTCGCCGGAGTCGAAGTCCACCGAGCCGTCGGCGAGCGGGTAGGCGACCCCGGTATCGCGGTTGCAGGGCGCCTTGCAGGCGGTGATGGTGTGGAAGACGTTGCGGCCCGCGTCGCGGTTGACGAACGAGATCGACTGCCCGGGATGGATGACGGGCGGCAGCGAGGTCGCGTCGCCCTTGAGCAGGTCGCCCTGGCCGTAGAAGAAGTCGGTCACGTCGACCGGCGCCGTCACCGCGGCGCCGTCTGCGAGCTTGGTCGCGTCGGGGAGGCCGCCGGGGTCCCCGCCGTGGTTGTCGTTCTCGGCGAGGTGCCCGTGCGTCAGGCGCCCGCGGCGGTCCACGTGACCCGAGAACGGATCGCGCCCCCCGCGCGCTCCCGGGGAGAACGCGATCGGCATGATCCCCATCGACTCGTACCAGCTCGCGTGCGAGGAGTCATAGGTGGCCGACACGCTCAGCACGTCGCCGCGCTTGACGGCCACCCGCCAGTCGGGCCGGGTCGCGGTCATCGCGACGTCCCAGGAGACCGCGCCGGCGGGCTCCCAGTACTTCGCGCGCGAGCGGAACAGGTTCACGTGCCGGCCGCCGCGGGTCAGCGTCAGGTCGGTGTAGAGGCCGCCGGGGTGCAGGTGGCCCGCGGTCTGCACGAGCATGCCGTCGCGCTCAACGGTGTAGCGGTTGCGCGGCTGCCCGCTCCCGTACACGCCCGGCGCGTCGTCGGGGTAGGTGAAGCGCCCGCCGCTGCCGCTCCCGCGATGCACGTCGAAGACCGGGTAGGCGCGGCCGCCCTCGACGTCGAGCCAGCGGGTCTGCACGGCGTGCATGCCCTTCGCCAGCGGCGAGGAGTCGGGGATGAAGTCGATGTCGTAGGTCAGTAGACGCGGTCGGTGTTGGGTTTGAGGTTGTGGATCATGTGGTTGAGCACCCAGTGATCGGAGAGCTCGAAGCGCCAGCCGAAGTGGGGCGGCAGCGCGACGTTCGTCTTCTCCTCGCCGGCGGCGAAGGTCGGCTGCCAGTTGATCAGCCACACGGCGTGGTGCAGGTGGATGACGTCGACGCCGGGCACGCTGCCGTCGGTGCGCCGCAGGTTGGGGCGGAAGCCGACGATGAAGCCCGGCACCTTCGGGCGCGGAACGCGCGCCCCGGCGAGCTCGATCGTGTTCTGCCCCGGCTGGACCACCACGGGGCCGTAGCGGAACTTCAGATGCTGCACGCGAGGGGTGGCCGCCGCACTCGCGGGGAGAAGGCCCAGGAGCAGGAGGGCGACCAGGGCGCGGCGCACGCGGTGACTGTAGTGCCACCGCCTCGCGCTGGATGGTGTACGTTCCCGTTCGGATGAGGGTCCGGATTGTGGTGCTCGCGCTGGTCGCGCTTCTCGTGGGAGCGGCCTCGGCGTTCGCCCATCCCGAGCGCGCCACGCAGTTCCCCGACGCGTCCAAGGGCGCCGTCCCGAAGTTCCGCAAGACGGGCGGACTGCAGGTCGTGTGCAAGCCCGACTCCAAGGCGCGGATCCGCAGCATCTACGCCGGGCCGGCGCTGCAGCGCAAGCGCCGCATGCGCTTGCGCGAGCTGCGCAAGTGCCGCCACGAGAACATCCAGGAGGCGGTCAACGCGGCCCAGAGCGGCGACCGCATCCACATCATGCCGGGCGTGTACACCGAGCAGCCCAGCCGCGACGTCCCCCTCGACGAGCCCGCGTGCAAGGACATGGTCGAGACGCCCGCGGACGGCGACCAGAAGGTCGCCACCTACGAGGCGCAGGTCAAGTGCCCCAACGCCCGCAACCTGATCGCGATCGTCGGCGACTCGCTCGACGACCCCGACCGCGAGTGCGACCACCGCTGCAACCTTCAGATGGAGGGGATGGGCCGCGAGCCCAAGGACGTCACGATCGTCGGCGATCGCCTCAAGAAGGACGTCATCCGCGTCGACCGCGCAGACGGCTTCTACCTCTCAAACGTCTGGGTCGAGCAGGGCGCGTTCAACGACGTCGACGTGGTCGAGACCAACGGGTTCCGCCTGCGGCACCTGGTCACGCCCTATGGCCAGCACTACGGGATCCTCAGCTTCACCTCCGACCACGGCTTCTACGAGCACATCGAGGCCTACGCGAACGGCGACTCGGGCATCTACCCGGGCTCGGGCCCCGAAGGCCACTGTGCGCGCTACGGGATCGAGATCAGCCACGTCAACTCCCACGACAACGTGCTCGGCTACTCGGGCACCGCGGGCAACGGCACGTGGACGCACAACTCGCGCTTCGTGGACAACAACGCGGGGATCTCCGACGACTCCTTCGCCTCCGGCCATCCCGGGATGCCGCAGGACTGCTCGAAATGGACCGCCAACACGGTCGCCCACAACAACCAGAACTTCTTCACCCAGGACCGCCAGAACTACTGCAAGGACACACCGTTCGAGAAGCGCCCGAAGGAGATCGTCTGCCCGCAGTTCGAGGTGCCGGTCGGCTCGGGCTTCATCCTCTACGGGGTCAACGCGAACCTGATCCAGGACAACGCGATCTACGACAACTGGCGCTCAGGCGTGCGGCTGTTCTACGTGCCGGCCTCGATCCGCGGCGAGAACGACCCCGCCAAGCAGTTCGACACCTCCAACGGCAACAAGTTCATCGGCAACCAGATGGGCCTCGGCGACGACAACAAGCGCCAGCCCAACGGGATCGACTTCTTCTGGGACGAGCAGGGGATCGACAACTGCTGGCTGGGCAACGAGGGCCCCGGCGGGCGGGTCACGAGCGATCCGGCGAACCTTCCGACCTGCCCACAGGGCTCGCCGTTCCGGATCGGCAACAACGCCAAGCTCGCGGCCGAGGCGCCGTGCGCGACGTGGGACCCGAACACGAACCAGTTCCCGCCCGGCTGCACCTGGTTCACGACGCCGCCCAAGCCCTCGTCGCAATGAGGTGGGCGGCCGCGGCAGCGGTCGTGCTGGTCGCCGCGATGGGCGTGCTCCTGCTGCTCGGCGACCGCAGGGGCAGCTCCCCGAAGGCGGCCACCGGGCCGGTCCGGCTCGCGTGGAAGGGCAAGCCTGCCCTGATCACGGTCCCTGCGCTGCCCAACGACCGAATCCTCGCCGGGCGCGTGCGCAACGCCTCCCTGCGCCCGGTGGACCTCGCGGCCGACCGCATCGAGGTCGTCGACGGCAGCGGGCGCCGCGTGCGCAGCACGGCGCGCTTCCTGGGCAGCTTCGCCCACGGCCTGTACTCGTGGTCCGATCACGTCAAGGGCTCGAAGTTCGAGCAGGCCCGGATCGGCAAGATCGCGACGATCAAGCCGGGCCAGGACCTGCCGCTCACGCTCTCCTGGCGCGTGCCCGACGGGCATCCCCAGCCGGTCGAGGTGCGCTTCGGCGACGGCTCGCTCGCGCTGCCGCGCTAGCGGCGAGCCTGCGAGACTGCTGGGCATGTCCGAGAACTCCTTCGACGCCCGCGCCGAGCTCGAGGTCGGCGGCACCACCTACGAGATCTTCCGGCTCGACGCGCTGCAGCCGAAGTTCGACGTCGCGCGCCTGCCGTTCTCGCTGAAGGTGCTGCTCGAGAACCTGCTGCGCAACGAGGACGGCGTGGCGGTGACGCGCGAGGACATCGAGGCGCTGGCGAGCTGGGAGGCCAAGGCCGAGCCGTCCAAGGAGACCGCGTTCACGCCGGCCCGCGTGGTCATGCAGGACTTCACGGGCGTGCCCGCCGTCGTCGACCTCGCGGCGATGCGCGACGCGATGGCCGAGCTGGGCGGCGACCCGTCGAAGATCAACCCGCTCGTTCCGGCCGAGCTGGTGATCGACCACTCGGTGCAGGTCGACGCCTTCGGAACGCGCGACGCCTTCCGGATCAACGCCGAGCGCGAGTTCGAGCGCAACCAGGAGCGCTACGCGTTCCTGCGCTGGGGGCAGGACGCCTTCGACAACTTCAAGGTCGTGCCGCCCGACACCGGCATCGTCCACCAGGTCAACCTCGAGTACCTCGCCCGCGTGGTCTTCACGAGCGACGAGACCGATGACCAGTCCCCGCCCACCCCGGTGCAGGCCTACCCCGACACGCTGGTCGGGACCGACTCGCACACCACGATGATCAACGGGCTGGGCGTGCTCGGCTGGGGCGTCGGCGGCATCGAGGCCGAGGCCGCGATGCTCGGCCAGCCGATGTCCATGCTGATCCCGCAGGTGCTCGGCTTCAAGCTCACCGGGAAGCTGCCCGAGGGCGCCACCGCCACCGACCTCGTGCTGACCGTCACCCAGATGGCCCGCGAGCGCGGGGTCGTGGGCATGTTCGTCGAGTTCTTCGGGCCCGGCGTCGCCGCGCTGCCGCTGGCCGACCGCGCCACGCTCGGCAACATGTCGCCGGAGTTCGGCTCGACCTGCGCGATCTTCCCGATCGACGCCGAGACGCTGCGCTACCTGGAGTTCTCCGGTCGGCCTCCCGAGCGGGTCGCGCTGGTCGAGGCCTACGCCAAGGAGCAGGGCCTCTGGCACGACGAGAGCTCGGAGGAGCCGACCTACTCCGACACGCTGGAGCTCGACCTCTCCCAGGTCGTGCCCTCGCTGGCGGGCCCCAAGCGCCCGCAGGACCGCGTCTCGCTCACCGAGTCAAAGGCCGCCTTCCGGCTCGCGCTCGAAGACCTGCTGCCGGACGACCTCGAGGATCCGAAGTCGGGTAAGCCCGACGCCGACGAGGAGAGCGCGGACTCCTTCCCGTCCTCGGACCCGCCCTCCTCCGGCGATCCGGCCAACGGCGCCGGCGCGCGCGACCGCTCGCCCTCGCCCTCAAACGGGGGCACCGGCGGCCTGCAGGTCGCCGACCGCGCCGAGGTCTCCGCGCCGGTGACGCTCGAGGACGGCACCGAGACCGAGCTCGACCACGGCCACGTCGTGATCGCCGCCATCACGTCCTGCACCAACACCTCCAACCCGTCGGTCATGCTCGGCGCCGGCCTGCTCGCGCGCAACGCGGTGGCCAAGGGCCTGACGTCCAAGCCCTGGGTGAAGACCTCGCTGGCGCCCGGCTCCAAGGTCGTCACGGAGTACCTCGAGCGCGCGGGGCTGACCGGCGACCTCGAAGCGCTCGGCTTTCACCTCGTCGGCTACGGCTGCACGACGTGCATCGGCAACTCCGGCCCGCTGCCGCAGGAGATCGCCGACGTCGTCGGCGCGGAGGACCTCGCGGTCGTCTCGGTGCTCTCGGGCAACCGCAACTTCGAGGGCCGCATCAACCCCGACGTGAAGATGAACTACCTCGCCTCGCCGCCGCTGTGCGTCGCCTACGCGATCGCGGGGACGATGGACATCGACCTCCTCGACGAGCCGCTGGGCACCGACGAGGAGGGCAACGACGTGTTCCTCTCCGACATCTGGCCGGGCGAGCAGGAGGTCGCCGAGACCGTCGAGCACGCGGTGCTGTCGGACATGTTCCGCAAGTCCTACGGCGAGGTCTTCGACGGCGACGAGCGCTGGAACTCGCTCGAGGTGCCGACCGGCGACCGCTTCGCGTGGGCCGAGGACTCGACCTACGTGCGCCAGCCGCCCTACTTCGAGGACTTCCCGCGCAAGCCGCCGGAGGTCACCGACATCGAGGGCGCGCGCGTGCTCGCCGTGCTCGGCGACTCGGTCACCACCGACCACATCTCCCCGGCGGGCGCGATCAAGCGCGACGGGCCGGCGGCCCAGTACCTCAACGAGCACGGCGTCGAGAACAAGGACTTCAACTCCTACGGCGCGCGCCGCGGCAACCACGAGGTGATGCTGCGCGGGACGTTCGCCAACATCCGCCTGCGCAACCAGCTCGCGCCGGGCACGGAGGGCGGCGTCACACGGCACATGCCGGACGGGGAGGACATGACGATCTACGACGCCGCGATGCGCTACGCCGAGGAGGGCACGCCGCTCGTGGTGCTCGCGGGCAAGGAGTACGGCTCGGGCTCCTCGCGCGACTGGGCGGCCAAGGGCACCACGCTGCTCGGCGTGCGCGCGGTGATCGCCGAGTCCTACGAGCGCATCCACCGCTCCAACCTCGTGGGGATGGGCGTGCTGCCGCTGCAGTTCCCCGATGGCGAGTCCGCGGAGTCGCTCGGGCTCAGCGGCGAGGAGGAGCTCTCGATCACCGGCCTGGGCGACGGCTCGGCCAAGGAGGTCACCGTCAAGGCGGACGACAAGGAGTTCCAGGCGCGCGTGCGGATCGACACCCCGAAAGAGGTCGAGTACTTCCAGCACGGTGGCATCCTGCCCTTCGTGCTGCGCCAGCTGATCGCGGAGGACTCCTAGGTGGCGCTCCCCGAGCCGCTGCGGCGGCTGCTGAGCACGCCCGGGCCCTCCGGCTACGAGCAGGCGCCGGCCGCGGTCTTCCGGGAGCTGGCGCAGCCGTTCGCCGAGGTCTCCTACGACAGCCTCGGCTCTACCGTCGCGCGCGTGAAGGGCACCGGCGGCGGGCCGCTGCTGGCGATCGTCGGGCACATCGACGAGATCGGGCTGATCGTCCACCACGTCGACGACGACGGCTTCCTCTGGTTCACCTCCGTCGGCGGCTGGGACCCGGTGATCCTCGTCGGCCAGCGCGTGGAGATCGCCACGCGCGCGGGCGCGATCCCCGGCGTCGTGGGCAAGAAGCCGATCCACCTGTTCGGCGAGGAGGATCGCAAGAAGGCGCCCGAGCTCAAGAACCTGCACATCGACATCGGGGCCAGGGACGGTGAGCAGGCGCGCTCGATGGTGCGCATCGGCGACGTCGCGGTGATCGCCGGCGACCCGGTCGAGCTGCCCAACGAGCGGGTGATCTCGCGCGCGATGGACAACCGTCTCGGCTGCTACGTCGCCTACGAGGCGGCGCGCCTGGTGGCGGAGGCGGGCGGCGCTCCGGGGGACGTCGCCGCGCTCGCCGTCACGCAGGAGGAGATCACCTTCGGCGGTGCGCGGACGACCGCGTTCACGCTCGAGCCCGCCGTCGCGATTGCCGTCGACGTGACCTTCGCGACCGACCCGCCGGGGACCGACGAGAAGGAGCTCGGGCGCCATCACCTCGGGTCCGGGCCGGTGATCCAGCGCGGCTCGACGCTTGACCCGGCGCTCTTCGAGCTGCTCCACGACACGGCCGAGGCCGAGGGCATCCCGTTCACGGTGGCCGCCAGCGCGCGCGCGACCGGCACCGACGCCGACGCCTTCCACACCTCACGTGGCGGCGTTCCCACGTCGGTGGTCTCGGTCCCGCTGCGCTACATGCACTCGCCGGTCGAGATGGCCCAGCTCGACGACGTCGCCAACGCCGCGAAGCTGATCGCCGCCTTCGCACAGCGGCTGCCGGCCGACGCGACGTTCCTGCGGTGAGCCGCCCGCTCCTGCTGCTCTGGGACATCGACGGCACCCTCCTGCAGCGCGCCTCGCTCGAGCATGCCCACGCGCTGCTGCGGGCACTCGGGGAGGTCCACGGTGCGCACGAGCTCGACGGCGAGGGCGTCGAGAAGGCGGGGCGCACCGACGGCGCGATCGCGCGCGACCTGCTGGTGGCCGCCGGCCTTGCCCCGGAGGCGATCGACTCGCGCGCCGACGACGTGCTGGCGGCCTGCTGCGCCGCCTACGAGGAGCTGTGCCCCGCCGACCTGTCGGCGCGCGTGGCCCCGGGGATCCCCGGCGTGCTCGAGCAGCTGACGGCGCGCGACGGCGCCTATCGCTTCTCGCTGGTGACCGGGAACTTCGAGCGCGTCGCCCGGCTCAAGCTCGAGCGGGCGGGGATCGGCCACCACTTCGCGCACGGCCAGGGCGGCTTCGGCTCCGACGCCGAGCAGCGCGAGGCGCTGCCGCCGATCGCGCGCGAGCGCGCCGGCGACTGGCCGCGCGAGCACACGGTGGTGATCGGCGATACCCCGCGCGACATCGCCTGCGCGCGTGCCGACGGCGTGCGCGTCGTGGCCGTGGCCACCGGCCCGTACCCGCTCGAGGCGCTGGCCGGCGCCGATGCCGTGGTGTCCGAGGCGGCGGCGCTGCCGCCGGTGCTCGAGGACTTCAGGAGCGCGGCACGCGGAGGATGACCGCGCTGGTGTGCCCGCCTTGGCGGCGCAGCCGCGTGACGTAGGCGGCCCGGGCGCCGAGCGCGGTGCTCCAGAGCGTGTCGGCGACCCCCTGCGGCGGGCGCGGTGCGACGGGCGGGCGCCGCCCGCCCGGGTAGCCCTGGTGATGCGGTCCGTGCCCTGGTTCCAGCCCGCGGTCGCGGCGTGCCGTGGGCATCGTGCGGTAGAGCGTGCGGTCGCTGCGCGCTCCCGGGGCGCCGATCCGCAGCTCCTGCCCGGTCGCGCTGGAGCGAACGTAGAGCAGGCGGCTGCCGTCGAAGGCCGGGTTCAGCAGCTGGGCGCGGCGCTCGCGCCGGAGCACGCGGCGGGTCCCCGCGCCGAGGTCGGCGGTCAGGATCTCAGAGCCCAAGCGCCCCGCCCGGTGGAAGACGAGCGTCGAGCCCGCGAGCGCGGGGCGCCCGAGCTGGCGCGGTGCGCTCACCGTGCTCACCGCGAACGGCGGCCGAGAGCGGTCGCGCGGCTGGGCGAGGATCTGCGTCTGCCCGACCCGCCACACGACCCACTGGGCGCTGAACGCGAACTCCCCGGCGCCGGGCGCGTCGTAGGCGGTGATGGGGGCGAGCGTGTTCGGGTCGGCCAGCACCAGGCGGTCGCCGTCACGCCAGCCGACCAGTCCGGCTCCGACCGCGGGGTCGCGGCCGGGGAGCGCGACGGTCGTCCCGTTGCCGCGGCGCAGGCGTCCCGTCTGACCGGGCACCTGCCAGGCCAGCCGTGCGCCGTCGGTGGCCGGATCCGACGCCGGCGCCAGCGCGATGGCGGCCGAGGAGTGCGAGGACGCAGCCTGGGCCGGCGCGACGCCGATGGCCAGCGCGCAGGCGGCGAGGGTGATCGCGTCCGCTGCGCGCAGGCTGCGCAGGATCGCGGGGCGCTCGGCCATCGCGGCGTGGACGGCGTGGCCGCGGTCGGTCTCCGCCGCGGGCGCGAGCGCGATGACCGGCAGCGCCCGCCCGGCCCCGAAGGCGAGGCCGATCAGCGCACCGAGCGCGGGCTCTCCGAGCGCGACGCTGACCGCGGCCAGCGCCCATACGGCAAAGGTGAGGATGAAGGTGGTGAAGCCGAGCCCGAGCAGCACGCCGTAGAGCCCCGCCGCGAGCGGCAGCGGCAGCACCCGCCGCCAGGACTCGGGCACCTGCCGGCGGACCTGGGGGACGATCCGCAGGCCGCGCGCCTCGCCCACGGCGGCCAGCACCGCGATGACCGCCGCCACTGTCGCGGCGCCCGTCCCGCCGGCGCCGAGCGCTCGGCCGAGCAGCCCCAGGCCGCCGAACGTCGCCACCCCGCCTGCGAGCGCGCCGAGCGTGAACGTCGCGCACGCCACCAGCGTGGTGCGCAGACGCCCCGCGTAGCCGGCGGGCGCGAGCGTGTCGACCATCGAGAACCCGCACGGAGACCACGCACCGGTCACCCCGGCGGCGAGCGCGGCGGCGACGAGCAGCCAGCTCAGCACGGGATGTTGGTCTGGAAGTAGATGACGCAGAACACGCGCCGGCCGCGGTAGCAGTAGCCGGTCAGCGCGCCGTCGCCGTTGATGCGCCGGCGGCTGTAGGAGCAGCAGTCCATGAGCTTGCGCACGTGGCCGCCGCAGCAGCGGTACCACGACCCGTCGATCTGCGTGGGGAAGCCGTAGCGGTCGCCGACCGCCGGGCACAGCGGCGTGCGCGAGGCGGGAGGGAGCGGCGCGCCCTCGGCGTCGGTGAGGACGCGGCCGTCGTCGTCGATCGGCTCGCCGTCGACGTTGACCAGGCGGCCGAGGTCGTCGACGCGGTGGCCGTCACGCGCCCGCAGCGGCTTTCCGCGCGAGTCGACGCGCGGCAGCCCGGTCGGGTGCGGGCAGGAATCGGTGGTGTAGGTGTGCCCGCAGAAGTGGTAGGCCTCGGCCTCGCCGGGGGCGACGAGCGACCCGATCGTGCGCGCGCCCGCCACGGCCATCAGCCCGCCGCTGACCCTGGCGAGGAAGCCGCGACGGGACTCGTTCATGCGCGCCGGCGCTCGGCGGCGGCGAGGACGGACTCGAGCTGGCGGGCGGTGTTGAACGTGCCCTTGGCGAGCACGATGCCGTCGGCGTCCAGCGCGACCGCGAACGGGCTGCCGGGGATATCGGCGGCCTCCCAGGCGTGGGCGTCGCGCACCTCGTCGAAGGTGCGCAGGCGCACGAGCGGGTCGCGGCCGAGCGCCGCGATCGCCGGCTCGAGCGCGCGGCACATCGCGCAGCCCTCCGAGGTGAACACGGCCAGCCCGAGGCGGCCGGGCTCGACCGCCATCAGCTCGGTCCGTCCGCCCAGCTCGGGCCCCTCCTCGGGAATCTCCAGGGCGCCGCGCGGGTCGCCGCCGTCGCGCAGCGCGGCGAGCTCCCGGGCGAGGGCGAGCACGGCCACCGCGAGGGCAACGACGCCCAGCAGCGCGGCGGCGAGGCCGATCGCCAGCCACTCGTCGGTCGAGAGCGCCCGGCGGTGCAGCAGCGGCAGCGCCGCGAACGCGGCGGCGAGCACCGAGGCCCGGCCGAGCGACCCACGGCCGACCCGCCCGCGCGCGCCGAAGCACGCGCACGGCGCGCCGCCGCGGCCCGCCATCAGCACGGCGCCCTGCGCGAGGGTGAACGCCGTGAAGAGGGCGGCGGCGGCCCACATGGCGGCCTGCACCCCCAGCGCGACCGCGACGCCCAGCACCGGTTCGACCGCGACGAGCGCCGCCCACGCGATGCCCGCCGCCTCGCCATGCAGGCCGTAGGTGCTCAGCGCCGCCCGGGTGCGAGGCCCGTCGAGCAGCTTGAGCGCGGCGGAGCCGAGCAGGAGGGCGCCGAGGAGCAGCGCGACGACGACCGGCAGCATGCGGCGGGGGAAGCTATCAGCCGTTGCTGAGAGTCCAGTAGCCGTCGCCGCCGACCGGCGTGAAGCGCGCCGAGCGTGACAGCTCCGTGCGGACGTCCGCGATCTCGCGGTCGCAGACGGCGGCGACCTCGGCGGTCGCGACCGGCATGCCCGCCCAGGCGACGACCTCCTCGACGGTCTCGGGGTCCGCGCGCCGCGCCAGCTCGGGCGCGAGGTTGGCCAGCGCCGTCTCGTAGGCCTCCACCGGCCGGAAGCCCGGGAGGTCGACGCGGCTTGCCGTCTCCCAGTCGGCGGGCGGCTCGGCCGCGCGGATGAGCTCGTAGGAGGGGCAGGTGTAGCGGCGCTCCTCGGCCGGTCCGCCGAGCTTGTAGTCCTGGGCGCGGGAGGCCGGCGACGGGGCGCGCGCGTCCCGCATGTCCTCGCGCAGCGCGGCCTCGACCTCGTCCTCGCCGCGCCAGCCCGCGACCTCGCCGGCGTCCAGTCCCGCCTCGGTCGCCGCGCGATCGAGCACCGCGGGGTCGTCGATCGCCTCCCCGGCAAAGGTCAGCACGCGCAGGCGCCGCAGGAGCGCCTCCTCACGCGCGGGCGCATGCAGGCGGGCGCCGACCACCGAGCGGCAGCCGTCGACCGACGCCGGCGGCGCGACCAGCCGCCAGTCGATCGGCATCCCGTACTGCATGTGCAGCTTGCGCCGGCCCTCGGCGATCCGCTCGGGCGGGAAGTCAGGGTTCGGCTCCTCGGAGAGCACGATCATGTGCAGCTCCCAGTCGAGCTGGTCGCCGTAGAGCCACTCCAGGCGCAGCCGCTGGCGCTCGGCGGAGAAGCCGAACGGGCACGTCGGGTCGGTGAAGTGCCGGATCATGACCGGCGCCGCGCTCACGACCGGACGAGCTTCTTGTACGTGATCCGGTGCGGGCGGTCGGCCTCGGGGCCGAGCCGCTCGCGCCGGTGCTCCTCGTAGGCCTCGAAGTTGCCCTCGAACCACGTCACCTGCGAGTCGCCCTCGAAGGCGAGCACGTGCGTCGCCACGCGATCCAGGAACCAGCGGTCGTGCGAGATGATCACCGCGCAGCCGGGGAAGGCGAGCAGGGCCTCCTCGAGCGCGCGCAGGGTGTCGACGTCGAGGTCGTTGGTGGGCTCGTCGAGCAGCAGCGTGTTGCC
>JBBRYA010000061.1:0-20366 GCA_038238015.1 Solirubrobacterales bacterium
CCGTCGTAGTCGTCGGCCAGCAGCATCTCCTTGGCCTTGCGCGAGCCCTGCGAGTTCACTCGCTCGCCGACGATCGTCGGCGCCGGCTCCTGCGCCAGCGGCGTCGCGGACATCATCGAGGAGACGTGGATCTGGCGCGGGGCGGGCCGCGCGGGCGGCTGGTGGGGCGTGCAGCGCTCCTTGATCGCGCGGATGTGGTCGGGCGTCGTGCCGCAGCAGCCGCCGACGATGTTCACGCCGTAGCGATCGACGAAGTCGCCGAGCGTCTCGGCCAGCTCGTCGGGCTCGGCGGGGAAGATCGTCTCTCCGTCGGGGCCCTGGTGGGGGATGCCGGCGTTGGGGATGCAGTGGATCGGGACGGAGCTGAACTCGCCGAGGAAGCGGATCGCGTCGCGCATGTCCTCCGGGCCCGTCGAGCAGTTGATGCCGATGACGTCGACCCGCAGCGCCTCGAGCGTCGCCAGCGCGGCCGAGATGTCGGTGCCGAGCAGCATCTTGCCGCCGTTGGGCAGCAGCGAGACCGAGGTCTGGATCGGCAGCTCGCGGCCGGCCTTGGCGAACGCCTCGCGGACCCCGAACACGGCAGCCTTGACCTCGAGGATGTCCTGCGCGGTCTCGATGATGATCAGGTCGGCGCCGCCCTCGACGAGGCCCGTTGCCTGCTCGGCGAACACTGTGACCAGCTCGCGGAAGCCGATGTTGCCGAGCGTGGGGTCGTCGGAGGCGGGGAGGAAGCCCGTCGGCCCGATCGAGCCCGCGACGAAGTGCTCCTCGCCCGCCGCCTGCCGGGCGATCTCGGCGGCGCGGCGGTTGATCTCGAGCGTGTGCTCGCCCAGGCCCCACTCGTCGAGCTTGATCCGCGACGCCTGGAAGGTGTCGGTCTGCACGACCTCGGCGCCCGCCGCGATGAAGGACTCGTGCACGCCCTGGATGACGTCGGGGCGGTTGAGCACGAGCGCCTCGTGGCAGCGGCCGGGCAGCTTGTAGTCGTCCTCGAGCGAGAGGTCGAACTGCTCCAGGGTCGCGCCCATGCCGCCGTCGAAGACGATGACGCGGTCGCGCACGGCTGCCAGGTAGTCGCGCATTTGCGCCAGCCTAGCAGCGTTGGGGCCAACCTTGACACAAGTGCGTCAAGGTTGGCTGTGGACAACCGGCCAACCTCCGCGCCACACTGGGGTGATGAAGGAAGGTGCCCCACCCGTGCCCGCCATCGCCATCCGAGCCGCCCCGCCACGAGCCCGCCGGCTGCTGGGGCGCCTCGACGACGAGCGCCTGGCCCAGCTCGCCGCCGACGGCGACGAGCGGGCCTTCGCGGCGCTGTATGACCGCCATCACGGCGCGCTGCTGGGCTTCTGCCGGCACATGGTCGGGTCGCGCGAGGAGGCCGAGGACGCGCTGCAGCAGTGCTTCCTGCGTGCCCACCGCGCGCTGCGCGCACGCGGGGCACCTGTGCAGCTGCGCCCGTGGCTGTTCTCGATCGCCCGCAATCGCTGCAGGACGATCCTCGCGGCCCGGCGGGTGGAAGATCGCTACGCGGACCCGCTCGAGCCGAGCACCGACGGCCTGGCCGACGCGGTCGAGCACCGCGCCGACCTGCGGGCCCTGCTCGCCGACGTCGGGCGCCTGCCCGACGAGCAGCGCGCGGCGCTCGTGCTTGCCGAGCTGGCTGACCTGCCCCACGCCGAGATCGGCGCGGTGATCGGCGTGCCCGCACCGAAGGTGAAGGCTCTGATCCATCAGGCCCGCAGCACGCTGATCGCCGAGCGCGAGGCGCGGGAGACGCCGTGTGCGTCGATCCGCGAGCAGCTCGCGACGGCGCGCGGCGGCATGCTGCGCCGCGGGCCGCTGCGCCGTCACCTGCGCGGCTGCGTTCCCTGCCGCTCCTATGCCGCGGCGATCGCCGAGCAGCGGCGCGCGCTCGCGCTCGTGCTGCCCGTCGTGCCGAGCATCGGCCTGAAGGCGAGCGCGCTCGGCCTCGCCACGGGCGCGGGTGCCGGTGGCGCCGCGACGGGCACCGGCATCGCGGCGGGCGGGCTCGCGGCCAAGCTCGCGGTGGGCGCGGTGCTCGCGGCGACTGCCGTCGGCGGCGTCGCGCTGGTCAGGGCGCCCGACGCGCCGCGCAAGCGGGCGGCGGCCGCGCCTGCGGCTTCGGCCACACGCAGCGACGCCGCCTCCTCGGGACATGCCGCCGCCACCACGCCCGGCGCCGGGGGCGCGACGACGCCCGCGCTCCATCCGGCGGAGACGCGGAAGGCCCACCGGGCCCGCCGTGCGGCCAAGCGGGCTGCCGCGAGGGCGCGGAGGCGCTCCCATGCACGCCGCGTGCACGCCGCACGCACGCGCGCCACGAAGGTGCACAACCGGCATCCGCAGCACGTCACCCGCTCCCGCCGCGCGGTGCCGTCGCTCAAGCCCGTGACGCCGAAGGCGCCGAGCCGCCCGGTCATCGCGCCGGGACGGCTCAAGCCCGCCAAGGTGAAGGGCCCCAGCGGCAAGGCCAAGAACTAACAAGGACGGAGAGACTGATGTCACGAAGCCTGCTCGCAGCATTGCTGGTCGCACTTGCCCTGCCGGCGCTCGCGCTGGCCGCCAACCTCAAGGGCGGTGGCGGCAGCGACGCGCTGACCGGCACGCCGAACGCGGACCGCATCTCCGGCCGGGCCGGCAACGACACGATCGCCGGGCTGGGCGGCAACGACAGGCTCCGGGGCGGTCGCGGGGACGACTCGATCGCCGGCGGCGAGGGCGACGACCGGCTCAAGGGCGGCCCGGGCGACGACAAGCTCGACGGTGGCCCCGGCAACGACCGCATCCGCGGCGGCAAGGGCGCAGACGACGTCAAGGGCGGCGAGGGCGACGATCGGATCAGGGTGCGCGACGGGTCCGCCGACACGGTCGACTGCGGCGCCGGCCAGGACCGGGTGCTCGCCGACGCGTCCGACACGCTGATCAACTGCGAGCGCGCAAAGGTCTCCAAGGGCACGAAGGCACACCGCCGCAAGCGCGGATAGCGCTCACGCGGCGCTGGCGTGGCGCGGCCAATAGGGTCCCGGCCCATGGCTCTCGACGCTGACGCGATCGTCGTCGGCGGCGGCCTCGCGGGGCTGGTCGCCACGGCCGAGCTCGCCGACGCCGGCCGCCGCGTGATCCTGCTCGAGCAGGAGCCCGAGGCGTCGCTGGGCGGCCAGGCGTTCTGGTCCTTCGGCGGCCTCTTCCTCGTCGACTCGCCCGAGCAGCGCCGGCTACGCGTGCGCGACTCGCGCGACCTCGCGCTTCAGGACTGGCTGGGGAGCGCGGCCTTCGACCGCCCGGAGGACGAATGGCCGCGCCGCTGGGCCGAGGCCTACGTCGACTTCGCCTCAGGCGAGAAGCGCGCCTGGCTGCACGCCCAGGGAGTGCGCTGGCTGCCGCTCGTGCAGTGGGCGGAGCGCGGCGGCTACCAGGCCGACGGCCACGGCAACTCTGTCCCGCGCTTTCACGTCACCTGGGGCACCGGGCCGGGGATCGTGGAGCCGTTCGAGCGCCGCGTGCGCGAGGCGGCGGCACGCGGGCTGGTCGAGCTCCGCTTCCGCCACCGCGTGACCGGGTTGACCACGACGGCCGGCGGCGTTGACGGTGTCACGGGCGAGGTCCTCGCGCCGGACGGGGCGGTCCGCGGTGCGCCGAGCGCCCGCGACGTGGCCGGCGAGTTCGCGCTGCGCGCCCAGGCGATCATCGTGACCTCCGGCGGGATCGGCGGCGATCACGAGCTCGTCCGGCGCACCTGGCCGGTCGAGCGCGCGGGCAGCCCGCCCGGGCGCATGCTCTCCGGCGTGCCCGACCACGTCGACGGGAAGCTGCTCGAGGTGGCGCGCGGCGCCGGCGCGAGCATCATCGGCGAGGACCGCATGTGGAACTACCCCGAGGGCGTGCGCAATCCGGAGCCGATCTGGAGCCACCACGGCATCCGCATCCTCTCGGGCCCCTCGCCGCTGTGGCTGGACGCCCATGGGCACCGGCTCCCGACCCCGCTGTTCCCCGGCTTTGACGCGCTGGGCGCCGTCGAGCACATCACGCGCAACGGCCACGAGCACTCGTGGTTCCTGCTCAACCAGCGCATCATCGGCAGCGAGTTCGCGCTGTCGGGCTCCGAGCAGAACCCCGACCTCACCGACCGCGACGTGCGCGAGCTCGTGCGCCGCGCGCTCCCCGGCGGCGCGACGTCGGTCGAGCGCTTCGCCAAGCGCTGTCCCGACTTCCTCTACGCGCGCACGGTGCCTGAGCTCGTGCGCGCGATGAACGAGCTGCAGGGTGGGGAGCCGCTGATCGATGCCGCCGAGCTCGAGCAGGTGATCGTCCTGCGCGACCGCCAGGTCGAGTCGGGCCTGGGCAAGGACGCGCAGGTGACCGCCACGGCCGCGGCGCGGCGCTACCTCGTCGATCGCGTCATCCGCGTGGCCAAGCCCCACCGGCTGCTCGACCCCGCCGCCGGCCCGCTGATCGCGGTCCGGCTCTCCATCCTCACCCGCAAGACGCTCGGCGGCCTGCGCACAGACCTCTCGGGCCGTGTGCTGCAGGAGTCCGGCGAGCCGCTCGGCGGGCTCTACGCCGCGGGCGAGGTGGCGGGCTTCGGCGGCGGCGGGGTGCACGGCTACCGGGCGCTCGAGGGCACGTTCCTCGGCGGCTGCCTGTTCTCCGGCCGCATCGCGGGGCGCGCCGCCGCGGCCGCGACGACCTAGCCAGGCTTAGATCAGGGGAAGCGCGGGTCCTGCGGGCGCCGGTCGAAGTCGCCGCCGTCGGAGCAGGCGGGGCTGCGGTAGACCTCGGGCATGAGCGGATAGCTCTCGGCGTACTGCGCGCGGGCGAGCGCGGCGCCCTGTCCAGCTGTCGCTCCCAGCTGCTGAGCGGTGACCGCCATCGTCTGCAGCGCGGAGCACTCGGTGCGCGCCTCGTCGCGGATCCCGCGCATGTGGAAGGACTCGTGGGTGATCACGTCGACGGCCATGGCGAGCTCGCTGCCGTGGCGCCCGCAGAGGATCCCCGCGCGCTCCGTGCACGAGAGCTCCTGCGTCCGCCGGCCCTCGGCGAGCGCGTCGAGCTCCGCGCAGACGCGCTGTCGCAGCTTGGTGTCGCTCGCCGGAGTGCCGTCGGCCGAGAATCGCACGTAGCCCTCCACCTCCTCCTGGCCCAGGAGACGGCCCACCGGTCCGGGGCAGCGGACCGTCACCGGCCGCCCGGCGATGGCCGACGCGACGGCATCGAGGCGACGCTCGTTGCCGAGCCGGTCGGCGCGGTCGGTCATCCACCACGCCGTGGCCACGAGCAGCACGGCCGCGATCGAGAGCCTGACCCACAGCGGCGTGGTCGGATAGCGCGGGCGCATCGCACTGACGTATCGGCGCGTCCCGGCGAGCTCCCAACCTCTGGAGCGGGTGCGGCACTAGCTCGCGAGCCCGAGCCGGGACCAGTCGGCGGTCAGCACGACCGCCAGCTCGCCCACGGCGCGGCTCCACGACGCCGGGGCGTCGCGCCACGCGAAGTCCCCGGCCGCGACGCGGGTGGCGCCCTCCTGGTCGGCGGTGATCGTCAGCAGGCCGGCGGCGTCCGGGATCAGCTCCTCCAGCCCGGCGAGGTCGATCTGCGCGTCCTTGGCGCTCTCGGGCAGCTTGTTGACCACGACCGTGAGCGGAGGCCCGACGGTCTGCAGCTGCGCGGCGGCCTCCACGACGAGCGAGGCGGTCGCGGGGTGGGCGTCGCTGATCAGCACGATCTGGTCGGCGCACGCCTGCGCGGCGCGCGCGGCCGACTCCGAGAGGCCGGTGCCGCAGTCGAGCACGAGGACGCCCACGAGCTCCTGCAGGCGCCCGATCACCGTCCGGTAGGCGTTCTCGTCGAGCTTGGCCATGCGCTGGGGATCCGTCGGCGCGGGCAGCACCATGAGCCCCTCGAACGCGCGCCCGAGGTGACCGTCGAGCTCGGTGACGCTGAGGTTGGGGCGCTCGAGGACGTCGAGCAGGTCGTCGACGTAGGTCCCGTGCTCTGGGGTGAGCGTGCGCCCGAGCGAGCCGTAGTCGGGGTTGGTGTCGACGGCGACGATGCGGTCACGGCGCGTCTGCGCGAGCTTTGACCCGAGCAGGGCGGTCAGCGTCGTCTTGCCCACGCCGCCCTTGGGCGAGAGCACGGCGATCGTCGCGCAGCGGTGCAGCCGCGGAGCCGCAGCGGCCCGGCTCAGGCGCGCGAGGTACTCCGTGTCGCGCCAGCTCGCGCGAGCGCGCTCGCGGGCAGTGCGCTCCTCCTTGCGGGTCAGGACCTCGCGGGTCGAGGGCGGCGCGGCGGCGGTCGAGTCCACCACGAAGGGCTCGTCCTCGTGGCCGAAGAACGCGCGGATGGCCGCCGAGACCCGGGCGCCTCCGTCGAGGTGATCCGGGAGCGCGGCGGCCGTCCGCTCGCGCGGGGTGCCGCGCCGCAGCTCCGGGCGGTGGACCTCGCGCGGGGCCGGAGGCGCCTGATGCGCGGGGCGGATCTCGGTGAGCGTCAGCACCGCGCCGTCAGAGACGCCGCACTCGGTCAGCGTGCGGTCCAGCGGCAGCGGGTCCTGGCCGGGCGGGGCGATCGCCCAGACCGGCTGGCGCCCCTCGGGATCGTGGCCGTCGACGCTGAGCTCGACGAAGGTCGAGATGAGCTCGGCGATCGGCGTCCGCGACGGCACGACCACATCCACGCGCTTCTCGGGGCCGGCAATGGTCACGGCGCAGGTGTGGCTGGAGCTGCTCATCGGACTCCTGGTTCGGATCGGCGGGGCTGGGTGGGGGCGGAGGGGCTCGCCGCGGGCACGTGGGCGAGCTGGACGGCGACGCCGGGACGGCCGCGCTCGACGAGCACACCGCGGCCGGGCGGCTGGACCGCCGCTTTGGTACCGGAGAGCAGCGGCCCCTCGCCCGGGTCGCCGCTGAGGATGATGCCCGGGCTGCCGAGCTCCCGAACCCGTCCGAACACCGACTCGTACTGGCCGCGGGCGCTGCCCCCGACGCGGCGGGTAAGCACCACGTGGAGGCCGAGGTCGCGACCCAGCGCGAGCAGGTCGAGCAGCGGCGCCAGCGGGCTTGACGCCGGCCCCGACAGGAGGTCGTAGTCGTCGATCAGCAGGACGTGGCGGAGGCGGTCGGCGGGTGCGGCGGGCGCGCCGCCGGCCGAGGCCTGCGCCGAGAGCTCGCCGGCGAGCTGCCCCGCCACCTCCGCCAGCGCTGCCGCCGACACCGAGTAGGAGCCCACGTGCGGGCCCTGGGCCAGATCGGTGAGCGACTGCCGGACGTCCGCGATGTGCAGCCGCACCTCCTCGGGCGAGAACGCCGCGCTCAGCCCGTGCGCGAGGCAGCGGATCATCGAGCTCTTGCCGGTCTCGGCGTCACCGAAGACGAGCAGGTGCGGGTCGCCGCCGAACAGGTCGATCCAGGCGGGCTCGAGCCGCCGCTCGTCGAGCCCCACGGGAATGCCCTCCCGCGAGGGCGGAGGCAGCTCGGCGACGTCGAGTAGCCGCGGCAGCAGCCGGATCGGCTCGACGGCGGGTCCGCGCCAGCGGTCGGCGACCTCTCCGGAGAGCGCGGCGAGCGCGGCGCCCAGCCCGTCGTCGTCGGCGGCACCGTCGACGCGCGGCAGCGCGAGCTGGAACTGGAGCGAGTCGACGGTCAGGCCCCGGCCGGGGGTGTCGCCCGACAGCGCCTCGGAGGCCGCGCGCGAGACCATCGAGTCGATGGCGTCGTTGAGCTTGAGCTCGAGGCGCGTGCCGAGGTTGTCGAGCAGGGCCGGGCGGATCTCCGCCCAGCGCGTGGCGGTCACCACCAGGTGCAGGCCGAAGGCCAGGCCGGCGGCCGCGAGCCCCTCCAGTTCGCGATCGAGGCCCTCGAAGGAGCGCTTGAAGGCGTCCCATCCGTCCACGACCAGCACCACGTCGGCAAGGTCCTCCTCGCTGCCGCGGGCGCGCAGCTCGCGCGCTTGGGCCATCGCCTCGATCCCGAGCCGGCGGAAGCGCTCCTCGCGCTCGTCGAGCTCGGTGTTCAGCTGCGCCACGATGCGGTTGATCGCCTCCGGGTCGAGCTTGTTGACCACGCCGCCGACGTGGGGCAGCGCGTCCAGCGCCGCGAGCAGCCCGCCTCCCAGGTCGATCGCGTAGAAGCGCACCTCCGCTGGGGTGTACCGGCGGGCGAGGCCTGCGACGAGGGTGCGCGCGAACGAGCTCTTGCCGGTCTGCGGCGCGCCGACCACCGCCACGTGGCCGGCCGCCCCGCCGAGGTCGACGACCAGCGGCTCGGTCCGCTGCTCCGTGGGCCGGTCCAACCGCCCGACGGCGGCGGCCAGCGCGCTGGTGGCGCCGCCGCGCTCCTGCACCCACCACGGCGGGTCCGTCTCGACGGCGTCGAGCGGCAGCGCGTCGGGGAGGGGATCGACCCACACCTGATGCACCACCCGGCCGCTGTCGGCCTCCGGGTCGCCGACGATCCGCCCCACGAGCACGTCGAGGTCGGTCGGCTGGTCGCTGAGGGGCTGCGGGTCGAGCGCGCCCGTCGCGCCCGCGACCGTCGTCCGCGACGCCGCCTCGAACGCGCGCACCTCGGTGGGCACGGCCGTGGCGGTCTCCGGCTCCGTGTGCGCGGAGGAGACCAGCGCCGCGCGGAACTGGCTGTAGAGGCTCGTGTCCACCTTGAGGTACCCGAGTCCCGGTAGCGACGGCATCAGGTAGGCGTCCGGCGTGCCGAGGATCAGCTTGGACTCCGCGGATGAGTAGGTGCGCAGGCACAGGCGGTAGCGCAGGTGGCTCTCGAGGCCTCGCAGGCGCCCCTCGTCGAGCCGCTGGGAGGACAGCAGGAGGTGGATCCCGAGGCTCCGGCCCACCCGGCCGATCGCGACGAACAGGTCGATGAACTCGGGCCGCGCCTGCAGCAGCATAGCTGTGCGAGGCGTCCATGCGAGCGGGGAAGTCGAGGGTAGACCAGAGCGCGAGCGCGACAGAAGAAAACCGGTGTGTTCCAGCCAAGGTCGCCGGGTACCCTTCCCCGACGCTCACGAAGAGGAGGATCTGACATGGCAAACATCGCCGTCACCCCGGAGCAGCTTCAGTCCGTGGCATCTCAGCTGAACGCCGGGGCCGCCAACATCGAGTCCACGCTGTCGCAGCTCGCCTCGCAGGTCGCGCCGCTGCAGAGCGAGTGGCAGGGTGTCGCCCAGGCTCGCTTTCAGGAGCTGTGGGCGGAGTGGCAGCGTTCTTCGCGCGGCATTCAGGAGGCGCTGCACGGTGTCAGCCAGCTCACGCAGCAGGCCGGCGCCAACTACGAGACCACCGAGCAGCAGATCGCCTCGTCGTTCGGGCGCTAGGGCTCGAGGCAGGGCGAAAGTCGTAAAGGAGGCCGACTGTGCCACGGATCGAGGTCGAGCCCGGGGAGCTTCAGGGCGCCAGCGGGCGTCAGGCTGCGCTGGCTCAGAGCGTGCTCGCGCTGACCAGCGCGGTGCAGGCGGCGGGCGACTCCGCCGCCGGCGGCGCGGGTGAGCCCGTGGCCGCGGCGGCGATCGCCGACTGCGCGGGCGCGTGGTCGGCGTCGCTGCAGATGCTCGCCGCATCGGTCGGCGGCATCGCATCCAACCTCGGCGGCGCGGGCGCGGCCTACGTCGGCACCGACCGCAACGCGATGCCCGGGGGCGGGTGACCGTGAGCGGCGGGGAGTCCTACGCAGGCATCACGGTCCCGGACGGTGATCCGGGAGCGCTCGAGGCCGCCGCAGGGCAGTTCGGCACGCTGGCCGATTCGCTCTCGGGCATCTCGGGCGAGCTGCGCGGGATGCCGGGCACCATGGGCGCGTGGTCCGGGCCCGCGAGTGTTTCCTACGCCGGGGCGTGCCAGACCAGCGGCTCGGCCTGCGAGGCGGCGGTAACGGCGTTCGGGCAGGCCGGTCACGGCGCTCGCGCCTACGCGCACCAGCTCAAGGCCGCGCAGCGCGAGGCCCGGCAGGTGATCCACGACGCCCGCGACGCCCAGCACCGGATCGACGCGGCCGAGCGCGCGATCGGCGCGGCACGCGACCGCCAGGCCGCCGCCGCGACGGCCGCCGCCGCCGCGTCGACGCAGATCGCGGTCGCCGGTGCCGCCGGCCTGCCCTCGCCCGGCGCCGAGGCGGCGCGCAGTCAGGCCCACTCCGAAGCGCACGCGGCGTCGGCCGACGAGGGCCGCGCCCGCCGGGAGCTCGCCCAGGCCCACGAGGACCTCGACCGGGCCAAGCGCCGCGGCCACCGAGCCATGGAGGACGCCAAGGACGCCGCGCGCGCCGCGGCCGGAGCGTTCGGCGGCGCGGCGAGCAGCTCGCCCGCCTACGCGCTCCCCGGCGGCCCCGCCTCGCCCGCGGAGGGCCCGGGCGCGGCCAAGGGCGGTCCCTCCTGGTGGGACGGGAACACGTTCCTGAACACGGTCGATCCCTTCCGCTCGGGCAACGACGCCCTGACGCGCTGGAAGTGGGGAGGCGAGCGGGCGCTGGGCGTCGGCCTCGACTGGGGCTCGAAGGCGGCCCTCGGGTACTCGTTCGCCCTCCGGCAGGCGGCCATCCAGGACGTCCCGACCCTCACGCTCCGAATGAGCCGGCAGTTCGTCTCGGGCCCGGGCGGGACCGCGTTGGTCGAGACGCGGACCGCGACGCTCGGACGCAGCACGGTGATCGACGCCGACATGCTCGCGAAGGGCGCCAAGTTCGGCAAGGTGGGCAAGGCCCTGCCCGTCGTCGGCGGGGCGGTGGCGATCGGCAGCGCGGGCTGGGACCAGTGGCGCGAGGACGCCTCGGACCCGAACCTCACCACGACCGACCGTGTCGGGCGCTCGGCCGGCGTGGGCATGTACGTCGGCGGCGCGGCGATCGCGGGCGCTGCGATCGGCACCGCGATCCTGCCGATCGGGGGAACCGCGGCGGGGCTCGTCGTCGGCGCGGCGGGCGGGCTGGCCGCCGGGGCCGTGGCCACTTCGATCACGCCCGTCAAGCACGCGGTGGCGGACGCGGGGCAGTGGACTGCGAACGCGGCGGTCGACAGCGTCGACTGGACGGGCGATCGTCTGAGCGACATCGGGGACGGGGTCAAGTCGCTGACGGACAAGCTGCCCGACCTGCCCTCGTTCTGATGCAGGTCCGCGAGCTCGAGCCCTACCGCCACCCCGACCCCGCCTTCGACATCGACTTGCCGGCGCGCTTCGAGATCGGCGCCTCACCCGGAGTGCTGCTCACCGCCGTGATCCCCGAGGCGGAATCGGGCTCGCCGTTCCGGACGAACCTGACCGTTGTGGCGCAGGAGCTCCCGCCCGGCGCCGACCTCGACGAGTACTCCGACGCGTCGCTGGCCGAGGCCGCACGCAGCCTTGACGGCTGGCGACTGATCGATCGCGAGCGCGGGGTGGCCGGGGATCCCGGCTTCGAGCGCACGCTGGCCACCTACTCCGCGAGCGGGTCGGGCGCCGACTTCGGGCGGCCGATGTCCATCACGGTCGAGCAATGGCGCCGGGTGCACGACGGTCTGGCCTGGATCGTCTCGACCTCCTGCGAGACGGCGGAGTACGGGATGGTCAGCGAAGGGTGGGAGCTGTGTGCGCTGTCGCTGCGGCCCAAGGGCCTGGAGGCGTGAACGCGGTCGAGCTCCTCCCGGATGTTCCCGAGCTGCGCGCACCGGCCGGCGTCGTCGCCTGGCTCGTGGCCACAGACGGCGAGCAGGCCGCCACGCCTGCGCCCGAGGCGCTCACCGATAGCGACGCGATGGCCGGCGGCGCGCTGCACCCCCAGCTCGCGGCGATGCGGTCGGTCGTCGAGTCGGCGCGCATCGATCTCTTCCTGGAGCGCGGGGAGCGCCGCGGGCGCGGATGGCTGGGCGAGTCGGCCGCCGTCCTCGCGCACCCGCTGCCCGACGGTCGCGAGCGGCTGCTCGTCATCCGCATCGGGTTGCTGCTCGACGCCCTTGTGCGCCTCAATGACATCGGTCCGCGGCCGCGCGTCGAGCCTGCGGTCCGCGTCGCCGCGCGGCCGGCCGACCTCGCCCAGGCGCTCGCGGCGCGTGACCCCGGCCGGCTTGCGGGGCTCGAGCCCGAGCAGGCCGAGGCGTTTCGCGGGCTCGTCGGCGGCCTGCGCGAGCACTGGCGCGTCGCCGTGCGGTGGGACCCGGCGGAGGGTGCGCCGGGCGGGCGCGACCTCGAGGTGCTCGACACCGATGGCGGCTACTGGACCGTGATCCCCGACGACCCGACCGTCGAGCTCTGGCCGACGACCCCGACCGCGGTGTTCCGCGCTCTCTGCCGGCTGTTCCCCGCCCCCTCGGAGGTACGCGAGTGGACAGCGCCCCGCTGACGCCCCGGCGGCTACGGCCGAGCCTGGGCCGGCGCCTGACGTTCCTGATCCTCTCCGTCGGGCTGCTCGCGCTGAGCGTCACCGCGCTCGCCTACGGCTCGATCTTCGGCCTGCTCGGCGTGCTGCTCGCCGGCTTCGCGACCGTCAACGGAGCAATTCGTATGTGGGCGCCCCGTTCCTACGCGACCGACCTCGACGAGGAGGGCTTCACGACCTTCGACTACCGGGGTCGGCCGGTTCACCAGGTGCGCTGGGCCGAGGTGGCACACCTCACGATCTTCAACGGCAACGGCCTGAGGGGCCCGGGCACCGCAATACACCTGGCGTGGCGCTGCGAGCCGCGCCGACCGGGCAAGGGCCGCCAGCCGGGGGTGCGCGGCGGCCGCAACTCGGTGGGCGAGGAGTTCGACGGCGCGCTGCCCGACCCCTACCTCGGGATCGAGCCGATGCTCGAGCTCTTCAAGAGCTACGCGGACGCCTCGGACCGCGCCCGCGCGGCCGGCCCGCGCATGGAGAGCGACCCGCGCCAGGGCACGGAGCTCGAGCCGTTCTGAGCTCCGTGCCGGGCAGGCGCCCTACTTGATGAACAGGATCTCCGAGTACTTCGGCAGCGGCCACAGCGAGTCGGGCACGACGCGCTCGAGCCGGTCGGCGACCTCGCGGACGTGCTCCATCGCCGGCATGACGTCGCTCTGGACGTACTTCGCCGCCTCGAGCACGTCCTCGGTCTCGGGATGGTCGTCGTTGACGGCGTCGAGCTCGTAGATCGCGTCCACGAACTCGTCGACGAGGTGGGTGGCGTCGCCGATCAGGCGGCTGACGCCGGTGCCGGGGCTGACGGTCTCGAGCAGCGCCACGTACTGCAGCGAGGCCGGGAGCAGCTGGGTGCGGGCGATGGTGGCGGCGGTCTCGGCCTCGATGTTGAGCTTGGTCACGTACTGCTCGACGAAGACCTCATAGCGGGCCTCGAGCTCGCGCTCTGAGAGCACGTCGTAGCGCTCAAAGACCTCGACCGTCTGGGGCTCGATCAGCCACGGCAGCGCGTCGGGGGTCTGCTTGAGGTTGTAGAGCCCGCGCCGCTCGGCCTCGGCGTGCCACTCCTCGGAGTAGTTGTCGCCGCCGAAGACGATCTGCTTGTTGGCCGACCAGACGTCCTTGACGACCGAGAGCACGGCGTCGTCGAGGCTCGTGCCGTCGGCGGTCGCGGCCTCGAGCTTGCCCGTCATGTCGTCGATGGCCTCGGCGACGATCGTGTTGAGCACGGTGTTGGGCAGCGCCAGCGACTGGCTCGAGCCCAGCGCCCGGAACTCGAACTTGTTGCCGGTGAACGCGAACGGCGAGGTGCGGTTGCGGTCACCGCCGTGCTTGGGGAGCACGGGCAGCAGCGCGGTGCCGAGCTCGAGGTGCGACTGCGGGGTCGCGGCCTCGCCGGTGCCCGCCTCGAGCACGTCGAAGACCTTCTCGAGATCGGTCCCGAGGAAGATCGAGATGATCGCCGGCGGGGCCTCGTTGGCGCCGAGCCGGTGGTCCTGGCCGGGTGACGCGATCGAGGCCCGCAGCAGCGCCTGGTGCTTGTTGACCGCGGCGATGACCGCCGCGCAGAAGAACAGGAACTGCACGTTCTCGTGCGGCGTCGCGCCGGGCTCGAGCAGGTTCGCGCCGGCGTCGGTGCCCATCGACCAGTTGTTGTGCTTGCCCGATCCGTTGACGCCAGCGAAGGGCTTCTCGTGCAGCAGCGCGACCAGCCCGTAGCGGCGTGCGACGTTCTGGATCAGCTGCATCGTGAGCTGCTGGTGGTCAGAGCCCACGTTGGAGTTCTCGAAGATCGGCGCGAGCTCGTACTGAGCCGGGGCGACCTCGTTGTGGCGGGTTTTGATCGGGACGCCGAGCTTGGCCAGCTCGCGCTCGGTGTCGAGCATGCAGGCGAGCACGCGCTCGGGTATCGACCCGAAGTAGTGGTCGTCGAGCTCGTGGCCCTTGGGGGGCTTGGCGCCGAACAGGGTGCGCCCGGTGGTCACGAGGTCCGGGCGCTCGAAGTAGTACTGCTCGTCGATCAGGAAGTACTCCTGCTCGGGCCCGACCGTGGTGAACACGCGCGTGGCCGGCGCGCCGCCGAGCAGCTTGAGCGCGCGGACGGCCGAGCGCGAGAGGGCGTCCATCGAGCGCAGCAGCGGGATCTTGTGGTCGAGCGCCTCGCCGGTCCAGGACGCGAACGCGGTCGGGATGCACAGCAGCGCGCCGTTGGGGTTCTCGAGGATGAACGCCGGCGACGTCGGGTCCCAGGCCGTGTAGCCGCGGGCCTCGAAGGTCGCGCGGATGCCGCCGGTCGGGAACGAGGAGGCGTCGGGCTCGCCCTGGATCAGCTCGCGGCCGGAGAAGTCGGCGATCGCGGTGCCGTCGCCGGTGGGGCCGTAGAAGGAGTCGTGCTTCTCGGCCGTGGAGCCGGTCAGCGGCTGGAACCAGTGCGTGAAGTGCGTGGCGCCCTTCTCCATCGCCCACTCCTTCATCGCCGAGGCGACGGCGTCGGCGAGCACCGGGTCCAGCGGCTCGCCGGCCTCGAGCGTCTGCTGGAGGCGCTTGAAGAGGTCCTTGGGCATGCGCTGGCGCTGCGCCGCCGGTGAGAACACGTTCGAGCCGTAGATCTGGTTGGCGGGGAGCGTCAGGTCGGGGGCGCCGAGGGCGCCGCCGTTGGCGCTCCACTGCGCAGCGTTGACGTTCTGGGTTCGGGTGCGAGCCATGGAAAGCGAAGATCCTCCAAGTTGCCGAGAGCGAGCGCCGCCAGCGTAGAAGGCGCTCGCGCCACCTGCATCGACCGGCGGGAGAAAGTCCGGCCGACATGTTTCGACCGGTGTCCAAAGATCCTCGGCGGCTCGGCGCCGACACTCCTCGCTCCCCAATGACCGAGGAGGATGGATGAGACGTTCCCGGCTGGCCCGGGGGTCCCTGCTGGGACTCGCGGCCGCTCTGCTCGTACCGGCGGTCGCGTCGGCAGATACCTTCGACAGCTTCAGCCACGGCGGCTTCAAGGACACCGTGGCGATCAACTCGATCTGGGTGATCCTCGCCGGATCGCTCGTGATGTTCATGCAGGCGGGCTTTGCCTTCCTGGAGATCGGCTTCTCGCGCGGCAAGAACGCGGGCACGGTGATCGCCAAGATCCTCACGAACTTCTCGATCGCCGCGATCATGTACTGGGCGATCGGCTTCGCCTTCGCGTTCGGCAACGGCAAGCTGATCGGTAACTCAGGTGGCTTCTTCCTCAGCGGCTTCGCCGATCCGCAGAAGGCATTCGCCGTGATGGGCCTTTCCGACGCCACGATCGAGTCGAAGTGGTTCTTCCAGTTCGTCTTCTGCGCGGTGTCGCTGGCGATCGTGTGGGGCACCACGCTCGAGCGGATCAAGTTCGGCGTCTACGTCATCTACGCGGTGGTCTTCGCCGGCTTCATCTACCCGGTCGCCTCGCACTGGGTGTTCGGCGGCGGCTGGCTGCAGTCGAGCATCGGCATGCAGGACTTCGCCGGCTCCACGGCCGTCCACCTGATCGGCGCCACGGGCGCGCTCGCCGTGCTGCTACTGCTCGGCCCGAGGCGCGGGAAGTACGCCGCGGACGGGACGCCGCGGGCGATCCCCGGACACAACATGCCGCTGTTCGGGCTCGGCGTGCTGATCCTCTGGCTCGGCTGGTTCGGCTTCAACCCGGGCTCGACGCTGAACGCGACCGACGGGCGCTTTCCGACGATCCTGCTCGTCACCCAGCTCGCGGCCGCGGCCGGCGTGCTCGGCGCGCTGATCACGGCGAAGCTGAAGACCAAGTCGATCGACATCGGCATGGCGGGCAATGGCGCGATCGCCGCGCTCGTCGCCATCACGGCGCCCTCGGGCTACGTGGAACTGTGGGCGGCGCCGATCATCGGCCTCGTCGCGGGCCTGCTGGTCCCGCTGTCGATCTACTGGATCGACAAGCACATCGACGACCCGGTCGGCGCGCTGTCGGCGCACGGCATGGCGGGGATCTGGGGCACGCTGTCCTGCGGCCTGTTCACCTCGCCGCGGCTCGCCAAGTACAACGCGTTCGGCGACGTCCACGGCGGCCTGTGGTACTCGGGCTCGTTCAAGCAGCTCGGCTCCCAGGCGCTCGGCGTGGTCGTCGTGTTCGCGTTCGTGTTCTCGCTCTCGTTCGCCAGCTTCTGGGCGATCAAGAAGGTCTACGGACTGCGCGTCAGCGCCGAAGAGGAAGAGGCCGGACTGGACATCTCCGAGCACGGCATGTACGGGTACCCGGAGCAGTTCATCCCGGCGCCCGAGCTCATCGGCTATGCCGTGTCCCCCGGCGGGTCGCGTGACATACCCCGAGCAGCGCCCGCCCACAGAGAGGTGACGGCAACATGAAGAAGGTCGAAGCGTTCATCCGCCACGAGGCGTTCGAGCCGATCCGCACGGATCTGCTGGAGCTCGGTTTCCCCTCGCTGACCATCTCGGAGGTGAAGGGGTCCGGCCGGCAGAAGGGCATCACCGAGCGCTACCGGGGCGCGGAGCTGACCAACTACCTCCGGCCGAAGGTGAAGCTCGAGTGCGTGGTCGCCTCCAGGGACGTGCAGACCGTGGTCGACACGATCCTCAAGCACGCGCGGTCGGGCTCCATCGGCGACGGCAAGGTGTTCGTCATGCCGGTGGAGGAGGCCTACCGCATCCGCACCGGCGAGTCCGGTGAGGAGACGCTGCAGGCCCACCCCGACTTCGCGCAGAACAGCGCCTGAGTGGGGGAGGTCCTGCCCATGGCCGGCGACGGGGTGGCTCGTGCCGCCCCGTCGCTGGTCGAGCGGCTGCGCGCGGTCCATCTGCAGATGGTCGACGCGGTGCTGACCGGCGATGGGCTGGCGCGCGTGGCGGAGCTCGCCGCCGAGGCGGCGGGCGCGCCCGTGGCGATCGTGATCCCGCGCCTCGGCGCGGCGGTGGCCTCGCCGGGCGCGCTGGCCGACGCAGCCTCGACCGCGGAGGTGCCGATCGCCTCCGGCGACGAGGTGATCGGGCGCGTGCTGCTGCTCGGGCCCGCGCGCGGCGACGCGATGGAGTTCCTGCACCTGGCGGCGGTCGCCTCGCTGACCGAGGTGGCGGTTGAGGAGGCCAAGGAAGAGGTCGAGCTCAACCTGCGCGGCTCGTTCCTGGAGGATCTGCGCTCGCGGCCCGACCTCGACCCGCGCGAGGTCGTGCGGCGCGCGGGCCGGCTCGGCTGCGACCTCTCGCGCGGCGTCGTCGTGCTGTGCGCCGAGCTCACCACCGAGCGCCCGCGCCACGTCGTGGCCACGATCGCCGGCGAGCACCCGGGGGCGCTGGCGCAGCACCTCGACGCCGGCGGGGCGCCGCGCGTCTACGCGCTGCTGCCCGCGGCCGGGGGCGACGGCGCGCCCGAGGCGACGCTCGGCTCGGCGCGCCGGATCGCCACGCGGCTGCAGCGCCACGGGATCGTCGCGCTGTCCTCGTTCTACTCAGACCCCGCGGAGTTCGGCCGCGCGATCGGAGAGGCCGAGCTCGTGCTCGACGTCCTGCGCCGCTCCGGCGGTTCCGGCGGCCCGATCACCGAGGAGATCGGCAAGGGCACCTACCGGCTGCTATTCCGCGTGCTGGCCTCCCACCCCGAGGAGGTCCGCTCCTTCTACGAGGACACCGTGGCGCCCGTCGTGAAGTACGACGACCAGTACGCGACCGACCTCGTCGGCACGCTCGAGGCCTACCTGGAGCAGAACTGCAACATGAACGCAACGGCCGCCGCGATCTACGCGCACCGCCACACGGTCGCCTACCGCCTGGAGCGCGTGAAGGAGCTGTCGGGCCTGGACCCGATGCAGTCCGAGGACCGCGAGCGCCTCGGCCTCGGTCTGAAGGCGTTCCGGATCATCGCGCCGCGGCTGCCGCGCTGAGCGGGGCGCCGCGGCGACGTACCCGAACGGCTGACGCACTTCCCACCAGGCGAGACCGCGGTTGTTCATGGCATGCATGAACAAGTGCGGTCTCGCGAGCTGGCCGCGCGCGAGGCACCCCGCGCATCACCGGATCCCGACTTCCTCACCCAGCCGCCGTTCGCCGGCCGGCCCCGCCCCCGCTGGCGCTAGTTCGAGTTCGAGCTGCGCCCGGCCTCTTGGCCGCGCACGACGTTGCCGTTGTCGTCGACGCGCGCCGGCACGGGCTTGTCGTCGATGTTGACCTTGAACGAGCCCTTGGTGCGGCCGCCGCCGGCGAGCCTGGCGTTGCCGTTGAGGCCCGGCGAGACGCGGTAGTTGATCGTGTAGTTGCCGGGCAGCACGGCGGTGACGCGCCACTGGAAGGTGCGCGTCTGACCCGGTGCGAGGCGGCCGAGGGCCCAGGTGTTGCTGGCCGCGGAGTCGCCGCCGGTCGGGCCGGTGTCAACGATCCAGACGGGCCGGTTCGCGTCTGCCTGGCGCGAGTCGCCTCCCGCCTGGCCGAACGCGGTCGAGGACTGGCCGGGCTTCGCCGCCGCGGTCTCGACGGTCACCGCCACGTTGGGGGCGGTCTTGGTGTCCGTGTTGTGGACGCGGATCGCCAGCGTGCTGCGCTGCGCGATCGCCTGCTGGGCGGGGAACGACGCGGAGGCGACCTCGAGGCGGTAGTTGGCCTTCTTCTCGCTCGCGTCCTGGCGCGGCCCGCCACCGCATCCGCCCACGGACAGGGCCACCCAGAAGATGGCCGCCGCAGTCAGCCGTGACCCTCGGCGCGAAGACGTTCCCCTCATCCGGCGGCGAGCGTACCATCGCCCGGCGCGATTGGGCAGGGGTTCGTAAAGCTGCGGGTGCGGGAACATTGAGCGCCAGTTACGTACGCGCCAGGTGTTTGGCAGTGGCAGGCTGAACCCGTAGGCTTCGCGATCTGTCGCAGCGGCGACGCTCGGAGCGTGCCGCAAATGGGGGAGACAACACGTGGTCAGAGGTGTCGCCGATCGGGCTTTCCTGCCGGCCAAGAGCCTGCTCGAAGAAGTTGGCGACATGATGATCCTCACGGGGAAGACGATCATGTCCGCCCTGCGGCCGCCGTACCCCTACGGCGGTGAGTTCGTCGGGCAGTTCCTCTTCGCCCTGAAGCTCTGCTGGTTCCCGCTGGTGGTCTCAACCGTCGCCTTCGGCTACGGCGCCCCCGGCCTGCAGGCCGCGAACTTCCTCGTGCTGTTCGGCGCGCTGGACCGCCTCGGCGGGTTCTTCGTGCTCGCGTCGATCCGCGAGTTCGCCCCGTTCGTGACCGCGATCGTCCTCTCCGGCGTGGCCGGCACCGCGATCACCGCCGACCTCGGCGCGCGCAAGATCCGCGAGGAGCTCGACGCGCTGCAGGTGCTCGGCGTCGACCCGGTCAAGAACCTCGTCGTCCCGCGCTTCCTCGCCCTGATGCTGGTCACCGGCCTGTTCGACATCTACGCGCTGCTGTTCGGCATCTTCGGCGGCATCCTCGCCACGCTGGTCAACGGCGCGCCGCTCGGGCCGTTCTGGGCGACCTTCTTCACCAATGCCTCGGTGGTCGACCTCTGGGGGTCGCTGCTGAAGTGCACGATGTTCGGCGCGATCATCGCGATCGTCTGCTGTTACAAGGGCATGACCGCCTCCGGCGGCGCGGAGGGCGTGGGCCGAGCGGTCAACCAGGCGGTGGTCGTCTCGACCCTGGGCGTGTTCGCGTTCAACTACGTGTTCACCCAGACGCTGCTCGCCACCCATCCCGAGATCACGGTGATCAAGTAGATGGGCTGGACCTCGGTCCCGCGCGACTGGCTCGCCACCTTCGGGGAGATCCTGAAGTTCTGCGGGCGCGTGATGGGCGAGGTCTTCTCGCTCAAGGTCCTGAGGTACTTCGGCGAGGCGCTGCGCCAGGCCGGCGTGCTGATCCTGTCCTCGACGATCGTCATCTGGGGCCTGATCTTCATCATCGGGCTGCAGTGCGGGATCGAGGGCGCGTACTTCAACCGCTCGGTCGGGGCGCCGGCGTACGCGGGCGTGTTCGCCGCCTGGTGCGACCTGCGCGAGCTGA
>JBBRYA010000062.1:0-19934 GCA_038238015.1 Solirubrobacterales bacterium
CCGCCCGCGGCGCCGGCGCCACCAGGGGCCGCGGCGGGATCCCGGGGTCGCGCGGGCGCCTCGGGCGCCGGCGCGCCGCCAGGGGCAAGCGCAAGGATGTCCGCCGGCTCGGGGTGCTTCTCGCTGCCGGGCTGGGAGTCCAGCATCACCCCGGGGACGGCCGGCGGCGCGGGCGCGGGCGCCGGCCTGCTTGCGCGGGGGATGCTCGCCTGGAAGCGGTAGGACCGCGTCTCGGTGACGGTCTGCGTGCCACCCGGCTGTGCCGGGGGCACGGTGGCGGCCGCGGGCGCCGGGGCCAGCATGCGCCCGAGGGCGGCGTTGCCCACGGAGCTCTGCAGCCTTCCGAGCACCTGCGCGCGCGTGCCGAGGTCCGCGCGCGCGAGCCCCTGCACGTATGCGCCCTGGTCGGCCATCGCGGTCGTCGGGAGGCCGATCGGGAGGCCGGGTGCCGCCACCTCGGTGGCGGGCTGGACCGGCTCCTCGGCCTGCTCGGGCCGACCGCGGTCGCGCTGCGGGGACACGGGGCGAGCCTAACCGGTTTCCCGACGGGCGAGTCGGGCAGTCTCTCTGAAGACCTTTTCCCTGCGCTGGAGGCAGCATGGACGTAGGACGGACCGCACTTCGCCTGACCATCGGCCCGCTCTTCGTCGGGCACGGAACGCAGAAGCTGTTCGGCTGGTTCGGCGGCCACGGGCTCGAGGGCACGGGCGGCTTCTTCGAGAGCCTGGGCCTGCGGCCCGGCAAGCGCCACGCGACCGCGGCGGGGGTCTCCGAGGCGCTCGGCGGCGCGCTGCTCACGCTCGGCGCGCTGACGCCGGTGGCCGCGGGGATGATCTCGGGCACGATGATCACCGCGCTGCGCAAGGTGCACCTGGGCAAGGGGCCGTGGGTGACCAACGGCGGCTATGAGTACAACGCGGTCCTGATCGCGGCGATGCTCGCGCTCGTCGAGACCGGGCCCGGGCGCCCCTCGGTCGACGAGGGCGCGTTCCCGTCGCTTCGCGGCAACGGCCTCGCGCTCGCGCAGTTTGCCGCGGCAGCGGCCGGCTCCTATCTCGTGACCGAGCGCTTCTCCGAGGCCGAGGCGCCCGCTCCGGCCGAGGGCGAGGCCGAGATCGGCGGCGATCCCGCCGCTCCGCGCCAGCATCGCTTCACGCGCGAGGAGTCCGAGCTCCCCTCGAGCTGAGTACGGCTCACCGCACCCGAGCTAGGAGAGCTTCACCAGCATCTTGCCGGTGTTCTCGCCGCGCAGCAGGCCGATGAACGCCTCGGGCGCACGCTCGAGGCCGTCGACGACGGTCTCGCGGTGGTGGATGCGGCCCTCCTTCAGCCAGGCGCCGACCTCGTGCGCGAAGGCCTCCTGCCGGTCGGCGTGGTCGCGCACGATGAACCCGCGCAGGGTCAGGCGCTTGCCGATCGCCAGCGCCAGAGTGCGCGGGCCGGGCGCGGGCTCGGTCGCGTTGTACTGCGAGATTGCCCCGCACATCGCCACACGGCCGTTGGTTCGCAGCGCGCCGATGGCCGCCTCGAGCTGCTCGCCGCCGACGTTGTCGAAGTAGACGTCGATCCCGTCCGGCGCGGCCTGCGCCAGGCGCTCGGAGAGGTCGGCGTCGTGGTAGTCGAAGGCGGCGTCGAACCCGAGCTCGCCCGTCAGGTGCTCGACCTTCTCGGGCGTGCCGGCGCTGCCCACGACGTGGTGGCCGCGCAGCTTGGCGATCTGGCCCGCAAGGCTCCCGACCGCGCCGGCGGCGCCGGAGACGAAGACCACGTCGCCGTCGCGCAGCCCGGCGATGTCGAGCAGCCCGACGTAGGCGGTCAGGCCCGGCATGCCGAGCACGCCGAGGTAGGCGGCCTCCGGCGCGAGCTCGGTGTCGACGCGGCGCGCGTGCCTGGCGCCCAGCACCGCGTACTCCCGCCAGCCGAGCTCGTGCTGGACCACGGCGCCGGCCTCGAGCTCGTCCGCCGCGGACTCGACGACCTCGCCCACGGCTCCGCCCGCAAGCGGCTCGCCGAGCTCGAACGGCGGCACGTAGGAGGGCGCGTCGTTCATGCGCCCGCGCATGTAGGGGTCGACGGACATCCAGCGGTTGCGCACGAGCACCTGGCCCGGCTCGAGCTCGGGCAGCGGAGTCTCGGCGAGGCGGAAGTCGCTGGGCTGGGGCTCGCCGCGCGGGCGCGCGGCGAGCTGGATCTCACGGCCGGTGCGGGCGATCCCGCGAGGCTACCGCTGCGTGGTGATGTGCACGCTGCGCCCGGTGCCCGACACGAACTCGCCCTCGACCCCGGCGAAGACGCGGTACGTCCCGCCGCGGTTGATCTTCACGCTCCGGGCGTAGCGCGAGAACGAGGAGCCGGCGTGGCGCGCGACGGTCCCGCCGATCGTGATCCAGCGCCCGTCGCGGTGCTTCTGGAAGGCCACCTGCACGCCGTCGCGAGCGGGCCGGATCGTGCCCGAGAAGCGCACCCGGCTGCCGCGGTGGATGTGCGTGTGGCTGACGTGCGTGCTCACCCGCACGGCGACGCCGGCGATGACGATCGGGCTCACGACCGACGACTTCTGGGGCATCAGCACCTTGTACTGCGTGGTGACCGGCACGGAGAGCAGGGTGAAGGCGAAGTTGCCGTTGGCGTCGGTCACCTGGGCGTTGCCGAGGTTGGCGAAGCCGCGGGTGTAGGGGAACGGGTTGTCCTGGAGGACGACCTGGCGGCCGCCGTTGCCGGTGCCGCTGAGCGTCCCGCTCAGCGTGGTCCCGCCGCCGGCGGGAATCGGGTTGGGATTGGCGGCGAGGGTGACCCCGAGCGGCTGGGGCTGCGTGCTGAAGGTCCGGTCGGCCCCCGCGGTCGCGCCCTTCGCGTTGCGGGCGACGAGGCGGTAGTGGTACAGGGTCGCGGGAGCGAGCGCGGCGGTGGCGGCGCTGACGTTGCGCGGCGAGGCCCCGGCGCCGGCTGACCCGTCAGGGAGCGGCGTCTTGGCGCCGTAGCGCGTGCTCGTGCCGTACTGGAACACGTAGGTGGTCGGGCTCTGGTTCGGGTCCACGCGGCCCGTGAGCCGCGCGCCCTGCGCGCCCACCGCCTGCGCCGCGCCGGTCGCGGCCCCGGGCTTCGCGGGCGCCGCGAGCGCGGCGCCCGGCGCGATCAGCCCCAGCAGTGCAAGTGCAGTCCCAGCCTTCGTGCCCCGACCCATCGTGTCTCCCCTCGAGAAAGTTGCTCCTCCTTCGCGGGTTCGAACACGGGACCTGCGCCAAAGGCGCGGCGAATCAGTGGCCGATCGTCTTGTAGCTGATGCGCCTGCAGCCACGCAGGCTGTAGTGCGGGCGCGAGCGGTGGCTGATGAAGACGACGGTGCCGCGCCCGTGGCAGGTGATGCGACCGTGGCCGAAATGGGCGTGCACGACGTCGGAGCCGGTGCCCGTGTCGATGAAGTTGAGGCCGTGGCTGGCGTAGATGAAGTCGCGCCCGCCGCCGCCGTTGAGACGGTCGACCTGGGTGGTGGGCTGTCCGGAGGGCTTGTAGTCGCCCCAGATGACGTCGCCGGTATTGCCGCCGGTGATCGTGTCGTGGCCGTGGCCGCCGAGCAGCTCGTTGTGCCGGTGCATCCGCGTCGCGCGCATCGGCCGGCTCTGGTCGCGCTTGTGCATCTTGAGGTCGCCGTTGATGCGGGGCCAGCCGGCGTGGCTCGTGTTGGCGGCGGCCACACTGCTGCAGAACAGCGCGGCAGCCACGGCAACGGCGATCAGGAGTCGCATGCGGACCTCCTTGGTCGTGTGCAGCATCACGGGCTGCAACGGCATCCGCGGCGCCGGACCTTAGCGATCACCTCCGACCCCGACGGACCGCGGGCGACGCTGGGCGAACCTGGCGTGCGGGCGCCGCGTCACCCGGGTAGGCATGCGGTCATGAAAACCGCCGACTACGTGATCGTGGGCGCCGGCTCGGCCGGCTGCGTCCTCGCCAACCGCCTCACCGAGGATCCGAGCGTCTCCGTGCTACTGCTCGAGGCCGGCGGGCGGGGCGTGCACCCGAACATCGCCATCCCCGCCGCCTTCGCCAAGCAGTTCAAGACCCGCCTGGACTGGGACTTCGCCACCGAGCCCGAGCCGCAGTGCAACGGGCGCTCGCTCTACATCCCGCGCGGCAAGGGGCTCGGCGGCTCCAGCGGGATGAACGCGATGCTCTACGTGCGCGGGCGCCCGCTCGACTACGACCTCTGGGACGTCCCGGGCTGGGGCTGGGACGACGTGCGGCCCTACTTCCTGCGCTCGGAGGACAACGCCCGCGGCGCCTCCGAGCATCACGCCGTGGGCGGCCCGCTGCGCGTCGCCGACGAGCGCTCGCCGCGCCCGCTCACCGGGCGCTTCCTCGCCGCCGCCGAGGGCGCCGGAATCCCGCGCATCGACGACTACAACGGGCCCGAGCAGGACGGCGCCTCGCGGGCCCAGGTCACCCAGCACAACGGGCGGCGCTGGAGCACCAACGACGCCTACCTGCGTCCCGTGCGCTCGCGCGAGAACCTCGAGATCGTCACCGGGGCCCAGGTCCGCCGCGTCGAGCTCGAGGACGGCCGCGCCGTCGGCGTGCGCCACCGCGACCGCTGGGGGCGCGAGCACGTCGCGCGCGCCGAGCGCGAGGTCATCCTCTCCGCCGGCGCGCTGGCCTCCCCGCACCTGCTCATGCTCTCGGGCATCGGGCCCGCCGACCAGCTGCGCGCTCACGGCCTCGCGGTCGCCGTCGACGCACCGGGCGTCGGCCAGAACCTCCAGGACCACCCGTTCTACCCCTGCGTCTGGGAGGTCAGCTCGGAGGACTCGCTGCTGGACGCCGAGCATCCGCGCTACCTCGCCGAGTGGCTGCTGCGCCGCTCCGGGCCGCTGACCTCCAGCGTCGCCGAGGCGTTCGCGTTCGTCCGCAGCCGCCCCGGGCTTCCCGCCGCGGACCTGCAGTTCCACTTCGCCCCGGCCTTCTTCGTCGACCACGGCTTCGAGGAGTTCGACCGCCACGCGTGCACGTTCGGCCCCGTGCTCATCACGCCGCGCAGCCGCGGCGCGGTCACCCTGCGCTCGGCCGACCCCGCGGCCAAGCCCAAGGTCCTCACCAACACGTTCGCCGAGCCCGAGGACCTCGCCGCCCTCGTGGCGGGGGTCAAGCTCGCGCGCGAGATCGCCGCCCAGGAGCCGATGGCCTCGGTCACCGTTCGTGAGATCTACCCAGGTGAGGGCGCCCAGGCCGACGAGGACATCGAGGAGGCGCTGCGCGCGGGCGTGGACCTCCTCTACCACCCGGTCGGGACCTGCCGGATGGGGACCGGCGACGACGCAGTGGTCGACGAGCGCCTGAGCGTCCGCGGCGTCGAGAGCCTGCGCGTGATCGACGCCTCGATCATGCCGGTGATCCCCGGCGGCAACACCAACGCTCCGACGATCATGGTCGCCGAGCGCGCAGCCGACCTCATCCGCAGCGCCGCCCAGCGCCCAGCCGTGCCCGCGATGGGAGCGTGATCGGGCGGTGAGGGTCAGTTCCGCCGGGATCGAGCAGTCGATGGAGGAGAAGGCTTCGTAGCGCACCGTGGATCGATCCTCCCGGTCAGCGCGCCGCCGCGCGACGGTGCTGGCAGGCCACTGCGCTGCGGGGCGGCCGTACCCGGCGCCAGCGCGAGGACCTCGGCGACCGGGCGCGGCGCGCCCACGTGGAAGCCCTGCGCGAAGTCCACCCCGCTGTCGCGCAGGAAGGCCACGTGCTCGGCGCTCGAGGTGAACTCGGCGATCGTCTGCTTGCCGAGGCCGCGGGCGAGCGAGACCACGGACTCGATCACGAGCTGGTCGGTGCGGTTGTCCAGGCAGTGCGCGACGAACTCGCCGTCGATCTTGAGGTAGTCGAACGGCAGGTGCTTGAGGTAGTAAAAGGAGCCGAAGCCCGCCCCGAAGTCGTCCAGCGCGAAGCGGCACCCGAGCACCCGCAGGCGCTCGGCGAAGTCGCGCGCCGCCTGCAGGTTGGCGACCGCGGCGGTCTCTGAGACCTCGAACACGAGGCTGCCCGGGTCGATGTCCGCCCCCGCGAGGCGCTCTTCCACAAGCCGCAGCAGGCGGTCGTCGTCGAGCGACTTCGCCGACACGTTGACCTCGAGGGCGAGAGGGCGCCCGGCGGCGTGGTGGACGCCGAGCAGGTCGATCGCGCGCCCGGTGACCCAGCGGTCGATGTCCTGGACGAGATCGAAGCGCTCGGCCGCCGAGAGGAAGGTGGCCGGCGCGATCAGCTCGCCGTCCTCGCCGAGCATGCGCACGAGCAGCTCGTAGCGCGACACGTCGCCGGTGGCGAGGTCGAGCAGCGGCTGGGCGTGGAGCTCGAAGCCGTCCTGTTCGAGCGCGGCGCGGATGCGCTTGCTCCAGGCGGTGCGCCGCCCGGTGCGGGGGCGGTCGCTGCGCTCGGCGTCGAAGTGGGCGACGCGGTCGCGGCCGTCCTGCTTGGCCGCGTGCATCGCGAGGTCGGCGTGCGTCAGCGCGTCCTCGCTTGAGGCGACGCCGCGGTCGAGCACCGCGATGCCGACGCTGGCGGTGACGTGGCGCTCGCGCACGACGGCGCCGGCGCGGATCTCCTCGACCAGCGCCTGCGCGACGATCTCGGCCTCCTCGCTGGTGGCGCGGGGGAGGATGACCGCGAAGGAGTCGCCCCCGAGACGCGCGACCACGTCGGTCTCGCGCAGGCGCCGGCGCAGGATGCCCGCGACCATGACGATCAGCTCGTCGCCCCCGCCGTTGCCAATCGCCGCGTTGACCGCCTTGAAGTCGTCGAGGTCGAGCGAGAGCAGCGCCCCCGCACGCTCGTAGCGCGACGCCTCCTGCACGTGCCGGCTCAGCTCGAGCTCGAACTTGCGGCGGTTGAACAACCCGGTCAGCGGGTCGTGGTCGGCCATGTGCTGCATGCGGCCCTCGAAACGCCGGCGCTCGGAGATGTCCTGGAGGGAGAGCAGCAGCGAGCCGGCGCCCTCCTCGCCGCGCAGCCGCGTCGCGTTGAGCTCGACCCACACCGCCTGGCCGGTCGCGTGGATGGCGCGCGTCTCGGTGCGCCACTGGCGCGTGCGGCCGGCCAGCAGGTCGCGGCGGCCGGCGTCGTCGCGGTCGGCGTGCTCGGGGTGGGTGATGGCGGCGAGGGTCATCGCCTCGAGCTGCCGGGCGCTGTAGCCGACGAGATCGCGCAGCGCGGGGTTGACCTGGGAGAAGTGCCCGTCCGCGTCGATCAGCGCCATCCCGATCGGCGCGCTCTCGAAGGCGGTGCGGAAGCGCTGCTCGGCCTCGCGCATCCCAGCCTGCGCGCGATGGAGCTCGGTCACGTCGGACGCGGCGACGAGCACGCTGACGACGACGCCGTCGGAATCGCGGACGGGACGGAAGCGCAGCCAGAACTCGCGCTCGGCGCGCGTGCTGCGCCACTCGAGCTCGCCGGGCTCGCCGGCCAGCGCCGCGCGGGCCGCGGCGACGTAGTCGCCGCGGCGCTCCGGCGCGAGGATCTCCGACACGATCTTGCCCTCGACCTCCTCGCGGCGCCAGCCGATGCGCTCGAGGTCGCCGTCGACCGAGACCACGCGCAGGTCGGTGTCGAGCAGCAGCACCGTAGTGTCGGGGAGGTTCTCCAGCAGCGTGCGGAAGCGCTCCTCGCTCGCCCGGCGCTCGTCCTCGGCGAGCCTGCGGCGAGTGATGTCCTGCGAGGTGCCGAACAGCCGCCGCGCGCTGCCCCGCCGCGAGGAGCCGCTGCGCCCGCGCGTGTGGACCCAGCGCACCGCGCCGTCCGGGCGCACGATGCGGTGCTCGAGCTCGAACTCGGCGTTGGGGTCGCCGGCCTCCAGCGTGGCGCCTTCGAGCTCCTCGCGGTCGCCGGGATGCACGAGCGCGAGCCAGCCCTCGAGATCGGCCGGGCGCTCGGTCGGGCGCAGCCCGTGGATGCGGCACTGCTCGTCTGACCACTGCAGCACCCGCGAGGTGAGGTCCCAGTCCCAGGACCCGACGTTGGCGTTGCTCTGCGCCTCGCGCATGCGGCGCTCGTTCTGCCACAGCTCGTTCTCGTTGTGCTCGAGCGACGCACGGGCGCGCGAGCGCTCGGCGACCATGGCCGCCACGCACAGCGTCATCGTTGCGGCGGTGAGCAGGAACAGCTGGAGCTCGAGCATCTGCTGCAGCGGGGCGGCCCCCGGTTCGGCGAACGGGCCCGAGCCCTGGAGCGTGGCCGTGGTGGCGAGACCGGCCAGCAGCGCGAAGGCCGCGGCGCTCCCCGCCGGCCCGAGCCGCCACGCGCACAGCAGCAGCGGCGGGAAGGTGGCGTAGGACAGCGTGCCGATCGCGGTGCCGCCGCCCGCTCCGGTGAAGAAGATCCAGGCCGCCGCCGTCGCGACCGCGAGGAGGGTGAGGCCGCCGAGCAGGGCGCTGGGCGCGATGTACTGGATCTGCGGACGCCGCAGCTGCGGCAGCGTGAGCAGCAGCGGGGTCACGGTGAGGATGCCGACGGCGTCGCCGATCCACCACACCCGCAGGACCTCGAGCGGCGCGGCTCCAAGGCCCCGGCTCGCGACTAGGGAGGCGACCACCGCGGCCGCGCCGGCACCCGCCAGCGGGCCGGTGAGCAGGAGCACCGCCACCTGGCGCAGGTCGCGCAGGCGCGGAGCGCGGCCGGCGAAGCGCTGCAGCAGCCCGCCGCCGATCAGCCCTTCGAGCGCATTGGCCGCCGCGAAGCCGGCAGCGACGCCGGCGGGCCGGCCGGCATGGAGGTTGGCCGCGAAGGCGCCCAGGGCGATGGCGCCGAGGATCCACGGCCACGCCCGCCGGTCCGCGCGCGCGAGCAGGCCGACGGTGAGCCCGCTGAGCGGCCAGAGGGCAGCGATGCCCTCGGCCTGCACCACGGACCCGAGGCTGAGCCGGGCGACCACGTACGCCGTCGCCGCCATGCCCAGCGCGAGCAAGGTTGACTGCACACGCCCCATCAGGGCTGCATCGGCATAGCGGGCGCCGCGCGTGAGGCGCGGCAAGCGCTCAGTCAGGACTCAATTGCGCGAGGGATCCGGCGGCATCGTCGAGAGCAGCGCGTAGTCGCGGCCCTTGCGGCGCAGGATCGCGGCCCACAACGCCTCTGGGTCGTCGCTGAAGATCTCCTCGCGGCGCGGCGGCTCGACGATCCAGGCGTCCTCCTCGAGCTCGCCCTCGAGCTGGCCGGGGCCCCAGCCGGCGTGGCCGGCGAACACGCGCGCGCGCCGCACGGCGTCCGCCACGACGTCGAGGTCCTCGGTCGCGCTGCTGAGGAAGCCGAGATCCTCGCCGAGCAGGACGCCGGCGAGCCCGGGCTCGTCGAACTCGGCGAGCACGATCACCGAGTCCTCGGCGACGGGGCCGCCGACGTAGACCGGCGCGCCGGGCTCGGAGAGCCGGGCGAGGTCGGGCACGGCGTCGGCCACGCGCGTCTCGGCCGGACGGTTGAGCACCAGCCCCATCGCCCCCTCCTCGGTGTGCTCGGCGATCAGGATCACCGTGTGATGGAACGTCGGCTCCAGCAGCGTGGGGGAGGCGAGCAGGAGGCGGCCGCGCAGGGAGTCCATGACCCCGACATTCTGTAGCGTGCCGCGCCCGCATGCTCGGCATCCTGACCTTCGGGGACTCGATCACCCACGGCGGCGGAGAGCTTCAGTGGGGCGTCGCGCTGCAGGGCTGGGCGCACTGGGTGGCGCGGGCGCTGGGGTTGCCCTACAGCTCCTACGCGGTCGATGGCGCCGACGTGCGCGGCGTCGTGGGCGAGCAGATCCCGGCCTTCCTGGCGCGCGCGCAGCAGCCCGAGGGACCCTATGACCTCGGCTGCCTGTACATCGGCACCAACGACGTGCGCGGCTTCGGCTGGGACCCGGTGGCGTTCGAGGCGGGCCTGCGCGAGGCGCTGGCGTTCCTCGCCGAGCGCTGCGAGCGTGTGCTCACGCTGACCATCCCCGTCGACCTCGGGCGTCCGCGCGCGGGTGCGAAGGTCCACGAGCTCAACGCGATCGTCGAGCGCTCGGCGAGGGCGAGCGGCGCGCTGGTCGTCGATCTGCGGGGCTTTCGCGGCCGGCGTGTGCTGATGGCCGACCACGTGCACCCGACCGCCCTCGGCCAGGTCGCGATCGCCGAGCGCGCGCTCGGCGTCCTTGCCGCCGAGGGCGTGCCCGAGCGGGCGGCGCCGTCGGCGCTGATCGCCCCCGGGAAGATGACGCGGATCGGCCGCCTGCGCGGGGACGCGACCTATGCCTACCGCCACGCGAAGGTCAGCGCCCGCGCCGGCTGGATCGTGCTCAGGGTGAAGGCCGGCCGTCCGCCGACTCCAGCAGCGCCTGGCGAACCCGCGTGAACAGCCGGCGTGCGCCGACCAGCTCGCTGCGGTCGCAGCCGCGCTCCTGCAGCGCGCGGCCCACCAGGTCGCCGTAGCGCTCGACGAAGGTGTGGCGCTCCAACAGCGAGGCGCCGGCGTAGTCGGCCTGGGTGACCAGCCGCCGCGTGGCCTCCAGCGCCGTGTCGTAGTTGGCGGTGCGTGCCGCCGCCCCCAACGCGGAGGCCCAGAGCGCGAGCTGCGCGCGGCCGGAGTCAGACGCGAACCAGCCCGGGCGCGGGCCGTCGTAGAGCGCGCGCGCACCGGCGACGGCGAGATCGGCGGCCGAGGCGGCCAGCAGCGCCGGCAGCTCGGGCAGCGCGTCGGTGGGCAGCGCCACCGGCCGCACGAGCGGGCGCTGGGCGACGGCGCTCTCGGCGTTCAGACGGCGGATCTCGCCGGCGGGGAAGCGGCGATGGCCACCCGCGGTGCGGACGGCGCGGATGCGCCCGGTGTCGGCCCAGCGCCGCAGCGAGCTCGTCGAGATGCCGAGCGCGTCGGCGGCCTCTCCGAGCGTCACGGTCGCGCCGGTGGCGGGCTCGCGCGCGGCGGCGGTGGCCGGCAGCGGCATCGCGGCCGCACCCGCACTCGCAGGGTCCAGCGGCTCGAAGCACGAGGCGAGGCGGTCGAGGTCGAGCCCCGAGCGCAGCAGCGCCTCGACGGCGACCGCGGGGGCGGGGCGGGCGAACGCGTAGCCCTGGGCGAGGTTGATCCCGAGGTGGCGCAGCCAGCGCGCCTGCTCCGGGGTCTCGACGCCCTCGCCCACGACCCGCACGTCGAGCGCGTGGGCCATGCTCACGATCGCGCGCAGGATGTGGCGGTCGGCCTCCTCGTCGGCCACCCCGGCGGTGAACGCCCGGTCGACCTTGATCGCGCCGATCGGGAAGCGCTTGACGTGGTTGAGCGACGAGTAGCCCGTCCCGAAGTCGTCGAGCAGCAGGTCGACGCCGAGCGCCTTGAGGTCCTGGAGCGTCGCGGTCGGCGACGTCGTCTCCTCCATCAGCACGGTCTCGGTGAGCTCGAGCGCGAGCCGCGCCGGCGGCGCGCCGGTGCGGCGCAGGATCTCCGCGAGCTGCTCGGGCAGGCCGGGCTCGGCGAGCTGGCGCCCGGAGAGGTTGACCGACAGGAACGGCAGGTCGATGCCCGGCTCGGTGCTCCAGCGCGCGAGCTGCCGGCAGGCCTCGTTGAGTACCCAGCGCCCGAGCGGCAGGATCAGCCCGCTCTCCTCGGCGACCGGCACGAAGGCGCCCGGCAGGATGATCCCGCGCGTCGGGTGGCGCCAGCGCACCAGCGCCTCGAGCCCGACGATCCGCCGCTGCTCGAGCGAGACCAGCGGTTGGTAGAAGAGCTCCATCTGCTGGAGCTCCAGCGCCAGGCGCAGGTCCTCCTCGAGCGCGAGGCGCTCGACCATCCGCTGCGCATCGCCGGGTCGAAGAGCTCATAGCGCCCCCCGCCCTGCTCCTTGGCGCGGCACATGGCCACGTCGGCGTCGCGGACCAGCGACTCGGCGGTGGGGCTCCGCCCGTCGGCGACCGCGATGCCGATCGACACGCCGGCGAACACCGGGCGGTCCTCGATGGCGACCGGGGTGCTGAGCGCGTCGAGGACGCGCTGGGCGACCTCGATCGCCCCGCGCTCGCCGGGCAGGTCCTCGCAGAGCACGGCGAACTCGTCGCCGCCGAGGCGCGCGAGCGTGTCGCCGCTGCGCACGAGCGGCTCCAGCCGCCGCGCGAGCTCGGTGAGCAGCTCGTCGCCGCGGTGGTGGCCGAGCGTGTCGTTGACGAGCTTGAAGCGGTCGAGGTCGAGGAAGATGACGCCAACCGTGGCCTCCTTGCGACCCGCGAGCGCCAGGGCGTGATGGACGCGGTCGACGAACAGCAGACGGTTCGGCAGCCCGGTCAGCGGGTCGTGCAGGGCACGGTGGCGGACCTGCTCCTCGAGGACGAGGACGCGGGCGAGGGCGTCGTCGAGCCCGGACCCGTCCGCGAGGGACTCGATGCTCACGAGGACGCGGCAGCGAGCTCGAGGCCGGGCTCGAGCTGGTTCTCCACGCAGAACGCGGCGACGACGACCGGGTCGAACTGGAGCCCCGCGCAGCGCTTGAGCTCCGCGAACGCCGTCGGGGCGGGCAGCGCCTCGCGGTAGGGGCGCGCGGAGGTCATGGCGTCGAAGGCGACGCACACGGCGATGATGCGGGCGCCGAGCGGGATCGCCTCGCCGCTGAGCCCATCCGGGTAGCCCGTTCCGTCGTAGCGCTCGTAGCAGGAGCGCACGAGGCGGGCGACCGGCACCATCGCCGGCGACGCGGCGAGGACCCGCTCGCCGGCCTCGGGATGGGCGCGGATCTGCTGCCACTCGTCCTCGCTCAGCGCCCCGCGCTTTCCGGTGATGGCCTCGGGGACCGTGAGCATGCCGAGGTCCTGGAGCTCGGAGGCACGGACGATCTCGTCGAGCTCGGACATCGAGAGCCCGAGGCGCCGGGCGATCCCGACGGCGTGTGCGGCCACGCGTGGGAGGACGACCGCGGCCCCGCCCGCGCGGCGCTCCGAGAGCAGCTGGAGCAGGACGTCGCGGACCTGGCGCTCGGAGGACAGGCGCTGCCAGCGGCTGCGGGTGCGAAGGCGGTCGTGGGCGACGCGCAGGGCCTCGGTGCCGTCGCCGGCCTCGTCGGGCAGGCGCGCCTCGCCGCGGACGGCGGCGGCGGCGACCGCTTCGGAGATCTCGGCCAAGCCGCTGTGCGCCGCGGCGCCTGGGGGTACCGAGCCGATCTCGAACGGGCCGAGGATCGCGTAGAGCGAGGCATCCAGCCGGTAGGCGCGTGCGCCTGAGGACCGGGCGGCCCTGCGCAGCACCTGGGCGATGCGGCGGGGCAGCTCGGGATCGCCGCCGAGCGCACCGGAGGCCGAGAGCTCGGCGGCCGCTCCGACGAGCAGCAGCTCGATGCGCGCGGGAACCCCGGGCGGGATCGTCGCGACGTCGGCCAGCAGACGGGTGCGGGTCGGCAGCCCGGTCTCCGGGTCGGCGTCGCGGGTGAGCCGCGCGGCGCCCCAGTACTGGGCCGACGCGACCGCGCCATCGAAGGCGCGCGTGAGGCGCCGTGCGCGGCTCGAGATGGTGTGCTCTCCGGTCACACCCCGGTCATCGGCAGCTAGCGCCTCGAGCGCGACCCGATCGCCCGGCCGCGTGCGCAGTGAGTGCCGGGCGAAGCTCCCAGCCGACTTGGCAAAGCTCTCACAACCTGCCGATGGCGCCGACGCAGTTGTCAGGCGCAGCGAACCATGCCGCGCCGGGCCGAAGGCACTGGCATGAACCTCCATTGCTCGCATGACGTTCGCCGCCCGACGCTCGAGGACACGGGCGGGATCCGATGGATGGGCATCCGCTGGACCGGCCTCACACCGGTTTACTCGCGGTCAGCATGAGGTTGTAGAACGCCTGCGGCGGCAGCCGCGGCTCGAGCAGCCGGCGGTCCACCCGCTGGAGCAGCAGATAGCCGCGGTGGGCGAAGTGGATCCACCAGGGCGGCAGGTCGGAGAACTCTGCGCTCGCCTCGAGCGTGCGGTTGACCCAGCCGAACACGTTGGCGACGAGCTCCTCTCCGCGCAGTCGCACGTCGGTCAGCCCGGCGCCGCGGGCCAGGGCCTCGAGTTCGGCGGGGAGGAAGGCGTGCACGTCGACCTCCCATTCCAGGCCGTGGTCGGCGCTGTGGGCGTGCTCCCCTCCGGCTGATTGCGGACCGGCCGGCCGCGCCTTCAGCGCACGGCGCCAGTACGGCGCGGCGCGCACGGCCGCGCGCTTGGGCCAGGCGGCGATGCGATCGCCGTGCGCCGAGGGCTCGCCCGCGAAGAACAGCGTCCCGCCCGGGCGCAGGACGCGCGCGAACTCGGCGAAGGAGCGCTCGAGGTCTGGCAGGTGGTGCAGGACGGCGTGGCCCTGGACGAGGTCGAAGCTCCCGTCCTCAAAGGGCAGCTCGGCGGCGTCGCAGGCGACGGTCTGCACCTCCAGCCCGTTCTCGGCCGCGTTGGCCTGGAGCGTCTGCAGCATCCCGGGCGAGATGTCGGTGCAGGTCGCCTCGCGCACGACCCCGGCCTGCAGGAGGTTGAGCGAGAAGTAACCCGTCCCGGCGCCGATCTCCAGCGAGCGCGCAAACGGCCCCGGGCGCTCGCCCAGCAGCTTCGCGAGCTTGCCGAGCACCTGCGCGCGCCCGTTCACGCCGAAGTCGATGCCCCACTTGGCGTCGTACTCGCCAGCCGCGACGTCGTGGTAGCGGCGGTTGAAGTCGAGGATCTCGTGCTCTGTGCTAGCGGCCATCGGGGGCGGGGAGTCTAGGTTGCCGGTCGTCATGGACGCCGGCCCCGAGCAGGTCCTCGCCTTCCGCGTTGCGGGCCACGGCCTCGCGCGCCGCGAGGGCGCCGCGACCGACGCCGCGGCGGGCTGGGCGATCCAGGATTCCCCGCCGGGCGCTGCGGTGCTGGCGCTTCACGCGCGGGCGCGCGCGCTCGAGCCCGGGAGCCTCGAGTGCGCGCTCAACATGGACAAGACGCTGCTCGCCACGTGGAACCCCCGCACGGCGCTGGCGATCGTCCCGAGCGCCGAGGCCGCCGCGTTCCTCGCCGCGCTCGACCCACCCGACGAGGCCACGCTGCATGAGCTCGTCCAGCGTGCGATCCCCGACGCCGACATGACCGCGACAGAGTCGGTCGAGCGCACCGTCGCGGTGATCCGCGAGGCGCTCGATGGCCGCGTGCTCTCGCGCGACGAGCTCCACGAGGCGCTGCGCAACGCGCTCCCGCAGAGCCTGCTGCCGTGGTGCGAGGGCTGCCAGAGCCACCACGCGCGGCGCTGGCTGCTGGTCGCGGCCTGCCTGCGCGGCGAGCTCTGCGTCGCGGGCCGCGCCGGGCGCCAGCCCGCGTTCGCCCGGCCGCGCGACTGGCTCGGCAAGCCGCTCGAGAGCGTCGACCGCGACGAGGCGGGGCGCGAGCTCGTGCGGCGCTACCTGCATCGTTACGGGCCCTCGGACGCGAAGCGACTCGCTGAATGGTCGGGCATCACCCGCACGCAGGCGCAGCGGATGTGGGCGCTGGCCGAGCCGGAGCTTGCGCCGGCCGGCGCGGGGTGGATCCACGAGGGCGACCGCGAGCGCCTCGCCCACCCGAGCCGGCGCAGGGTGTGCGGCTGCTCCCGCCCGGCGACCCGCTGCTGATCGACCGCGACCGCGAGACGCTGTTCGCCGACCCCGCGCGGCGCAAGCGCGTGTGGAGCCACATCGGCAGCCCCGGCGTAGTGCTCGCCGAGGGGCGCTTGGCGGGGACCTGGCGCGCGAGGAAACAGGGAAAGCGCCTGGCCGTGACGGTCGAGCCCCTCGAGCCGCTCCCTGAACGCATCCGCGCGGACGTGGAGGCCGAGGCCGAGCTGGTCTCGCGCCACCGTGGCACGCCCGCCGCGACGGTCAGCTACGCCTGACGACGCCCGGCCTCCTCGGTCGCCGCCCGCAGCCGCTTGGCCAGCTCACCCGAGGGCAGCGCGTCGAGCCCCCAGCGCCAGCTCGCACCTTTGGTCCCCGGCAGGTTCATCCGCGCCTCGCCGCCGAGCCCGAGCACGTCCTGGGCCTGGGTCATCGCCACGCGGGCGGGGGAGGCGAAGGTGAGGCGGATCAGCGACCACCAGGGCTCGGGCTCGGCGACGCCCGCCGCGGCCACCGCCTGGTCGACCAGCGCGCGCACCTCGGCCGTGAGCGACTCGTACCACCCGCGGACGGTGTCGTGGTCGTGCGTGCCCGTGTAGGCGATGCGGTGCGCGACGTGGTTGGCGGGCCGGTGCGGGCTGTGGCGATCGCCGGGATCGAAGCCGAACTGCAGCACGACCATGCCCGGGTAGCCGAGGCCGTCGCGCAGGCGCTCGACGGCGGGGGTGATGACCCCGAGGTCCTCGGCGATCAGCGCCAGCTCGCCGCCGAGCTCGCGCGAGGCGGCGTCGAACACCGCGCGCCCCGGGCCCCGCTTCCAGCTCCCGCTCAGCGCGTGCTCGGCCCGCGCGGGGACGGCCCAGTAGGAGACGAACCCGCGGAAGTGGTCGATGCGCGCGAGGTCGAAGAGGTCGAAGGTGCGGCGCAGGCGCTCGATCCACCAGCGGTAGCCGCGGCGCTGCAGCGCGGGCCAGTCATAGAGCGGGTTGCCCCACAGCTGGCCCTTGTCGGTGTAGGCGTCAGGCGGCGTGCCGGCGACGGCGCCCGCGCGGAACAGCTCGGGGTGCGCGCGGTGGTCGGCGCTGCCCGGGGCGACGTAGATCGGGACGTCGCCGATGATCTTCACGCCACGGTCGGCGGCGTAGCGCCGCAGCGCCGCCCACTCGCGGTCGAAGCGCACCTGGTCGGCGACCGCGCCGCGCCCGCCGAAGCGCTCCCAGTCCCCGATCCAGTACGCGTTTCGCTCGCGGAAGTCGAGCTCCTCAGCTCGGCTCACCGGCGCGCCGGGCTCGCCGAGCAACCCCGGCCACGCCGCGAAGGCCGAGGCCGCCTTGTAGGGCGAGCGGTGGCGGTCGGGTGGACCGAGCGGCAGCATCTGCCACCACGTCTGCCCGGCGCCGGCGAGCCAGTCCACCCACGCGTACGCCTGGCGCCCGAGCCGGCCGCCGGGCAGCGAGGTCGGGTGCAGCTGGACGCCGCTGGAGCGGGGGAGTTCGGTCACGAGACGTTTGGCCGGGTGAGGGCTGGATACTCCCGCCTGCATGCCCGCGGCCGCGAAGCCCACCCTACCGCCGAGCCGCATCCGCATCCGGCCGCTCTCACCGGTGCTCGACGGCGGCCGCTACGCGCCCAAGCGCTGCGTCGGCGACAGCGTCGCCGTCGCCGCCGACGTGTTCTCCGACGGCCACGAGAAGCTCCGCGCCGTCGTCCGCTACAAGGCGCCGGGCGCCCGCGGCTGGCTGGAGGCGGAGATGCTGCCGGTCGACGCCCACTACAACGGCGTGCGCTGGGAGGGTGCGTTCCCCGTTGAGCGGCCAGGCCGCTGGGACTTCGGGATCGAGGCGTGGTTCGACCTCTGGGCGACCTGGCGCGACGAGCTCGCGCGCAAGGTCGACGCGGCCCAGGACGACCTCGCGGGCGAGCTCTCAGAGGGCGCGGTGCTGCTCGAGCGCGCACTCGCCGAGGGCGAGGAGACGACCATCCAAGCGGCGCTCGCCGTGCTGAGCGACCCCAAGGCCACCGCCGCCGCCCGCTACGACGCCGCGCTCTCGCCTGAGCTCTCCGAAGCGATGGAGCGCGTCCAGCAGCGCCACGGGGTCACCCGGCTGGAGAAGGCGCTACCGCTCGCCGTCGACCGCGTGCGCGCTCGCTTCGGCTCCTGGTATGAGGTCTTCCCGCGCTCCTGGGGCGGGATCAAGGGCGTCGAGAAGCGTGTGCCCGAGCTCGCCGAGCTGGGCTTCGACGTCCTCTACCTCACCCCGATCCACCCGATCGGCGCCACCAACCGCAAGGGCGCCAACAACGCGCTCACCGCCGGCCCGAAGGACCCGGGCTCGCCCTATGCGGTCGGCGCCGAGCAGGGCGGCCACGACACCGTGCACCCCGAGCTGGGCACGCTGGAGGACATGCGCGCGCTGTGCGCGACCGCGCGCGAGCACGGCATGGATGTGGCGATGGACTTCGCCATCAACGCGTCCGCCGACCACCCGTGGCTCAAAGCGCACCCGGAGTGGTTTCACCGCCGCCCCGACGGCACGCTGAAGTACGCCGAGAACCCGCCAAAGCGCTACCAGGACATCTACAACGTCAACTGGGAGTCCGAGGACTGGCGCGGCCTGTGGGACGAGTGGCTGCGGATCTTCCTGTTCTGGGTCGACGCCGGGGTGAAGGTCTACCGCGTCGACAACCCGCACACCAAGCCGTTCGCGTTCTGGGAGTGGCTGATCGCCGAGGTGCACAAGGTCGACCGCGACGTGATCTTCCTGGCCGAGGCGTTCACGCGCCGCGCGGTGATGCGCGAGCTGGCCAAGCTCGGCTTCACGCAGTCCTACACCTACTTCACGTGGAAGACCTCGCGCCACGAGCTGACCGAGTATGTCTCAGAGCTCGCCCATGGCGAGGAGGCCGAGTACTTCCGCCCCAACTTCTTCCCGGTCACGCCCGACATCCTCGAGGCCTACCTCGTGCACGGCGGCCCCGGCGCGTTCCACGCCCGGCTGATCCTCGCCGCCACGCTGAGCCCGAGCTACGGGATCTACTCGGGCTTCGAGCACTTCGAGAACGTGCCGGTGCGCGAGGGCTCGGAGGAGTACCTGGACTCCGAGAAGTACCAGCTGCACGCGCGCGCGCTCGATGGCCCGCTGCTGCCCGCCATCCGCCGCCTCAACGAGGTCCGGCGCGAGAACCCCGCGCTGCAGGTGTTCTCCAACGTCACGTTCCTGGAGACCCACAACGACGCGCTGATCGCCTACGCCAAGCAGTCGCCCGGCAACACGGTGATCGTCGTCGTCAGCCTCGATCCCTTCGGCGTGCAGGAGGGCTCGGCGCTGATCCCCGCCGGGCTCGGGCTCGCGCCGGTGTTCGCGGTCGAGGACCTGATCACCGGCGAGCACTTCGACTGGCGGATGGGCGGCAACTACGTCCGCATCGAGGCCGGCGTGCGCCAGGCGCACGTGCTGCGGGTGGTCTGAGTGAACCGCGCCAACGATCCCGGGCACTGGTTCGAGGCCGAGCCGCTGTGGTTCAAGACCGCCGTCTTCTACGAGATCCACATCCGCGGCTTCTTCGACGCCAACGGCGACGGCTCGGGTGACTTCCGCGGGCTGATCGAGAAGCTCGACTACCTGCAGTGGCTGGGCATCGACTGCATCTGGCTGCTGCCCTACTACGACTCGCCGCTGCGCGACGGCGGCTACGACATCGCGGACTTCTTCTCGATCCACCCCGACTACGGCATCGTCGACGACGTGCGCGACTTCATCGAGGCGGCGCACCAGAAGGGCATTCGCGTGATCGCCGACCTGGTGATGAACCACACCTCCTCCGAGCACGCGTGGTTTCAGGAGGCGCGCTCGAGCCCCGAGAACCCCAAGCGCGACTGGTACGTGTGGTCAGACACCGTGCATCGCTACGAAGACGCGCGGATCATCTTCGTCGACACGGAGACCTCCAACTGGACCTGGGACGAGACCGCGGGGGCGTACTTCTGGCACCGCTTCTTCTCCCACCAGCCCGACCTCAACTTCGACAACCCCGAGGTCCAGGAGGCGATGCTCGAGGTCCTGCGCTTCTGGCTGGAGATCGGCCTGGACGGCTTCCGGCTCGACGCCGTGCCCTACCTGTTCGAGCGCGAGGGCACCAACGGCGAGAACCTGCCCGAGACCCACGACTACCTGCGCCGGGTGCGCGCGGAGATCGACGCGAACTTCCCCGACCGCGTGCTGCTCGCCGAGGCCAACCAGTGGCCGGCCGACGTGGTCGCGTACTTCGGCGCCGGCGACGAGTGTCACATGGCCTTCCACTTCCCGGTCATGCCGCGCATGTTCATGGCCGTCCGGCGCGAGGAGGCCGCGCCGATCTACGAGATCCTCGAGCAGACCCC
>JBBRYA010000063.1:0-19728 GCA_038238015.1 Solirubrobacterales bacterium
GCGAGGTCGCCGAGCGCACGGCGGAGACGGGCGTCGCGACCGGCCTCGCCTGGACGAGCGTCGGCGGCGAGATCCTCTTCATCGAGGCGACGAAGATGTACGGCACCGGCAAGCTTCAGCTCACGGGGCAGCTCGGCGACGTCATGAAGGAGAGCGCGCAGGCCGCGCTCAGCTTCGTGCGGTCCAACGCGCCGCTCTATGGCATCGCCAAGGACTTCCTCGAGAAGAGCGATCTGCATATCCACATCCCGGCCGGCGGCATGCCGAAGGACGGGCCGAGCGCGGGCGTCACGATGACCACCGCGCTGGCGTCGCTGCTGTCCGGGCGGCCGGTCAAGCACACGGTCGGCATGACCGGCGAGGTCACGCTGCAGGGCCGGGTGCTGCCGATCGGCGGGCTCAAGCAGAAGGTGCTCGCGGCCCACGCGGCCGGGCTCAACGAGGTCATCCTCCCCGAGCGCAACCGCGGCGACCTCGACGACATCCCCGCCGACGTGCGCGAGCAGATGGCCTTCCACCCGGTCATGACGATCGAGGAAGTGCTCGAGAAGGCGCTCGAGCCGGCCCCCAAGCTGGTGGCGTGACCCGGCGGGTCACCGCCCTCTTTCGCCCCTACCGCGGCCGCCTGACCGCGGTACTGGGGCTGATCGCCCTCTCGGCGGGGCTCGGCATGATCTCGCCGTTCCTGCTGCGCGACGTGCTCGACCAGGCGATCCCGCACAAGGACAAGGGCCTGCTCGGCGAGCTGGTCGGCGGGATGATCGCCATCGCGATCGTCACCGGCGTGCTCGGCGTGGCGCAGACCTGGCTTTCCAACCTCGTGGGGCAGCGCGTGATGCACGACCTGCGCGCCAAGGTCTACCGCCACCTGCAGCGCCTGTCGCTGGCCTTCTTCACCAAGACCCGCACGGGCGAGATCCAGTCGCGCATCGCCAACGACATCGGCGGCGTGCAGAACGTGGTGACCACCACCGCGACCTCGATCGTCTCGAACGTCACCACCGTGCTCGCGAGCATCGTGGCGATGGTGCTGCTCGACTGGCGGCTCGCGCTGTTCTCGCTCGCGCTGCTGCCCTTCTTCGTGCTGCTCTCGCGCCGCGTCGGGGCCAAGCGCAAGGAGATCACCACGACCAAGCAGGGCGCGCTGGCCGACATCTCCTCGCTGGTGCAGGAGTCGCTCAGCGTGTCGGGGATCCTGCTCGGCAAGACGATGGGGCGCGGAGCCGAGCTGGCCGATCGCTTCGACGGCGAGTCCGCGCGACTGGCCGACCTCGAGGTGCGATCGCGGATGGCGGGGCGCTGGATGATGGCCTCGATCCAGACCTCCTTCGCGGTGATGCCGGCACTCGTCTACCTGTTCGCCGGGCTGAGCCCGGCGGCGGTCTCGATCGGCACCGTCGTGGCCTTCACGACGCTGCAGACGCGGCTGTTCTTCCCCGCGTCCTCGCTGCTCAACGTCGCGGTGGACGTGCAGACCTCGGCGGCGCTGTTCGAGCGCGTGTTCGAGTACCTCGACATGCCGGTGGAGATCCACCCCGGGGAGCGCGAGCTGCGCGACGTGCGCGGCGACGTGCGCTTCGAGGGCGTGTGGTTTCGCTACGGCGAGGACGAGGAGGACCAGTGGACGCTCCGGGGCGTCGATCTCGAGGTCCCCGCGGGCACGCGCACGGCGATCGTGGGCGAGACCGGGTCGGGCAAGACCACGCTCGGCTACCTCGCTGCTCGCCTCTATGACCCCGAGCGCGGGAGCGTGCGGGTCGACGGCCGCGACCTGACCGGCCTGACCTTCGAGTCTCTGGCCGCCGCGGTCGGCGTCGTCTCCCAGGAGACCTACCTCTTCCACGCCTCGGTTCGCGAGAACCTGCGCTTCGCGCGGCCCGACGCGAGCGACGAGGAGATCGAGGCGGCCGCCCGCGCGGCGCAGATCCACGAGACGATCGCGACGCTCCCCGAGGGCTACGACACCGTGGTCGGCGAGCGCGGCTTCCGCTTCTCCGGCGGCGAGAAGCAGCGCATCGCGATCGCGCGCACGGTCCTGCGCAACCCCCCGGTGCTCGTGCTCGACGAGGCCACGAGCGCACTGGACGTGCAGACCGAGCGCGCGGTTGAGGAGGCGCTCGAGCAGCTCGCCGAGGGGCGGACGACGATCGTCATCGCCCACCGGCTCTCGACCGTCCGCGACGCCGACCAGATCGTCGTGCTCGACGAGGGCGAGATCGTCGAGCGCGGCACGCACGCGGAGCTGGTGGCCGTCGCCGGCCGCTATGCCGCGCTGGTGGCGCGCGACGAAGCGCCCGTTCCCGCCTGAGCGAGCGGCCGGCTTCCCCGGTTCGCCTTGACAGCCGGCGATTCGTCGGGTATCTCTTCAACCGAGTGGTTTATCAACCAGGCAGGTGAACACTCGTGGCAACCGACCAGCTCAGCAGCACCTTTGCGGCCCTCGCCGACCCGACGCGCCGGGCGATCCTCGCCCGGCTCAGCGACGGCGAGGCCACGGTCAACGAGCTGGCCGAGCCCTTCCCGATGAGCGTTCAGGCGATCTCCAAGCACCTGAAGGTGCTCGAGCGCGCCGGGCTCATCACCCGCGGGCGGACCGCGCAGCTGCGCCCGTCGCGGCTGCACGGCGAGCCGCTGCGCGACGCCGCCGATTGGCTCACGCACTACCGGCGGTTCTGGGAGGGCTCCTTCGACAGCCTCGACGAGCACCTGCGCCACATCCAGAAGAAGCGGAGCCGCACATGACCGATTCAGCCACCTCCAGCGCAGAAGGCATCGAGATCACCCGCGTCTTCGACGCCCCGCGCGAGCTCGTGTTCAAGGCCTGGACCGAGCCGGAGCGCTTCGCCTCCTGGTTCGGCGGCTCAGGCGTCGACGTACCGATCGACAGCGTCGCGATGGATGTGCGCGAGGGCGGCGCCTGGAAGGCGACGATGCGCCTCGACGGAGGGGACATCAACTGGCACGGGACCTTCCAGGAGGTCGACGAGCCCGCGCGGCTCACGCTCACGCTCTCAGACCGGCCCGGGGACGAGTTCGAGCCCGTAACGGTCGAGTTCGACGACCTCGGCGACGGCCGCACCGAGATGCGCTTCCGCCAGACCGGTGGCCACATGGACGCCGCGGGCTACGAGCAGGCGAGGGACGGCTGGACGGGCTTCTTCGACGCCCTGGCCGAGAACGTCGCCGCCTGACGCACCGGCCGCGCCGCTCACACGATCGTCGCCACCGTCCCGCCGTCCACCGACCAGTGGGCGCCGGTGACGGTGGCGGCGCGCTCGGAGCAGAGGAAGACGATCACCGAGGCGATCTCCTCCTCGGTGGCGAAGCGCCCGAGCGGGACCTTGTCCTCCTGGACCTTGATCGACTCCTCGCGGCTGAGGCCACGCGCCTCGGCAGTCTGGTCGGCGAGGCCGCCCTCGTCCATCCACAGCGACGAGGCCACGGGGCCGGGCGCGACCGAGTTCACGAGCACCCCCTGGGGCGCGTAGGTGTCGGCGAACACACGCGAGAGCGAGGACTGGGCGGCCTTGGTCACCGAGTAGGCCGCGTTGGTCAGCGACGGGCGCTTGCCCGCCGAGGAGGTGACGTTGACGATCCGCCCCCACCCGCGCTCCGCCATCGCGGGCGCGAAGGCGCGCATCAAGCGCATGGAGGCCATGACGTGCAGCTCCCATTGGCCCTGCCAGTCCGCCTCGGTGAGCTCGTCGAGCGTTCGGGCGAAGCTCGTGCCGGCGTTGTTGACGAGGATGTCGGGCGCCGCGCCGCCGAGCGCGGCGGCGATCTTCTCGGCGGCGCCGGCTGCGGTGACGTCGATGCCCGTTGAGCGCGAGACGGCGAGCACCTTGGCGCCCTCCTGCTCGAGCATGCGCGCGGCGACCGCGCCGATCCCGCGGCTCGCGCCGGTGACGACCGCCGTGCGGCCCGCTATTGCGAGGTCCATGTCGGCATGATGCCCGGATGACCGCGCATACCGTCTACCGGACCTTCCGCACGCGCGAGCGGCGCGAGTGGGTCCGCATCACCGACGACGTCGCTCAGGCCGTCGGCGAGTCAGGGATCGCCGAGGGCATGGTGCTCGTCTCGGCGATGCACATCACCGCCGGCGTCTGGATCAACGACGACGAGCCGGGGATCCTCGAGGACGCCATGGAGTGGCTCGACAAGCTCGCGCCCCCGAGCTGGACGGAGCCCGCCAACGACGTCGCCCGCGAGCTCTCTCCCGACCCCGGCGACTACCGCCACCACCGCGGCGGCGAGGACAACGGCGACGCGCACTTCAAGAACCTGCTCGTCCACCACCAGGTGATCGTGCCGGTGACCGAGGGCCGGCTCGACCTCGGCCCCTGGCAGGCGATCTTCTACGCCGAGTTCGACGGCGGCCGCGAGAAGCGCCTCGTCATCAAGGTGCTCGGCGAATGACCAATCCGCTGCTCGTGCCGCCGCTGCTCGTCGGGCGCGCGCTTGAGGCCGTGGGCTCGCTGCCCGCCACGGCTGGACGCGCTGCTCGACGAGATCCGCGGCCTTCGCGAGGACCTGGGCGGGATGCCGGGCCAGATGAACGACGTCAGGAAGGAGATCACCGGACTGCGCCGCGACCTCGGCGTGCTGCCCGGTCAGATGGAGGGCCTCCACGGCGAGATCGCGGGCCTGCGGGCGAACCTGCGCTCGATGCCGGGCAAGCTCGACAAGGTCAGCGAGGCGATGGAGCCTATGAAGGAGCTCCCGGGCGTGCGCAAGAACGTCGAGCCGCTCGAGGCCGCCGTCCTGTCCGTGCGCGAGGCGGTCGACGACCTCGAGCCGATGATCGCCGAGATGGACAAGGCGATCCGCGAGCTGCACCCGCGCCTCGAGGCGATCCAGGAGTCCGTCGAGCCGATCGGCAACCTCGCCGACCGGCTACCGGGCTCGCGCCGCTGAACGTCAACGCCGGCTGGGTGGGGGGCGAGTTTCGATCGCTTCCGCACTTCACCCCGACATGGGGGGCGAAGTGCAGAAGCGTCGTGTCGATGCCGGAATCGCGGAGCTCGCCGGGCGTCAGCACGGGGTCGTGTCGCGGGCGCAGCTGTCGGCGCTCGGGGTCGGGCGGCGGGCGATCGACCATCGAGTGGAGAATGGCCGGCTCCACGTGCGCTATCGGGGCGTCTACTCCGTCGGCCATCGCGTGCTCACACGGGAGGGGCGCTGGATGGCGGCGGTGCTCGCTTCGGGCCCGGGAGCCGCGCTGAGCCACCAGAGCGGGGCGGCGCACTTGGGCATCCGCCCGTCGGCAAGCGGGCGCATCACCCTCACGACGCCACGGAAGCTCCGTGACCGACCCGGCCTCCTTCGCCACTGCGCCGTTCTCCCCGACGACGAGGTCAGCACCGTCCGCGCCATCCCCGTAACCACCCTGGCCCGCACCCTCGTCGACCTCGCTGCCGTCCTGCACCCGCAGGCGCTCGCGAAGGCCTTCGAGCAGGCCGAGATCCTCCGGGTCCTGAACACGGCCCAGATCGCCAACCTCCTTGACCGCCACCCTCGCCGGAAGGGCACCACCCGGCTGAGATCACTCCTCAAAGCCGCAGTTGACGTACCCCACACGCGCTCAGACCTCGAGAAGCGCTTCCTCCCCTTTCTCGAAGCCAATGCGCTTCCGTCACCGGCCGTCAACTCCCACATCAAGGGCTACGAGGTCGATCTCGCCTGGCCTCAACAGCGCCTGATCGTCGAGCTGGACGGCTTCGCCACCCACGGCACACGCACAGCCTTCGAGCGCGACCGGCAGCGCGACCGCCGTCTCCAGGCCAAGGACTGGCGCGTCGTGCGCATCACCTGGCGGCAGCTGCACGAGGAGCCCGGCCGCCTCGCGACCGAGCTCTTCGCGCTGCTGCAGAGCTAGTTCAGTCGCTCCACGATCATCGCCTGGCCCTGGCCGCCGGCGACGCACATCGTCTCCAAGCCGATCGTGCCGTCGAGGGCCTCGAGGTTGTTCAGCAGCGTGGTCATGATGCGCGCGCCGGTCATCCCGAACGGGTGGCCGAGGGCGATCGCGCCGCCGAACGGGTTGAGCTTCTCGGGGTCGATGCCCCACTCCTCGCGGCACGGGACGACCTGGGCGGCGAAGGCCTCGTTGAGCTCGAGGACGTCGATGTCGTCGATCGTCAGGCCGGCCTGCTCGAGCACCTTCTTGACCGCGGGGATCGGGCCGAGGCCCATGATCTCGGGGCGGACCGCCGCCACGGAAGAGGCGAGGATGCGGGCGCGGGGCTTGAGGCCGAGCTCCTTCGCGCGCTCCTCGGACATCACGAGCACGGCGGCCGCGCCGTCGTTGAGAGGGCAGGCGTTTCCGGCGGTGACGGTGCCGTCGGGGCGAAAGGCGGGCTTGAGCTCGGCGAGCTTCTCCTTCGTGGTGCCCGGCCGCGGGCCGTCGTCCTGGGTGACCTCGGTGCCGTCCTCGAGCGTGACCGCGACGATCTCGCGATCGAAGTGCCCGCTGTCGCGAGCGGCGACGGCGCGCTGCTGGGAGGTCGCGGCCCACTCGTCCTGGTCCTCGCGCGTGACCTTGCAGCGGTCGGCGACGTTCTCGGCGGTCAGGCCCATCGGGATGTAGACGTTGAAGATCGAGCCGTCGGAGCCGTCGAGCTTGGGGTGGAACGGGATCGGCGAGTCGCCGAAGCGCGACACCGCCTCGACCCCGGCGGCGATGTACTGATCGCCCTCGCCGGCCTTGATGGCGTGGAAGGCCATCCGCAGCGTCTGCAGCGAGGAGGCGCAGAAGCGGTTGACCGAGGTCGCGGGCACGTGATGGTCGATGCCCGAGAGCAGCTGGGAGGAGCGCCCGACGTTGTAGCCCTGCTCGCCGGCCTGGAATCCGCAGCCCATCATGATGTCGTCGGTCTCGCCGAAGTCCACCTCGGGGTTTCGCTCCACGAGCGCGCGCAGCGGGATCGCCCCGAGGTCGTCCGCGCGGACGTCCTTCAGAGAACCCTTGACGGCGCGCCCGATGGGGGTGCGCACGGCGTCGACGATCACGGCTTCAGGCATGAGGTCTCCCAGTTGATTGACTCGTCGGTCAATTCTAGGGACTGGTCTGCCGCAAAGCCCGGTACGTAGGCTCTCTACGTGGCCCAATCGCCTCCGTCCAACCGCGCGGCTCGCTCCGCACGCCTCGGCGGGCTGGTCGCCGGGCAGTCCGCGCGCTGGGCCGGGACGCGCGCCGCGAACCTCCTGCGCTCGCCCGAGGAGGCCGACGCCGCGACCGGCGAGCGCGCCGGCGCCCTGGCCCGCGAGCTCGTCAAGCAGCTCGGGCAGATGCGCGGCGCCGCGATGAAGGTCGGGCAGGTGCTCTCCACGGTGGACTTCGCTGCGATCCCGGAGTCCGAGCGCGAGGAGTTCAAGGCGACGCTCGCCTCCCTGCGCGACGACGTCCCGCCGCTGCCGTTCAAGAAGGTCCGCAAGCTGCTCGAGGAGGAGCTCGGCGGCAGGCTCGCCGATGCCTTCGCGGACTTCGAGGAGGAGGCCTTCGCGGCTGCCTCGATCGGCCAGGTCCACCGGGCGGTCACCCACGACGGCGCCCGCGTGGCGGTCAAGGTCCAGTACCCCGGCGTCGCCGAGGCGGTCGACTCCGACCTGCGCAACCTGTCGCTGCTGCTCCCGCTGGTCAAGCGCCTCGCCCCCGGCCTGGACGTCAAGGCGCTCTACGGCGAGCTTCGCGAGCGCATCGCCGAGGAGCTCGACTACGAGATCGAGGCCCAGAACCACCGCGCCGTCGAGCGCGCGTTCCGCGGCCACCCGTTCGCCCATGTCCCGAAGGTCCACACCGAGCTCTCCAGCCGACGCGTGCTGGTCACCGACCTGCTCGAGGGCCGGCGCTTCGGCGAGGTCAAGGCGCTGGAGGAGGCCGAGCGCGACCGCTTCGGCGAGATCGTGTTCCGCTTCTACTTCTCGCTGCTGCATCGCACCGCGCGGGCCTGCGGCGATCCGCACCCGGGCAACTACCTGCTACTCGAGGACGGCCGTGTCGGGTTCCTGGACTTCGGGCTCATGCGCACCGTCAGCCCGGAGCATCTCGAGGGGGAGCGGGCGCTGGCCCGCGAGGTGCTCGCCGGCGACGCGGGCGCCGTGCACGCGCGCCTCGCCGCGCTCGGCTACCTGCCCGACCCGGCCGACTTCGACCCCGAGGGGCTGCTCGAATGGCTGCTCGCGGCGGGCGAGTGGTACCTGGAGCCGGGCTTCCTGCGCCTGAGCCCCGCCTACGTGGCGGAGCTGCTCGAGGCGACCTCCTCGCCGCGCGCACCGTGGTTCGCGCAGATGCGGATGCTGACGCTGCCCCCGGAGGCGCTGCTGATCCGGCGCATGGAGGGGCTCGTGTTCACGACCCTCGGCGAGCTGCGGGCGGGCGCGGACTGGCACGCGCTGTCGCGCGAGATCTACGCCGGCGACCCGCCGTCGACGCCGCTGGGCGAGCAGGACCTGGAGCACTGGGTGACACGCGGGATCGCCGCGACGGTCTAGGCTGCGGCGCACCATGCGCCGCGTCCTCCTCCCACTCGCCGTGCTGATCGCCCTGCTGGCTCCGGCCCAGGCCGGCGCGGCGAGCTCGCACAGCTTCGACGTCCCCTCGCTGCTCGGCAGGGCCCTGAAGGCGGTCAAGGGCGCCACCGACGTCCCGATCCTCGTCCCGAGCCGCGTGTCGGCCGAGTTCACGCGCCTCTACTCCTTCGGGGTCGGACGCAGCGACTCCTACGAGTTCGAGCTCTCCTCCGCCAAGCGCTGCCACGGGGCGAACGTGTGCTTCGTGGCGGGCTTCACCGCGCAGCGCGGCGAGCGCCCCTCGGGGGCCCACAAAGTCACGCTCACCGGCGGCCAGACGGGCTACTACGAGCCCGTCCACTGCGGCGCCTCCTGTGCCCCCGCGGGCATCGAGTGGCGCCAGGACGGGGTGCTCTACTCGATCCAGTCCAAGCTCGGGACGAAGTCGACCGACCGCAAGCTGCTCGTCGGGCTGGCGAACTCCGCCATTCGCGGCGGGCCCCGCTAGCCAAGCGCTCAGGCGATCCGCTTGCCGTCGAGCGCGGCGTGCGCCGCGACCCGACTGGCGAAGCCGGCGAAGTCGTGCGCGTAGAGCGAGTGCGCACCGTCGCAGAGGGCGGCCTCTGGGTCGCCGTGGACCTCCACGATGATCCCGTCCGCGCCCACCGCCGCCGCCGCCCGCGCCAGCGGCTCGACCAGGCGCCGGTCGCCGGTGGCGTGGCTCGGGTCGACGATCACCGGCAGGTGGGAGTGCAGCTTCAGCCACGGCACCGCCGAGAGATCGAGCGTGAAGCGGGTCGCGTTCTCGAACGTCCGGATGCCGCGCTCGCACAGCATCACGCGCTCGTTGCCCTCCTTGAGCACGTAATCGGCGGCCATCAGCAGCTCCTCGAGCGAGGAGGAGAGCCCGCGCTTGAGCAGCACGGGCAGCCCGAGCTTGCCGGCGACCTCGAGCAGCGCGTAGTTCTGCATGTTGCGCGCGCCGATCTGGACGACGTCGGCGTGCTCGGCGATCGAGTCCGCGTGCTGGGAGTCCAGCAGCTCGGTGACCACGGGCAGCCCGGTCTCCGCGCGCGCCTCGGCGAGGATCTCCAGGCCCGCCTGGCCGAGCCCCTTGAAGGCGAACGGCGACGTGCGCGGCTTGTAGGCGCCCCCGCGAAGCATCGACGCGCCGGCCGCCTTGACGGTGCGGGCAACGCTCAGCGTCTGCTCGCGCGTCTCCACCGTGCACGGCCCGGCGATCAGGCAGAACGTCTCCTCGCCGCCGACCGTGCGGCCGTCGATCTCAAACGAGCTCGGGCCGTCGTGGAAGAGCTCGGAGGAGGCGAGCTTGTAGGGCCGCGAGATCGGGACGACCCGGTCGACGCCCTCCATCCCCTCCAGCCCGGCCTCGCGCACGCCCTCGGGGTCGCCGATCGCGCCGATCGCCGTGGTCAGCTCGCCGGGCATCACCAGCACGTGGACGCCCAAGGTCTCCAGGCGCTCGCGCACCGCGGCGACCGCCGCCTCGCTGGCGTGGGGCTCCATCACGATCATCACGAGCGCATCAGAGCCCCATCTCCCGCACGCCGAGCTCGTCGGCCCCGAGGTGGTGGGCGAGCTCGTGGCGCACCGTGCGGGTCACCTGCGCGCGCAGCTCGTCGGCGTCGTGGCCGAAGTCGCGCAGCAGCGTGTCGCGGAAGATGACGATGCGGTCGGCAAAGTTGTCCCGCGCCACGGTGTCGCCCTGATAGAGCCCGTAGGCGCGCCGGCGGGCGCCCTTGTCGGAGATCACGACGGCCACGTGATCGAGCGCCTTGCGCAGCAGGTCGGGGAGGTCGTCGAGCGCCTCGCGGACGAGCTCCTCGAAGTCCTCGGCGTTGCGCGGGTCGAGCGCCATGAAGTCCTGCTCCTCGGGCTCGGCGGCGAGGTTCTCGCGCGCGAGGCGCTCCGAGTGGACGACGAGGCGCTCGAACTCGTCCTCGTCCTCGGGCTCTGAGTAGTCCGCCAGCCGCGTCGTGACCGCCGCGATCGCCATGCCGAGCAGGCCCAGCGCGGCCGCTGCGGTCGCGAGCACCTGGAGCACGCGCACGGGGTAGTCGGTGCTCAGCCCGCGGAACACGGTGATCACGAGCACCGCGACGCACAGGCAGAGCAGCGCCGACAGCGCGGTCCGTCGCCATACGGGCAGGTGCGAGAGCATCACTTCAGGGTGCGGGCGATCACGAGGCGCTGGATCTCGTTGGTGCCCTCGTAGATCTGGGTGATCTTGGCGTCGCGCATGTAGCGCTCGACCGGATACTCGCTGACGTACCCGTAGCCGCCGAGCACCTGCACCGCCTCGATGGTCACGGCCATCGCGGTGTCGGAGGCGAACAGCTTGGCCATCGCGGAGTACTTGCCCATGTCGGGCTCGCCGCGGTCGACCTTCGCGCACGCCTTGTAGAGCAGCTCGCGCGCGGCGGCGGTGCGCGTCTCCATGTCGGCGAGCTTGAACTGGATCGCCTGGAACTCGTTGATCGCCTTGCCGAACTGCCGGCGCTCGCGCGCGTAGCCGGCGGCGTAGTCGGTCGCGCCCTGGGCGATCCCGACCGCCTGGGCGGCGACCCCGAGGCGGGAGTGGTCGAGCGTGCCCAGCGCCACCGAGAGGCCCTTGCCCTCCGCACCCACGAGGTTCTCGTGCGGAACGCGGACGTCCTCGAAGATCGGCTGGCCGGTCGGGGAGCCCTTGATCCCAAGCTTGTGCTCGAGCTTGCCGACGCTGAAGCCCGGCCGGTCGGCCTCGACCACGAAGGCCGAGAGGCGCCGCGTCTCCTTGTCGGTCACGGCGAAGACCACGTAGAAGTCGGCCACGCCGAGGTTGGTGATCCAGTTCTTCGTGCCGTTGATCACCCACTCGTCGCCCTCGCGGCGTGCGTTGGTGATCATGCCGCCGGCGTCCGAGCCCGCCTCGGGCTCAGACAGCGCGAAGGCGGGCGACCACTCGCCGCTGGCGCAGCGCGGCAAGAAGCGGGTCTTGAGCTCCTCGGAGCCGAAGAGGCGGATGGGCAGCGTCCCGAGCTCCTGCACCATCAGGATCAGCGCGGTCGAGGCGCAGGCCTTGGCGACCTCCTCGACGGCGATGTTGAGCATCAGCGTCCCGGTTCCGGTCCCTCCGTATTCCTCCTCGAAGGGCAGGCCGAGCAGGTCCTGCTCGGCGAAGAGCTTGCGCAGGTCCCAGGGGTAGGCGGCCTCGGCGTCGATGGCGGCGGCCCGCGGCTCGACGCGCTCGCGCACGATCTGGCGGATCGTGTCGCGGAAGGACACCTGCTCGTCGGACAGCGCGTAGATGTCCGCCTGCGCGGTCGGAGCCATGCCCGGAGCCTAGAACACGCGTCCGCAGGGGTTTCTCGCCCCCCGGCGAACGGGCACAGACAGAGGAACCCTCCAGAGGAGAAGCACCAATGGGCATCGGCACCTCCATCTTCCTGATCGCGGTCGGCGCGATCCTCAAGTTCGCAGTCCACACCTCCGTCTCGGGGATCTCCCTGCAGACGGTCGGCGTGATCCTGATGATCGTCGGCGTGATCGGCCTGCTGATCTCGCTCTTCTACACCACGATCTACACGCGCGGGCGCACGGTGGACCCGGTCGACCGTCCGGTCGCCCGCGAGCGCGAGCGCGACATCTACTAGGGTCCTGAGGCGGAAGTTCGGGTGCAGCTGGTGGATGCCGGGGCGTGTCTGCCGGTGACCGGCATCCACTGTCGTAACGGTAGTCCGGCTGTGGATGCCGGGGGCCGGCAGACGCGGGCCGGCGCCGCCAGATGCCCGCGAACTTCCGCCTCAGGGCACTAGGCCTTCAGGCCACCTGCTGGCCCAGGGGCGGCGCGGGCTCCCGCTCCGCCGGGCCCGGGGACGCCCCGGGCCGGTCGGGCACCTCGCGCCACTCCGTGAAGCGGTGGCCCCGGATCACGAACGCGACGCGCGCGAGCTGCCCGCTCGCGGTGCAGTCGTGGCCTGAGCGCTGGGTGAGGCGGAACGTCCCGACTACGTAGCGGCCGTCGTGCCGGACCGCCACCAGCCGCTCGCCGCACGGCAGCTGGTCGTTGAAGTTCCGGATCTCGTCACGGTTCTCCAACTCGAAGGCCCTGCTCCGCGCCACGATCGCCGGCACCGCGAAGTAGCGCGACGCCCGGTCGACGTCGCCGCGGCGCACCGCGGACGCCCAGCCCGACAGGACCGGCCGCAGGCGCTCGGCGTCGTGCTGGCTCGGCTGCGGCTCGCGGGTGAGCAACTTGGCCCCGCCGCCAGGTCGCGCGGGCACGCGGGCCGGCGCACCGCCGACGGCCGGCGGGGGCGTGGCGAGCGTGTAGTCAGGCCCGTGCGCCCCGCAGCCGGTGAGCAGGGCCGCGGCGCTGAGGGCGAGCAGGGCACGGTGGCGTGGCGAGGCGGCCATTGGCGAGTGATACCCGAGGCCGCGGCAGTCCGCACGCGCCTACCGTCCTAGAGCCCCGTGGGGTGGCGCACGGTGTAGCCCGCGGTCGAGCGTTTGTCGCTGTGCCAGCGGGTGCCGTCGCTGGCCCGGCCGCTGGTGTCGAAGCGCAGGCCCGCCACGTCCATGAAGGAGTGGCTGGCCTTGGCGTAGGTCGTCACCCACTGGCCCTTGCCCGCGTCGCCCCAGCTCATGAAGCCGCTGGAGTCCAGGGCCTCGTCGAGGAGCCCGGCGCCGTGGAAGGCGTAGGACATCGAGCCCGAGCAGTCATAGCCCGAGTCCTCCCAGTTGCCGTGGCCGCCGCCGTACTTGTAGGGCTTGGTGGCGATGCGGTTGCCGGCGTCGATGATCGCCTTGACCTCCGGCGGCGCCGAGTCCGGCGCGGTCGCCAGACCGCCGGCGCCCACCACCGCCTTGTCCGCCGGGGCAGCGAGCGACTGGGGCTCGGCGGGAGCGCTGGAGTCGACCGCGCCGCGCAGCGCGGTGGCGTCGCTGCGGCTCATGCGCCCGTCGACGTGCCGGCCGGAGCGCCGTTCCCACGAGCGGACCGTGCGCGCCGTGCCGCGGCCGTAGCTGCCGTCGACGGCGGTCTTCAGGCCCGCGCGGGTGAGAAAATCCTGCAGGACGCGGACGTCGCGGCCGTGCATGCCCAGTGCGAGCGCGCGCGAGCCGAAGGTCTGCTTGACGGCCGCCGAGTCCGCGGCGGGCAGTGCGAAGGTCCCGCATGCAAGCAGGCCCGCGGCGATCGTTCGACAGCGTGACAACGACGATTCCTTTCTTTCGCCGCCTACGGGGTTAGCTGTCGGGCTCGCGCGGAAAGAAATCGCGCTACACCGTGATGAACACGGCGATTCGCCCCCGGGCCAAGAAGTCCTTGGCCCTCTGGGTCCCCCGCTCCCCGACGGCGTACCGGCGGGAACTCGGCGTTATGTCTCCGAACCAGCGCGGAGCATAGCGGAGCTTTAGGCGGCTGGCCCAGAGCCCCCTACGCCTCGGCTGGGCGCCAGAGATCGCGCGTGCGCACGAGCGCGACCGCGGCCACCAGGCCCACGAGCGCGAGTGCCGCCGCGATCAGCAGCAGCTCGTTGAGCCCGCTCGCGAACGCGGCGTTGTAGGTGCTGACCAGGCCCTGGCGAGCCGGCGCCGGCGCGAGATCGGTCGCCGCCTGCAGGTCGCCGGCCCTGAGCTGGTCGGCGACGGCGCCGCGACTGCCGCCCAGCCCGCCGGTGCCGTCGGAGACGCTCGTGGCGATGTGGCCCTGCAGCAGGGCGCCGAGCACGGCGATCCCGACCGCGAGGCCGAGCTGGCGGGCGGTGTTGTTGACCCCGGAGGCCAGGCCGCCCTGCGCGGGCGGCAGCACCCCCAGGTGCGCGAAGGTCGCGAGCGGGTTGGCCAGGCCGGTCCCCGCCCCGGTCACCGCGAGCCCCGCGAACAGGTGCGCCCAGGAGCTCTGCGGCGTGACGCCGCGCATCAGCAGCAGCCCGGCGGCGGTGAGCGCCATCCCCGTGGCGAGGGCGCCGCGCAGCGGGATCCGGGCGCTCAGGCGACCGGCCAGCAGCGAGACCAGGAACGCCATCAACGCCAGCGGCACGAGCCACACGCCGACCTGGGTCGGGCTGCCGCCCGCCACGGTGAGCAGGAACAGCGAGATGTAGACGAAGCCGCCGAAGCTGCCGCCCGCCAGCACGGCCACGATGACGGTCGCGCCGAGGAAGGTGCGGTTGCGAAACAGCTGCAGCTCGATCATCGGATCCGCCGCGTGCAGCTCGATCCAGACGAAGGCGGCAAGGCTCGCCAGGCCGAGGCCGACGAGAGCGAGCATGGTCGTGCTCGTCCAACCGAGCGTGTTGCCGCGCAGGACCGCGAAGACGATCAGGAACAGCCCGGTGCTCAGCGACCCGACCCCCGCCCAGTCCACCGGGCTCGCGTTCGGGTCGCTGGACTCGCGCACGTAATGCAGCGCGAGCCAGATCGTCGGGAGCCCGAGTGCAACCCCCATCCAGAAGATCGCCGCCCAGCCGAACGGGTCGACGAGCAAGCCGCCGACGAGCGGCCCGGCCGCGAACGCGAGCCCGATCACCGCGCCCCAGATCCCGATCGCGCGCGAGCGCTCGGCGCCCTCGAACTCCTGGGCGAGCAGCCCCAGCGAGCTCGGGAACACCGCGGCGGCGCCGAGCCCTTGGATGGCGCGGGCGCCGATCAGCAGCCCCGGCGAGGAGGCCATGGCGCACAGCGCCGAGCCGGCGGTGAACAGGCACAGCCCGCTCACGAACACCCGCTTGCGCCCGAAGATGTCGGCCAGCGAGCCCGCGGTGAGCTGGAAGACGGCGAGCACGAGCGAGTAGCCGCTGAGGACCCACTGCAGATCGCTGAAGGAGGCGCCGAGATCCTTCTCGATCGCGCTGAGGGCCACGTTCGGCGCCGCGACGTTGACCAGCAGCAACGTGGTCGAGACGCAGACGACGATGAGGGTGAAGCGCTGGATGCGGGTCACGCGCCACCCGACCGGTTCGTCGTCATCCCTGCCAGGCTATCGACGCATGAGCTGGGAACCCGAGCTTGAAGAGCTGCGGCGCCGCGAGGCGCTGGCGCAGGAGTTGGGCGGAGCCGAGCGGGTGGCGCGCCAGCACGCCTCCGGCCGCCAGACGGTCCGCGAGCGCATCGAGCGGCTCTTCGACGCGGGGACGTTCCACGAGACCGGGGCGCTGGCCGGCAGCGCCGGCTACGACGCGGACGGAGAGCTGACGTCCTTCGTCCCGGCCAACATGGTGCTCGGCCAGGGCGAGATCGACGGCCGCCCCGCGGTCGTCCAGGGTGACGACTTCACGGTCCGAGGCGGCGCCGCCGACGCGGCGATCTGGCAGAAGATGGTCTACGCCGAGCGCCTCGCCCACGACCTCCGGCTCCCGCTCGTACGGCTGGTCGACGGCACCGGCGGCGGGGGCTCGGTGCGCTCGCTCGAGCAGATGGGCTTCACCTACGTCCCGTTCATCCCGGGCATGGAGGTCGCGATCGCCAACCTCGCGGTGGTGCCGGTGGTGGCGGCGGCGCTGGGGCCCGTGGCCGGGCTCGGGGCAGCGCGGGTGGTCGCCTCGCACTTCTCGGTGATGGTGCGCGGGAGCTCGCAGCTGTTCGTGGCCGGGCCGCCGGTCGTGGCCGCGGCGATGGGCGAGTCCCCGGACAAGGAGACGCTCGGCGGCTCGCGCGCGCAGACCCGCGCGGGGGCGGTCGACAACGAGGCCGCCGACGAGGAGGACGCGCTCGCGCAGCTGCGGCGCTTTCTCTCCTACCTGCCGGGCAACGTCTGGGAGCTGCCGCCGATCACCGCCGCGACCGACCCGCCCGACCGCCGCGAGGAGGATCTGCTCGCGACCGTCCCGCGCGACCCGCGCAAGCCCTACGCCATGCGCCGGGTCCTCGAAGCGGTGTTCGATCGCGGTTCGGTCTTCGAGCTCGGCGCCCGCCACGGCCGCTCGCTGATCTGCGCGCTCGCGCGGCTCGACGGGCGCCCGGTCGGGGTGCTCGCCTCCGACCCCAAGCACTACGGCGGCGGCCTCACCGGTGACGCCTCGGACAAGCTCGTGCGCTTCGCCGAGCTGTGCGACCAGTTCCGGCTGCCGGTGGCCAACCTCGTCGACCAGCCCGGGTTCGTGATCGGCACCGAGGCCGAGCGGGCGGGCACGATGCGCCGCGGGGCGCGCGCGCTGTTCGTCGTCCACCAGGTCACCGTTCCCTGGGTCTCGGTGCTCGTGCGCAAGGTCTACGGCGTCGCGGGCGCCGCGCACGGCGACGCGTCGGGGCTGAACCTCCGCTACGCCTGGCCGTCGGGCGACTGGGGCTCGCTCCCGATCTCGGGCGGGCTCGAGGCCGCCTACCGGCGCGAGCTCGAGGCGGCCGAGGATCCGGTCGCGCTGCGCGCCGAGATCGAGGCGCGGCTGGACGCCGTGCGCTCCCCGTTCCGGACCGCCGAGCGCTTCGGGATCGAGGAGATCATCGACCCGCGCGACACCCGGCGCCTGCTCTGCGCCTGGGCGCGCCGCGCCCACGAGCTCGTCGCCCACGAGCGCGGCGGAGGCCCGAAAGCCCGCGGGCCACGGCCGTAGCTCTCGCTACGGTGGACGTGTCCCATGAGCGACCATCTCTTCCACGCCACCGACGTCGACGTCTCCCCCGCGGAGGTGCGCGAGCGCCACGGCCGCGGGGAAATCCAGTTGATCGACATCCGCGAGCCCTACGAGCACGAGGCGGGCCGGATCGCGGGCGCCCGCCATCTCGAGCTCGAGCGCCTGGCCGCCAACGCCGAGACGATCGATCGCGAGCGCCCCGTCGTCTTCTACTGCCGGCTCGGCGCCCGCTCCGGGATGGCGGCCAACGCGTTCCGGCGCGCCGGCTTCGACGCCCGCTCTATGGTCGGCGGCCTTCAGGCCTGGCACGGTGAGGGCTTCGGGCTCGAACCTGCGAATGGTCATGTCGCGGATCACTAGGACGCTGCTGGCGGTCGCGCTCGTCGCGCTCGTCGCGCCCGGCGCCGCAGCTGCGGCGCCAACCCTCGTCCCGGTCGGGAGCTTCGACCAGCCGGTCTACGCGGGCGCCGCGCCGCGCGATACCAGCCGGCTGTTCGTCGTCGAGCGTCCCGGGCGCGTAGGCGTGGTGCGCGACGGCGCCACCCTGCCCGACCCGTTCCTCGACGTCTCCGCCGACGTGGCGACCGACGGCGAGCGCGGCATGCTCTCGATCGCCTTCCCACCCGACTACGCGACCACGGGTCTGCTCTACGTCTACATGGTCGCCAAGAGCCCGGTCGGGGAGCTCCAGGTCCGCGAGTTCCATCGCTCGGACGCGAACGCCGATCTCGCCGACCCCGGCCCGGGGCGGATCGTGTGGCACCAGGCGCACAATGAGGGTGGGAAGTCCAACCACAACGGCGGGCAGATCGAGTTCGGGCCCGACGGCCTGCTGTGGCTGGCGCCGGGGGACGGCGGCGGGAGCGACGACCAGTTCGGCCACGCCCAGGATCTCGGAAGCCAGCTCGGCAAGGTCCTGCGCATCGACCCGCGCCCCGGCGACGGGGGCGGCTACACCACTCCGCCCGACAACCCCTACGGCAGCACCGTGTGGGCGCGCGGCCTGCGCAACCCGTTCCGATTCTCCTTCGACCGCGGAAGCGGCGATCTGCTGATCGGCGACGTCGGACAGGGTGCGCGCGAGGAGATCGACTGGGCGCGCCGTGCCGACGGGCTCGGGCGCGGCGCCAACTTCGGCTGGTCCTGCCGCGAGGGCGCCATCGCCGGCCCGCATCCGGAGCGCTGCCCGGCCGGCACCGCGCTGCTCGAGCCGATCTTCGACTACTCGCAGGTCTCACCCCGCGCGGTCACCGGCGGCTACGTCGTCCGCGACCCGGGGCTGCCGAGCCTCGTCGGCCGCTACGTCTACGCCGACACCTACGCCGGGGACGTCCGCTCGCTGGCCCCCGGCGACGCCCGCGCCTCCGAGAGCTCAGCCGGCCTCGCTCATCGAGACCTGCTGGTGTCCTTCGGCGAGGACGCCTGCGGCCATCTCTACGTCGTCTCGCTCAACGGGACGGTGGACCGGGTGCAGGACGGTGCGGTCGGCGCATGCGTGCTCAAGCCAGACCCAGACCCGGCTCCCACGCCCGCCCCCGCGGGAACCGAGTCCGCTGCGCCGCCAGCGGACGGGACCGCGCCGGCGCTGGTGCTCACCGCCTCGCGCCGCCAGCGCTTCGGGCGCTTGCTCACGGTGCGGCTCAGCGCACTCTGCTCAGAGGCGTGCTCGCTACGGGTCGGCGCGCGCGTCGCCGGCGGAAGCCTGCGCTCGAACTCCAGGGCGCTTGCCGCCGGCCGGAGCACCGCGCTGCGGCTGCGCCCGAGCCGGGCCGGCGCGCGCCGGATCGGGCGCTCGCTGCGGCGCCACCGCTCGCTGCTCGTGCGCCTGAGCGCACGGGCGACCGACGCCGCGGGCAACGCGCGGAGCGTCACCCGCCGCGTCCGCGTGCGCCGCTAGTCCCCGCCTCCCGACCGGCTCGCGAGGCCGCCGGAGCCCGACTCCTCCTGCTTCTCCACCTTGTCGTCCTCCTTCGAGTCGACTTCCGCCTTGGAGTCGGAATCCGAGCCGTGCTCAGCCTCCTCGTCGGAGTCGCCTCCGGGCTGGCCCTCGGAGTTCTCGGCCATCTCGCCCATGCCGCCCTCGTCCTCGCCGACCATCGCCGGGTCCGGCGGGGCGTCGGGATCGGAGGGCCCGCCGGGGATCGGCTCGCCCTTGTAGTCCTCGGGGTTGTCGACCTTCTCCCCCTCGATCGAGATCTCGCCGCCCTCGAGATGGCGCAGCGACGACGGGCCCAGCTTGCGGGTGGCGCCATCCTCGTAGCTCTCGCCGCCGTCGGGGCCCCCATAGGTCAGGTACTTGGCCTTGCCTCCGGGCCAGTCGGCGAGGTCCTTGGGCGGGTCGCCCTCCTCGAGGTCGTGCATGACCTCCTTGGCCTTCTCGACCTCTTGCTCCTCCTGCTGCGCCTTGTCCTGGGCGCCCCCGCTCTCGACGCCCTCGTCGGGGTCAGCGGGGTTCTCGGTCTTGGTGTCGCTGTCTTCGTCGTCGTCGGCCATGGCCGAGTGCTACCCCGCGCCCGCTCCCCTGAAAAGCGAAGCGGGGGGGGGGGCGGCGGCACCCGGGGCCGCCCGCGGGGGAAAAAAAAGAGGGGAAAGACGGGGGGGCGCTGGAGGGCGGGGAGCAAGCCCCAGCCGGGGGGAGAGA
>JBBRYA010000064.1:0-19510 GCA_038238015.1 Solirubrobacterales bacterium
CGTCAAACAACGACTCGACCTGCTCCCCCACCAACCGCAACATCCACACCCCCCCAGAATTCGCCCAACTCGCAGGCAAATTCTGGCCCTCACCCCGGACAGAGCCGCCGAATATTTCCGGGGCAAATAGCTACGCCGGCGGCGCCGGGTGACCAGCCACACGACAAGGCCGACGAGCAGCAGCAGGCCAAGCGGGCTGCCGCCGCCGGCCCCGAGGCCGAACAGCATGTGGGCCAGGTAGGCGATGCCGAGCGCCTGCAGCGCGCCGCGGAACAGGCTGCGGCCGAAGCTGCGGCGGGGATAGCCGCGGTAGCGGTTGTTGAACCGGCTCGACGGGTAGCGCCGGGTCGAGCGGAAGCCCCCGCCGAAGCCGCGCCCACCGCCGAAGCGGCTCTGCGTGGACTGTCCGGCGACCACGTGGTTGTGGGTCTGCGTCGCCGCTGAGGCGGCGACGGGAGCGAGCGCCAGGGCGCCCGTGAGGATGGCTGTCAGAGGGAGGATTCGCATTGGTACAGCTTACCCAAAGTAAGTGTGATCCAGTGCGATACGGTCACACAGATGACGCCCAGCGCCGCCGCCGACCAGGTCTCCTACTCCGACCTCTACGCCCGCTGGGAGCGCGGCAACTGGAAGGCCACCGAGCTCGACTTCTCCGTCGACCGCGAGCACTGGCACGGCACGTTCTCCGACCTCGAGCGCCGGGCGGCGCTGTGGAACTACGCGATGTTCTTCCACGGCGAGGACTCGGTCACCGACAACCTGAGCCCGTTCATCGACGCGGCGCCGCACGAGGAGCAGAAGTACTTCCTCGCCACCCAGCAGGTCGACGAGGCGCGCCACGCCGTGTTCTTCAAGCGCTTCATGCACGAGGTCGTCGATCGCGGCGACGGCACGATGGCCGCGGGGCTCGAGGCGACCCGCGGCGAGCTCAGCTACGGGTTCGTCCGGACCTTCGAGGAGCTCGACCGCGTGACCGCCGAGCTGCGCCGCGACCGCTCGCGCACCAAGCTCGCGCAGGCGGTGACGATGTACCACGTCATCGTCGAGGCCACGCTCGCTCAGCCCGGCCAGCACTTCATCGAGTCCTACCTGGTCGAGCGCGACATCATGCCCGCCTTCCGCTCGGGCATGCGCAACGTCGCGCTGGACGAGCAGCGCCACATCGGCTTCGGCGTCAAGCTCCTGCGCGACCTCGCGGCCGAGGACCCGGAGGTCCCCGAGGCGGTGGCCGACCTGCTGCGCACCGTGCTCCCGCTGACGATCGGCGTGTTCGTCCCGCCAGGCTGGGACCGCCGCTACTCCGAGGTCTTCGGCTTCACCCTGGAGGAGATCTTCGAGGAGGGCTCGCGCTCCTTCGAGGCCAAGATGAAGGCCGCCGGGCTCCCGATCGATCAGCTCCCGGGCCCGGTGCCCTATCCCGTCGACCTCCCGCCGGCCGAGCGCGCGCTGCGCGGCATGGCGCTGCTGAAGGCGGGCATCCTCGGCGAGAAGGACGGGCCGCCCGCGCGCGACCACGAGACGATGGAGCTGCTGTTCGACACCGTGCGCCGCGCGATCGACATGCGCAGCGCTCCTCCCGGCCCCCTGACCGTTCAGTGGGACTTTGCCGACGCCGAGCCCTGGCACCTGCGCCTGGACAACGGCTCGACCGCGGTGGCCCCCGGGCTCGCCGAGCGCTCGGACATCACCCTGCACGCCCGCTACGAGGACTTCGTGGACGTGATCGGCGGCCGGCTGGACGCCCGCCGGGCGATGGCCACCGGGCGCCTGCGCCCGCGCGGCTCACCGCGCGCGCTGTGGGCGGCGCGCGGGCTGTTCGGGTAGACGGCGGCGCCGAACGTCAACGGGCTCTAAGCGCCCAGGACACCCTCGGCCACCAGCGTGAACCCTCCCGGCCGCGGCCGCGAGCCCACCGAGGTCACCTGCACGCGCTTGTCGCGGAACACGGTGAGTGAGCCGAGGGCGCCGAGCAGCCCCTCCGGCGCGATCACGACGGCGCCGTCGGCGGCGGTGAGCCGCGCGCGGACCGTGAACGGGCCGGTCGCCGCTTCGAGCACGAGCTGCCCATCGCCGGTGTCCACGGGCCGGACCGCGAACTGGCTCGGGAGCGCGGCCCGGAGATCGGCGTCGGTGACCACGGCCTGACCGGACAGGCGCGCCTGCGCCTTGCGCAGGCGCAGGTCGCGCAGGTGCAGCGGGCCGAGGGCCAGCTGGGCGATCCGCGCGTCGAGCTCGCCCACGCCGCTGGTGGCCTTGAGCAGCTTGGCGATGCGGCCGGTGCCGGCCCGGGCGTCGCCCATCTCGATCTCCACCCGGTCGGCGTGCTTGAACAGCAGCTTGAGCGCCGGGAACGCGTGGACGGAGACGCGGCGGACCTCCCCCGTGTCGCGCAGCTGGCGCTCGATGCGGCGCTCGGCGAGCCGCGGCAGGACGAGCTGGCCGCCGACGAGAGCGGCGACGACGACCCCGGAGAACGCGAGGAGGATGCGGCGCATCAGCGTGCGTCGAGCAGCGGGCGCACCGAGGCGATCCCCGCCGCCAGCGTGGTGCGCCAGTCGTGGTCGGGGTCGGCCAGCATCCGCAGGGCCAGCCCATCGGCGAGCGAGAACAGCACGGTGGCCACCGCCTCGGCCTCGGCGCCGAGCGCCACGACGCCCTCGGCCTGCTTGGCCTCCAGGCGCTCCGCCAGGTGCAGGCGCATGCGGCGGTGCAGGTCGGCCAGCTCGGCACCGATCTCCGGGGTCCGCCGCGCCGAGGTGAACAGCTCGAAGAGCAGCGCGACCAGGCCCGGGTCGCGCGCGACGAGATCCTCGAGCGAGCGCACGAGCACGTCGAGCAGGTCGTCGGCGGTCTGCGCGCCGGCCAGTGCCCGGTCCAGCCCGGCCAGGCGCAGGTCGCACTCGCGCCGCACCACCTCGACCAGCAGCCGCTCCTTGGTGCCGAAGTAGTAGTGCAGCAGCCCGCGCGACACGCCCGCCTCGCGCGCGACCTGGTCGAAGGTCGAGGCGGCCGCCCCGCGCGCGGCGACCGAGCTGCGCATCGCCTCGACGATGCGCAGGGCCTTCTCGCCGCTGAGTGTCGCCGCCTCGATGGGCCCGATGCTAGCTGGCCGTCCAGCCAGCGCGGCAGGGGCGTTTGCCAGACTGGGTGTGGATGCGCGCCGCGCTGCTGACGTTCCTCCTCCTCGCCGCAGGCGTGGTCCTCGTCCCCGCCTCGGTGGCCGGGTCGCCGGCGCGCGCGCGGGCTCAGGCGAGCCTGCTCGCGGGCTCGCTCGGCGAAGCCGGCACGGTCAGCGCCCGCGGCGACGGCAGCGACGCCGATGCGCTCGCCGTCGATCAGCCGGGCGTCAGGATCGGGCAGGCCACCGTGACCGCGCGCGCCGCGCGCGCGGGCGGCAAGGGGACGGCGCGCGCCGTCAGCAACGCCCGCGGCATCGATCTGCTCGACGGGCTCGTGCGCGTGGACTCGCTGCGGCGGACCGCCACGGCGACCGGCGCCGGTGTGGCCTACGCCGGGTCGGTGCGGGGGCTCAGCATCGGGGCGCGCAAGCTCGGCGACATCGAAGCGGGCGACGGCTTCTCGCTCGATGGCAAGGGCTCGGTCGTCGTCAACCGCGGCGACACGGCGCTGAAGGTGACCCTGGGCCAGGCGCAGGGCGCGTTCCCCGCCGGCACGACGATCAGCGTCGGCGTCGCCACGGCGTCGGCCGCGGACCTCGTCGCGCCCACGCCGACGCCGACCGCGACCGCGACGGCGACGCCCGGGCCGAAGGTTCACAAGGCCCGCAAGGCCACCCCCCAGAAGGCCGCCCGCCGGCGCGCGCCGAAGGTCAGCCGGCGCCTCACCGGCAGGCGCTACGCGTTCCCGGTCTACGGCAAGGCGACCGCGGCCGACGACTTCGGCGCCGCGCGCCAGATCGGCGCCCACCAGGGCAACGACGTGTTCGCGGCGTTCGGCGCCCCGGTCGTGGCGGTGGGCGACGGCGTGGTGGAGAAGGTCGGGACGCTCCCGATCAGCGGCAACCGGCTGTGGCTGCGCACGAAGGCCGGCGACGAGTTCTTCTACGCGCACCTCTCCGCCTTCGCTCCCGCGGCGGTCGACGGCCACCGCGTCGGTGCCGGGACCGTGCTCGGGTTCACCGGCAACACCGGGGACGCCGAGCCGACCCCGCCGCACGTGCACTTCGAGATCCACCCCGGCGGCGGCGACGCGATCGACCCCCACGCGATCCTGCTCGCGTGGCAGCAGCAGCGCGACGTCCCCTCCGGCGCCTGGCTGACCCGCTACGGCGGCGACACCGCCGAGCGGCCGGGCGCGCTGGTCGAGCTGCGCGACTTCATCGCGGCGGGCTGACATGAGCGCGGAGGCGCGCCGGTCGAGCGGAAAGCTGGCCCAGAAGCTCGCTCACCGGCGCGCGCGCCACATGGAGCGCTCGCAGCAGCCGCTCGGCCCACGCGAACTCGAGAGCGAGCATGCCCAGCCCGACGAAGACGAGCGCCCAGCCCGGGCCGGGCAGGGGTATGAGCGCCAGGCCGGCCAGCACGATCACGTGGCGGCGACCGCGAACGCCACGCGGAAGGCCCGCTGATCGCCGCGGGGAAGCGCGCTCAGCAGCGAGCGGCCGCGGCGAGCCCGGTGCAGAAGGTGCTCGCCGCGCTGGCTACGGGACTCGGGATCGCGGCCCTCGTGGCGGCCGCGATCCTCTGGGACATCCCGCTGCTGCCGGTCTAGGAGTCTCCTAGCTCGTCGCCGAGGGCGCGGGCGGCGTCGGCGCGGGCGCGGGCGGCGTGGTGGCCGTCGAGGTGTACTCGAACTCCTCCTCGGCCCCGAACAGCGCGTCAAGCACCTTCTTGCGCAGCCCCTCGCTGGCACCGAGCGCGACGGCGGCGCCGACGACGCCGAGCAGGAGCAGCCGGCCGAAGCTGAAGCTGCTCTTCTGGTCCTGGGGCGCCTCGCGGAGGGCGACGCTCGCGTCGCGGAAGGACTCGGCGGCGTTGCGCAGGTCCTTCTGGAGCTTCTTGTCGTCGAAGATCGCCTTGGTCGGGGACTTGCCGTTGCTCAAACGCTGAGCGGCGTCGCGCGCGGACTCATAGGCCTGCCAGAGGTTCTGGCGCAGCTCATCGTCCTCGACGACACGCTGGACATACGGGGAGTTCTTGACTGCCACGGCCGCTGCCCCGGCCTTGGCCGCCTTCTTCTTCGCTGCCATGGTCACCTCTCGATCGGTGTCACTTGCTGGCTCCGGGCGAGCATACCCGCGACCGGGCCTTTGAAAGACCCGGTCCCGTCGCGGGCCGGTTCGAGCGCCGCCTCGAACACCTCGCCGACCCGCTCGGCCCACCGGAACTCGAGGCCCTCGCGCAGCGCCTCGGGGAAGTCCTCGAGGTCTGGCTCGTTGCGGCGCGGCGCGATCACGCAGCGGATCCCGGCGCGCTGCGCGGCGAGCGCCTTCTCCTTCAGGCCGCCGATCGGCAGCACCTGGCCGGTCAGCGTGATCTCGCCGGTCATCGCGATGTCTGCGCGCACGCAGCGTCCCGTGACGAGCGACATCAGCGCGGTCGCCATCGTGATCCCGGCGCTCGGGCCGTCCTTCGGGATCGCGCCCGAGGGCACGTGGAGGTGGATGTCGTGGCTGGTGAAGAAGTCCCGGGGCAGCTCGGGGACGAGATCCCACGCGTGGCCGCGCACGTAGGACAGCGCGGCCTGCGCCGACTCGCGCATCACGTCGCCGAGCTGGCCGGTGACGGTGAGGCGGGGCGGGTGCGCCGGGTTGCCGGGCATCGCGGTCGCCTCGATGAACAGCACGTCGCCGCCGACCGGCGTCCAGGCCAGCCCGGTGGCGACCCCCGGCTCGGCGGTCCGCCGCTTGGAGTCGAGCAGGAAGCGCGCGCGCCCGAGCAGCTCGCGCACGCGCGGCTCGGTCACCGAGACCTTCTTGTCGTAGGTGCCCTCGGCGACGTGACGGGCGACCTTGCGGCAGACGCTGCCGATCTCGCGCTCGAGCTGGCGCACCCCCGCCTCGCGCGTGTACTCCTCGATGATCGCCTCCAGGCCGGTGTCGGAGAAGCCGATCTGGGAGCGCTTGAGCCCGTTGCGCTCGATCTGGCGCGGGACGAGGTAGCGCTTGGCGATCTGGAGCTTCTCCTGCTCGGTGTAGCCCGCCAGCGTGATGACCTCCATGCGGTCTCGCAGCGGCCCCGGCACGGTGTCGAGCGTGTTCGCCGTGGTCACGAACATCACGTTGGAGAGGTCGAACGGGACGTCGAGGTAGTGGTCGCGGAAGCTCGAGTTCTGCTCGGGGTCGAGGACCTCGAGCATGGCCGAGGACGGGTCGCCGCGGTAGTCGGCGCCCATCTTGTCGATCTCGTCGATCATGAACACCGGGTTGTTGGAGGCGGCGTCGCGAAGCGCCCGGACGATCACCCCTGGCATCGCGCCGATGTAGGTGCGCCGGTGGCCGCGGATCTCGGCCTCGTCGCGCATCCCGCCGACGCTGATGCGCTCGAAGCGCCGGCCCAGCGACGCCGCGATCGACCGCCCCAGCGAGGTCTTGCCGACCCCGGGGGGCCCGACGAAGCACAGCACCGAGCCGCCGGAGATGTCGGCCCGGCCGCCGAGCAGGCTGCGCACGGCGAGGAACTCGATGATCCGGTCCTTGACCTTCTCGATGTCGTAGTGGTCGGCGTCGAGCACCTCGCGCGCGTGCGCGAGGTCGAGGTTGTCCTCGGTCGCGATGCTCCACGGCAGCGACGCGATCCACTCCAGGTAGGTGCGGATGACGCCGTGCTCGGCGGACGCCTGCGGCAACTTCTGCAGCCGCGAGAGCTCGCGGTCGGCGACCGCACGGATCTCCTTGCCGAGCTCCAGGCCCGCAAGCTGCTCTCGCAGGTCCTCGAGCTCGGCCTCGACGGGGTCGCGCTCGCCCAGCTCCTCCTGGATCGCCTTGAGCTGCTGGCGCAGCAGGAACTCTCGCTGGGAGCTGTCGAGCTCGGACTGCACCTGGGACTGGATCCGCGACCCGATCTCCGCGACCTCGAGCTCGCGGGCGAGGATCTCCGAGAGCCGGCGCAGGCGCTTGGCGACGTCGAGCTCCTCCAGCAGCGCCTGCTTGTCCTCGGTCTTGATCCGCAGCGAGCCCGCGATCAGGTGCGAGAGCGCGCTTGGGTCCTCGAGGTTCGACACCGCGAGCTGTAGCTCCTCGGGCAGGTAGGGGACGTCCTCGATGATGCGCGAGAACGTCTGCTGGACGTTGCGCGTCAGCGCCGTCAGCTCGGGCCCCTCGCGGACCTGGTCGGGCGCCTCCGAGACGCGGGCGACCAGGTAGGGGTCCTCGGACTCCCAGCCGTCCACGTGCACGCGCTGGCCGCCCTGCACGAGGATGCGCAGCGACCCGTCGGGCACCTTGAGCATGCGCGCGACGGTGCCCACCACGCCGACGCCGTAGAGGTCGGCGGCCGAGGGCGACTCGTTCTCCGGGTCCCGGCTGGCGACCATGGCGAGCATCCGGTCGCCGGCGAGCACGTCGTTGACGAGGCGGATCGAGCGCTCCTGCCCGACCGCGAGCGGCGTCAGCGTGTCCGGGAAGGAGACCGTGTCGCGCAGGGGCAGGATCGGCAGCGTCGGCGGCAGCGGCGGGGTGCCCATCGCCACCGCGCGCCCGCCGTCCTGCGGGGAGTCGATCTGGATCAGGGCCCGTCACCCCGCTCGATCGGCACCGTCCGCGCCGCGCTGGGGCCGAGCACCGGCAGCTCGATGACCAGCATGCCGTCCTCGTAGACCGCCTTTGCGCGGCCCGCGTCGACCTCCGCGCCGAGCGCCACGACGCGGCGGAACGGGCCGTGCTCGATCTCGAGCTGCTGGTAGAGGCGATCCTCGTCCTCGGCGGGGCGGCGCCTGCCCGAGAGCACGAGCTCGCGGCCGCGGATCTCGAGGTCGACGTCGCGGGGGTCGATACCGGCGAGGTCGGCGCGCACGATCGCCCGAGGGGGATCGCCCACGTAGTAGACGTCGACCGCGGGTGAGAAGCCCCCGTGGCGGCGCGGCGTCAGCCGCCGGTCGAAGACGTCTCCGAACAGCTCGTCCATCTCCCGGCGCATGCGCTCGAAGTTGGCGAACAGGTCGCGGTCCGGGGCCATAGACCCCAGACGCTACCCCTCGTGGCGAGGGCGAAAGCTAGACGAGCTCGGCGCGGCGGCGGACCAGGCGCGGGTCCACGGCCATCGGCTTCTCGGTCGGCTGCCCGAAGTAGAAGCCCTGGCCGAGGTCGACGCCGAGCTCGCGCATCGCCTCGAACTCGTCGACGCGCTCGATGCCCTCGGCCACCACGCGGCAGCCCTGCTCGTGCGCGCACTCGACGAGCGCGGCCACGAGCTTGCGCCGCGCGGGCGAGTGCTGGATCCCGGCGGTCATCGCGCGGTCGATCTTGCCGATGTCGGGGCGCAGGTCCTCCAGGCAGGAGAGCGAGTCGGTCCCGCCCGAGAGGTCGTCGAGCGCGACGAGCGCGCCGCGCTCGCGGTGGGCGTTGACCAGCGACTTCAGCATCTCGCGGTCGGGCGAGCGCTCGGGCCGGATCAGCTCGAGGCAGATGCGGGCGGGGTCCGCGCCCATGCGCAGGACGACCGGCCAGGTGGTGCGCAGCGAGGAGTCGACGTCGATCACCGCGCGCGGATCGAGGTTGACGAACAGCAGCTCGCCGTCGGGCAGCAGCGGCAGGCCGACCTCGAGCGCCGCGGCGCGGGCCCGCGAGTCGAAGGAGAAGACGGCGTCGTGGGCCTCGGCGGCGGCCATCAGCTCGGCGCCGCGCAGCTCGGTGGTGCCGAGCTTGCCGCGCATGAGCGCCTCACGGCCGTACGCGCGGCCGTCGGCGAGGTCGATGATCGGCTGGAAGTGGGGGATCATCAGCCCGTGGGAGAGGAACTCCGGGAACCAGTCCGTGCGCGCGCGATCGAGCAGCGTGTCGGCCGGGAGCGGCAGGCCCTGCTCATCCGCGAGGCGCACCGCGAACAGGCACGCGCGCTCGGAGCGCGAGAGCGACTCGAGCAGCTCCTTCAGGCGCAGCTCCCATCCGGGGCCCGCGAGCTGCAGGCCCTCGATGGCGATGTCGCCCTCGACGGCCTCGGTCGCCATGTGCTCGACCTTATAGAGCACGGAGGGACGGTGCGACAGCAGTCGCACGCCATCAGTCGACCTGGGGGCCTCCTGTTCAGGGCTCACCTTGGCAGCATCGGCCGCAAGCGGCCCGTGCTTGATCGTCAGAGGTCGTAGACCGCGCCCTCGCGCGCGACCTCGACCTCCGCGCCGAAGGTCCGCTCGGCCTCGGCCCGCGCCCAGTCGTCGCCGAGCTCGTCGGAGAAGTGGGTGAGCACGACCCGGCGCGCACCGGCCCGGCGCGCGTGCTCACCGGCCTCGCCGGGGGTGATGTGGCCCCTCGGCCCCTCGCGCTCGGGGCGCGGCAGCGTGGCCTCGATCAGCAGCAGATCGGTGTCGCGGGCGAACTCGGTGAGCTCGTCGGCCGGCGCGTGGTCGGCGCCGAAGGTCAGGCGCCCGCCGCCGTTGGAGCTCGCGATCTCGACGGCGTTGGTGGCGGTGAAGTGCGGCACCGGCTGGAAGCGCACCCGCAGCGGGCCGATCTCCAACCGCTCCTCGGGGCGGTACTCCTGCAGCTCGAAGGCGTTCTCGATCAGGCCCTCGTTACCCCAGGCGCCGACGAGGCGCCGGAACAGCTCACGCCCCCCCGACGGCGCGAACAGCTTGGGGCAGGCCGGGCAGTCGGTGCCGGGCCAGCGGTCGACGGGGACCGGCTGCTGGCGCGGCGCGTAGGTCAGCGCGTAGGCGTACGGAACGAGGTCGAGGATGTGGTCGGCGTGCAGGTGCGAGAGCACCACGGCGTCGAGGTCGACGTAGTCCAGGAAGCGCCGCAGCTTGGAGAACACGCCGTTGCCGCAGTCGAGCAGGACGTGGACGCCGTCCTCCTCGATCAGATAGCCGCTGCACGCGCCGTCGGTGTCCTGCCATGACGGCGACTTGCCCAGCACGGTCACGCGCACGGACCCGACCCTCCCCCTCGTGGACTCGCTGGGAGACTCTACCCCCGTGCCGACCACCACGAGCCTCGAGATCACGCTGCTGATCCTGGGGGCGCTGCTGATGTTCGGCGCGCTCGTGTCCGGGCTCGTCCGGCGCTCCTTCCTCTCGCTCGCCGCGTTCTTCGTGCTCGCCGGCTTCGCGCTCGGCGACGGCGGCCTGGAGGTGCTCTCGATCGACCCCGCGTCGGGCTTCGTGCACGACCTCACGGCGGTCGCCCTGGTGGTGATCCTGTTCCGCGACGGGCTCGAGGTCGAGGCGGAGATGCTCCAGAAGGCGTGGCACCTGCCGCTGCGCAAGCTGGTGCTCGCGATGCCCGTGACCGCGGCGCTGGTCGCCGGCGCCGCGCACCTGCTGACCGACCTTGGCTGGACGGAGTCCTTCCTGCTCGGCGCGCTGCTGGCGCCGACCGACCCGGTGCTGTCCTCCTCGGTGGTCACCAACCCGCGCGTGCCGCGCCTGGTCCGCCATTCGCTGAACCTCGAGTCCGGGCTCAACGACGGCCTCGCGCTGCCGGCGGTGCTCGCCTTCTCGGCGGCGCTGGCCTCCGGCAAGGACGAGTTCGTGTGGTGGAAGTTCGTCCTTCAGGACGTGACGCTGGGCCTCGTCTTCGGGGTCGTCCTCGGGTACGCGGCCTCCAGGCTGATGCCGCGCGGCCGGCGCCTGGAGGACAACATCCCGGTGCACGCGCGCTCGCTCTACGCGCTCGGGGTCGCCTTCGCGATCTACGGCGTCGCGGTCGGGTTGCCGCCGCACGGCAACGGCTTCATCGCCGTGTTCGTGGGCGCGATCACGCTGGGCATCCTGCGCCCGGACCTGCGAGTGGCGTTCGAGAACCGCGCCGAGGAGATCGTGGAGATCGTCAAGCTCGGCGTGTTCGTGGTCTTCGGCTCCCTGCTGACGCTCGGGAACCTCTTCGCCGACGGCTGGGCGGCGGTCGCGATCGTCGCCTTCACGCTCCTTGCCGCTCGTCCCGTGGCGATCTGGATCGCGCTGGCGGGAACCGGCACGGACACCGCGAGGAAGGGGTTCATGGCCTGGTTCGGGCCCAAGGGCGTGGCCACGATGACCTTCTCGCTGCTGGTGCTCGGGCAGGCCATCCCCGCCGGGGGGCGGATCTTCAACCTGGCGGCGCTCTGCGTCTTCACCTCCGTGCTGGTGCACGGCCTCTCGGACACCCCGGGGTCCGAGTGGCTCGCCCGTCGCGAGGCTAGGCGTGAAGCGCCGCCTGCTCCTGCGCGGTAGGGAACGCCCACGCCGACTGGCGGCGGCGCTCCTGGCGGAAGACGAAGCGCAGCTGCTGCGGCGGGCGCAAGCCCTCGGGATGGTCGGGCCGGTAGGTGGCGCAGGGCTCCTCGAGCGCGAGAGCGCACAGCATGTTCTTGCGAAAGAAGCAGTCCTCGCAGCTGACCTTCTTGACCCCCAACGCACGACCCTTCACGACTTGGTCACAGGATGGGTTCAGCAAAGCGCGCGGCCGCGGCACGCACAAGGGCGGGCGCCGGGAGTTCCCGCACCGCGCAGCCTTTTCGCGGGCATCCCGCAAGGAGGCGCTTTCCGGCCCCGATTCGCCCTCCTTGCGAGAGGTCCGTCCCGCACTTTGGGGCGTACTCCTAGCCTCATGGGAATGCAGATCCTGCTGACCGGCGTCTCGGGCTACATCGGGTCCGAGCTCGCCCCGCGCCTACGGGCCGGCGGCCACAGCGTCCGCGGCTACGGCCGCTCGGCCGCGCGCGTGACCGCCGAGCTCGACGGCATCGTCGAGGGCGACGCCGTGCGCGGCAGCGGGCTCGAGGAGGCGCTCGACGGGGTCGACGTCGCCTACTACCTCATCCACTCCATGGAGACGCTGGCGGGCGGCGCCTTCGCCGACCAGGAGCTCGCCGCGGCCGGCAACTTCGCCGAGGCCGCGCGCGCCGCCGGGGTGCGGCGGATCGTCTACCTCGGCGGGCTCATGCCGCAGAACGGACGGATCTCGCGGCACCTGGCCTCGCGGCTCGCGGTCGAGGGGGCGCTGATGGCCGCGACGCCGGAGGCGATCGCGATGCGTGCCTCGATCGTGATCGGCGCCCACTCGCGCTCGTTCCGCTTCCTGGTGCGGCTGATCGAGCGCCTGCCCGTGCTCGCCCTACCGGCGTGGCGCGAGAACCGGACGCAGCCGATCGACGGGCGCGACGTGCTCGAGCTGCTGACCCGCGCCGCAACGGCCCCCCGCGAGCTGACGGGCCGGTCGTGGGACATCGGCGGCCCGGACGTGATGAGCTATGCGCAGCTGATCGAGCGGATCGCCGACGCGATGCTCGTCGCCCGACCCCGGCTCTCCCTCGGCCTGAACATGACCGCGGTGGCCTCGGTGGTGGCGGCGGCGGTGGCCGGTGAGGACCCCGCGCTGATCGCGCCCCTCATGGAATCCCTCGAATCCGACCTCCTTCTCCGTGACGACGAGGCCGCCGTTGCCTTCGGCGTCCGCCTGCACGGCTTCGACGCCGCGGTGGAGCGCGCGCTGCGCGACTGGGAGACCGAGGAGGAGCTCTCTGCCCGATGAGCGTCGTGCACGCGCGCATCGACATCGACGCCACCCCCCAGGAGATCTGGGATGTCGTGATGGACCCGGCCCGCTTCGGGGACTGGGTCACGATCCACCGAAAGCTCTGCAGCGCCGACACCGGCAGGCTCTGCGAGGGCTTCAAGATGGAGCAGAAGCTCGCTCTCCACGGGGCGCCGTTCACGGTGAAGTGGACGGCGACGGAGGTCGACGAGCCGCACGTCGGCACCTTCGAGGGCCGGGGCCCCGCCAGGTCCTACGCGCGCGTCACCAATCGCCTCTCCGAGCACAACGGCGGCACGCGCTTCGACTACGAGAACGAGTTCAAGGCTCCGGGCGGGGCGATGGGCGCGCTCGCCTCGCGCGTGCTGGTGGGCGGTATGCCCGAGCGCGAGGCCAACAAGTCGCTCAAGCGGCTCAAGGCGCTGCTGGAGGGCTAGTGGGCTAGGTGCTCGACCACGTGGAGATCCGCGCCTCCGATCGCGACGCGTCCGAGCGCTTCTACCGGACGGTCCTGTCGGTGCTCGGCTTCGAGCCGAGCGACGAGGGGGGGGTGGGTTGGAGCGACTTCGGGCTCTCGCCCGCGGACGAAGAGCATCCCGCGACGCGCGGCCTGCACATCGGGTTCGCCGCGCCGTCGCGCGAGCACGTCGACGCGTTCTGGCGCGCGGGCACGGAGGCGGGCTACCGCGACGACGGCGCCCCCGGCCCACGCCCGGAGTACGGGCCCGACTACTACGGCGGCTTCCTGCTCGACCCCGACGGCAATAGCGCCGAGGCCGCCCACCATGGCGGCACGAGCGACCGGGCGAACGTCGACCACCTGTGGATCCGCGTGGCGGACGTCGCCGCGGCGAGGCGCTTCTACACCCTGATCGCGCCGCACGCCGGCCTGCGCCTCGGCAGCGACGAGCCCGAGCGTGTCCAGCTCAGGGGCGCGAGCGGATCCTTCTCGCTCGTCGCCGGCGACACGTCAACCGAGCACGTCCACGTCGCGTTCGGAGCGAGCGACGATGCCACCGTCGACGCCTTCCACCGCGAAGCCACCGCGGCGGGCTACCGCGACAACGGAGCGCCGGGCGAGCGCGCCGCCTACCACCCGGGCTACTACGCCGCGTTTGTCTTCGACCCCGACGGCAACAACGTCGAGGTCGTCAATCACCACCGCGGGTAGGGTCCGCGCCCATGTCCACTTCTCCCCAGGCCCGCCTCGAGCAGCGCGGTGACGTCGCCGAGATCATCCTCGACGCCCCGCCCCTGAACCTGTTCACCGCCCAGATGCTCGACGAGCTCGAAGCCGTCCTCGAGCAGGCCCGCCAGGCCCCGGCGCGCGCGCTGATCTTCCGCGCCGACAACAAGGTCGTCTCGGCCGGCGTGGACGTGCACGTGTTCGCCGAGCTCGACGGCGAAAGCGCCCATGCGTTCACCGAACGCCTGATGAGGCTCGCCCACGCGCTCGAGGACCTGCCGCTGCCGACGCTGGCGGTGGCCCACGGCCTGTGCCTGACCGCCGCCCTCGAGCTCTCGCTCGCGTGTGACCTGCTGTGGGCGGGCGAGGGTGTGCAGTTCGGACTGGTCGAGGCGGTGGTGGGGATCACCCCGTTGATGGGCGGGACCCAGCGCATGGCCGAACGCGCGGGCAGCGCCCGCGCGCGCGAGTTCGTCATGACGGGCGGGCTGTTCACCGCCGAGACGCTGCACGAATGGGGTGTGGTCAACCGGGTGCTTCCCGGCGGAGAGCTGCTCGAGGAGAGCCGGGGCTTCGCCGCGCGGCTGGCCGCGGGGCCCACCCAGGCGCACGCGGCCACGAAGCGCATCGTCCGCGCCCAGGCCGACCACGGCACCCGCGGCGCCGACGCGCAGACCGCCGAGCTGACCTCTCACCTGTTCGACACCGAGGACACGCGCGAGGCGGTGGCCACTTTTCTGGCACAGGGACCCGGCAAGGCGTCTTTCACCGGCCGTTAGGCGGCCTGTTACGGTCAGTCGGACTTGTGACACTTACCTCTTTACGAAAGGGCGCTGACTGATGGACTTCCTAGAGGAGAAGCGCAAAGAGATCTCGACGCGCTTGAAGGAGCTTCGCCCCCTCGTCGACGAGTTCCACCGTCTCGAGGCCGCCGAGCGCGCGCTCTCGGGCGTCGGCACCACCGCCGAGAAGCGCGGCGGCAGCGCCCCGGCCGCCACGCGCCGCAAGGCCCGGCGCTCCTCCGGCGGCGCCTCAAACGGCCGGCGCGGGCGCCCGCGCGGCAGCGGCACCCGCGCCATCGAGGCGCTCGAGCTGGTCAAGACGCGCCCCGGGATCACTATCCCCGAGCTGGCCGAAGCGATGGGGATCAAGCAGAACTACCTCTACCGCGTGATGCCCGGCCTTGCCGAGGAGGGCAAGGTCACGAAGTCCGGGCGCGGCTGGCATGCGCGGGACGCTGCCTAGATAAGGCTCAATCCCTTCACCGCGTCGCGCTCTTCGCGCAGCTCGGTCACCGTCGCGTCGATCTTCCCGCGGGCGAAGTCGTTCACCTCGAGGTCCTGCACGACCGTGTACTCACCGCCCGAGCACGTGCACGGGAAGCTCGAGATGAGCCCCTCGTCGACGTCGTAGGAGCCGTCGGAGGGCACGGCCATCGAGACCCAGTCGCCGTCCGGCGTGCCGTTCACCCAATCGTGGACGTGGTCGATCGCGGCGTTGGCGGCCGAGGCGGCGCTCGAGGCGCCGCGGGCGTCGATGATCGCCGCGCCGCGCTTGCCGACGGTGGGGAGGAAGTCGTTCTCGTACCACTCCTGGTCGTCGACCGTCTCGGCGGCGCTCTTGCCGTTCACCTTCGCGTTGAACAGGTCGGGGAACATCGAGGGTGAGTGGTTTCCCCACACTCCCATGTTGGTGATGTCGCTGACCGCGCAGCCCGCCTTCTTGGCCAGCTGGGCGATCGCACGGTTGTGATCCAGGCGCGTCATGGCGGTGAAGCGCGCCGCCGGGATGTCGGGCGCGTTTGCCTGGGCGATCAGCGCGTTGGTGTTGGCCGGGTTGCCGACCACGAGGATGCGCACGTCGTCGGCCGCGCCCGCGTTCAGCGCCTCGCCCTGGGGCTTGAAGATGCCGCCGTTGGCCTCGAGCAGGTCGGCGCGCTCCATGCCCTTCGAGCGCGGCCGCGCACCGATCAGCAGCGCGACGTTGACGCCGTCGAAGGCCTGTTTGGCGTCGTCGGTGATGTTCACCCCCGCCAGCAGCGGAAACGCGCAGTCCTCGAGCTCCATCGCGGTGCCCTCGGCGGCCTTGACCGCGTCGGGGATCTCCAGCAGGTTGAGCTCGACGGGGGTGTCGGGGCCGAGCATCTGGCCGGAGGCGATCCGGAACAGGATCGCGTAGCCGATCGCGCCGGCCGCGCCGGTCACCGTCACCTTCACAGGGGTCGCCATTCTCTAGTTCATCTCCTGCAGTCGTTTTGCCATGTCCCGGCCGGTCACCGCATCGCGGTCTGCAGACCCTCGTCCACCGCGGCGAGGAAGTCCTCGGTTGAGAGGAAGTCCTGATCGGGGCCGACGAGCAGCGCGAGGTCCTTGGTCATCTTGCCCGCCTCGACGGTCTCTATGCAGACGCGCTCGAGCGTCTCGGCGAACTCTGAGACCTCGGGCGTCTCGTCGAGCCGGCCGCGTGCCTCCAGGCCGCGCGTCCACGCGAAGATCGAAGCGATCGGGTTCGTGGAGGTCGGCTTGCCCTGCTGGTGCTGGCGGAAGTGACGGGTGACGGTCCCGTGCGCGGCCTCGGCCTCGACGGTCTTCCCGTCGGGCGTCATCAGCACCGACGTCATCAGCCCGAGCGAGCCGAAGCCCTGGGCGACCGTGTCGGACTGCACGTCGCCGTCGTAGTTCTTGCACGCCCAGACGTACCCGCCCTCCCACTTCAGCGCGGCGGCGACCATGTCGTCGATCAGGCGGTGCTCGTAGGTGATGCCGGCCGCCTCGAAGTCCGAGGCGAACTCGGCGTCGAAGACCTCCTGGAACAGGTCCTTGAAGCGCCCGTCGTACTTCTTCATGATCGTGTTCTTCGTCGACAGGTAGACCGGGAAGCCGCGATCGAGCCCGTAGCGCAGCGAGGCGCGCGCGAAGTCGCGGATCGAGGCGTCGAGGTTGTACATCGCCATCGCCACCCCGCCGCCCGGGAAGTCGTAGACGTCGAGCTCGACCGCCTCGGAGCCGTCCTTGGGCGTGAAGGTGAGCGTCAGCGTGCCCTCGCCCGGGACGATCATGTCCGTCGCGCGGTACTGATCGCCGAAGGCGTGGCGGCCGATGATGATCGGCTTCGTCCAGCCCGGCACCAGCCGCGGGACGTTCGAGATGACGATCGGCTCGCGGAAGATGACCCCGCCGAGGATGTTCCGGATGGTGCCGTTGGGAGACCGGTACATCTGCTTGAGGCCGAACTCCTCGACGCGGGCCTCGTCCGGGGTGATCGTTGCGCACTTGACCCCCACCCCGTGCTCCTTGATCGCCTCGGCGGCGTCCACGGTGACCCGGTCCTCGGTGGCATCGCGGTGCTCGATCCCGAGATCGAAGTACGCGAGCTCGATGTCGAGGTAGGGCAGGATGAGCTGGTCCTTGATGACGGACCAGATGACGCGCGTCATCTCGTCGCCATCGAGCTCGACCACCGGGTTCTTGACTTCGATCTTCTTCATGGGCGGGCGATGGTATCCGCGACCCTTGAGGAGTGTTCGCCGGTCGCTCGCGTCCCCGTTCGGGATTCGGGTCGGCGGTCCTCGGCGCTGTGCGACGATGCCTGGATGCTCGGCACGGGCGGCTCGTTCCAACTCGCGCGCCTGTTCGGGATCCGGATCGGGGTCAACGCCTCGTGGTTCGTGGTCCTGTTCCTGTTCATCTACCTCTTCCAGGACTCGTTCCGGACGATCCTCGACGCCTCCGACACGGTCGCGTTCGCCACCGCGCTTGGCGCAGCGGTGCTCTTCTTCGGCTCGATCGTGCTGCACGAGCTCGGCCACGCGGTCGCCGCTCGGCGCGCCGGCATCGAGGTGACGGGGATCGATCTCTTCCTGTTCGGCGGCGTGATGAAGATGAGCCGCGACACCGAGACGCCCGGCGACGAGTTCAAGGTCGCAGTCGCCGGGCCGCTGGTCACGCTGGCCCTGGTGCTCGTGGGGGCGGCACTCGGGCTGGCGCTGGTCGGCCCCGACCGCTTCTGGGACGCGGGGCGGCTCTCGGGCCAGGCGCGCGTGACCGTGCCGGTGCTGCTCGTCTCGGTGCTGGCGGGCTTCAATCTCGCGCTGCTGGCCTTCAACCTGATTCCCGCCTACCCGCTGGACGGCGGCCGGATCGCCCGCGCCCTCGTGTGGAAGCTCACCGGCGACCGCGGTCGGGCCACCCGCGCGGCGGCGCGGGTCGGTCAGGGCTTCGCCGGCCTGCTGATCGCCTACGGCGCCTACCTCGCGATTAAGGGCAACACCTTCGACGGCGTCTGGTTCGCCGTCATGGGCTGGCTGCTCGGCTCCAACGCCCGCTCGGCAGTGCTGCACAGCACGTTCACCGACCGCCTGGGCGGGGTGACGGTCGCCGACGTCATGGACGCCGAGCCGGTGACCATCCCCGCCGCGACTCCGGCGGGCACCGCCTTCGAGGACTTCTTCCTCCGCTACCACGGCTACGAGTGGTTCGCCGTCGTGGAGGAGGACGGGCGCTTCGCGGGGATCGCCCACCGCGACGCCGTCGAGCGTGCCGACGGCGCGCTGCCCGTCCGCGACCTGGTCGCCGACGGCCGGGCAGAGGGGCGGATCGACTCCGACGCGTCGCTGGAGGCGCTGATCGCCTCCGAGCCGCTTCGCCGCCTCGGCGCCCTGATGGCGGTCGACGCGGACGGGCGGCTGCGCGGGGTCGTCACGCTCGAGCAGGTCACGCGGGCGCTGCAGGCCCGCCTCGCCACGGGCTGAGGAGGCGGTGGACCGGGCGCCGCTGAGGGCCGTAGGGCTACTAGGATCAGCCACGATGCCCGCACACGACGTCCTCATCATCGGCGCCGGCCTGGCCGGCCAGCGCGCAGCCATCGCCGCCGCGGGCGCCGGGGCGAGCGTGGCCATCATGAGCAAGGTCCACCCCGTCCGCTCGCATTCGAACGCCGCGGCGGGTGGCATCAACGCGGCGCTGAACCCGGAGGACTCGTGGGAGTCCCACGCCTACGACACGGTCAAGGGCTCTGACTACCTGGGCGACCAGGACGCGATCGAGATCATGTGCCGCGAAGCCCCGAACGAGGTCCTCTGGCTCGAGCACCAGGGCGTGACCTTCCACCGCAGCCCGGAGGGCAAGCTGGGCACGCGCGCCTTCGGCGGCGCCTCCGCCGCGCGCACCTACTACGTCGCCGACATCACCGGCCAGGCGCTGCTGCACGTGCTCTACGAGCAGCTCATGCGCCACCACGAGACCGTCGAGCGCTACGAGGAGTGGTTCGTAACCTCGCTCGTGCAGGACGAGCAGGGCGAGTGCTGCGGCGCCATCGCGCGCAACATCCGCGACGGCGCGATGCAGCTGTTCGCCGCCAAGTCGGTGATCCTCGCCTCCGGCGGAGCCGGCCAGGCGTTCAAGCCGACCACCAACGCCCTCATCTGCACCGGCGACGGGATCTCCCAGGCCTACCGCATCGGCGCCCCGCTGATGGACATGGAGATGATCCAGTACCACCCGACCACGCTGGCGGGCAACGGGATCCTGATCACCGAGGGCGCGCGCGGCGAGGGCGCGCACCTCTACAACGCCGAGGGCGAGCGCTTCATGGAGCGCTACGCGCCCAACAAGCTCGAGCTCGCCTCGCGCGACGTCGTCTCGCGCTCCGAGCAGACCGAGATCAACGAGGGCCGCGGCTTCCCCGACGGCACC
>JBBRYA010000065.1:0-18825 GCA_038238015.1 Solirubrobacterales bacterium
CGCTCAAGCTCGCGAAGGTCGACAAGGCCGAGATCGACGCGAAGGTCGAGGAGGCCGCGCGCATCCTCGACCTCGAGGCCCATCTCGACCGCAAGCCGGCGAACCTCTCCGGCGGCCAGCGCCAGCGCGTGGCTATGGGCCGCGCGATCGTCCGTGACCCGCGGGCATTCCTGATGGACGAGCCGCTCTCGAACCTCGACGCGAAGCTGCGCGTGCAGATGCGCACCGAGGTCGCGCGCATCCAGCAGCGGGTGGGCACGACCACGGTCTACGTGACGCACGACCAGACCGAGGCGATGACGCTCGGCGACCGCGTGGCGGTCATGCGCGCCGGGGTCATCCAGCAGGTCGCCTCCCCCAAGGTGCTCTACGAGAGCCCGGCGAACCTGTTCGTCGCGGGCTTCATCGGCTCCCCGGCGATGAACTTCCTGCCGGCCACGGTCGACGGGGACACGCTGAAGCTGCCGTTCGGCGACACCCCGCTGCCCAGCGGCCTGCGGGGCGAGGTCAAGGGCGCCAAGGACGTGATCGCGGGCATGCGCCCCGAGCACTTCGAGGACGCGGCGGTGGCCGACGAGCGCGCCATCAAGGGCATGAAGTTCAAGGTCAAGATCGACGTCGTCGAGTCGATGGGCTCTGAGCTCTACGCCTACTTCCAGGTGGAGGCGGCGGCGCGCACGGCCGACCTCGACGCGCTGGCGGCCGACGCGGGCCTGAGCGAGCTGCCCGGCCAGGGCGGGGCCGGAGGCACCACGCACGTCGTGGCGCGGCTCGACCCGCAGAGCAAGGCCGCGAAGGGCGGCGAGCTCGAGCTGATCCTCAACACCGAGCGCATCCAGCTCTTCGACCCCGAGGGCGGGCGCAACCTCAACGCGCGCGAGCCGGCCGCCGCGGCGGCCTAGCGGCGCGTGCCGGCAGCTCCGGCGCCCCTCCTCGCGGGGGGCGCCGCGTGAGGCGGTGGGTGATCGCGCTCGCGCTGCTCGCGCTCGCCGGCATCGCGCTGGCGGTGCTCGACGGCGGCACCGCGGCGGTGGCCGTCGGCTTCGGCCTGGCGGGGATCGCCGCGGTCGGCGCGGTGTCGCTGGCGTTTCTCGCGGTCGGCGAGAGCGAGGAGCGCGACCGCGAGCGCGACCGTCAGGCGCCGCCGTAGCGAAAGCCGCCGTCGGAGTCGATCACCTGGCCGGAGACCCAGCCGGCGTCCTCCGAGGCCAGCCACGCGATCAGGCGAGCGGCGTCGTCGGGCGTGCCCCAGCGCCCGGCGGGCATCGCAGCCAGCACCTGCTCGTGGATCTCCGGCGACGGCCAGCCGGTGTCCGTCGGCCCGGGGTTGACCGCGTTGACGGTGATCCCGCGCGGCATGAGGTGGTCGGCGAGCGAGCGCACGAGCGCCGACACGGCGCCCTTGCTCGCCACGTAGGGGAGCTCGCGCGGCATCGGGCCCCTCCCCTGCCCCGAGGTGAGCAGGATCACGCGCCCATGCGGGCGCCCGGTGTGTGCGGCGGCGAACGCCTGCACCAGGAGCAGCGTCGCCCGCACGTTGACGGCCAGCGTGCGGTCGATCGCCTCGGCGGTCAGCTGCTCGAGCGCCTGGTCGGCGGAGGCGGCGTGGTTGACGACCAGGACGTCCAAGCGGCCGAGGGCGTCGATGGCGGCCTGGACGCAGGCGGCCGGCGCGGCGGGATCGGCGAGGTCGGCCTCGAGGTGGGCCCCGGGCGGCGGCGCGCTGTCGCCCGTCGGGTCCAGGCCCTGCGTGAACACTCGGCCGCCGCGCTCCTCGATGCGGCGCACCACGGCAAAGCCGATGCCCTCCCGGCCGCTGACGCCGGTGACGAGCGCGGTCCGGCTCAGGCTCAGAGGCCGAGCTCCCGCCCGTAGCGCCGGCGGTACTGGGCCTTGGCGTCGAGCACGCGCTGGACGTAGTCGCGCGTCTCGGGATAGGGGATGTGGCGCGTGTGGTCGAAGGTCTCGCCACGGCGGCGGGCGTCGAACACCCACTGGTCGACCTTGCCCTCGCCGGCGTTGTAGGCCGCGATCGCGAGGATCGTGTTGTTGCCGTAGCGGCGCAGCAGGTAGCGCAGGTAGAACGAGCCGTAGGCGATGTTGACCTGCGGGTCGGCGAGGTCGCCCTGCACGAACGCCGTGCCGCCCGACTTGCGGGCGATGTCGGCGGCGGTGGAGGGCAGCAGCTGCATCAGCCCCTTGGCGCCGGCCTCCGAGGTCTGGTCGCGGAAGTGCGACTCGGTGTAGATGACGCCGGCGATCAGCGTCGGATCCAGGCCCTTGTCGGCAGCCTGTTGGCGGATGATGTCCTCGTGCTTGAGCGGGAGGGTGACCTCCTGCACGGCCTTGTCGACGTTCGGCGAGAGCACGATCGAGGCCACGACCGCGATCCCCGCGACCGCGGCCAGCAGCATCAGCCACCGGCCGAGCACCTTGCGGCGGCGGGCGTGGCCCCCGCGGCGCGGGCGCGCGGCGGTCCCCGACCGGCTGCGGCTCGTGGCGGTGCGCGTCGTCATCGCTTCAGTTTTCCAAGAACGGAGGACAACGCCTGCTCGAGCTCCTCGATCGTGCCGGAGTTTGCGACCGTGTACGTCGCGCGCGAAGCCTTCTCCTCCTGGGTCAGCTGGCGCGCGGTGCGCTCGTCCAGCGCCGCGTGGCCGCGATCGCCGGCGCGCTGCTCGCGCACCGCTTCGTCGGCCACCACGGCGATCGTCGCGTCGAACCCGTGGTCCAGCCCGGACTCGAACAGCAGCGGCACCTCGACCACCAGCGCGCGCGGTTGCGGCTCGCGCTCCTGCTCGGCCTGGCGCCACTCCCAGATGCGGGTGCCCACCCGCGGCCACAGCAGCTGCTCGAGCCAGCCGCGCTCCTCGGAGGACTCAAACGCAAGCGCGGCGACGGCCGAGCGGTCGACCCGCCCGCCGGGCGCCACCTGCGGACCCCAGCGCTCGACGACCACGTCGCGAACCTCGGGGTCGGAGTAGAGCTCGTGCACCACGGCGTCGGTGGAGAGCACGGCGGCACCGAGGCGCTCGAGTGCCGCGAGCGCCTCGGACTTGCCCGCCCCGATCCCGCCGGTCAGGCCGACGAAGGCCGGGCTACTCGACGTGCTCGTCGGCCTCCTCGACCACCGCGACGGGCTCAGAGGGCTCGGCGGCCGCCTCGACGGCCGCGTCGGGCGCCGCCGGCTCCTCGGCAGGGGGCTCCTCGGCGACGGGCGCCTCGGCAACGGGCTCCTCGGTGGCGGGCGCGCTTGAGAACACGTCCTCCGACAGGCCCAGGTCGGGCATGTCGTCGAGGTCGCCGGCGCCGCTGTCGGGGCTCTCCTCCGGCGCGGTGTAGTCGCGCTGGGGCAGCACCTGGCCCTCGACCCGCTTGATCGAGAGCGACAGCCGGCGGCGCTCGGAGTCGATCTCGAGGATCTTGACCTTGACGTCGTCGCCCGGCTGGATGATCTCGCGCGGGTTCTCGACGTGGTGCTGGGCGAGCTCGGAGATGTGCACGAGCCCCTCGACGCCCTCCAGGATCTCCACGAAGGCGCCGAACGCGACGACCTTGGTGACCTTGCCCTCGAGCTCGTCGCCGAGGTTGTAGGTGTCGACCACGCGCTGCCACGGGTCCTCCTGGGTCTGCTTGAGCCCCAGGGAGATGCGCTGGCGGTCGCGGTCTATGTCGAGCACCTTGACCTGCACCGTGTCGCCGATGTTGAGGATCTCCGACGGGTGGTTGACGTGCGACCACGAGAGCTCGGAGATGTGGATCAGGCCGTCGATGCCGTCGAGGTCCACGAACGCGCCGAAGTCCACGATGTTGGAGATCTGGCCCTCGATGACGAGGCCGGGCTGCAGGCGCTCCAGGATCGCCTGGCGCTGCTCCTTGCGCTCCTCTTCGAGCACCGCGCGGCGGCTGAGGACGACGTTGTTGCGCGAGCGATTGAGCTCGATGACCTTCGTCTCGATGGTCTGGCCCATGTACTCGTCGAGGTTCGGAACGCGGCGGATGTCCACCAGCGAAGCGGGCAGGAAGCCGCGCACCCCGAGGTCGACGATGAGGCCGCCCTTGACCACCTCGATGACCGAGCCGTGCACGACCTCGCCGGACTCGGCGGCACCCTCGATCCTGCGCCAGGCGCGCTCGAAGCGAGCGCGCTTCTTGGACAGGATCAGGCGGCCGTCCTGGTCCTCCTTGGTGAGGACGAGGGCGTCGACCTCCTCGTCGAGCTCGACCTCCTCAGAGGGGTCGACGGACTTGCGGATCGAGAGCTCGTTGTTGGGGATGACCCCCTCGCTCTTGTAACCGATGTCGACCAGGACTTCGTCCTTGTCGATGCGTACAACTCGGCCGGTGACGACGTCGCCCTCTTCGAAGGGGACGATGGTGGCGTCGTAGTTGGGGAGGACCTGACCGTCAACCTCGATCAGCATCCCGTTGGAGCCCGCCACGACGTTGATATCGGTGGGGGCCTCTGGGGTCAAAGTGGCTTCCATGAACGGCGAGATACTGTAGCGAAGATGCCCGTACGAGCCACCAAGCGCGGCGCCGCTCGGACGCCCTTGGCGGGCGCCTACGACGTCGTGATCTGCGGCGCTTCCTTCGCCGGTCTCGCCGTCGCCCGCGAGCTGCGCTCCACCGGGGCCCGCGTGCTGGTCCTCGACCGCTACGAGATCGGCGAGCGCCAGACCTCCGCGTGCGCGGCGCCGACGACGTGGCTGGCCAACCTCGGGCTCGAGGGCGCGATCCTGCAGACCTTCCCCGCGCTGGTCTTCCACACGCCAACCGTCTCGTCGCGTTGGCCGCTCCCATGGACGTTCTCGACCTTCGACTACCGCGAGCTGTGCCGGCTGCTGTGGGAGCAGCGCGGGGACGCCACCGAGTTCGAGACCGCCAAGGTCACCGGCCGGAGGCGGGGCGATCAGGGCGAGGTCGTGATCGCCACCGACCGCGGGGAGGTGTCGGCGCCGCTGGTGGTCGACGCGCTGGGCTGGCGGCGCCTGCTCGGCGCCGAGCGCGATGTCACGCCGCCTGAGGCCCTGATGTCGCGCGGCCTGGAGGTCCATCCCCCCGGCACGGGGACCGACCTCGAGGTCTGGATCCACAAGGGCTACATCCGCTCGGGCTACGGATGGTCCTTTCCCGCCCGCGACGAGCTGCGGGTCGGCGTCGGCTCCTTCGAGCCGCGCCACCACGTCAAGCAGCCGACCATCCAGCTCGCGGCCGACCTCGGGCTGCCGCCCGACGGCTACCAGGGCAACTGGATGCCGCACGCGCTGCGCCCGGCCGTCGAGGACGGGATCATGTTCGTCGGCGACTCGGCCGGGCACTGCATCCCGCTGACCGCCGAAGGGATCCGCACCGCGCTCTACTTCGGGATCGCCGCCGGCCGCGAGCTGCGCGCGGTGCTGGAGGGCGAGCGCTCGCACGAGCAGGCGCTCGAGCGCTACGGCGCCTTCTCCGCCGCCCACGCGTGGAAGTTCGCGTGGATCAAGCGCTGGCAGGACAACGTGTGGCGCCTGCGCCCGCGGCCGCGCGACGCCCTCGTCCGCTCGATGGCGCGGCCAGGCATCGCCGCCTGGGCCTTCGGGCACTACTGGCGCATCGCACCGCCCGAGTTCGCGCTGCCGGCGCCGCCGCGGGCGGTGCGGGGGGTCGTTGCTGTGTCCGAGCAGGTCGCGGCGTAGGCGGGGGGGCCGGCGAACGGCGCCGTTGAGGGAAGGTGCGCGGTGTTGCGGTCGTCGCGGGGCCGGGTGGCGTGAGTTGTTCATCACAGTGCTGAACAACTTCCTCCACCGACCGGTGAGACGACTTGACGCTGACTGTCAGCGACTTCTCGGACCACCCGCCACCGGCGCTCGCTTGACCCATCTCCTACACAGCCGCCGTTCGCCGGGGCCGCACAAGCCGCTAGGCGCTCAGCCCCTCTCGCAGCGCGCCACCCACCTCCGCGATCGCGCGGTTGCTGACCTGCGCCTTTGCCAGCCAGCGCCAGAAGCCGTGGATGGTCCCGTCGTAGCGCCGCTGGCGCACCTCCACCCCGGCCTCGCGCAGCGCCGCGGCGAACGCCTCGCCCTCGTCGCGCAGGACGTCGCACTCCGCAGTGAGGACGAAGGCCGGTGGGAGGCCGGCGAGGTCGCTGGCGCGCGAGGGCGAAGCGTCGGGGTCCTGCCCGTCGGCGCCGGCGAGGTACAGGTTCCAGTAGCGCTGCATGCCCTCCGCGGTGAGCCCGTGACCCTCGGCGAACTCGCGGTAGGACGGCGTATCGAGCCCCGCGTCGCAGACCGGGTAGATCAGCGCCTGGAAGCGCAGCTGCTCGCGCAGTCGCCGGGCTACCCCGACCGCCAGGTTCGCGCCCGCGCTGTCGCCCGCCACCGCAAGGCGCTCCGGGTCGACGCCGATCTGCGCGCCCTCCCCGAGCAGCCAGCGCGTCGCCGCCGCACAGTCCTCCAGCGGCGCCGGGAAGGCGTGCTCGGGCGCGAGCCGGTAGCCGACGCTGGCCACGACCGCGCCGGACTCGTTGGCGAGCTTGCGGCAGACGGTGTCGAAGGAGTGGATGCTCCCGATCACCCACCCGCCGCCGTGGAAGTAGGCCACGCCGGGCAGCGGCCCGGCGCCCGCGGGCCGGTAGACCCGGACGGGGATCTCGCCGCCCGGGCCGGACACGGCGATGTCACGGACCTCCGCCACCTCCTCGCCCGGGCCGCTGTAGAGCTCGGTCTCGGTCTCGTGCGCCTTACGGGCGAGCGCGATCGGCACATCCTCCGCGGGCGGGCCGCCCGCGGCGAGCATCACGTCGAGGACCGCCTGGATCTCGGGGTCGAGCACCCGGGCGAGCCTAGAGAAGGAAGTCCAGCAGCAGGGCGTTGACCCGGTCGGGCTCGTCGAGCTGCAGCCAGTGGCTCGCGCCCTCGATGCGCTCGTAGCGCCACTCCCCCGCGACGTGATCGGCCGAACGGACCATCTGCTCCTCGAGCAGGTAGTCGTCGCCGCTGCTCCAGACGCCGAGCGTCGGCGCCGTCACAGCCGGGAACGGCCGGCGCTCGCGCAGCTCGGCCGCCGGGGCAGAGCTCGCCCGGTACCAGTTCAGCGCCGCGGTGAGTGCGCCAGGGCGCGAGAGGTCGGCCACGATCTGCTCGACGTCGCCGTTGTCGCGCAGCCACTGGCGCAGCAGCTTGAAGTCTTCGCGCTGCAGCAACTCCTCCGCGACCTCCGGAAACTGGAAGAGCAGCATGTACCAGGACTTCTCGCGCTGTTCGACCGACGGCTCGCGCAGCCCGCTCGGATGCCCGACCGACAGCACCGCGAGCCGCTGGACGCGCTCGGGCGCGAAGGCCGCGAGCGCCCACGCGACGCCGGCGCCCCAGTCGTGCCCCACGACGTCGGCGCACTCGATCTCAAGCGCGTCCAGCACCGCCACGACGTCGCGGACGCTGCGGGCGATCCCGTAGGCCTCGACCGCCTGCGGCCGGTCGGACTCGCCGAAGCCGCGCAGATCGGGCGCGATCACCCGCAGACCGGCCGCGACCAGCGCCGGGACCTGGCGGCGCCACACGCGATGGGAGTCGGGGAATCCGTGGAGCAGCAGCACGGGCTCGCCCTCCCCCTCGTCCTGGACCGCCAGCACCACGCCGTCGCCCTCGAGCCGCCTGAGCATCAGAAGCCGCTCGCGCTCCCGCCCAGCGCCCGCGGATCGGCCGCGCCCGCCAGGTGGTCGTCCTCGACGCAGATCACCTGCGCGTGGCCGAACTGGTCGCTGAAGGACGGCCGCCGCAGCACGCGGTGTCCGCGGGCCGCCAGACCCTCGAACCAGTCCCGCGCCGCGTGCGCCTCCACCGCGAGCCCGTCGCGCTCGAGCGCCCAGCGGCCGGCGGCGACCAGCTCACCTGGCGCCTGCCCGGCCTTCAGGCGCCGCGCCACGAGCTGGAGCAGGATCTGCGGCTGGGCCTGGCCCCCCATCATGACCATCAGGCTGTGCAGCGACCCGTCGGGGCGAGCGATGACCAGCGGCGAGAGCGTGTGCGGGGGGCGCCGGCCCGGCCCATACTCGGCCGGGTCCCACTCGCGCGCTGAGAACGCCGCGCCGCGGTTGTGCAGCGCGATCCCGTCCACGAACAGGCCCGAGCCCCAGAGGCTGAAGTTCGACTGGATGAGCGAGACGCCCATGCCGTCCGCGTCCACAGCCGCCAACCCGATGGTCCCCCCGCCCCCGCGCAGCGCGATCGGCGGCGCCGCGCGCATGGGATCGATGCCCGCGCGCTGCGCCTCGCGCCGGTCGGGGGCGAGCAGCAGTCGACCGGCCGCCTCCTCGTGCAAGAGGCTGTCGCGGTCGCGGGCGACCGCCTTGGCCGCCTCGGCGAGCGCGTGCGGCCAGCGGGCGTCGCCCGGCTCGGTCAGATCGAGGCCCTGCGCGACCCATGCGCCCGCGAGCGTCAGGTAGCCCTGGGAGTTGGGCGGAACCGTCCAGAGCTGGTGGCCGAACGCCCGCAGCCCGAGCGGCGCGACCCACTCAGAGCCCGCCGCCTCGAGGTCGGCCGGGGCGAACTCGCCGCCGCCGAGCTCGAGCAGCGCCTCGCCGAAGGCGCCCCCGTAGAAGCCCTTGCGCCCTTCGCGCACGATCGCCGACAGGGCGCGGGCAAGCCCCGGGCGGCGCACGACCGCTCCGGGCCGCGTGGCCGCGGCGAGCTCGGGCTGCCCGGTCGCGACGGGATCGGACTCCACGAGCTTCACGGGTGCGGCGAAGCCGCCCTCGGCGCAGCGCAGCGCCGGCTCGAGCACATCGGCGAGATCGAGCCGCCCGTAGCGCTCGTGCAGCGCCAGCCAGCCGTCGACGCAGCCCGGCACGGTCACCGAGCGCACGTCGCCCGCTCGCGGCATGTCCCTGAAGCCCTCCTCCCGGAGGCGCTCGGCATCGGCGCCCGCCCCCGCACGCCCGGAGGCGTTGAGCACCGCGGGCTCGTCCTCGCCGGGAACGCAGACCAGCGCGAAGAGATCCCCGCCGGGGCCGCAGTGCATGGGCCACGTGACGGCGAGCACCGCAGCGGCCGCCACCGCGGCGTCGGCGGCGCTGCCGCCGCGGCGCAGGATCGCGAGGCCGGCGCTCGTGGCCACGTGGTCGGGACTCGTGACCATGGCGGCGCGCGCGTAGGCCGTGGTCACGGGAGCGAGCATCGGCCATAGGATCACCAGATGGCCGACACGATGAACGCCGCCCCCGCCAACCTGATCGCCGGCGAGTGGCGCGCCAGCGCGGGCGGCGCGACCTACGAGCGCCGCAACCCGGCCCGCCCCAGCGAGCTGCTCGGCGGCTTCCCGAGCTCCGAGCAGGCCGACGTCGACGCCGCCGTCGAGGCCGCCGCCGCTGCGGTTCCCGGCTGGGCGGGGCTGCCAATCGCCAGGCGCGGGGCCGTCCTGAGCGCCGCGGCCGCCCTGATCGAGGAGCGCGCCGAGGCGATCGCGGGCGATATGACGCGCGAGATGGGCAAGCCGCTGCGCGAGGCTCGACTGGAGGCCGGGCGCTCGGCGGCGATCCTGCGCTTCTTCGCGGGCGAGGCCTTCCGCCCCGTCGGCGAGCTCTACGAGCAGTCGATCAGCGGCGGCCCGGTCTACACGCTGCGCCGGCCCGTCGGCGTCGTGGCGCTGATCACGCCGTGGAACTTCCCGGCGGCGATCCCGGCCTGGAAGCTCGCGCCCGCGCTCATCTACGGCAACACCATCGTGCTCAAGCTCGCCCAGGACGCACCCCTGACCGGGCTGCACCTGGCGCGCGCGCTCGACGACGCCGGCCTGCCCGCCGGCGTGCTCAACGTGGTGATCGGGCGCGGATCCCAGGTCGGGACGCCGCTGGTACGCCATCCGGGCGTGCGAGCGATCTCCTTCACCGGCTCGGTGCCGGTCGGCGAGGGCATCCGCGAGGAGGCGGGCCGGCTGGGCAAGCGCGTGCAGCTCGAGCTCGGCGGCCAGAACCCCGTCATCGTGATGGCCGACGCCGACCTCGGCCGGGCGGTCGAGGCGACGTTCGCCGGCGCCTTCTGGTCGGCCGGGCAGAAGTGCACCGCGACCCGGCGCATCTACGTCCAGGCGCCGGTCTACGACGAGTTCCGTGCCGCGCTGCTGGCGCGCATCGAGGCTGCCAAGGTCGGCGACCCGGCCGATCCGGACACCGAGGTCGGCCCGCTGGTCAACGAGGGCGCGATGCAGGACGTGCTCGCGGCCGTCGAGCGCGCCCGCGGCGAGGGCGGGACGCTGCTGGCCGGCGGCGAGCGGGCCGGCGACGGCTGGCTCGTCGCTCCCACGCTCTTCGAGGACGTCGCCGACGACGCGTCGCTTTCCTGCGATGAGGTCTTCGGACCGGTCGCGTCGCTCTACCGCTTCGACGAGCTCGGCGAGGCGATCGAGCGCGCCAACGCCGTCCAGTTCGGACTCTCGGCGGCGATCTTCACCTCGGACCTGTCGGCCACCCAGCGGTTCACCCGCGAGCTCGAGGCCGGGATCCTGCACGTGAACTCCCAGACCGCCGGGGCCGACGTGCACGTCCCCTTCGGCGGCGTGAAGGGCTCGGGCTTCGGCCCCCACGAGCAGGGCCGCGCGGCGCGCGAGTTCTACACCGAGGTCGTGACCGTCTACCAGGACGCCTGAGCTAGAAGCTAGAAGCCGCGGCGCTCGCGCGCGTCGACCGCGCGTGGGTCGCGCCCGCTGGCGCGGTGGGAGACCCACATGGCGTGGGCGACCCAGACGACGAAGAGCACGACCATGACGAGCGTCAGGCCCAGCACCTCGCTGACCGAGTACGCACCGAGCGCGAGCAGGAACGCGAACAGCGCGACCAGGCAGACCAGCAGCACCCAGAAGCTCTCGCTCATGATGGCCCAGACCCGGCGTGTCGACATCGGCTCCTCCTCGGTTGGCTCTCCGGCAGGATCGTATCCCGACCGGCGGCGCAGGGCCAGGGTGCTGGAGGAGAATCGCCTGGAGGCGGGTACCATGGTGTGTTCAGCCAGGTGGGTTTCTCCTCAGCTCTCGCTCACCCAGCGCTTTCCACAGAGCCGGGAGAACGGCTGCCATGCTCGGCACCAACGGCTCACTTCAAGGCGAAGGCCTGACCACGGCGATCTCCGCGTCGATGGTCGATCTGTACGCGCGCCACTACGGCCACGACCGGACGACCGGCACGACGTACATCAACGACAACGTCGTCGTCTGCGTGCTCGAGGACATCCTCAGCGTCGACGAGTCCTCGCTCGTCGCCGACGGCGCGGCCGGCGAGGTCATCGACGGCCGCGTCGCCTTCCAGGAGGGCATGCAGGACGAGTTCACGGCGGAGATCGAGCGCTTGACCAAGCGCCGCGTCACCGCGTTCATGAGCGCCAACCAGACGAGCCCGGGCGTGGCGTGCGAGCTGTTCTTCCTCGAGGCGCCCCCTGACGTGGGAAAGGTCGGGGTGTGACCAGGACGCTCACCCCGTCCGCCGACCTCGGCGACGCCGAGCTCATGCTGCGCGTCCAGGCCGACGACCGCGACGCGTTCGTGGCGCTGTTCGACCGCTTCGGGGGCCGCGCCTACCGCGTGGCCTACACGATCGCGCGCAACGACACCCGCGCAGAGGACATCGTCCAGGAGGCGTTCCTCTCGATCTGGCGCAACCGCGCGCGCTACGTGCCTCAAAGAGGGTCGGTGATCGCCTGGGTGATCGGCATCGTCCGCAACCGCGCCCTCGATTCCGCTCGGCGCAACGGCCGCCACGACACCCGGCGTGCAGACGACGGCCAGATCCACGAGCGCCTGCAGGCCCCCGGGAGTCTCGAGCAGAGCGCCGCCGAGCGCGAAGAGGCCGCACAGCTCCGCGGCGTCCTGGCGCAGTTGCCCGCCGCCCAGCGCGAGGTAATCGTGCTTGCCTACTTCGGTGAGCTCAGCGCCCCCGAGATCGCCGGGGAGCTGTCGATTCCGCTCGGCACCGTCAAGGGCAGGATGCGCCTCGGCCTCGACAAGCTGCGGATCGACCAGACAACCTAGAGTTCGCAGGCATGAGCCCTGAAGAGGCGGTCACGACCCTCTATCGCGGCCTGATCGACGGCTGGAACGCCGGCGACGCCGAGGCGATGGCCGCGCCGGTGGCACCCGAGGGCCTGTTCGTGCTCCTGCACGCCGTCGCGGCATGGTCCCGCCCGGCGGCGGCCGGCTGATGCCTGACCGCCACGCGGTCCAGACCGCGGTGGCCCACCGCGACGGGGACGGCTGGTCGATCGCGCTGTTCCAGAACACGCCGGCTCAGTTCCACGGCCGGCCGGAGCTCGCCGAGGCGCTCACCACGGAGCTCGAAGAGCTGCTCGGCGCCTGACCCACGTGCCCCGGTTCGACAAGCGCGCCGGCACGATCGTGCACGAGGAAGATCCGTTCAACGCCGAGCCCGCCCGCGCAGCGCTGGCCGAATCGGCCCTCACGCCCGTGGACGTCTTCTACGTGCGCGGTCACGGCCGGGTCCCGGCGCCCGACGCGGCCAACTGGCGGGTGGAGGTCACAGGCCTGACCGAGCATCCGCTGCGGCTCGGCCTCGACGATCTGCGCGGAGGACGGTTCGCCGAGCGCGAGATCACCGCCACGCTGCAGTGCGCGGGCAACCGCAGGGCCTCGATGGCCGCCGTGCGCGCGATCCCCGGCGAGGCGCCGTGGGGGCCCGGAGCCACCGGGACGGCGACGTGGCGCGGGGTCGGGCTCGCGGACGTGCTCGCCGCCGCGCGACCGCTGGAGGGCGCTCAGCACGTGGCGTTCATCGGGGCCGACGTCTCCGAGGAGGCCAAGCCGCCGCAGGCGTTCGGCGCCTCGATCCCGCTGGAGAAGGCGGCGCGCGCGGAGGTCCTCCTTGCGTGGGCGATGAACGGGGAGCCGCTGCCGGCGGTCCACGGGGCGCCGCTGCGCGTGATCGTGCCGGGCTACATCGGGGCGCGCAGCGTCAAGTGGCTGCAGCGCATCGAGCTGCGCGCCGAGCCCTTCGACGGGTACTTCCAGGCGACGGTCTATCGCCTGCTGGCTCCAGAGGAGGAACCCGCCCCGGGGGTCGGGATGGCGCTCGGCGAGGCGGCGCTGAACGCGGACGTGCTCGTGCCCGACGACGGGGCCGCGGTGGCCGCGGGCAGCGTGGCGGTGCTCGGCTACGCCTTCGCGGGCGGCGAGCGTCACGTCGCCCGCGTGGACGTATCGACCGACGGCGGGAGCAGCTGGCGCCAGGCCGAGCTGCTCGAGGATCTCGGCCGCTGGGCGTGGCGGCGCTGGCGCATCGAGCTCGAACTCGCGGCCGGCGAGCACGAGATCGTCGCGCGCGCCTGGGACAGCTCCGGCGCCAGCCAGCCCGAGCACCCCGCGAGCCTGTGGAACCCCAAGGGCTACGTCAACAACGCCTGGGGGCGCGTCGCGGTCACCGCACGGTGACCGGCCCGCTCAGCGGGCGGGATCCGCGAGCGCCGCGACATGCTCGCCGCGGTCGAGCAGCTCGCGGCCGCGGCGCGTGAGGATGAAGACCAGGCTGTCGCCCCGGAAGAAGCAATCGAGCGCGATGGCGCGATGGTTCATCAGGTGCTGGAAGGCCTCGGCGAACACCGGGTGGTCCTCGGCGGTCAGGTCGGCCCCGCGCGCCTTCTTGTACTCGTTGAAGGCACTGCGGGCCATGATGTCGGCGCTGCGGCCCCCGAACACCTGCTCGAGCACGTCGGCGGCGAGCGCCTCGACCGAGAGCGCGCGCACGGCGGCCGCCGCCTCGGCCTCCTGCGCCTTCTCGTCACCGGACCCGAAGAACGGCATCGCTCAGGACTCCACGAAGTAGCGGCCGCTGTCGCCGCCGGAGAACCAGCGGCTCGTGACGGTCTTCTTGCGCGTGTAGAACTCGACGGCGTCGGGGCCATGGGCGTGCAGGTCGCCGAGGAAGGAGTCCTTCCAGCCCGAGAACGGGAAGAAGGCGACGGGCGCCGCGACGCCGACGTTGACGCCGATCATGCCGACCTCGGCGTCGTGGCGGAAGCGCCGCACGGCCGCGCCGGACTCGGTGAAGATCGAGACGCCGTTGCCGTAGCGGCTGGCGTTGACGATCTCGATCGCCTCGTCCAGGCTCGCCGCGCGGACGAGCGCGAGCACGGGCCCGAAGACCTCGTCGCGCCACACCTCCATCGCGGGCGTCACCTCGCCGAGGATCGTCGGGCCGACGAAGGCCTCGCCCTCGGCGTCGCGGCCGTCGAGCACCAGCTCGGCGCCCTCGCCGACGGCGCGCTCGACGTAGCCGCGGACGCGCTCGCACGCGGCCGGCGACACCAGCGGGCCGACGTCGACGCCGTCAGCCATGCCGTCGCCGACGCGCAGCGCGCCCGCCGCGTCGCGCAGCGCATCGCGCAGGTCGTCGTGGACCTCCCCCACCGCGACCACGACGGACCCCGCCATACAGCGCTGGCCGGCCGCGCCGAAGGCCGACCCGAGGATCGCGCCGACGGTCTTGTCGAGCACGGCGTCGGGCAGCACGAGCATGTGGTTCTTGGCCCCGCCGAGCGCCTGCACGCGCTTGCCGGTCGCGGCCGCCCGCTCGTATACGTGGCGCGCCACCTTGGCCGACCCGACGAACGAGACGGCGTCGATGTCCGGATGCTCGAGGATCGCGTCGGCCACGGCGGGGCCGCCGTTGACGAGGTTCACCACGCCGGGCGGCAGGTCGAGCTCGTCGAGCGCCTCGAAGGCCATCGACTGCGTGAGCGGCACCTGCTCGGAGGGCTTGAGCACGAACGTGTTGCCGCAGGCGATCGCGAACGGCAGGAACCAGAACGGCACCATCGCGGGGAAGTTGAACGGCACGATCGCGGCACACACCCCGACCGGCTGGCGCACGGTCTCGGCGTCGACGTTGCGCGCGACGTCCTCGATGATCCGCCCCTGCATCGTCGTCGGCACGGCGGTCGCGGCCTCGACCATCTCGATCATCCGGCCGACCTCGGCGCGCGCGTCGGGCAGCGTCTTGCCCATCTCGGCGGTCACGCAGCGCGCGAGCTCCTCCTGGCGGGCGATGAGCTTCTCGCGCAGCGCGAACAGCCTGCGGGCGCGCTCGGGCACCGCGACGGCGCGCCACGCCGGCAGCGCCTCGCGCGCGGCCGCGACCGCGGCGTCAAGCTCTGCCGGGGACGAGAGCGGGACGCGCGCGAGCACCTCGCCGGTCGCCGGGTTCGCGACGTCGAGCTGCTCCACCGAGGTCGACGCGGTCCAGCGCCCGCCGACGTAGTTGTCAAGGACGCGTGTCGTGGTGATCGTGGCCATGAGGGCAGACTAACCCCGGACGATCAGGAACGTCCCGGCCGCCAGCAGCGCCAGGCCCACGAGCTTCGGCCCGTTGATCGGGTCCTTGGCCACGCCGAGCCACCCGAACTGGTCGATCGCGACCGACATCGTGAGCTGGCCGCTGATGGTCGCGGCCGTCACCCCACCCGCGCCGAGCGTGCGCACGGTCACCAGCACCGTCGTCACGTAGCCGGCGCCGAGCAGCCCGCCGATCAGGTACTGCCACGGGAGGCCCTGCGCGGAGGCGATCTGGCCGAAGCCGCCGTTCGACAGCCCGGCGATGCAGGCCAGCAGCGCCGTCCCGAGCAGGAAGGACAGGAACGCGCCCTGGAAGGTGCCGACCGTCTGGCCGAGGCGCGAGTTGATCGGCGCCTGCAGCGCGATCATGCCGCCCACGGCGGCGGTCAGCAGGACGGCGGCTCCGCGGTCCATCGCGCTACTTCGCGTCGAGCCAGTTCGGCCCGACCCCCGACTCGACCGCGAGCGGGGGGTCCATCTCGGCCGCGCCGACCATCTCCGCACGCACGATCTCGGTGGCCTGCTCGGCCTCCCCGGCCGGCCCCTCGAACAGGAGCTCGTCGTGGATCTGCAGGATCGTGCGCGTCTGTAGGCGGGCGGCGGCGAGCGCGTCGTGGCAGCGGACCATCGCGACCTTGATGATGTCCGCCGCCGTCCCCTGGATCACGGAGTTGACGGCGAGGCGCTCGCCGAGCTTGCGCGTCGCCCACTGGCGCGCGCGAATCTCGGGCACCTGGCGGCGGCGGCCGAACAGCGTGCAGACGTAGCCCTGCTCCTCGGCTTGCTCGATCGCTTCGGCCATGAACTTCGCGACCGCCGGGAAGCGCTCGAGGTAGCGGTCGATGAACGCCTGCGCCTCGTCCTGCTCGATCTGCAGGCGGTCGGCGAGGCCGAACGCCGAGAGCCCGTAGACGATCCCGTAGTTGACCATCTTCGCCTTCGAGCGCATGCCGACCGTGAGCTGGTCCGGAGCGGTGTCGAAGACCGCCGCGGCGGTCTCGGTGTGCACGTCCTCGCCGCGCAGGAAGATGTCCTTGAGCACCTGCTCGCCGGCGATGTGCGCGAGCACCCGCAGCTCCACCTGCGAGTAGTCGACGGAGATCAGCACGTTGCCGGGCTCGGCGACGAAGCAGGCCCGGATCTCCCGGCCGGTCTCGGTCCGGACCGGGATGTTCTGGAGGTTCGGGTTGATGCTCGCGAGGCGTCCCGTGGCGGCCGTGACCTGGTTGAAGGTCGTGTGCAGGCGGCCGTCGGCGCCGATCCATGCGGGCAGCGTGTCCAGGTAGGTCTGGGCGAGCTTTGAGAGCTCGCGGAAGCGCTCGATCTTGGGGATGATCGGATGCTCGTCGCGGATCGCCTGCAGCACTCGCGCGTCGGTCGAGAAGCCGGTCTTGCCGCGCCGCTTGCGCGACAGCTCGAGCTTCTCGAACAGCACTTGGCCGAGCTGCTGGGGCGAGCCGATCACGAACTCCTCGCCGGCCAGCTCCCAGATCTCGCGCTCGAGCTCGGCGGCGCCCGCGCGGATGCGCCCCGCGACCTCCTCGAGGCGCAGCGTGTCGAGCTTGATGCCGATGCGCTCGCACTCGCGCAGGACGTGCACGAGCGGCAGCTCGATCTCGGTCAGCAGCTCGGTCAGGCCGCGCTCGTCCAGCTGGGCGGCCTGGCGTTCCGCGAGGTCGTGGACAAGCACGGCGCGCGCGGCCTGCCGGTCGTCGGCCTCGACGGCGAGCCCGCGCTCCTCGCAGAGCTCGTCGAGCGGATAGCCGCGCCGCGCCGGGTCGAGCAGGTAGGCGGCGACCTCGGTATCGAAGGCCAAGCCGGGCGGGACGTCGCCGAGCGCCTTGGCGTCGTGGGCGACGACCTTGCGCTCGCCGAGCGCCGCGACGAGCTCCTGCGGGGAGTCGCACTCGCCCGCCAGCGCGTGCGGGCCGCCGGCGTACGCTCCCCAGGTGTGGCGCTCCTCGCGCGGGATCAGCTCGCCCTCGGGAGTCTCGGGCGCGACGACCACGAGCGCGATCGTCTCGCCCTCGAGCGTCGCCAGGGCGCTCGGCAGCGCGCGCTTGACCGGCATCGTGCGCGTGTCGATCGCCTCGGGGCGCGGGATCGCCTCGACCTCGGCGATCGCGAGCGCCTCCTCGAGCCGGCGCAGCGGGTCGCGCAGCTCCCAGTCACGGAACACGGTGCGCAGCTGCGCGCGATCCGGCGTGCGCGTGAGCTCGGCCTCGAGGTCGATGTCAACCGGGACGTCGCGCACCATCACCGCCAGGCGCTTTGAGACGCGCGCGTCCTCCGCGAACTCGACGAGGTTCTGCTTGCGCTTGGCGCCGGAGATCTCGTCGACGCTGGCCAGCACGGTCTCGAGGTCGCCGAAGCGCTGCAGCAGCTCGGCAGCGGTCTTGTCGCCGATGCCCGGGACGCCGGGGATGTTGTCGGAGGTGTCGCCCTTGAGGCCGATGAAGTCGGGGATGCTCTCGGGCGGGATTCCGTAGCGATCGATCACGCCCTGGCGGTCATAGACCTTCGTGTCGGTGATCCCGCGCGAGGTGGTCATGATGCGCACCCCGTCGCCGACCAGCTGGTAGGCGTCGCGATCGCCGGTCACGACCATGACGGGGATCCCGCGCTCCTTGGCCTGCTCGGTCAGCGCGGCGATCACGTCGTCGGCCTCGAAGCCTTCGACGGAGACGTTGCGGTAGCCGAAGGCCTCGACCAGCGGGCGCAGGTGCGGCCACTGGAGCTTGAGCAGGTCCGGGCGGCTGGAGCGCTGGGCCTTGTAGTCGGCCGAGATCTCCTTGCGACCTGACAACCCCGCGTCCCAGACCACGACCGTCGGCACGTCGCCGTGGTCTGTGAGGATCTTCACGAGCATCGACGCAAAGCCGAAGATCGCGTTGGTCGGGCGGCCGTCGGAGGTGGCGATCGATTCGGGCAGCGCGAAGAACGCGCGGTAGGCGAGCGAGTTCCCGTCGATCAGGAACAGCTCGCGAGGATCGTCTCCGTTGCCCTCGGCCATGCGCGACGACACTCTATGAGCCTCGTCACCGCTAGGCTGGACGGCCTCGATGAGCGCCGAGAGCCCGACCTCCGAGCCCGTGACGACCGAGCAGGCCGTCGCCGCCGAACCCTCTGCCCCCGAAGCCCCGTCGCCCGCCCCCGAGGCGAGCCCGCCGCCGGAGGCTTCGCTGACCCCTGAGCAGGCCCACGCCGCCGGGCCGGGAACGCCCACGGCCGAGGTTGCGGCCGAGGCGGCCCCGGACGCGAGCCCGGCGCCGGATGCTTCGCTGACCCCCGAGCAGGCCGACGCCGCCGGGCCGGGAACGCCGACCGCCGAGGTCGCGGCGGCCGAGCCCGAGGCGGCTCCCCCCGAGGCGGCTCCCCCCGAGGCGCCCGCCACAGCGGACGTCCCGCCCGCCGACGCCCCCGCTCCTGAGGGGGCAACCCCGGCCGCCGCACCCGACGGACCGACTCCTGACGCCCCCGCGTCCGGCGCGGCGCCCCCCGCCGAGGGAG
>JBBRYA010000066.1:0-18303 GCA_038238015.1 Solirubrobacterales bacterium
CCTCTTGTCTTCTCGTTTCGGGTCGGCGCGCCGCTTGGGCGTCGCGCACGACAGTGCATGCTGGATGAGTGCTTCGGCCGGGACCGGGCGGGGCTGGTGAGCCGACGCGGGCCGAACGGCCATGCCGGGTCCCGAAGAACCCGACGCTTCGCATTCTAGCCGAGTACCCGCCGGGCCCCCGTGGGAATCGTGGCGGGCTCAGCGCACGAGGCGGCCGAGCGCGCGCATGAGCTCGGCGGTCAGCTCCTCGCGACGGGCCGGATCGTCGGTGCCGGCAGCCATGCAGTGGCGGACGTGACCCTCGGCGAGCGCCAGGCCCACCTTGTCCAGCGCCGCCGTGACCGCGGCGATCTGCTGCAGGATGTCCGGGCACCAGCGGTCGTCGGTCACCATCTGCTGGAGCCCGCGGGTCTGCCCCTCGATGCGCCGGAGGCGCTTGAGCAGCTGATCCTTCTCGGCGCTGTAGCCGCGCTCGGTGGTCATCGTCGTCTCCATGTCGTTCATGGTACTGCCCTGGGGTATGGCTCAAGCCGAGGACTCCAGCGGCACGGTCAGGACCGGCACGGGCTCGCGCTCGATGGCGCTCGGCGCGCCGACGAGCGCGCCGCCGGGACAGTCCTCCGCGGACACCGTGTCGGGCCCGCAGCGCGGGTTGCGCAGCAGCAGGCCGCTGAGGCCGGCGAGCACGAGCAGCGCCGCCCCGAGGCCCGCGGCCAGATGGAAGCTCGACACCGACGCCGAGGCGCTTGCGGCGCGCACCGCGGCGCGCTGGGCGGGCGGGATGCGCGCGGGGTCGACCTGGGCGAAGGTCCGCCGCTTGGCCTGCTCGACGGCGCTCGACGACGACGCCGGCAGCGCCGACGGCAGGCGGTCGTCCAGTGCGGCCGAGTAGTGCGAGGCGACGACCGCGCCGATCGCTGCGATGGCGACGAGCGCGGCGACCCGCGCGATCGCGTTGTTCACCGCCGAGGCGATGCCCGCGTCGGTCTCGTCGGCGTCGGCGAGGACGGTCGCGGTGAGCGGCGCCACGGTCAGCGCGATCCCGATCGAGAACAGCAGCATGGCGGGGATCACGTCGCCGGCGAACGACACCGACGTGTCGAAGCGCAGCATGAGCAGCAGCCCGCCGGCGACGACCAGCGGCCCTGCGGTGAGGAAGAGGCGCGGCCCGCGGCGGTCGGCGAGGGCGCCGATCCGGGCGGAGAACAGGAACATCACGATCGTCGGGACCAGCCCCGTCACGCCCGCCTTCAGGGCCGGATAGCCCGCCACCTGCTGCAGGTAGATGGTCTGGAAGAAGCCCAGGATCCCGATGCCGCCGTACATGCCGAAGGTCTGGGCGTTCGCGACGGAGAAGTTGCGGCGGGCAAAGAGCCCCAGCGGGAGCATCGGATCGGGCGTGCGCGCCTCGTGGCGCACGAAGGCCACGCCGAACACGACGCCCGCCGCGAGGGCGCCCCAGACGCCCGGCGAGCTCCACCCGAGCACCGGCTGCTCGATCAGCCCGAAGGAAATCCCGGCGAGCGCGAGCGCGGCGAGCGCGGCACCGCCGGAGTCGATGCGCGCGGCCTTCGCGGCCTGGCCGCGCCCGGGCACGGCGCGTGCCGCCAGCAGCAGCGCGATCGCCACGAGCGGGAGGTTCAGCGCGAAGATCCAGCGCCACGAGGCGACGTCGACGATCTGCCCGCCGAAGAGCGGGCCGATGAGGATGCCGATGCCGCCGTAGGCCGTCCACTTGCCGATCGCGGCGCCGCGCTCGGCCCTGGGGAACACGGCGACGATGATCGCCAGCGCGGCCGGGGTGAGCACGGCGCCGGCCAGCCCCTGCATCGCGCGGGCGCCGATCAGCAGCTCCGTCGTCGGGGCGACGGCGCAGAGCAGCGAGCCCACGCCGAACCCGGCGACGCCGGCGACGAAGACGCGGCGCTCGCCGAGGCGGTCGGTCAGCGAACCGGCAAGCAGGATGAACGCGCCGAGCGTGAGCAGGTAGGAGTTCGAGATCCACTGCTGCGCCGCAAGGCCGCCGCCGAGGTCGCGCCCGATCGCCGGCAGCGCGACGTTCACCGCGGACGCGTCGACCGCGGCGATCGACGAGGCGAGGATCGCGCTGACCAGCGCGAGCTGCTGCTTCGACGCCACCACGCGCCGAGCGTATCGGCGGCGTCCAGCGCCATGAGCGAAGATCCCGCGCCATGACCTCGCGCCTGGCCGCCCTCACCCGCAGCGAGCGTATCTCGTTGGTGATCGCGCTCCTCGCGACGGCCGCGGCCGGGATCGCGCGCTACGCGGGCTGGCCGTCGGGCGCGGCGTTCGCCCTGGCGACCGTGGCGCTGGCCGCCCTGGCCCACACCGTCAGCTTCGGCACCGAGCAGGTCGGCGCGCGCTACGGCCCCGGCATCACCGGCGTGCTCCAGTCGACGCTGGGCAACCTGCCGGAGCTGTTCATCGTGATCTTCGCGCTGCGCGCCGGGCAGACCGTGGTGGCGCAGACGTCGATCATCGGCTCGCTGTTCGCCAACGCGCTGCTCGTGCTCGGCCTCGTGATCGTCACGGGCGCGCGCGCCGCGCCCGACGGGGTCATGCGCTTCCAGCGCCGGCTGCCCAACGACACGGCGACGCTGCTGCTGCTGGCGACGTTCATCATCGTGATCGTCGGCATCTCGCTGAGCTCGAACGATCCCGCGAGCCGCCACGTCACCGCGATCTCGACGGTGGCCGCCGTCGCGCTGCTGGCCGTCTACGTCTCGTGGGTGGTTCCCTACGTGCGCAACGAGGAGCCGGTCGAGGCCGAGGAGGGCGGGCGCGCGCTGCTTCCGCTCACCGTCGCGCTCGTGCTGCTGGCGGTCGCGGGCATCGGCTCGGCCTTCGTGTCGGACTGGTTCATCAAGGCGCTCGAGCCGGCGATGAACGGCCTCGGGGTCTCCGATGCGTTCGCGGGGCTCGTCGTGGTGGCGATCGCCGGCAACGCGGTCGAGAACGCCACCGGGCTCGTGCTCGCGTCGAAGGGCAAGTCCGACCTCGCGGTGTCGGTCGTGAAGAACTCGGTCTCGCAGATCTCCGCGTTCCTGTTCCCGGTGCTGGTGCTCGTCTCGCTCATGTTCGCCCAGCACCTCACGTTCGCGCTGGACCCCGTGTACATCGGCGCGCTCGCGCTGACCGCGATCTCGGTGTGGCAGATCACCGGCGACGGAGAGGCCGTGGCGTTCGAGGGCTGGGCGCTCGTGGCGACGTACATCATGCTCGCGACGCTGACGCTCTACGAGTAGCGCAGGCGCGCGCAGTCGATGCAGAGCACGCTCTCCGGCGCGGCGCGAAGCCGCGCCGGGGCGATCGCCGTGGCGCAGCGGTCGCAGGTGCCGTAGCTGCCCTCCTCGAGCTTGGCGAGCGCCCGCGCGATGCGCTCGTCGGACACCTCCAGGCTGCCGCCGACGCCCACGTCGGTCAGGCGGCTGACCGCCTCGGTCGTGCCGTCGCCGATGCGCTTGCCGAAGCCCACCTCGGCCCCCCGCTCGGGCGGCGCGGCCAGAACGCCGAGGCGCTGCTGGAGCACGGCGTGACGGGCGCGCAGCTCGCGCTCGACGACCGCCAGGTCGATGGGCTCGTCGGGATCGATGCGCGCCTTGGCCATGGGGCATCGTGGCAGCTTCGGGCGCTCGGCCCAGCGCACGGGCGCCTAGAGCAGCTCGGCGATCATCGCCGCTGCACGCGCCGCCCCGTCGCCCGCCACCGGCAGGCAGTCCACGGGGCGACGCAGCTCGTCGGCCAGCGCCGCCGCGATGTCGGTGGTCGCGGCCGTCTCGTAGTCCATGCGGCGGCCCGCCCGATAGCGCCGCAGCCGGTGGTCGACGTGGCGCTGCTGCTCGAAGTGGTTCTTGAGCGGGAAGTAGAGGAAGGGCGTGCGCGCGGCGGCCAGCTCCATGCACGTCGTCAGCCCGCCCTGCACGACGGCCAGGTCGCACGCTGCGAGGTGGCGGTGCAGGCCGTCGACGTAGCTCAGCACCTCGACGCCGGAAGTGCCGCCGAGCGTGTCGGGGTCGATCCGCGGCCCGGCTACGACGACCATCCGCAGGCCGTCGACGCGCTCGCACGCCTCGGGCGCGGCGGCGATGACCCGGCGCAGCAGGCCGGCGCCGACCCCCGAGCCGCCGACGCTCACGATGCATACCCGCTCGTCCTCGCCGTAGCCCAGCTGCCGCCGCAGCGCGGTGCGATCGGCGCCCGCCGCGTCGAAGCCGGTCACGTAGCCCGAGAACGAGTAGTGCTCGACGGTCCAGTCGCGGATCGACGGCAGGCCGGGGCCGAAGCGATCGGGCACGATGTCGTCGGGCTCGCCGACGAAGATCGCGCGGTCGGGCACCCGTGGGTGACGCGCGATGTGCTCGATCATCTCGGCGTTGTAGTCGGCGGTCAGGAAGGCCTCGTGGTCACCACCGGCCGCCGTCGGCAGCCAGACGAAGTCGGTCAGCCACGCGTAGGGCGCGCGCTGGGACGCCACGACGAGCGGCTGGCGGTGGACCGGCTCCTGGCGCAGGCGCGGCGGGGGGAGAGCGGTGTGCTGGCCCTCGTCGGCGAACCCGGGATCGGCAAGACGGCGCTGCTCGATCACGCCGCGCAGGAGGCCGAGGACATGCGCGTGCTGCGCGCGCGGAGGATCGAGTCCGAGGCGCAGATCCCGTTCGCCGGGCTGGCCGAGCTACTGCGCTCGGCGCTGTCGGGCTTGGAACGGATCCCCGCCCCCCAGGGCGCCGCGCTCGCCGGTGCCTTGGCCCTGGCGCCCGCGCGGGCGGGCGACCGGTTCGCCATCGGGGCGGCGACCCTGAGCCTGCTCTCGGCGACCGCCGAGGAGCGCCCGCTGCTCCTGCTCGTCGACGACGCGCACTGGCTCGACGCCTCCAGCGCGCAGGCGCTGCTGTTCGCCGCGCGCCGCCTCGTCGCCGACCCCGTCGCCCTGCTGCTCAGCGCCCGCGAGGGCGAGGCGTTGCTGCTCGACGGCGCCGACCTGCGCGTGATGCGCCCCGCCGGCCTGCACCGCTCCGACGCGGCGACGCTGCTGGCCGGGTCGGGGCTCGGCGCGGACGTCATCGCGCGGCTGGTCCGCACGACAGGCGGCAACCCGCTCGCGCTGCTGGAGCTGGCCGCCGACGGCACACGGCTCGCCGCCGCGCCGCCCACCGCCCCGGTCCCGATCTCGACGAGCATCGCGCGGGCGTTCCTGCGGCGGTTCGACGGGCTGCCCGAGCCGACCCGACGCATCCTCGTGCTCGCCGCGACGAGCGACCACGGCGACCTCGCTGTCCTCACGCGCGCCGCGAGCGTCGTCGGCTGCGACGTGCGCGACCTGGTGGCGGCCGAGGCGGCGGGCCTCGTCGCGCTGGCGCCGGGCGCCGTCGCGTTTCGCCACCCGCTCGCGCGCGCCGCGGTGTACGCGGAGGCGCCGGCGGGCGAGCGCCGCGCCGCGCACGCGGCGCTGGCCGCCGCGCTACCCGACCACGACGTCGACCGCCGCGCCTGGCACCTGGCCGCCGCCGCCGTCGGCCCCGACGACCGCGCGGCCGCGGCGCTCGAGCAGGCCGGTGAGCGGGCGCGGGACCGCAGCGCCTACGCGGTCGCTTCGTCGGCCTTCGAGCGCGGCGCCGGCCTCACCACCGAGGAGAGCCGGCGTGGGCGACTGCTCGTGGAGGCCGCCGGCGCCGCCTGGCTCGCGGGCGACATGCGGCGCGCACTGGCCCGGCTTGACGAGGCCCAGCCTCAGGCCCACGACGCGGTGCTCGGGGCTCGCATCGACCACCTGCGCGGGCTGGTGGCGATGCGCATCGGCCCGGTGATGGACGGCTATCCGCTGGTCGTTGGCGCGGCGGCGCAGATCGCCGCGACCGATCCCGAGCGTGCGGTTGTGATGCTGTCCGAGGCGGTGCGCGGGTGCTTCTACGCCGGCGACACGCCGGCGATGGTCACCGCGGCCCAGCGCGCGGTCGCGCTGGCCGAGCCCGACGGGTCAGACCGGGCGCGCTTCTTGGCCACGATCGCTCAGGGCATGGCGCTGGTGGCCGGCGGCCAGGGTGAGGCGGGCGCGGCCGCCGTCCGCCGCGCGGTCGAAATCCTCGAGGGCGCCGAGAAGCTGCGCGAGGACCCGGCGCTGCTCGCCTGGGGCGCAGTCGGGCCGATGTGGCTGCGCGAGGCCACCGTCGGGCGCGCCGTCATCGATCGCGCCTTCGAGCGAGCGCGCGCGCAGGCCGCCCTCGGTGTCCTGCCCTCGCTGCTGCACCTGCTGGCGCGCGACCAGGCGACCACGGATCGCTGGTCGGCCGCGGAGGCCAGCTACGACGAGTCGATCCGGCTGGCGCGGGAGACCGGCCAGCGCGTGGAGCTCGGGGCGGCCCTCGCCGGGCTCGCCTGACTCGAGGCCCGCCAGGGGCGCGCGGAGGCCTGCCGCGCGCACGCGGCGCAGGCGACCGAGCTCTGCGACGAGCTCGGGGTCGACCTCTACGGCGCCTGGGCCATCCAGGCGCTCGGCGACCTCGAGCTCGGGCTCAGCAACGTCGCCGTCGCCGCTGCCCATTACCAGGCGCTCGTCGCCGCCCTGCAGCTGCGCGGGATCGCCGACGTCGACCTCTCCCCCGGCCCGGAGCTCGTCGACGCCGACGCGCGCCTGGGCCGCGCCGAGGACGCCGAGCGTGCCGCGGCGGACTACTCGGCGCGCGCCGAGGCCAAGGGGCAGCCGTGGGCGCTCGCCCGCGCGGCGCGCTGCCGCGGGCTCCTGGCCGGGGGCGACGACATCGAGGCGTGGTTCGCCCGAGCGCTCGCCCTGCACGAGCGCACCCCCGACGTCTTCGAGACGGCCCGCACGCGACTGGCGTTGGGTGCGCGCCTGCGCCGGGCGCGCCTGCGGGTCCGCGCGCGCGAGGAGCTCGGCGCGGCGTTCCGGGCCCTCGAGCGGCTCGGGGCCCGGCCGTGGGCCGACCAGGCGGACACGGAGCTCGCGGCCGCCGGCGAGACGGCGCGCCGCCGCGACGCCAGCACGCTCGACGACCTCACGCCCCAGGAGCTGCAGATCGCCCGTCTGCTGGCCGAGGGCCGGACGACGCGCGAGGCGGCCGCGGCGATCTTCGTCAGCCCGAAGACCGTCGAGTACCACCTGCGCCACGTCTACGACAAGCTCGGCGTCCGGTCGCGTCAGGAGCTGGCGGCCGCGCTGGACGCGCGGTAGTGCAGATGCACGACGCCGCCGGCGAAGCGGCGCTCGCCGACCAATGCGAGCGGCCACCGAACGCCCTCGGGAAGGACGCGCGTGCCGCCCCCGACCACGATCGGGTGCAGGAACAGGTGGCAGTCGTCGACGAGGCCGGCGGCGATCGCCTGCCCGGCGAGCTCTGCGCCGCCGAGGGAGAGGTCGCGCTCGGCGCTCGCCTTCAGCGCCCTGACCTCCGCGGCGTCGAACTCGCGCTCCAGCCGCGTCCGCTCGGTCGAGACCGACTCCAGCGTGCGCGAGTACACGACCTTCTCGGCCGCCTGCCAGATCTGGGCGAAGTCACGCGCGACGGGTGCCGCGCTGTCGTCGGTGGGCGCCGTCTCCCAGTAGCGCATCGTCTCGTACATCCGGCGCCCGTAGAGGTAGGTTCCGACCGGCCGCTCCTGGTCGTTGACGAACGCGTGCACCTCGTCGTCGGGCGCCGCCCAGTCGAAGTTGCCGTCCGCGTCTTGGGCGTAGCCGTCGAGCGACGCGATCGCCGAGTAGATGAGCCTGGCCACGGAGAAGTTCTACCCCTCGCCGCGAAGCGCTTCCGCACTACCCTTGGCCTATGAGCGCCCAGAGAGTGCCCGGTGGGGTGGTGCACAAGTTGCCGGCAGACCTGCGGAAGGTGCTGATCGCCAACGGCACGGCGCTCGATGCTTGGCAAGACATCACGCCCTTGGCCCGCAACGAGTTCATCTGCTGGGTCGAGGATGCCAAGCAGGCGAGCACCCGGGAGCGCCGCATTCGGCGGACCCGGGAGGAGCTGGAGGAGGGCCAGCGGCGGCCTTGCTGCTGGCCGGGGTGCACGCACCGCGGACGCACCGTGGGGCCCCTAGCCGGCTGAACTGCGCGCGCTCGTGAGACGATCGGCGTGATGGCGAGCACGCGGACGATTCACGTCGCGGGACTTGACATCGCCTACGACGTGGCCGGCAGCGGGGCGCCGCTCGTCCTGGTCCACGGCGCCGGCGGCGATGCACGAGAGTGGCGCCCGCAGATGGCCGGTCTGTCCGACGACTTCACAGTGATCGCCTGGGACGAGCCCGGAGCCGGACGATCCTCGGACGTCCCGGCCGATCTCGGACTGGCCGGGTACGCGATGGCGCTCGCGGTGCTCCTCGAGACCCTCGGTCAACCGGCGCACGTCTGCGGGCTGTCGTGGGGCGGCACGGTGACGCTCGAGCTCTACCGGCAACGGCCTCTGCTGGTGGCGACGCTCGTACTCGCCGACACCTACGCCGGCTGGAAGGGATCGCTGCCCCAGGACGAAGTCGCCGCGCGTGTGGCTGGCGCCGAACTCATGCTCGCCGACCCCGCCGAGCGGTCCCCTCCGACCATCACGGGGCTCTTCGCCGCCGACCCGCCGGCCGACGTGATCGAGCTGCTCGACGCGGTCGCCGCCGACGTCCGCCGCGAGAGCCTGCGCGTCGCTCTCACCGCGATGGCCGCGGCCGACCTGAGCGCCGTGCTCCCAAGCATTACGGTGCCGACGCTGCTTCTCTGGGGCGAGCTCGACGCACGCTCCCCGCTGAGGGTCGCGCGGGAGTTCGCGCGCATGATCCCGCAGGCAGAGCTCATGGTCATTCCGGGCGCCGGCCACATGAGCAACCTGGAGCGCCCGGAGGAGTTCAACGCGGCGATTCGCTCCTTCTGCGGTCGCCGGGCGTGAGCCGGCTGTATCCCATGCAGTGGAGCTACGTCGTACTTTTCACCTGCCAGTGGAGACGGCGGGTGAGAGAACGTGCGACATCGGCTCGGTTGCGGCGATTCCGCGGAATCGCGCGACTGGATGCGACTCGAGTACCGCGGGTCAGGGCGTCACCCAGCCGTCGGTCTTGTCCGGCTTAGCGAGCGTTTCCCACGTGAAACTGTTCGGCGTATAGGTCTGGATGATCGCGGCCTCGAGGATCCGCGTCGCGTCGGCTGTGAGACCTGCGACCCGAGGCAGGTCGTCCAGGCAGGGATTGCGTGACCGTGGCCGGCCGATAAATCAGCGCCGCGGCGTGACCCGTCCGCTCATCGTCGGCGTCCCCTGGTGTCGAGTTGCACGGCGCCCGCCTGCGGCAAGTACATGAAGCCCTGGATCGACCCGCCATCGCGGATCTTGCGAAGTTCGTTGTTGCCGATCTTCCAACTGCGAAGCGTGCGCAAGGAGACGATCGGAGCCATCAGCCGGTACTCGTGCGAATACCCGCGCGTCCCTGGCGGCTGCGCGGTGATCCCGCACGTGCAGTGCAGACGATGGCGAGCCCGGTGAATGCGACGCTCGTGGCGTGGTCGGGGTCCGGCCCACCAGGCCGGCAAGCGGCGCGGCGAGGGTCGGATCAGCGAGCAGGTTCTGGCCGCGCATGTAGCTCGGCAGCAAGATCGCGACCTCGTCGAAGAACAGGAGCCGGCTCTTGATCCAGCCGCCTTCGTCGGCCGGCCAATACGGCTCCGGGTAGTAGTAGGCCGTCTCTTGCGGACCGCCGGTCTCGTGCACTCGTCGATCATCCCGTTCAGGCGGATTCGCCGTGCGATCGGGGGGCCGCAGCGCAATCACTCGCGGGCCATCTGCCGCTCGCTTCAGCCGGTCGAGCGCGCCCTGGAACGGCTTGCCGTAGCGACGGATGACGAGGTTCGGATCCGTGTGTCCGAGCTGGTACGCCGCGAGCTCCGGCCCATAGCCGCGGACGACGTAGAAGCAGTGCGCCGTGAAGTGCCGCAGCGAGTGCCAGTCTTAGGTGATGTCCGCGACCCAGAGTCGATCCGGGCCCTCGGCAGCGAACGCGCGGTCAACGAGGTTCTCGGCCACCCTGACCCCGGGAACCCGGATCGTGGTGCGCCCCCGCCGGCGCCTGACCAGGCCACTGATGCCCGCGGCACGCATCAGGCGCTCCACGCGCTTGCGCCCGAGGCGCTCGCCGTCGGCGAGCACGAGCTCGACGTGGATGCGCGGCGACCCATAGACGCCACGGAACCGCTGGTGGATCTCGGCGATCCGTACGCCTGCCGGGCATGAAACCCGGACCGGCTGCCCGGAACTCCTTCGAATACGGCGGTGTCCTTGGCATCGACACATCCTCTCCAGCGGGCCAGATGACCCACCCGTCAGATGTCCACGAAACCGGGGGAACTTCACTTCCTAGGCGCTTAGTTGAGCGCGGGCGGTAGCCCTCGCAGCCTGACGGCGCTCACTTCTCCTTGAAGCGGCTCAGCCACGGTCCGTCTCCTTGAGAGGTCGCTCCAGCGTTCGCCGCATCCCCCGCTCGAGGGCCTCGATGAGGTCAGGTCGGAGGCGAGCGGCCGGGATGATCGCATCGATCGAACCGACCCGGAGCGCCCGCTCGACGGTGTGGACGGCGTCGAACTCGGCCGCCACTTCGCCGAGCTTGTCCGAGCGCACCGAAGCCCTCAGGTCGGCCAGCGCGACCCGCAGCTCGGCTCGCTCGTCGCCCTCAGCGCCGTCCAGGCGGGCCTCGAGCTCGACCACCTGCGGATCGGCGTCGGTGCGGGCGTTGACTTCGCGGGCGAAGACCGTCGCAGCCGCCGGAGCGCCGCCGATGACCGACGCGTACGAGCCCTCGACGGCGATCAGCTCCATGTTGTCGTTGAGCGTGCCCGAGAAGACGACGAAGGCTCCTCCGTGGAAGCGGGAGACGACACAGAAGACGATCGGGCCGTCGAAGTTGACGACCGCCCGGCCGATCTCGGCCCCGTACTCGAGCTGGAGCTCGCGCAGGGACTCCGGCGAGCCGTCGAAGCCCGACAGGTTGGCCAGTACCACCAGGGGCCGGTTGCCGCTGGCGGCGTTGATCGCGCGGGCCGCCTTCTTCGACGACCGTGGGAAGAGCGTCCCGGCCGTCCACTGGTCGGGTCCGTCGGCGGGCAAGAAGCCGCTGCGGCGCAGCGGCCGGGATTCGATGCCGAGCAAGGTCACCGGATAGCCGCCCAGGTGGGCATCGAACACGACGGCGCTCTCGGCACCCGCCATCGCCGCCCAGCGTTCGAGTGGCCGGTGGTCCTGGTCAGCTACGGCTCGCATCACCGCGCGGATGTCAAAGGGCTTCTTGCGCTCGGGGTTCGTCTCCATCGAGAAGATGTCGCCCACGGTCTGGAAGTCGCTGTTCGGAGCGTTGTGCGGATAGCTGCGGACGTCGCGGTCGACCGGGTCGCTGCTCGCCGCGCGCCGGGGGAAGCGCTCGCCGGGCGCGACGTATGCGTGCTCGTAGTGAGCGAAGAGGATCTCGCAGGCGGCCGTCAGGTCGGCCGCCCAGTACTGGGCCTGGCCGTTCGGTCCCATGATCCGGTCGTAGCCACCGATTCCGAAGTTGTCCTCGGCCGAGACGCCGCCCGAGTAGTCGAGGGCCTGCTTGCCGGTGAGGACCATCGCGCTGTCGGGCGTCATCACGAGGATGCCGCGGGTGTGCAACAGCATCGTGGCCTCCGCGTTCCAGTAGGGCTGGGCGCCGACGTTGATCCCGGCGACGATGACGTTGACCTCGCCCTGCGCCTGCGTGAACGTGATCAGGCGACGAAGCACGCGTGAGATCCAGTCCATGTTCTCCGAACCGCTCTCCAGCGAGATCTTCGCCCCGGCCGACACCGCGAGCCACTCGACGGGCACGTCCATGTCCTCGGCGAGGTCGAGTGCGCCCATGATGCGAACGGCCTCGGGCTCGGCGATCGCGCCGAGTGCCTTGGTCGGGTCGCCGAAGATCGCGACACGCACCATGCCCTCGGGATAGCGGTCGGTGATCGTGCGCACGACTCCGACGACGATCCCGGCGCTGTGGCCGCCGAAGGGACGCTCGACCGGCACGAGGCGGCCGTCGTCGTCGAGGTCGTACTCGGTGAACGTCCCACCCTCGCGAGTCAATGCGGGAACGAGCTCGTACGGGTACACCGTCCCACGGCGCCTCGCCCGCAGCGCCTTCTGGGCGTAATCATCGACAGTCGGCAAGGGCTCGGTCGGCGGCTCCCCGACGGAGAGCGTGACCCCCACGCCGGGCTGATAGGAGAAGCCGAGGGCCGTGTTGCGCAGCTCGCCGTCCGGGGGAGTCGGGACGTTCGCCTCGATCAACACCTCCTCCAGGCCCAGCCCGGCGGTGATCGGAGCCAGCGTCCGCGTGACCGCAAGCAGCTCGTCGAGCGGCACCTCGACGGACGGCCAGACGTAGAGGAGCACGCGGTTTCCGTGCAATCGCTTGTTGGGCGGGCGCTGGACCTGTACGCGGCGGATGCTGTCGAGACATGCCGCGAGGACGCGCTCGGGCTCGGGCAGCGCGGTGAGCCGGCCGGACGCGTCGCGCACCGGTGTGAGATCGCGCACCTCGGCCAGCGCCACCAGGCGCTCGTCAGACGGGTTCTCGTGGGCGGCGCAGTGGAAGATGTGGACGTCCTCGGCCGCCGGCAGGCGCGTGACGTCGAAATTGGCGAGCCGCCAGAGATGGAGGCGCCGCGCGATCATCGGGTGGAGACCGCGGGTGACGCGCTCCTCCAGAAAACACCCGTCGGCCGGGCGGAACGTGAAGTGATGCACGTCGGCACCGGCCCGTCTGCTCACGGCCACCGCCACCCTCTGCACCGTCGGGGGCAGCTCCGCTCCGTTCACGGCTGCGCCGAGCTCGGCGGCCATGGTGTCGGCATCGGGCGGTGGCTCGCTCCAGTGAAGGTAGAAGTCGACGACCGACTCCGAGGCGGAGGCATCGGACGCCAGCGCGGCGACGGCCGAGGCGGCCGCGGGCAGCTCCGAGGCCTCGGCGAGCGTGGTGATCAGCTGGACGCGCCGGCCGTCGAGCGAGTAGCGGCCGGTGACGAACTCCCGTCCGTCCAGGCGCGACGAGCGCATGTCCTCGAGCGGACGGATCTTGTAGAAGCGGCGCGTGAGGAGCTCGAGGAGCGGCCCGTCGCCCGCGGGCCCGCCGATGCGCTCTGCCAGCAGCCGGGTGAGCGGCTGCGGGCTGGCGACGAGAGCCTCGATGCGCTCGGCCCGGTCGTGGGCATCGGGATGGGCGGCGAGGTAGCCCAGTTGCTGCCGGGCGGCGGCGAGGACACGCTCGCGGGCCTCCTCGATGACGGGTTGATCGAAGATCCTGAAACGCACGCTACGGGCAAGCTCGCCGATCACCGGATGCCGCAGCTGCGCCGCGACGATGAGTCGGTCGAGCGTTTCGTGGAACTCGTCGCGCAGTGGCCCGGGCAGCGCGTCGGCATGCTCGAGGCGTCGGTCGAGGAGCGCCATCACGGCGGGTAGTTGTGACGGCGCGCGCTGGTGGGCGAGGAAGATCCGGTAGACCGCCTCCTCGAGCTCGGGTCTGGGCTCCAGTTCGTTCACGTCGTAGTGGGCCAGCGCGCGCGAGAGCCTGGCGACGAACGCCTCCGGCAGGCCCTCGCGCTTGACATCGAGCGAGTGGAGGTAGGACCGGAAGTGCTCGCGGGGGCTGCGGACGCGTTCGCCTTCCTCCTCGTCGAGGTCCTCCCGCTCTGCCGCCGGCCAGTTACGGGAGAGTTCAGCCAGGTCGGCGAAGATCGTGAGGATCTCGAGCTCCCCGTGAAGCAGCTCGGGATCATCGGGAGGCAGCTGGTTCCGTGCCCGCTGGAACTCGTCGACGAGCCGGCGGGCATCCTCCACACTCACGTCGAAGCCCATGATCAGGCTGCGCAGGGCATCGAGGTGCTCGCGCGCGCGAAGGCGGGCGCCGGGGTCCGCCGCTGCGGTCAACGCGCCGAAGCCGATCCGCGGGCCCTCGTGTGCCGCCGCGCCTTCGACGCTCGCCGGCTCGACGCTCAGAAGCGGCGCTCCCGCGTCGACGTGGGTGCTGCCGGCTACGAGGACCTCCCCGACCCGCCCGGCGTGTGTCGCCACGATCGTCATTTCCATCTTCATCGCCTCCAGGACCGCGACCGGCGACCCCGCCTCCACCTCGTCGCCCGGGGCCACGGTCACGGCCACGACGAGCGCCGGGGCCGGGGCCCGCACGACCGCTCCCTCGTCTCGCGACACGCGATGGGCGATCCCCTCGACCTCCACGAGGTGATCCGGGCCGTCGGTGACCGACTCGACTGTGAACACTCTGCCGCCGATCGAAAGCCGGCGCGCGTAGCGGCGGAGGGGCTCGACCTGCACGTCGACGGTCGCGCCGTCGGCGTCGATCTTGTACCGACGCGGGCCCGTCTGCGCGGCGGCGACACGGTAGGTCCACCCTCGGTGGCGGAGATCGACCGTACGGCCGATCTCGTGGCTCGCCCGGGGCCGGCCGCGAGTGGCGGCCGCGAAGAAGCCGCGGCGCTCGAGCTCCTCCTCGGTGTCGTACATGTCGATGGCGGCGGAGAGCAGAGCGACATCGGCGTGGCGCGTCGGGATGTGGCCGTCCGAGGCGACGAGGCGGTCAAGCCAGCCGGTGTCGGCCGTGCCGGCGATCATCTCCGGACGGTCGAGCAGATCGAGCAGAAGTGCCCTGTTCGTCGTCCCCCCGCGCACGACCACGGTCATGTCCGTCAGCGAGCGGCGCAACCGCGCCCTCGCCTCCGCGCGGTTCCGCCCCCAGCCGACGACCTTGGCGACCATCGAGTCGTACTCGGAGGGGATGACGTCGCCCTCGGCGACGCCCGTGTCGACCCGCACCCCCGGCCCGGAGGGCAGCATGAGGAGCTCGATCGTCCCGGGCGCGGGGGCGAAGCCACGTTCGGGGTCCTCGGCGTTGAGCCGGGCCTCGATCGCGTGGCCAAACGCGGGTGGCGGCTCCCCCTCCAGGTGCCCGCCCCCGGCAACGTGGAGCTGCAGCTTCACGAGGTCGAGCCCCGTCGTCATTTCTGTGACGGGGTGCTCGACCCCAAGGCGCGTGTTGACCTCGAGGAACGCGAAGGCCTGCTCGTCGGGTTGATAGAGGAACTCGACGGTGCCGGCGTTGCGATAGTCGACCGACCGTGCCAGCCTGACGGCCGCGGCCCGAAGCTCGCGCTCCTGCTCGGCGCTCAGCGCCTGGGAGCTCGACTCCTCGATCAGCTTCTGGTTGCGACGCTGGATCGAGCAGTCGCGCACGCCCGCTGCCCAGACAGCGCCGTGGTGGTCGGCGATGACCTGAACCTCGACATGGCGCGCGCCGGTGACCAGGCGCTCGATGAACAACGTCGCGTCGCCGAAGGAGCGCAGCGCCTCGTCTCGCGCCCGCTCGAACGCCGAGGCCACCTGCTCCTCCGCAGCAGCGAAGCGGATGCCGCGCCCGCCCCCGCCGGCCCGGGCCTTGATCACGACCGGATAGCCGATCGTCCGGGCACTCTCGACGGCGGCATCCGCCGTCTCCACCGGGCCGCGGCTCCAGGCGGCGACCGGCACGCCCACCTCCTCCGCGAACCGCTTGGCGTCGATCTTGTCGCCCAGGCGCCGCATGACCTCGGGCGGCGGACCGATGAAGACGACGCCGATGCGAGCGCACATCTCGGCGAAGGCGGGATCCTCGGCCACGAAGCCCCACCCGACCCAGGCCGCGTCGGCGCCGCTCGCGCGGAGCGCCCGCTCGAGCTCGCCGTGGTCGAGGTAGGGGCGCTCGCTGCCGATGATCACGGACTCGTCGGCCTCGCGCACGAACTTCGCCCGCCGCTCGGCCTTGGTGTGCAACGCGATCGTCCGCATACCGCAGCCATGCTCGAGGTTGAGCTCTCGTATCGCGCGGATCAGGCGCACCGCCGCCTCGCCGCGGTTGACGATCGCTACGCGGGTGAATCCGGGGTCACCCTCCGAACGCCGCTCGGACATCTTCCAACGTGGTGGCGACGTTCCCTTCCGGAGCGGTCATCAGCTCGGCCTGCTCGGCCCCTTCTTCGACCACGACGATGGCGGGGTCGATGCGGATGACCGTGTAGCCGCCCACCGCGCCGGCCCCGAAGGCCGGCGTGAACACGCGCATCGACCGGTCGATCGCGCCCTCCCGGACGGCGTCGTAGATGGCGAGCGGAATGCTGGCGGCGGAGACGTTCCCCACCGTCTCGACATTGAAGTAGAGGCGATCAGGCGGGAGTCCTGCCGCGATCGCCGAGTTTGCGACCATGTTCTTGTTGGCCTGGTGGGGAACGACGATGTCGATGCCGTCGAGCAGCGAGCTGCCGTCGGGGGCGGCAAGCGCGTGCAGCTCGCCCATCATCTGGTCCAGATAGCGCTCGACCAGCGCTTTCACCTCCGGCCCATAGACGGTGAGGTCGTTGTCGAACTCGGGGTTGGGCCAGATGATCGAGTTCACCTGGCTGACCGGGCCGCTGGCGTAGATCTGCACGACCTCGATGTCGGGTGGCGCACCCGGTGCGGCGGGACCGACGACCAGCGCGGCTGCCCCGTCGCCGAAGATCATCCGGGACGGGCGGACGCTGCCGATCTTGTCCGAGAACTTCTCGGCGCAGACGACGAGCACGGGGCGCTTCACCTCCTGGAGGAAGCGCACCGCCTCAGCCAGGCCGTAGGGAAAGCCCGCGCACGCGGCGATGAGGTCGAACGAGCCGTGCGTCTGGAAGATCCCGAGCTGCCCGGAGAGCCAGGTCGCGACGGACGGGACCAGCCTCGTGCTCGTGCACGAGCAGAAGATGACCGCTCCGATCTCCTCCGGCCGGCGCCCGGCGCCCTCGAGCGCCGCCCGGGCCGCCTGCAGAGAGATGTGCTCGAGGCGGCGCTCGGTGTAGAGCCGCTGCTTGATCCCGGTCTTCTCCTCGATCTCGTCGGCGGTCATCGGCGACCAGCTGAAGGCCGCGTTGCGGATGACGTCCTCGTTCGTGCAGACGTGCTCGCCCTTGACGACCGCGAGCGCCTCGATGCGGGGCATGAGCGCGAACTGCTCTCGGACGACGATGGGCAGGAAGGGCTCGACCGGCGCTCGCGCCTCGGTAGGGGGTTGGGGCCGCGGGCGCGCCGGACGCCCGGCCTTCACGCGCCGGATGAACTCGAGCACCTCGTGGTTTCGCGGAACGAAGGCCACGACGAAATCGTCGTCGCCGATCTTTCCGACCTCTCCCAGCCGCGTCCGGGCCAGGTCCCACGGGTACTGGTTGTGGAGGACCATCGCCAGACGGTGCAGCGGCTCGAGCTCGGGCACCGTCTCCGTGCAGTCGAGAATCTCCTGGTAGCTGTGGGTCGAGTAGTCCGGGTCGTGGGTCGGGAAGCAGAAGGTGAGATTGGCCGGATTCCTCGTGATCTCCGCCACGGTCTGCTTCACCGGCGGAAGCTCGGCCGCGTGGTGGCGCTTATGGCGGAAGATGTCGAACAGGCTCGTGAAGATCCTGTCCTCTGCGTCGGCGTCCCACCTGGGGGGGAGTTCGGTCCACGCCGCAGCTACGGCGGCGACCTTTCGCTCGCCCTGCTCCCAGGGAGTCAGCAAGGGCAGGAAGACGTCATCGCGGCCGCGCGGAAGGTCGCGCCACCGGGTCGGACGCTTCTCGTACATCGTCATCGCGTAGCGGTTGCCCCAGACCAGGTTCATGGCAAGGTCGCGCAGCAGTTCGTAGCGGGAGCCATAGGCGTCCGAGTCGACCCGCTCCAGGATCTCGGTGCCGGTCGGCGCCTTGTCCTCGAAGTCGCGCCTGATCACCGCCGCCAACTGCTCCAGGGTCTCGAGAACCGAGAAGTCCAAGTCGGCGCTGAAGTTGGAAGGGAAGACCAGACGGTCGTGGCTGTTGACGACGAACGGCTTCATGGCTCCCCCGCCCCCGCGCTCGCCGTCGCCACGCGCATCAGACGCTCCTCTTCGGGCAGGCTCCGAAGCGTTTGGATCATCACGTTCGCGTCCTCTCCCGACACGGAATCCGAGGGGTCGAGCGTCGTATCGTCGCACCTCTTGGAAAGCGCCATCACTTTGCCTGCGGAGAGCCCTGTGCGGCGGCGTCGAGGCAGGTGGCGACTCCCCCACGCGGCCATCCGCCGCGCGGAGGTGACCAAGGCGGTGCTCTGCCGGTACTTCGCGTCCTAGCAGCATCTGGCAATGATCCTGCTGGAGCGCGATGACCAAGGCGGTGCTCTGCCGGTACTTCGCGTCCTAGCAGCATCTGGCAATGATCCTGCTGGAGCGCGCTCACCAGACTCGGCCTCTGGGTGCTGACCACCCCGA
>JBBRYA010000067.1:0-17431 GCA_038238015.1 Solirubrobacterales bacterium
CGCCGCCTCGATCTGAGCCAGGGCGGCCTCGAGTTGCTCGCCGCAGTCGCAACGGAGACTGTGGAAGACGTCACCCGTCAGGCACTCGCTATGGACGCGGACCAGCACGTCCTCAGCGCCGTCGACCTCGCCCTTGACCAGCGCGACGTGGTGCTTGTCGTCGACCAGCGAGCGGTAGCCGACGACGCTGAACTCGCCGAAGGCGGTCGGCATCCGCGTCTCCACCACGCGCTCGACGAGCTTGTCGTGCTTGCGCCGGTAGGCGATCAGGTCGGCGACCGTGATCATCTTCAGCCCGTGGCGCTCGCAGTAGGGGATGAGGTCCGGGACCCGCGCCATCGTGCCGTCGTCGTTCATGACCTCGCAGATCACGCCGGCGGGGGTGAGCCCGGCAAGGCGGGCGAGGTCCACGCCCGCCTCGGTCTGGCCCGTGCGCTCGAGCACGCCGCCGGGCTTTGACTTCAGCGGGAACACGTGGCCGGGCTGGACGAGGTCGCGAGGCCGGGCGGCGGGGTCGATCGCCACCTGGATCGTGCGAGCGCGGTCGGCCGCGGAGATGCCGGTCGTCACGCCCTCGCGCGCCTCGATCGAGACCGTGAACGGCGTCTGGAACGGCGACTCGTTCTTGGCGGCCATCAGGTCGAGGCCGAGCTCGTCGCAGCGCTCGGGGGTCAGCGACAGGCAGACCAGCCCGCGCCCGTGCATGGCCATGAAGTTGATCGCCTCGGGGGTCACGAACTGCGCGGCCATCGTGAGGTCGCCCTCGTTCTCGCGGTCCTCGTCGTCGCAGACCACGACCATGCGCCCGGCGCGGATCTCCTCGATGGCCTCCTCGACGGGGGCGAAGGGCCGGCTCACCGGGCCACCACCAGCTTCTCCACGTACTTGGCGAGCACGTCGACCTCCAGGTTCACCGGGGTGCCGGGGACGGCGCCGCCGAGGTTGGTCCGTTCCAGAGTCTCCGGGATCAGCGACACCGAGAGCGTGCGATCGGTCACCTCGGCCACGGTGAGCGAGATCCCGTCGACGGCGATCGAACCCTTCTCGACCACGTAGCGCAGCAGCTCGGGGGGAACCTCGATCGTCACCACGCGGGCGAAGCCGTCCTCGCGCGAGCCGGCGACGGCGCCGACGCCGTCGACGTGGCCCTGCACGACGTGGCCGCCGAGGCGGTCCTGGGCGCGCAGCGGCAGCTCGAGGTTCACGCGCGCCCCTTCGAGCGCGCCGGCCAGCGAGGAGCGGCGCAGCGTCTCGTGCATCACGTCGGCGGTGAAGCGCCCGTCCGCGATCGTGGTGGCGGTCAGGCAGACCCCGTTGACCGCGACGGAGTCGCCCTCGGCAAGCTCTCCCGCCAGCGCGCTCTGGACGACCAGGCGCACGCCGTCATCGGTCGCCTCCACCGCCGCGACGGTCCCCAGGTCCGCGACCAGCCCGGTAAAGACCGCTACCACTCCCTCAGGCGCGCGGAGATCAGCAGGTCCTCGCCCATGCGCTCGACGTCCAGGTCGAGCGCGCGCGTGGCCTCGCTGATGCGCTCGGCGCCCTCGCCCTCCAGCGGGTCGCGCGCGCTCGAGCCGCCCAGCACGACGGGAGCCAGGAAGAGGCGGATCTCGTCGACCTCCCCGGCGTCCAGGAAGGCGCCCGCGAGGTGCGGCCCGCCCTCGAGCAGCACGGAGGTGATCCCGGCTGCGCCGAGCTGGTCGAGCGCGGAGCGCACGCGCGCGGGCTCGTTCTCCCCGGTGGCGACGATCACCTCGGCGCCGGCGGCCTCCAGCCCGTCGGTGGCCAGCCGCGGAGCGGCGCGGGACACGACGACGCTGAGCGGCAGCTCGAGCGCGCCGCGGACGAGCTGGGAGTCCAGCGGCAGGCGCGCCTCGGAGTCGAAGACGATGCGGCGCGGCTGGGACACCTCGCCCTCCAGGCGGGCGGTGAGCAGCGGGTCGTCGGTCAGCGCGGTGCCGATCCCGACGACCACGGCGTCGCGCTCGGCCCGCCACAGGTGCGCTCGCGCCCGCGAGTCCTCTCCGGAGATCCACTTGGAGTCCCCCGTGCGTGTGGCGACCTTGCCGTCCAGCGTCATCGCGGACTTGAACAGCACCTGCGGCCGGCCGGTGCGCGCGTGCTTGCGAAACGGCTGGTTGAGCAGCCGGGCGCGCGCCGCCAACTCGCCGTCGGCCACCACGATCTCGACCCCCTCGTCGCGGAGGATCCCCAGGCCGCGGCCCGAGGCCTTCTCGGTCGGATCGTCGGAGGCGACCACGAGGCGCGCAATGCCCGCCTCGAGGATCGCGTCCGTGCACGGCGGGGTGTTGCCGTGGTGGCAGCAGGGCTCGAGCGACACGTACATCGTGGCGCCGTGGGTCTCGGCCTCCGCGCAGGCCGCGAGCGCCGCGCGCTCGGCGTGCGCTCCGCCGTAGACCGCGTGGTAGCCCTCCCCCACCTGCTCGCCGTCGCGCATCACGACCGCGCCGACCAGCGGGTTGGGGCTGGTGCGCCCGCGCCCCTGCTGCGCCAGCTCGATCGCTCGGGCCAACGGGGCATGGTCGGTCTGCAGCAGGGTGGTCACTGGCCTCCGATGGTACCCACGGTCACCGGCACTTCCCGCCCGCGAGGCGGTAGATCACGATCTCGGGCCCCGGCCGCTCGTAGGTCAACGGGTAGTAGTCGAAGGAGAAGTCGAAGGAGAAGTCGTGCACCGGGCGCGCCTTGCCGGTCGGCAGCGCGGTGAAGGCGACCTTGCCCGCGCGGCCCAGCGCGTCGTAGTAGCGGATCGCCTGGGGCACCTGCCGCGGCTCGACCTCGGCGCGGCCCTGCTGGGTCGAGCCCGTGAGCACCCAGCAGAACCCGCCGCGGCGATAGGAGTCCACCAGCGACGGGCGCAGGGTGCGCTCGTAGTCCTCGAGCTTGACGATGCGGCCCTTGCCCTTGGTGACGGTGCCGTCGTTGAGCACCCGCGAGCGCGACGTGCGCCACTTCACCCAGCGCGAGCCGTTTCCGGTGACGCGCGACGCACGCCCGGGATCGGTCGCCCAGGAGTCCGGGACGACGGGCTCGATCACCACCTTCGCGCCCTCCGGCACGTTGCGCACCATCCACTCGCGGGCGGCTCCGCGCGTGTCCTGCTGCGCGAGCACGCCGTCGTTGTGGACCGCGAACACCGCGCCCTGCAGGCACAGCACCAGCGCGGCCACGGCGCCGGCCCAGACGGGCGAGCGCCCGCGCGGCAGCCGCGCGAGGCCCCACGAGACGGCGCTCACCGCCCCGTGCGCGGCCAGCAGGCACAGCAGCGGGTAGACCGGCAGCCCCCAGCGCGCGAAGAAGCGGTCCTGCGTGCCCATGAACAGCACGAACACGACCACCGGCGGGGCGAGCACGAGCGCGCGGCGCCAGTCGCGCAGCGCCAGCGCGACGGTGCCGCCGACGGCCGCCAGCACCGGGATCCAGCCCAGCCCCCAGGTCAGCGTCGACAGGTAGTAGAGGATCCCGTTCTCGCCGATCAGGCCGAGCTTGCCGCCGCCGTCGTTCGACGCCGAGGACTGCTCGTTGAGCCCGTTATGGAACGTCGAGTAGTCCAGGACCGCGAACGGGTTGGCGATCACGAACGCGGCGAGGGCGACGACCGCGGCGAGGGCCAGCCCGCCGAGGCGTCGGCGCCACGGGACGGGCGCCAGCAGCGCGGCGGCCAGCAGGCTGAGCAGCACGATCCCGCCGGTGTACTTCGTCGCGCACGCGAGGCCGAGCCCGGCGCCGGCCAGCGCGTGGTCGATCAGCCGCCCGCGGTGCAGCACGCCCCCCACGCCCACCAGCGCGAGGCACAGGGGCGCGAGCGTCGGCACGTCGTTGAGCGCGAGGTGGGCGTAGTGCACCGGCAGGAACGCGACGGCCAGCAGCGCCGCCGCCACCAGCCCCGCGCGCCGGTCCAGCAACCGGGCCCCCGCCCACGCGAGCAGGCCGACCGCCGCGGTGCCGAGGACGGCGGCGAGCAGGCGACCGATCACGAATATGTCGCCGGGGTCGGCGGCGAAGGCCGCGCCGACCGCTTCGCGTCCGCCGTAGCGGACGAACAGCGCGGCGTGGATCAGGTAGGTGAACCACGGCGGGTTGATGAAGTAGCCGGGGTTGTAGGTGTGCCCGAACATCCCGATCGCCTGCGGGACGAAGTGGGCGTTCTCGTCCGCGTTGTAGACGAACGGCAGCCCGCTGCGGATACCCCAAAGCCGCAGCGCGAGCGCGAACGCCATGAGCGCGGCGAGGCCGAGCGGCCACGCGCGCCGCCTCACGGCGCTAGCAGCGGACATAGGCGGCGTAGAAGTCGCTCGTCGCCACGCGGTTCCAGCCCGGGGGCGGGACCTCGATCATCGGGGGATCGCTGGGGTCGGTGAAGGCCTGCTTGAACAGCGCGAAGCGGCTGGTGACGTAGATCGCCACCCCGCGGTCGGCCTTCCCCGTCGTATGCCGGTCGGCCCGCGGCAGCACGCGAGCGCGGCCGAGGTCGAGGATCCAGCGCGAGTCGGGCACGAGCTTGTGGTTGGGCACCGTCAGCGGCCCGCAGCGCAGGCCCGCCTGCACCTTGGGCTCGTGCAGCACCTGCGAGAGCGCGACGTGGGCGTCGCCGCGGAAGGTCAGCTCGTTCTCGAAGCGGTTGACGTTCACGCGCGTGACCGTGTAGAGCACGCCGAAGGCCACGAGCGCCCCGGCGAGGACCATCCAGACGATCCGCGCGCGGCCGGGCCGCAGCATCGTGAAGCCGCCGATCGCCACGGCGGCGAACACCAGCAGCGCCAGCGCGGCGACGATCAGGTAGCGCTCGATCACCGACAGGCCCGCGACGCCGATCAGCCCGAAGGTCCCGATGCCGCTGACCAGCAGCACCAGCGGCATCACCATGCGCCGCGGCGTGACGAACGCGGCGATCACGATCCCCACCAGCGAGCCCGCCAGCACCGGCACCTTGACGAGGCTGCCGAAGAACATCGGCAGCGCCGATGGGATCTCGCTCAGCGAGCGCTGGCGCCCGAGCTCCTCCGCCGAGGAGCTCGTGTAGTGCAGCGAGAACAGCGGGTCACCGGTGACCGCGCCGTCGACCGCCGCCCACAGCAGCGGCGCCAGCGCGCCCATCACGGCGTAGCGCACGCGCTCGCCCCAGGTGGCGCGCAGACTCATCCAGACAAAGTAGAGGAAGGCGAGCACCCACGCCTCCGGGCGCAGCAGCCCGGCGAGCCCGAGCGTGAGGAAGACCGGCCAGCCGCGCCGCGGCCGCTCGGCCTCGAGCACCGCCGCCCACACCACGAGCGCCATGTAGGGCACGTCGACATAGCCGCGCGCCGCGAGGAAGGCGAAGTCGAAGCGCGTCAGCAGCAGCGCCGCCGCGATCGCGCCGACCAGCGGGGTGAAGGCGATGCGCCCGAGCTTGTAGACCGCGGCGACGAGCGCCAGGAAGGACGCGAGCGTCATCGCCACCCACACGCGGTCGCCCCCCTCCCCGAGCAGTGAGAGCAGCGCGCCGGCGGCGATCGCCAGCGGGTGCTCGGTCGGCACGCGGAAGCCCTGGAAGAGCGGCGCCTGCAGCGCGAGCACCTCGCGCCCCCACAGCAGCGAGTAGTAGGAGTCGTAGTTCGGATAGGTCGGATAGACGAAGAACCCGATCGCGAAGCCCAGGCACAGCAGGGCGAACACGATCCGCGCCAGCAGGGCCGCGTCGGCGCGGCGCACGCGGGCTGCTATGCCTGAGACCGGTCCGGACCGGTTGAGCGTCGCGCTCTCCATGGGCTCCATGACGGTAACCACCCCCGCCGCGCGCTGTACCTTCCATGTCGATGAAGCTGATCATCCAAATCCCCTGCCTGAACGAGGAGGACGCGCTCCCGATCACGCTCGCCGACCTCCCGCGCGAGGTCGAGGGCTTCGAGCAGGTGGAGTGGCTGATCATCGACGACGGCTCGACCGACCGCACGATCGACGTCGCGCGCGAGCATGGCGTCCACCACGTGGTGCGCCTGACCAACAACAAGGGCCTGGCCTCCGGCTTCCAGGCCGGCCTCGACGCGTGCCTGAAGCTCGGCGCCGACGTGATCGTCAACACCGACGCCGACAACCAGTACTTCGGCGGCGACATCCCCAAGCTCGTCCAGCCGATCCTGCGCGGTGACGCCGACATGGTCGTCGGCGACCGCGAGGTCATGAACATCGAGCACTTCTCGCCGCTGAAGAAGATGCTCCAGCGCCTTGGCTCCTGGGTCGTGCGCCGCGCCTCGCAGACCAGCGTGCCCGACACCACCTCGGGCTTCCGCGCCTACAACCGCGAGGCGGCGCTGGCCATGCAGGTCGTCTCCAACTACACCTACACCCTGGAGACGATCATCCAGGCGGGCAAGATGCTGATCGCGGTCGACCACGTCCCGATCAAGACCAACGACAAGCTGCGCGAGTCGCGCCTGTTCCCGTCGATGTCGACCTACATCCGCCGCAACGGCGTCTCGATCTTCCGCGTCTACGCGATGTACGAGCCGCTGCGGGTGTTCATGACCGGGGCGATCCTGATGGGGATCGCGGCGCTCGTGGTCTGGAGCCGCTTCGCCTACTTCTACCTCCAGGGCCACGGCTCCGGGCACATCCAGTCGCTGATCCTCGGCGTCGTGCTGTTCAACGCGGCGATGCTGCTCGGCGCGCTGGGCGTGATCGGCGACCTGCTCTCGGGCCAGCGGATCATGCTCCAGCGGACCTTCGAGCGCGTGCGCCGGATCGAGCTCGAGCTCGGCGTGCCGCCCTCGCACTACGAGCCGGGCGCGGTGGGCTCCGGGCGCGAGCCCACGACCGGGGCGCACGCGGGCGGACGCGGCCAGACCGAGGAGCGAGAGGCCCTGAAGGTATGAGCTCGGCGGTCACGCGCGACGCCGAGGGCACGGTCACCGGCAACACCTTCGACAAGTACGGCTCCACCAACCCCGTTGTCCAGCGCCTGATGGCCGGCTTCGAGCGGACGCTGGCCGAGCTCTTCGAGCAGGCCGCTCCGCGCTCCCTGATCGACGTCGGCTGCGGCGAGGCGGTGCTCACCCACAAGTGGGCGACGCAGCTGGGCGACCGCCGGGTGGTGGGCATCGACCTCGAGGATCCGAGCATCCAGCAGCACTGGCAGGCGCGCACCGCGCCGAACCTCGAGTACAAGGTCATGAAGGCCGAGAACCTGCCGTTTGCCGACAACGAGTTCGACGTGGCGACCGCCATCGAGGTGCTCGAGCACGTGCCCGACCCGGCCCACACCGTCGCCGAGATGGCTCGGGTGGCCGAGCGCTGGCTGCTCGTCTCGGTGCCGCGCGAGCCGCTGTGGCGAGGGCTGAACGTCGCCCGGGGCGCCTACGTGAAGGACCTCGGCAACACCCCGGGGCACCTCAACCACTGGTCCAAGCGCTCGTTCGTGAAGCTGCTCGGCCGCCACGGCGACGTCGTCGAGGCGCGCTCGCCGTTCCCGTGGACGATGCTGCTCGTCCGGCTCTGACCCGGACCGCGGCACCGGCGCCCAGGTCCGGCTACGGCCGAGGCGCCCGCATCCTCTCGATCGGCATCGCCACCACGGGGCTGGTCACCTTCGCGTACTTCTCGGTGGCCTCCTACGTCCTGGACGACGTCGCCTACAAGCAGATCTCGCTGCTGTGGTCGCTGCTGTTCGTGATCGTCTCGGTGATCTACCGGCCGATCGAGCAGCTGCTCTCGCGCACGATCGCCGACCGGCGCGCCCGGGGCCTCGAGCACGACCATCCGCTGCGCACGCCGATGCTGCTGCAGGCGGGCTTCGCGCTCACCTTCCTCGTCGTCGCGCTGGCCCTCCACGGAACGATCCGCGACGACCTGTTCGACGGCTCGGACACCCTCTACTGGGTGCTGGTGGTCGCGGTGCTCGCTTACGCGGCGAGCTACTTCGCGCGCGGCTGGCTGGCCGGGCACCAGTGGTTCGGCTTCTACGGCGGGCTGGTGTTCCTCGAGGCGTGCTCGCGGCTGCTGTTCGCCCTCGCGGTGGCCGTCGGGCTGGCCAAGGGGCAGTCGGTGGTGGCGATGGGCATGGCCGCCGCGCCGTTCGTCTCGCTCGTGGTGGTGCCGTGGGCGTTCTCGCGCCGGCCGCCGGCCACCGAGCGCAAGCGCGAGGGTGCCGACGAGCTCGGGCTCGGGCGCGGCGGGCGCTTCGCCGTCTCCGTGCTGGCGGTGATGCTCGCCGAGCAGACGCTCCTCAACGCGGCCGTGCTCACGGTGAACGCGACCTCTGACAACCGCGCGGCGGCCGGCTTCGTGTTCAACGCCCTGCTGATCGCGCGCGCACCGCTGCAGCTCTTCCAGGCCATCCAGGGCTCGCTGCTCCCGCACCTCGCCGGCCTCGAGGCGACCGCGGGGCGCGAGCAGTTCTCGCGAGCCATCCGGGTCACCGTGCTGGCGATCGCGGGCTTCGCCGGCGCCGTCGCCGTCGGGCTGCTGGTGCTCGGGCCGTTCGCGATGGACCTGCTGTTCAAGGACTCCTTCACCTACGGGCGCTGGGGGCTGGCGCTCGTCGCGCTCGGGATGGGCGCCCACCTCGTGGCGGGGACGCTCAACCAGGCCGCGCTCGCCCGCGACCGCGCGCCGGCGGCGGCAGCGGCGTGGCTGGCCAGCGCGGTCGTGTTCCTGGCCTGGATGCTCTCCCCGCTGGTCGGCGACCAGCTGCTGCGAGCCGAGACCGGCTACTTCGGGGCCGCCGCGCTGCTGTGCGGGCTGCTGGCGCTCGTTTACCGGTCGGCTCCGAGCAGCGTCTCGAGGTCCCCGCAGTCGACGTAGAGCGCGTCCACCGGGACCACCAGGCGTCGGCGCAGCCGGCCCCATACCGGCCTGCGCACGCTCTGGCGACGCCGCGCACCACGACCCAATCGAAGGGCAGCCTGGAGCTGCTGAAGGTCCAGACGCGCTCGATGTCCTCCCAGCGCATCCTCGCGCCCGTATAGGGCTGCCACAGCCCGCCGGCAGCGATGACCAGGCCGGGGCGCCGGTAGCGCGCCTGGCGCGCCAGCAAGAGGAGAGCGAGCACCACGAACAGCACCCGCGTGCTCGCGGTGGCGGTGTCGTCGAACTGGGCGTGCACGGCGAGGGGGAGGCAGACGACGGCGAACGCCGTCCACGCCCGTCGCTTCCAGCGCACCCACGGAAGCGCCACGCGCCCCTCGGCGTCCAGCGTGGCGCCGTATGGCAGCGCGCGATCGAGGGGATCCGGATCTCCGCGGCGTCGGCGGTGATCGCGGCGGCCATCCGGCCGCGGGTCGGGTCGGGCGTGAGGTGCCAGATGACGAAGCCCAGGCCCACGAGCGCCACCACGCCCACGACCACGGCGACGACCGTGGACCGGCTGAGGATCGCGGCGGCGAGCCAGGCCGCCACGGCGACGACCGTCGCCAGCGACGTGATCGCCGCCGAGCGGGCGCGCAGGCGGCGCTCGCGAGGGTGGCGCGACGGGTCGACCACAGCTCAGCTCACTCCAGCCAGTCCTCGCCGGCACCCAGGCGCCGGCGGGCCCACCGCTCGAGCAGCGGGTCGACGATCAGCGGCCGGCCGCCGGAGGCCTGCTGCACGTCCCCGCGAGCTGCCAGGCCACGCAGGCCGCCCTGTGCGCCGCCCTTGGTCAGGCCGAAGGCCTCGAGCGTGCGGGCGCTGAACAGCGAGGCGTCGCCCTGCGCCAGCGCGAGCAGGACGCGGCGCTGGTTGGGCGTGTTCGCCATCCCCTGCCAGGCGTAGCCGAACCCCTCGGCGGCCTCGTGGTCGACCGCGTCGACGGCTGCGGCGATCGTCTGGGCGTCGGCGCTCCCGCGACGCCCGGTCGCCTCCCACAGGTGATGGGCGAGCATCATCGCGCGCTGTGGATGGCCGCGCACGAGGTCGAGCAGCAACCCGAGCGCCTCGCCCGGATCGCGTCCGGTCGCCTCGAAGCGCGCCGCGATGTAGTCCCCGAGCGGGCCGTCGGGCAGCGGGCCGAGCTCGATCGGGCGCGCCTGCTGGAAGAACGGGCGCGAGCGCTCCTCGAAGAGCGCGGTCAGCAGCCCGGGCTCCGAGCCGGCGAACAGGTAGGCGGCCTCGTCGCGGTGGAACTGGATCTTCGAGCGGATCAGGCCGTCGATCTCCCCCTCGACGCGCAGGAAATCCTGGAACTCGTCGAACACGACGAACGTGCGCACGCCTGAGCGCTTGAAGATTCGCACTGGCAGATCAAGCACGTCGGCAAGGTGGCCCTCGCCACCGTGAGCTCCGGCGAGCTCCACCTGCGCCCCGACTCCGGCCGGGGCGGCGCGGGCCCTGACGCTCCACGAACGCACCACGCCCTCGGCGATGCGGCGCAGCGGGCCGGCGAGGTTGCGCAGATAGGCCTCCTCGATGCGCCGGGTGGCCTCGGCGACGGTGACGGCGCGGTAGAAGTCGACGTAGACGGTCTGCAGCCCGTCGGCGCGCGCGTCGGCCAGCACCTTCAGCAGCAACGACGTCTTGCCGTAGCGGCGAGGCGCCCCCAGGCGCGTGGTGTGGCCGCCGTGGGCGAGCTCGAGCAGAAGCCTCGCCTCGGCCTCGCGATCGACGAGCTCGTCGGGCGGGACGGGCCCCACGTAGTTGAACGGGTTCACGTCGTCAGTATAGCCTGCCTTTACCAGACAGTATGTCCGAAATGTACTACACGGTACGTCCGCAAACCGCGAGGCGGTCACCTGGCCGCGGGGGTCAGTGGGCCAGGTAGCTCTTCCCGGCCTTGACGTTGACGGTCTTCTTGGTCCGGAAGTCCTTGACCGCGACGATCCCCTTCTTGACGCGCACCAGCGTGCCCGCGCAGGTGTCCTGCGTGAGCCACTGCGTGCCGCGCACGGTCGCCGCGGCGTGGCGCCCGCGGGTCCGGAAGGAGCCCTTGCCGCTGCCCCACAGGCGCCGTACCGGCGTCTTGGCCGCGGCGCTGGCCTTGCCCGTCTTCTTGCTCGTCTGGCAGGAGGTGAAGTTGCCGCCGGTGAGCTTGAGCTCGGTCAGCGGGCTGCCCTTGCTCTGGTTGACCTGGAAGGCGCCCTCGTAGAACTCGGCGACCTTGGTCGCGCCGGACTTGTCGGCCGCCGAGGTCAGCCGGACGCGCCCGCTGGTCGCGTCGATGGTCGAGCCGACCGGGATCTGCTCGAGGCCGACGAGCTCCTCGAACGTCGAGCTCCCGCGGCGCTTGATCCGCACCTTGCCCTTGACGACGCCGACGTTGACGGTCGAGCCCTGCACGGGTGGCGGCGGGCCGGTCTGGAGCGGCGGGGGCGTCGGGGTCGGAGTCGGAGTCGGAGTTGGCGTAGGTGCCGCGCCCTGCGACTCACCGATGGGCAGGCAATCCCCCGCCTGGTTAAGCGTCACGACACTCTTGCGCTGCTCTTTGCCTGGATCGGAGAGCGTGACTGTGATGTCCGTGGGGCCCTGGTCGGCCGGAGTGCCGCCTTCGCTGAAGTAGCAGACTTGGTAGCGAAAATGACGGGTGCTGGGGTCCCGCTGGTCAGTGAACGTTTCCGGGCCGCCGACACTCGTGACGTCCGAAGACAACGTCGCCTCGGGGATGGCGTTCGGCTGCCCGTAGTAGGCCTCATTGCCGGCGTCGTCGAAGACGTGCAGGTCGATGTCGTTGTTCTTGTTCCACTCGATGCGGGCGCGCTCGGTGCCGCTGGGCGGGGGTACCTGAGCTCGGGTGCCCTGACCTCCGAAGGCCAGGATTGCGACGAGAGCCGCTGGGAGCAGAGCGAGAAGACGGCGCATCCACCGACGCTATCCGCCGCTACGCCGAGAAGGCAAGCATCAGCCGTGATCCTGGCCGGATAGCCTTCCAAGCCGGGCGGCCATGAGACGCCCCGGGCCTACAGCGCGGCGGCCTCCGGCGGCAGGACGCCGGTCTGCTGCTCGCCGGGATCGGCGGCGTGACGGGCGATCGGCCGCCTGCGCACGGGTCCGCTTGCGAACAGGAACCAGCCGGCGACGCCGCCCGCGATCAGCGCGGGCATCAGCGGCAGGTTGTAGCGGGCCTGGGAGACGACGAGCATGTGCACCGCCGTGGAGGTCAGGATCGCGGCGAGGATGCAGCCCAGCAGCACCGAGCGGCGGCGGACGATCCCGGCCAGCAGCCCGCCGACCGCCGCCAGGACGAGCACGATGTGCCACACGCGGATGAGGGCCGAGGTGTGCCGCGCACCTCCGCGCGCGTAGCGCGTCCACATCCGCTGGACCTTGTTGAGCATCATCCCCACGAAGCGAAACGGGTCGTGCAGCCCGTAGCGGACGAGGTTCTTGCGTCCCTCGGCGGCGATCGCCTGGTTGAAGCCGACGCCGGGCCGGCGGGCGGCGACGACGGCGAGCACGTCGCGGGCCTGGAGGTCGAAGTTGGCCGTGTGCCGCAGCCGGCGGTTGCGCTTCTTGGCCTCGTCGCCGAGCGCGCGCTTCATCCCGACGGTGGTGCCGTTGCCGGGCAGGAAGGTGCCGACGAACAGCGCCGAGCCGCTGCCGCGCGTCACCGGCACGAGCTCGCCCGCGCGGTGGGAGGCGTAGTAGGTCCACGGCGCGATCGTCAGGAGCGCCCCGGCGAGGATCAGCCCGCCCACGATCCCCCCGCGGCGCCACTCGCCCCGCCGGCGCCAGATCCAGATCGCGGCGATCACGGCGACGACGAACGGGACCGGCAGCAGGTCGGCGCGCGTCAGCACGGCGAGGCCGAGCGCCACGCCGGCGACCGCGTAGAGCGGCGTCATCCGCCGCCGCGCCGCGAGCGCGAAGAGCGCGAAGGCCGCGATCAGCTCAAACGCCCCGAGCGGCTCGGAGAGCTGATCCCCGGTCGCGAGGATCAGCGGCGGGTAGAAGCCCACGAGCGCCGCCGCGACCAGCCCCGCCCACGCGCCCGCCAGCGCCCAGGCGAGGCCGAACGCGGCCGCGACGGTGCCGAGCGACACGACGGCCTGCAGCCAGTAGGCCGACGGGAGGTCCTTGGTCGCCGCGCTCTGGGCGCTCGGGAAGACCTTGTGGCCGACGGCGAACAGCACCGGCGCCCCGGGCGGCCAGTGCAGGGGGTCGCGCATCTTGGTCGAGCGGTCGCCGTAGTGCTGGTTCTCGGCGAGGTTGATCGCGAGCTTGCCGTAGGAGCGCTCGTCGGCGGACTGGTACTGCGTGGTCGGATGCGCGGCCCGGTAGGCGTTGAAGGCGAAGGCGCCGATCAGCACGAGCGGCAGGATGAGCAGTGGCAGGCGTTTGTTCGCCGGCACCGCAACTACCGGGAGCGCAGGTACGTCAGGACCGCGAGGACCCTTCGGTGGTCCTCGGCCGCCGGAGAGAGGCCGAGCTTGGTGAAGATCGAGGTCACGTGCTTCTCCTCGTCGGTGTGCGGGGGGCATGCGCGCGTCGATCACCGCAACGTCGGACTTGTGGGCGCCCACCTTGCGCAGCAGGTCCTCGCCGTCGCCGCCCTGGCCGGCGCACGAGCACCGAGTCCTCGGCCAGTACGACGCGCAGGGGCTCGCTCACGCGAGGAGCCTAGTGGTTCCTCCGGCGAGTCCGTGCCTGCTTGGCCGGGATGCAGGCGGATGCCTGGCAAGGACGCAGGGAGGGTGCAAGGGCAGCTCCCTTGCACCGACCGAGGACGCCGGCAGGCGCCGGCTGCGCCCGTTCAAGCGGGTGGGGACTTGGCGGAGGGGCCACTAGAGGAGATCCTGGATGCGTTTTCCGGACAGCTCGCCCTTGGGCACGAAGCCGCGGGCGCCGCTGCGCAGCACCAGCGGCCCGAAGTCCGAGGAGTCGCGGCTGGAGACGATGATCACGACCGGGCGTCGGCTATACGGCTGGCCGTACCCCCGCCGCCGCGGCGGCGATCTCGCGGACCGCGGCAGCCGGATCCGAGGCGCCGAAGACCGCCGAGCCGGCGACGAACACCGTGGCGCCCGCCGCGGCGCAGGTCTCCGCGGACCGGGCGTCGATCCCGCCGTCGACCTGGACGGCCGGACCGGAGCCGACCAGCGCCCGCAGCCGCTCGACCTTCTGCACGGTCCAGGGCAGGAAGGACTGGCCGCCCCAGCCCGGGTTCACGGTCATACAGAGCGCCATGTCGAGCTCCCCGGCCACCTCGGCGACAGCCGACACGGGGGTACCCGGGCAGATCGCCAGCCCGGCCAGGCAGCCGGCGTCGCGGATCGCGGCGAGCGCGTAGTGCACGTGCGGGGTCGCCTCGGCATGGATCGTGATGCTGTCGGCGCCGGCCTTGACGAATGCGTCGATCTGGCGCTCCGGGCGCTCGATCATCAGGTGCACGTCGATGAGGGCCCCGCCGCCGTGCACCCGCTCGGCGATCGCCTCGACCGCGAGCGGCCCCATGGTGATCGGCGGGACGAAGTGGCCGTCCATGACGTCGACGTGGATCACCTGTGCCCCGGCCGCCATGACCTCGCCGACCTGCTCGCCGAGGCGGCTGAAGTCGGCGGCGAGGATGGAGGGGGCGATGCCGGAGAGCGCGGTCATATCGGCTGGAGCATCGAGCTCTTGCAGTGGTTGCACATGTACAGCGCGGTGTCGGACATTCGCACGATCGTCGAGTGCTCGCCGCAGTTGGGGCACACGGAAGTCAGCTCGAAGCGCCTCAGGCAGTTCACGCAGCGGTAGCGGCCGGGCAGGTTGGTGGGCCGCAGCCACGGCTCGTGGCAGGCCGGGCAGACCGCGCCCAGGTTGACGTCTGAGTCGCTCACGGCGCTCCCTTCCGGCGCAGGCGGGCGATGAAGAAGCCCTCGGTGGCGTCGCGATGCGGGAGCGAGAGCAGGTACCGAGGCACAGACGGATGCTGCCAGACCGGCAACTCGCGACGCAGGTCGTCGGCCTCGAAGCCGGGGTGCTCGGCGAGGAAGGCGTCCACGAGCCGCTCGTTCTCGAGCGGCGAGATCGTGCAGGTGGAGTACACGAGCGTCCCGCCCGGCCGCACGGCCTGGGCGCCCGCGCGCAGGATCGCCGCCTGCTCGCGCGCGAGGCGCTCGACCTGGCCGGGCTCCTTGCGCCAGCGCGCGTCGGGCCGGCTGGCCAGCGTCCCGAGGTCCGAGCACGGCGGGTCGACGAGCACGCGGTCGAAGCCCGCGGGCGGGTGCGGATCCGCCGCGTCCTGCGCCTCCACGCGGACGCTGCGCGCGCCCATGCGCTGCGCGGTGCGCGCGAGCGCGGCGGCCCGGCCGCGATGGCGCTCGACCGCGACGACCTCGCCCGCGTCGCCCATCAGCGCGGCCAGGTGCGTGGTCTTGCCCCCGGGCGCCGCGCACAGGTCGAGCACTCGCTCGCCCGGCTGCGGGGCCAGCAGCCGCGCCACGGTCATCGCCGCGCGCGACTGGGGCATGAACGCGCCCTGCTCCCACAGGCCGGAGCCGTGGGCGTCGAACGGAGCGTTGAGCACGATCCCCTCCGGCAGGCCGGGCGCTGCGTGCCCCGGGACGGGCAGGGCCGCGAGCAGCGCCTCCCGGGTCGTGCGCAGGGTGTTGGCCCGCAGCGCCGCCTCGGCCGGAGCGTTGCCGGCCGCCAGCAGCGCCCGCGCCGTCACGGGCCCGAGCGCGTGCCACCAGAGCTCCGCGATCCACAGCGGGTGGGAGTGCCGGAGAGCGGCCTCAGGGGGGGTGGCCTCGCCGAGCGCCGCGACCTGCGCCCGCGCCTCTCGCGCGGCCCGCCGCAGCACGGCGTTGACCAGCCCGGCACCCTTCGGCGAGGCCTCTTTGACCAGCTCGACGGACTCCCCCACCGCCGCGTGGGCCGGCACGCGGTCCAGATAGGCGAGCTGGAAGGTGCCGAGGCGCAGCGCCGCCAGCACGGGCGCGTCCAGCGCGTCGACCGGGCGCCCCGCCAGCCCGGCGATCACGTGGTCAAGCGTCGCGCGGCGCTGCGTGGCGCCGTAGGCGAGCTGGGTGGCCAGGGCGAGGTCGCGGGCGTCGAGCCCGAGCCGGCCCGCCTCGCCGCGCAGTGCGCGGTCAGCCCACGCGCCCTGCTCGAAGACCCGGCGCAGGACCGCGTAGGCGCAGCGGCGCGGGGGCGCGACGGCCGGTGCGGAGATCGTGGGGCTCGAAGGGTCGTCCACAGGCGTCCAACATCCGTCCAAGCGGGGCGGGAGGGCTCAACCCCGGCGGCTCGTCTGCCGACAGAGTCGGTGTAGGGGCAAATCCGGGACTCAGGGGCACTGTGACATGTCGGTGATGGACCAATCGCGCGCAGCACCGAGGCGCCGCTTCGGCGACCTCCAGTTCGCGGCCGCAGTATCGGCCGGCCTGATCGCCGCCGTGCTCGTGATCGGCGCGCTCTCGGCACCGCTGCTGAGCTCTCGCGATCAGCGGATGCCCGCGCCGCGCGCCCACGACCAGACAGTGACGCTCGCCGCCCCCGCAACGGTGCCGGCGCTCGGCTCGATCCCTGTAGGCCGCCCGGCGCTCACACCCGTCGGTACGGCGATCGTCGGCGCTCCCCCCGCCGCCGTCCTGACGCGAGGCGAGTTGCGCCCCACGCTCCCTGCGTCCGGCGGGGCGGCGGCGCCACAGCCCGTGTCGCCGGCGCCGTCAAGCCGGCCAGGCCCCCTCGCACGGGTTCCGAGCTCGCCCAGGGCCTCGGCTTCGCGCGACACCGACGGCGACGGTCTTCCCGACGTGTGGGAGCTCCGGTACGGCCTCAACCCCGCCGACTCCTCCGACGCCGCCGCCGACAGCGACAACGACGGCCTGGACAACCTCACCGAGCTGCACCTGCACATGAAGCCGACCGTGCTCGACAGCAACGCGAACGGCGTCCCCGACGGCCAGGAGGACGCCGACCGCGACGGCCTGCGCAACCAGACCGAGCGCCATCTCGGGTCAAACCCGGCCGCGGCCGACTCAAACCACGATGGGCGCCCTGACGCCCAGGACGACCCCGACGGCGACGGCGCGCCCAACATCGTCGAGCAGCAGGTCGGCACCGACCCCGGCTCCGGCCAGGACGTGCCCGCGGAGGCCGTCGCGCCCGAGCCCAAGCCGGTCGCAACCGAGCCCGAGCCCGAGCTCCAGCACGACGGCGGCGGCGACGCCACGCCTCCGCCGACCCCTGGCGCCGACTCGCCGGCCCCGCAGCCCGAGACCCCGCAGGCGCCCGGCGAGCACCCTGGCCACCCCGCGCCCGTAGACGATCCCGCTCCCGTACCTGAGGTGCCGCAGGCGCCCGACGCGCCCGCGGCGCCCGCCGTCGAGCCGGCCCAGCCCGCCCCCGCCCCCGCCGACGAGCCGAGCGCCCCGGCCGCCGCGCCGCCCACCGGCGCGCAAGCCGGACCGGCCGAAGCTGGTGCCGCCGCCCCCGCCGTTCGACTCCGTCGCGCCATCGCCCACGGCCCCGGTCGTGGAGCCCCCGGCGCCCGCCGCCGACGCCCCCGAGACCGCCGTCGCCCCCGCCGCCGACGCCG
>JBBRYA010000068.1:0-17425 GCA_038238015.1 Solirubrobacterales bacterium
ACGCTCGCCATCCGAACCGATTGAGATCCTCCCGGGCCGCCGCTCACCCCGAGCGCCAACTCGCAGAAACGGCCGCGCACCCGCGCGGCCGTTTCATTTCGCCCGCTCCTCACCCCGAGTTTGTCCGGGGCAAATAGCTAGGACGCGAGCAGGCGCGAGTCCTCCTGCTGGAGGTGGGCCTCGTCGCGCAGGCGCTCGACGGCCTGGCGCAGCAGGCGCGAGACGTGCATCTGGGAGTAGCCGAGGCGGCGGCCGATCTCGGCCTGGGTGAGGTCCCCGCGGTAGTAGAGCGTGACGATCATGCGGTCGCGCACGTCGAGCGTGTCGAGCAGCGAGTCGAGCGACGCCCGCTCGAAGGCGAGGCCGAGCTCGTCGACGGAGTCCCCGAGCGTGTCCAGCAGCGAGTCGCCCTCGTCCTGGTCGCGCCCGCGGCGGGGCTGATCCAGCGAGTCTGAGCGCAGCGCCTTGAACGCCTCGCGGGCCTCGAGCACCGCCTCGACGCTGACCCCGGCGCCCTCGGCGATCACGTTCGGGCTCGCCGCCTCGCCGGTTCGCGCGACGTGTTCGTTGTTCACGCGCTCGACGCGCAGGGCGAGCTCCTGCAGGTCGCGCGGGACGCGCACCGACCAGCCGCAGTCGCGGAAGTGGCGCTTGATCGCCCCGGCGATGCACGGGACGGCGTAGGACGTGAATGCGGTCCCGCGGCTGGAGTCGAAGCCGTCGACCGCCTTGACGAGGGCGAGGCAGGCGACCTGCTCGAGGTCGTCCAAGGGCTCGGACCCGCCGTTGTACCGGCGGGCCAGCGAGCGCGCCAGCGGCAGGAACCGCTCGACGATCGCGTCGCGCTGCTGGCGATCGCCGGTCGTCTCGTAGGCCCGGAACAGCCTGACTTCGGCTTCACGCTGCATGCAGGGAAGACACCTCCCCGGTGCTTTGGTGGATAGAGGAGGCTGTCCGCCGGGCTCCGTGGGGAACCGGCGTCCGAAACCGAACTGCGCAACAGCTGCTGCGCCACCTACGGGACGCGCGAGCCACTTGCCGAATGCTAAGAGGCTGCCCGCACTTTCGATCATCGCCATGTCAGATGTCGAACACGGACTCGGCGGATGGGGGACGAGTGGCGTTCGGTCGCGGGCTCGTCAGCCTCCCGAGCCCGCCGTGCGCAGCGATCGGCCACGGCTCCGCTCGCCGGACGCGTAGCGCGCCGGCATCGGCTCGCCGCCGCGCATGGCGACGGCCATCTTCTCGGCCAGCGCCGGGCCGTGCTTGAAGCCGTGGCCCGAGCCCGCGCCCAGCAGCCACACCGAGGGATGCTCGGGGTGCGGGGCGGCGACGAAGTGCGAGTCCGGCGAGAGCTCGTAGCGGCAGGTGCGCGCCTCTCGCAGCGGCGCTCGTGCGAGCGACGGAAAGCGCGTCGCGGCGTACTCGCGCGCCCAGCGCTCGTTGCCGGGATCGGCGGACGGGAGCTCGGCGTCGGGCGCCAGCTCCGGGCCCTCGGTGTCGGGCGCGAGCTTGACGCCGATGCCGTCGATGTCGCCGGTGCCGTAGACCGCGCCGTCGTAGTCCACCCAGCCGGGGGCGCCGCGCCAGGCCTCGCCGCCGTCGAAGAAGAAGAGGTCCTGGCGGGTCGTGCGCAGGCTCACCACGCCCTTGAACAGCCCGCCGAGCCAGCCGCCGCACGCCCATACGACCGCGTCGGCCTCCAGCCGGCGGCCATCGGGGAGCGCGACGCGCGCGCCGTCGGGGCGAGCCGCCGCGCGCTCGAGCCGCGCGCCGTGGGCGACCGCCCGCGCCGCCAGCGTGCGCGTCGCGAGCTGGGCGCGCAGCGCGCCGGCCTCCGGCTCGAAGAGCACGAACTCGAGGTCCTCGCCGCGGAAGTCCGGGAACAGCAGCGCGGCCTCCGCCACCGTCAGGCGCTCCACGGGGATCCGCTGCTCGCGCAGCGTGCGCTCCGACGCCGCCTCCCAGCCGTTGGCGCGGCGCGCGAACCACGCGACGCCGTCCTCGACCAGCAGGCTCTCGCCGCTCTCCTGCTCGAGCTCGCGCCAGAGGGTGCGGGCGCGCCGCGCCGACGCGGTGTAGTCGCCCTGGGCTCCGTGCGCGCAGCGGATCAGGCGCGTCTCGCCGCCGGAGCTGACGCGGCGGTCGCCGGGCTCGAACTGGTCGACCAGCGTCACCGCGACGCCCTCGCGCGCAAGCCACCAGGCCAGCGAGCCGCCGAAGCTCCCCGCCCCCACGATCACGACGGAGTCCATTGGCCGGACGCTACCGTCACCGGCTCCGTGCTCGCGCTCGTCGCCACCATCGCCGCGACGCTGACCTTCGGGCACTCCGCCCAGGGCCGTCCGCTGGTCGCCCAGCGGGGGGGGGAGGGGCCGGTGCACGTGCTCGTGGTCGGCTCGATCCACGGCAACGAGACCGCCGGGCAGGCGGTCGTCGCCCGGCTGCGCCGCGCGCGGCCGCCCGCGGGCGTCGAGCTGTGGCTGGTCGCCTCGGTCAATCCCGACGGCGTCGCCCGCGGCACGCGCCAGAACGCCCGCGGCGTCGACCTCAACCGCAACTTCCCCCGCCGCTGGAGGGCGCGCGGGCGCCCGTTCGACACGTTCTACCCCGGCCGCGCGCCGCTTTCGGAGCCGGAGTCGCAGGCCGTCAGCCGGCTCGTGCGGCGGATCCGCCCCGACGTGACCGTCTGGTACCACCAGCACATGGACCTGGTCAACCTCTCCCCGGGGGCCGACCCGGCGCTGGTGCACGCCTACGCAAAGCGCGTGGGGATGCGCGTGGGGAGGATCCCGCCGCTCACCGGCACCGCGACGCGCTGGCAGAACTTCACCTTCGCGGGCACGAGCGCGTTCGTGGTCGAGCTGCCCGCGGGGGTGCTCGGCGCCGTCGCCGTCGCGCGCCACGCCGCCGCGGTGCTGGCCGCCGGCGGTAGCGTCGCCGCGCCGGCCGCCGCCGCGCCCCGCCCGGCGATCGTGTCGAAGCCGATCCCCTTCGGCGCCGACCGCCGCGCGCAGATGCGCGCCTACGCCCGCCGCCACTACGGGATCGACTCCGAGCGCCTGACCGACCCGAAGGTGATCGTCGAGCACTTCACGGCGAGCGAGAGCTTCGCCTCGGCCTACAACACGTTCGCCTCCAACGCGCCCGACGTCGAGCTGCACGAGCGCCCCGGCGTCTGCGCGCACTTCGTCGTGGACCGCGACGGAACGATCTACCAGCTCGTGCCGCTCAGGCTGATGTGCCGGCACACGATCGGGCTCAACTACACGGCGATCGGGATCGAGCACGTCGGGGTCTCCGACGCCGACGTGATGGGCCGCCCGCGCCAGCTCGCCGCCTCGCTGCGGCTCACGCGCTGGCTGCGCGACCGCTACGGGATCCGGCGCTCCGACGTGATCGGCCACGCCGAGAGCCTCTCGAGCCCGTATCACTACGAGCGCGTCGCCCGCCTGCGCAACCGCACCCACGGGGACTTCGCGCGGCCCGCGATGCAGCGCTACCGGCGGATGCTGTGAGCTTCGAGGTCGTCCTCGTCCGCCACGGCGAGACCGAGTGGAGCCGCTCGGGCAAGCACACCGGGACGACCGACGTCCCGCTCACCGACGAGGGCCGCGACGCCGCGCGGCGCCTCGGCGGGCACCTCGGCGGCCGCGAGTTCGCGCTCGTGCTCACGAGCCCGCTGGAACGCGCGCGCGACACCGCCGCGCTCGCCGGGTTCCCCGACGCCGAGCGCGACGCGGACCTGCGCGAGCTCGAGTACGGCGACTACGAGGGCATCAGCACGCCTGAGATCCGCGAGACGCGCCCGGGCTGGGACGTCTGGCGCGACGGCTCGCCCAACGGGGAGTCGCTCGCCGCCGCCGCGGCGCGCGCCGACCGCGTGATCGCGCGCGCCGAGGCGGCAGGTGGCGACGTCGCCCTGTTCGCCCACGGCCACTTCCTGCGGATCCTCGCCGCGCGCTGGATCGAGCTCGGCCCCGAGGGCGGCGGGCGCCTCGCACTCGCCACTGCGGCGCTCAGCGTGCTCGGCTTCGAGCGCGAGCGCCGCGTGCTCTGGCAGTGGAACGATCAGTCGGCGAGCTCGAGCAGCAGCGGCGCGTGATCGGAGGGCTTCGGGCCCTTGCGGTAGTTGCGGTCGATCCCGCACGAGACCATGCGCTCGGCGAGCGGCGCTGAGAGCAGGAAGGCGTCGATGCGCAGCCCGAGCTTGCGGTGGAAGTGCCCTTGGCGGTAGTCCCACCAGGTGAAGCCGGGCTCGTCGGGATGCAGCGAGCGGAAGGCGTCGACCGTGCCCGCCGCGAGCAGTGCGTGGAAGCGCCGGCGCTCCTCGGGCGTGACGTGGGTGGCGCCCTCGAAGGCGACCGGGTCGTAGACGTCGAGGTCGGACGGGCAGACGTTGAAGTCGCCCGCGACGACGAGCGGCAGATCCGACAGCTCGCCGATGCGCTCGGCGGCCACCTCGAGGAAGCGCAGCTTCTCCGAGAAGGTCGGGGTGCCGATCGCGCGCCCGTTGGGGACGTAGACCGACACGGCGCGCACGCCGCCGGCGGTGGCCTCCAGCCAACGCGCCTCGTCGGCGGCGGGCTCGCCGGCCAGCCCGGCGCGCTCGCCCCCGATCTCCGTCCCCGCCGGCGCGAGCAGCGCCACGCCGGCCCAGCGCCCGGCGCTGTGGTGCGCCGCGCGGTAGCCCGCCGCCGCCAGCTCCTCGTGCGGGAACGCCGCGGCCTCCGTCTTGGTCTCCTGCAGCAGCGCGAGGTCCGGGCGGTGCTGCTCGAGCAGCTCAAGCACGCGCGGCAGGCGCACCTTCAGCGAGTTCACGTTCCAGGTCACGAGCTTCACGGTGCGAACGGTACGGTGGCGGCGTGGACGCGGTCGCGACGTTCAACTCGCCGGCCGCCGAATTCCGCCGCCTGCTCCCGAGCCCTGCCGAGGGACTCACCGCCGCCGAGGTCGCCGCCGCGGTGCCTGAGCCCGCGCCGGCCGGCCGGCCGTTCGTGCTGCTCAACATGATCAGCACCGCGGACGGGCGGGCGACGATTGCCGGGCGCACCGCCGCGATCGCCAACCGCTCCGACTACGAGCTCTTCCACGCGCTGCGCGACCGCGTCGACGCGGTGATGGTCGGTGCCGGCACGGTGCGCGCGGAGGGATACGGCGCGATGGACCAGCTCGGGGTGCTGGTCAGCCGCTCGGTGCAGGTGCCGGCCGACGTCGGGCTGCTCGCGGCGCCGGGCAATCGCGTCGTTGTCGTCACGCCGTCCCCGGACGCCGAGCTGCCGCCCTGCGCGGCCAGCGTGGCTTACCTGCGCGAGGCCGACATCGCGGTCGCGCTGCGGCGCCTGCGCGACGAGCACGGGGTCGAGTCGATCGTGTGCGAGGGCGGGCCGGAGCTCAACGCCACCCTGCTGCCCGCCGGGCTGATCGACGAGCTGCACCTTGTGCTCGCTCCGAAGCTCGCCGGCGGGCCCGACCCGCTGACCATCCTCTCGGGGCCGCCGCTGGACCCACCGATCGACATGGAGCTGCGCTCGCTGCACGAGTCCGGCGGCTACCTGTTCGCGCGCTTCGGGGTGTCGTGAGCCCGGCCGCCTTCCAGCGCATCGGACTGGTGGCCCATCCGCGCCGCGAGCTCGGCGGCGTGGTCGCGACCGTGCGCGGCTGGGCCGAGGGCCAGGACGCCGAGCTCGTCCAGCTGGTGGGCGGCAAGGGCCAGCAGGTCGCGCCGCCCGGGGAGGCGGCCGGCTGCGACCTCGTCATCGCGCTCGGCGGCGACGGGACCACGCTCGCGGCGCTGCATGCGGCGGCCCCGGCGGGGACGCCGGTGCTGGGGATCGCCTGCGGGAGCCTCGGGGCGCTGACCGCGGTCACCGCCGACCGCGCCGAAGCGGCGCTCGACCGCGTGGCGGCCGGCGCGTGGACGCCGCGCAGGCTCCCGGCGATCGCGCTGGAGCGCGACGGCTCGACGCGGATGGCGATCAACGACGCCGTGCTCGTGCGCGCGGGCGGGGGCCAGGTCATCGTCGAGATCGACGTCGACGGCGAGCGCGTCGCGCGCTACGCCGGCGACGGGGTGATCTGCGCGACGCCGCTCGGCTCGACGGCCTACACGCTCGCGGCCGGCGGCCCGATGCTCGCCCCGGGAGCCGAGGGCCTGGTCCTGACACCGCTCGCCCCCCACGGCGGCGTGATCTCGCCGCTGGTCACGGCGCCCGGGAGCCGGGTCGGCGTGCGCTTCGATCCCGGTCCCGGCGGCGCCCGCGTCGAGCTCGACGGCCAGGTCGGGGACGAGCTGGAGCCCCTCGCGCCCGTCGCCTTCGCGCTGGCCTGGGTCCCCGCCTACGTCACGCTGATCTCGCTGGGCGACGACGAGTCGCTCTTCGCCGGCCTGCGCCGGCGGCGGATCGTGGTCGACAGCCCGCGCGTCCTGGCGCGCGACGAGCGCGAGGCAGACGCGCGCTCCTAGACGTCCGCCTCGACCTCGACCTCGACCCGCCAGCGCGGATCGAGCAGGCTCGCGACGACGAGCATCGTCGCCGCGGGTCGCACGTCGGCGAACAGCTCGCCGTGGACGCGGCCGACCGCCTCCCAGTCCTCCGCGGCGACGAGGTACATGCGCGTCCGCACCACGTCGGCGAGGCTCGCGCCGAGCTGCTCGAGCGCGGCCACGGCGATCTCGAAGCAGCGCCGCGCCTGCACGCCCGGGTCGGGGTCGCAGGACCCGTCGGGCCACACCGGGCCGGTGCCTGAGACGAGCACGCGCGAGCCGGAGCGCACGGCGCGAGAGAACCCGATCAGCGGCTCGAACGGGGAGCCCGACGCGGCACGGCGGCGCGACGTCACTTCGACGCGGCCTCCCTCCGGCCGCGCCGGGTGCGCCAACCCAGGAAGACGAGCACGGCGAAGATGACCACTCCGGCCGCCACCGGCCCCGCGGTGACGATCACGCGCTCGGCCACGTTGCCCAGGGCGTACACGGTCAGCGCAACGCTGCACGACCAGGCGATGCCGCCGAGGGCGTTCCAGAACACGAACTTGGGCCAGCTCATCTTGTTCATGCCCGCGAGCCACGAGGAGGCGATCCGCAGGCCCGACACCCAGCGGCCGAGGAACACCGCCTTCGGCCCGTGCTTCTCGAAGAACGGCTCGCCGCGCTCGAGCAGCTTGATGCGGTGCTTGTAGAGCGGTCCCGGCTTCTCGAGCAGCCTGCGCCCGCCGTGCCGGCCGATCGCGAACCCGACGTTGTCGCCGAGGATCGCCGCGGCGGAGGCGATCACGCACAGCGTGACGATGTCGAGTTGATGGTCGTGGGCGAGCAGCGCGGCCGCGATCAGCGCCGTCTCGCCGGGCACCGGGATGCCCATCGTCTCGATCGCGACGAACGCGAACACGGCCGCATAGCCCAGGTTGGGCGGGATGTTGATGATCGCGGCGAGCACGCGCTCGCCTACGAGGAAACGTCGAGGGACTCGGCGAAGCGGAGCTGCTCGGGCGTGAGCCCGCGCGGCTCCGTGCCGTCGCGCAGGAGCGCGAGCACCTCCTCGACCGTGTAGGACGTGCCGACCAGCACGCGCCGCCCGTCGAGGACTGCGACCGCAGGCGGGCAGGAGGAGCAGACGCCGTCGTCCATGGCCGCTGAGGGTAGTGGCGAACTCCGGCGGCGCTGCCGATAGGAGGGGGACATGGTGCAGGAGCACACCCGCACCGAGGCGCGGCTCCAGGCGTTCCGCCTGATCGAGGCGGTACAGACCGAGGACCCGCCCGCCCCGGGGGAAGTCGATGCGCGGCTGACCGCCGCGCAGGATTCGGGCTGGCCGGAGGTCTGCAGCCTGCTGCTGTACGCGCTGGCGGTCGAGGCGTCGCTCGCCGGCGACGCGGCGACCGGCCCGGCCGCCGAGCGCATGCTCGAGCAGTGCCTCGCCGCGGGCGAGCCGGCGCTCGCCGCGACGGCGCTGGCCTTCCACGGCGCCTACCTCTTGGCCGTCGACCGCATCGACGAGAGCGACGACGCCGTGGCGCGCGCGGTCACGCTGCTCGACGGCGTCGAGGGCCCCGCGCTCGAGCTCGTCACCGCCTATGTGCAGTGCGGGCTGACCTATCAGCGCCGCCGGCTGTGGGAGCTCTCGGCCGAGATGCTCGCGCGCGCCGGCGCCGCCCTGCCCGAGTGCGAGGAGCGTCTGCTCGATTCGGTCGTCCTGCACAACGACGCCGAGATCCAGCTCGAATGGGCCAGCTCGCTGCGCGAGCTCGGCGACGGCGCGGCCGCGCGCGAGCACGGCGCCCGCGGCCTCGAGGTCACGCGCGAGCTGCTGACGGTGCCGATGCCGCCCCTATGGCGCGACTGCGTGCTGGCGCTCGGGCTGCTGCTCGGGGCGCTCAGCGGGACGGGCCGGCACTGGTCCGACGAGCAGCGCGCCGAGCTGCTCGAGCGTCTGGAGGCCGGTCCCGAGCCGTACTTCACGGGCTTCGTCGCACTGTCGGTCGCGCTGCCTGCGCTCGAGCAGGGCCGGCTGGAGGACGCCGCGCGTGAGGCGAGCGCCGCGGTCGCGCCGCTGACCGGCGGCAACGCGGCGGCCGGGCGGCTGCTCGCGCTGCGGGTGGTGGCGGAGGCCCAGACCGCGCGCGGCAGCGACGGCGGCGGCGCGGCGCTGGCCTACGGCGAGCAGCTCGCTCGCCTGCGCTGGCACGACCGGCTGACGCTGCTCGGGTCGGCGCGCGCGCGCCTGCGCGCCGAGCGGATGCGCGTGGACCGCGACGCGCTTGTGCGCGACGCCCTGCTCGACGAGCTCACGGGCTTGCCCAACCGCCGCGGCTACGCGAAGTACATGGCGGGCCGGCGCGAGCTGGACGCCGACGAGCCCCTGGCCATGCTCAGCGTCGACCTCGACCGCTTCAAGATCGTCAACGACGTCCACGGGCACCTGATCGGGGACGAGGTGCTGCGGCGCATCGGCCGCGTCCTGGCCGCCAACGTGCGCATCAGCGACCTCGCCGTGCGGGTCGGCGGCGACGAGTTCCTGGTCGTCCTCGAGGGCGCGTCGGAGCAGATCGCGCGGGCGCGGGCCGAGCGCATCGCGGCGACGGTTCGCGCGGAGCCCTGGGACGAGCTCGCGCACGGGCTGCGCGTCACGGTGAGCGTCGGCGTCGCGGTCGGCGCGCGCGGCGGCGCCGACCTGCTCGCCCTGGCCGTCGATCAGGCGCTCTACCGTGCCAAGGCGAAGGGTGGCGACCGGGCCGCCGACTGAAGGCCATCTCCGACCTCCTTGGTAGGCTTTAGGCCGATGATCTTCACGACCAAGGCGGAGTACGGCGTCCGGCTGCTCATCCAGCTCGGCCTCCGGGCGGACGCCGGCCCGGTGTCGCTCAAGGCGGTGGCGGACGCCGAGATGCTCCCGCTCGCCTACCTCGAGCGCATCGCCGCGCTGCTGAAGAAGTCCGGCCTCGTGGCGGCAACGCGCGGCGCCCACGGCGGCTACGTGCTCGCCCGTCCCGCGCAGGACATCACGATGGACGCCGTCGTGCTCGCCCTCGAGGGCGCGATCGCGCCGATGGACTGCTTCCAGGACGACCACGAGGGCCGCGTCCTGTGCTCGCACTCCGAAGACGCCCGCACCTGCGCCACGAAGCTGATGTGGACGCGCGTTCAGATGGGCGTCATCAAGTCGTTGCAGCGCACCACGCTCGCCGAGCTCGTCGAGTTCAGCCTGGCGCCCGGCACGCTCCCGGACACCGCCGAGTTCCCGCACCCTCCGCTTTCGATCACCTAGGAGACCCGTGGCCGACCTCGAGATCAAGAACCTGCACGTCAGCGCCGGCGACAAGCCGATCCTGCGCGGCGTGGACCTGCACGTGCGAGCGGGCGAGTTCCACGCCCTGATGGGCCCTAACGGCTCGGGCAAGTCGACGCTGGCCAACGTGATCATGGGTCACCCCAACCTCGAGGTGACCGAGGGCCAGGTGCTCTTCGACGGCCAGGACATCACGGAGGCCGACCCCGACGAGCGCGCGCGCTCGGGCCTCTTCATGGCCTTCCAGTACCCCGTCGCGATCCCCGGCGTGACCACCGCGAAGTACCTGCGCATGGTCATCAACGCCCACCGCGAGGCGCGCGGCGAGCAGCCGATCTCGCTCAAGGACTTCCGCAAGCAGGTCGAGGCGGCGATGGAGCTCACCCACGTCCCCAAGGAGTTCTCCAGCCGCTACCTCAACGACGGTTTCTCCGGCGGCGAGAAGAAGCGCATGGAGATCCTCCAGATGGCGCTGCAGATGCCCAAGCTCGCGGTGCTCGACGAGACCGACTCGGGGCTGGACATCGACGCCCTGAACACCGTCGCCAACGGCGTCAACACCGTCGCCGGAAGGCTCCGAGGCGAAGCCGGTGATGAGGCCGAAGGCCGAGGCAGAATGGGCGTGCTGATCATCACCCACTACCAGCGCATCCTGCACCTGGTGCAGCCGCAGTTCGTCCACATCATGTTCAACGGGCGCATCGTCAAGCAGGGCGGCCCGGAGCTGGTCACGCAGCTCGAGAAGGAGGGCTACGGCTGGATCCGCGACGAGGTCGCCGCCGCGGCATGAGCCTCACGGCTCCAACCTCCTCGGAGTTTCCGGTCCTCGCGCGTGAGGGCCTCGTCTACCTCGACAGCGCCGCGACCTCCCAGACGCCCCGCTGCGTCGTGGAGGCGATGGACCGCTACTACCTCGAGTCGCGCGCGACCGTGCACCGCAGCCTCTATCCGCTGGCGGCCGAGGCGACCGAGCTGTTCGAGGGCGGGCGCGCGAAGATCGCCGCGTTCGCCGGCTCCGAGCCCGAGGAGACGATCCTCACGCGCAACGCGACCGAGGCGCTCAACCTCGTCGCGTGGTCGTGGGGGCGCGCGAACGTCGCGCGCGGCGACCTGATCGTGCTCACCGAGATGGAGCACCACTCCAACATCGTGCCGTGGCAGATGCTCGCCCAGGAGACCGGCGCCGAGCTGGCCTACGTGCCGATCGACGACGAGGGCATCCTCCAGCTCGACGCGCTGGACGCCCTGCTCGAGCGCGAGCCCAAGGTGATCTCCGTCGCGCACATCTCCAACGTGCTCGGCACGGTCAACCCGATCTCCGAGATCGCCCGCCGCGCGCACGACGCCGGCGCGATCGTCGTGGTCGACGGCTCCCAGGCCGCGCCCCACCTGCCCGTCGACGTGCGCGAGCTCGGCGCGGACTTCTACGCCTGGACGGGCCACAAGGCCTACGGGCCGACCGGCATCGGCGTGCTGCACGGGCGCATCGCGCTGCTCGAGGCGATGCCGCCGTGGCTCGGGGGCGGGCACATGATCGCGCGCGTCGGGCGCGACGAGTCCACCTACGCCGAGCCGCCCGCGCGCTTTGAGGCCGGCACCTCGGCGATCGCCGAGGGCATCGGCCTGGGCGCCGCGGTGGACTACCTCGAGAAGACGGGCATGTCCAACGTCTGGGAGCACTCGCGCGAGATCGTCGGCTACGCCGTCGAGCGCCTCGGCGAGGTTCCCGGCCTCACCATCCACGGCCCCTCCGAGCTCGCGCTGCGTGGCAGCGTCTGCTCGTTTGAGATCGAGGGCGTGCACCCGCACGACACGGCCGAGATCCTCGGCCGCGAGAACATCTGCATCCGCGCCGGCCACCACTGCGCGCAGCCGCTGATGAAGCGCCTCGGCGTCGGCGCGACGTCGCGCGCGAGCTTCGCCATCCACTCCACCCGCGAGGAGGTCGACCGGCTGGTCGACGGCCTCGCCACCGTGCGCAAGGTCTTCGAGCTCTGATGGACGACCTCTACCGCGAGAACATCCTCGACCACTACAAGCGCCCGCGGAACTTCGGCGAGCTCGAGGATCCCGACCTCGAGTTCGAGGACTTCAACCCGCTCTGCGGCGACGAGCTGAAGGTCCAGATCAGGGTGGGGGAGGACGACCGCGTGAGCGAGGTGCGCTTCTCCGGCCACGGGTGCGCGATCTCCCAGGCGAGCGCCTCGATGGCCTCCGAGGAGGTCGTCGGCATGCCGGTCGCCGAGCTGGTGCGCCTCGACAAGGACTTCGTGCTCGACCTGCTCGGGATCGACATCTCGGCCACGCGGATGAAGTGTGCGCTGCTCTCGCTCAAGGTGCTCAAGAGCGCCGGCCTCGGCCAGTCCGCGAGCTGGGAGACCGACACGCCGAACGCCGCCGAAGCCGGCATCGACCCAGCCTCCGCGATCCAGCGCGACGGCGCCTGACGCACCGTTTCCGCGATGCCGCGCCCGGACTACTACGGGAACCCCACCGGCCTCACGCAGGACATCGACGTGGCGCGCGCGATCTACGCCGCGTTCGAGCGACGCGACGTCGAGGCCGCGCTCGCCTACGTCGCCCCGGACTGCGTGTTCGACCTGCAGGGCACGGCAGCGAGGGTCGGGCGCACGGAGCCCTACCGCGGCCACGACGGCCTGCGCCAGTACTTCGCCGACGTCGAGAGCCTGTGGGACGAGCTCACGATCCACGCCACCGACTTCCGGGCGATCCCGGGCTCAGTGATCGTGATGGGCCACGTCGACGCGCGGCTCGACGGCGAGCCGGTCCGGCGCGCCGCGGTCTGGTCCTGGAAGGTGGACGCCGGCAAGGCGACCCACGTCCGCGTCTCAGACCTCGGCGACGCCCCCGCCTAGCGCCGCAGCGCGCGGTGCGTCCGGTCGCCACGGAGGGCTCTCACGCTCACTGGGGCGCCCCGACTTCGAGGCCCATCTGCGCTGCCGCGCGAGCCATCCGTACGTCGTAGGTGATGATTTCGGAGAGCTCGTCGCCCAGTGCCCGAGCGGCGGCGAGGTGGATGGCGTCGAGACTGCGGAGGTTCTCCCCTCCGAGTGAGGCCGCGGCGTCGAGCAGCGCGTCATCGAGCCGCAGCAGGCCGATGCGATCGAGGAGACGTCGCGCTCTCGTGACGCTGGCCTGGCCATGCGCGCCGACCGCCCGCACCACCTCGACGCGCGCAAGCGCGCACGACACTCTCTGCGGCCTGCGGCGGAGGTGGCTGGTAAGGGCCGGCGACTCAGCCTCCCTCACGACAAGCTTGACCAACGCTGAAGAGTCGAGGTAGACGAGGCCGTCAGTGCTCATCCGCACGCGCCGCGGCGAGCGCTTCACTCGGCAGTGCGACCCCCTGCGCGGGATCCAGCGGCGCGCCGAGGTCGAGCGCATCTCCCACTGCCTCGGCGAGCCGTCCGGTCGCGGCAAGGCGCTCGACGATCCCAGCCGAGGAGATGGGCACGATCAGTGCCACCGGCCGTCCTCGGTCCGTGACCTCGATCGTCTCGCCCTGCTCCACCTGACGGAGGTACCTGCTCGCCTGCTGCCGCAGCTCGCGGATGCCGATCGCCCGCATCGTGCTACTTATAGCACTTAGCCCGCTCGCGCAGCCACTCCGCGAGCTCCTCAGATGCCATGTCGGCCATCCCCGCCTCGACCCGCGCGCCGGCGGCGACGAGCCGCTCGGCCGCGCGGACGTGCTCGCCGCCGGTCACGCCCTCGCGCGGAGCCTGGTAGGACCCGTGGGCGGTCCAGCCGAGCGGGCTGCCGCCCGGCGGTGCCGGGGCGGCCTCGGCGAGCGGGTCGGCTCCGCGCGCGAGCAGCAACTCGACGCCCGCGACCCAGCCGTTCCACGCCGCGTGGTGCAGCGGCGTGCCGCCGAGCTGGCCGCGCGTCTGGATCGCCACGCCGAGGTCGAGCAGCAGCTCGAGGGCGCCCGCCTTGCGCTCGCTCGCGGCCTCGACGAGCGCGTCGGCGAACTCGCCGCGGACGCGCTCGGCGCGGTCGGGGTGCTCGCGGATGAGCGCGTCGACCGCGGCGCGATCGCCGGCGAAGCACGCGCCCAGCAGCTCGTCAACGGGGCCGATCTCGCGTCGCGCGCCGTGCTCGGCGAGCAGCTCGGCGAGGTCGGGCCGCCCCATGCGCAGCGCGAGGCCATAGGGCGTGCGGTCGTTGCGCGTGTCGTAGGCGTTCGGGTCGGCGCCGGCCTCGACCAGCAGCCGGATGACCTCCAGGGAGCGCTCGCGGTAGACCGCCCACAGCAGCGAGCGCTCGAGGTCGCGGCCCGGGTCGTGAGCGAGCAGCAGCGCCACCAGCGCGGGATCCTCGCGGTCGAACGCGTGGGCGAGGGCGTTGGTCCCCTCTACGCACGCGCCCGCGTCGAGCAGCAACCGCAAGCAGGTGTGGTCGGCGCTCTCGGTCGCGTGGTAGACCGACTCGTCGTCGTCCGGATTCGCGCCCGCCTGCAGCAGCAGCGCGGTCATGCGCGGCTCGTGCGCGACGCCCGCGGCGCCGTAGAGCGCGCCGAGCGAGCCGAACTCCGGGTGCTGCCAGGACGAGTCCGGGTCCGCGCCCGCCTCGAGCAGCACCCGCGCGCAGTCCAGCAGCCCGTCGGTGCGCTCGCCGCCCAGGAACACCGAGTGCGTCACGTAGAGCAAGGGCAGCCACCCGCGCGCGCCGAGCGGGCGCGTAGCCAGCGTGCTGTCGCGCTCAAGCGCGCCGCGCACCACCGCCACGTCGCCCAGCACCAGCGCGGCGTCGAGCCCGCTGTGCGCGAGCTGCGGATCCGCTTCGAGCAGCGCTTGGGCGTGATCGAGGCGGCCGTCGGTGGCCTGGACTACCAGCGCGTTCGGGAGCGCGCCCACTACTCCTGGACGTGCGCGGTGGCGAGCAGGCCGACGAAGCGCCGCGGCAGCGTCCCGTCGTCCATGCGCTCGTAGGCCGCGGCGCGGAAGCGCTCGACGGCGTCCTCGGACATCGCCTCGAAGAAGGCGCGGAAGCCCTGCGCGAAGTTCCAGTCCCACCAGCCGTCGCGGTCGGCGTAGCTGCGCTCGATCTCCATCTCCTCGACGGCGACGTGCTTGAAGCCGCCGCTGCGCAGCGCGGCCTTGAGGCTGCGGGCGTCGTTGAACTGCTGGGTCATCCGCGCCGCCCCCTCGACGAGCTCGGCCGGGACCTCGTGGGCGAACTCGCGGATCAGCTCGCCCTCGAAAGCCCAGCGCGGGTCGCGCGCCCCCGACCAGACCGACGCGCCGAGCCGTCCGTGCGGAGCGAGCACGCGGTGCCACTCGCGCAGCGCCGCCTGGGGGTCGGGCATGAAGAAGACGCCGAAGCCGCAGAACACGACGTCAAAGCTCGCGTCCTCGAAGCCGAGGGCCTGCGCGTCCATCTCGCCCACGCGCACGTTCTCCAGGCCGCGTTCGGCCGCGGCGGCGCGGGCGCGCGCGACCATCGCCGGCGCGGCGTCGACGCCGACCACGACGCCGTCGGGCCCGACGAGCTCGGCGGCCGGCAGCAGCACGGCGCCCGCGCCGCAGGCGACGTCGAGCACCCGCTCGCCGGGCTGCAGCACCGCGACCTCGGCGAGCCGCTCGCCGAACGGCGCGAAGAACTCGATGCCGGCGATGTCGTAGGTGGGCGCCGCGCGCTCGAAGGCGCCGCGCAGCGCGGCGTAGGGGTCGGTCACGACTCGACCGCCGGGTAGAGGGCCCGCAGCTGGTCGATGAACGCGGCCATCTGCTCGGCCAGCGCGGGGTCGGCGATCTCGAGCACGTTCTCCGCGTTGGTCTCGCCCGAGCGCGAGAGGTTGAAGGAGCCGATGAACGTCGTGTCGTCGGCGACGGTCACCTTCGCGTGCATGTAGTCGTGGACGCTGCCCGGGGCGTAGGGGGTCGAGCGCTTGCCGTGGAACACGGTCAGCGCGCGGTGCAGCAGCGGCGCCTTCCAGGTCGAGTGCCCGTTGTGCTCCCACTGGCTGAAGACCTGGCGGACCTGGGTCGCGTCGCAGACGCCCGCGATGTCCAGGCGCCCCTCGGCGATGACCTCGTTGAGCGTCCCCAGGATCGGCCCCGCGGTCAGCACGGGGGAGGCGATCCGCACCCGCCGCCTGGCGGCGCCGATCCGCTTGGCGATGCGGTGCGACAGCTCGGTCCCGCGGCCGGGGCAGAACCATGGCTGCACGGTCGCGTCGCCGACCTTCACCGGCACGGCGTCAAAGCCGCCGCGGTCATCGACGCGGCCGCGCTGCCACAGGAAGTCGAAGTCGCGCTGGTAGTCCGCGGCCAGCTCGGGCGAATCGACGGAGATCAGCACGTTCTCCTCGCGCTCCCAGGAGTCAGTCGTCCAGTTCGCCGACCCCGTCCACACCGCCGCGCCGTCGCGGATCACGTACTTGTGGTGCATCAGGTCGCGCCAGCCGGGGATCGCCTTCAGCGGCACGCCGAGCTGCTCGAGCAGCGCCGGCTCGGTGCGCGGGGGCGGCGGCTCGAAGGGCCGCGGCTCCTCGGTGCGCTCGTCCTGGTTGTAGGCGATCCGCACCGCCACGCCGCGGTCGCGCGCGGCCGTGATGGCGCCCGCCACCGCGTCCCCCGGCGCCCCGGGCAGGCGCACGTCGTAGAGCGCGAGGTCCAGCGAGCGCTGGGCGGGCTCGAGCCAGGCCACGAGCCGCTCGGCGATGTCGGCCGCGTGCTGGCCGCCGTCGGTGAGGGTGCGGACGTCCAGGGGCGCCAGACTACCGCCACGACGCGCTCCTCCGGCGCCTCCGGCCGCTAGACTTCTAAGTCCGACTTGTGCAGTCGGATTACCCAATGAGCCCCGTCATCGACATCTGCCCGGTAGAGGAACTGCCCCCCGGCGAGCACCGTCTCGTCGAATGGGAGGACCTCGAGATCGGGATCTTCAACTGCAACGGGGAGCTGCTGGCCATCGAGGACCGCTGCTCCCACGACGACGGGAACCTGCTCGAAGGCGAGATCGACGCCGAGCTGTGCACCGTCGAGTGCCCGCGCCACGGCTCCGTGTTCGAGCTGCGCACCGGGAAGCCCGTGAACCTGCCTGCCTACGTACCCGTCGACACCTTCCCGGTGTCGGTTCAGGGCGGCGTGATCCAACTGGAGGTCGACTGACCATGGCGACACCTGAGACGCTCGCCGAGCAGCAGGGGCTGGTCGGCATCAACTCCGACTACAAGGAGAAGTTCGGCTTCCACGACTCGGAGACCGGCTACGCGTTCAAGGCCCCCAAGGGCCTGACGCCCGAGCTCGTCAAGCAGATCTCGGACTTCAAGAACGAGCCGCAGTGGATGCTCGACTTCCGCATGAAGGCCTACGAGCACTTCATCTCGCGCCCTCAGCCCACGTGGGGCTCGCCGTACCTGGCCGACGTCGACTACGACAACATCCACTACTTCGTCCGCGCGTCGGAGAAGTCCTCGACCACCTGGGACGACGTCCCCGAGGACATCAAGAACACCTTCGACAAGCTGGGCATCCCGGAGGCCGAGCGCAAGTTCCTCTCCGGCGTCGGCGCCCAGTACGAGTCCGAGGTCGTCTACCACCAGGTCCGCGAGGACCTCGAGAAGCAGGGCGTCGTGTTCATGGACATGGACTCCGGCCTGCGCGAGCACG
>JBBRYA010000069.1:0-17415 GCA_038238015.1 Solirubrobacterales bacterium
CGCGATCGCCGTGCTCGACGAGGTCCGCCCGCGCGTCGGGCAGGACAAGATGGGCACGGTCTACGGGCGCATCTCGTTCTTCGTCAACGCCGGCGTGCGCTTCGTCGAGGAGCACGCGAAGCTGCGCGCGATGGGCGTGCTGTGGGAGGAGCTCGGGCGCGAGCGCTACGGCGTGACCGACGAGCGCCACCTGCGCTTCCGCTACGGCGTGCAGGTCAACTCGCTCGGCCTCACGGAGTCCCAGCCGGAGAACAACGTCCAGCGCATCGTGCTCGAGGCGCTCGCGGTCACGCTCGGGCGCAACGCTCGCGCGCGGGCGATCCAGCTGCCGGCCTGGAACGAGGCGCTGGGGCTGCCGCGGCCCTGGGACCAGCAGTGGTCGCTGCGCATCCAGCAGGTGCTCGCTCTCGAGACCGACCTGCTCGAGTACGCCGACCTCTTCGAGGGCTCCACGGTGATGGACGGGCTCGTCGGCGAGCTGCTCGAGGGGGCTCGCGCGGAGATGGCCCAGGTCGCCGAGCACGGCGGGGCGGTCGAGGCCGTGCCGTACATGAAGGCCGCGCTGGTCGAGTCCCACCGCGAGCGGATCGCGCGCATCGAGAGCGGCGAGCAGACGCTGGTCGGCGTCAACCGCTTCTCCGAGACCGAGCCGTCGCCGCTGACCGCCGACGCCGAGGGCGGGATCCTCGTCGTGGACCCGGCCGTCGAGCAGGAGCAGCGCGCCGAGCTCGACCAGTGGCGCGCCGGGCGCGACCAGGCGGCGGTCGAAACGGCGCTGCGCGAGCTCGCACGCGTCGCGCGCACCAACGAGAACATCATGCCCGCGACGCTCGAGGCGGCGCGCGCCGGGGCGACGACCGGCGAGTGGGCCGCGACCCTCCGCGAGGTCTTCGGCTCCTACCGCGCGCCCACCGGCGTGGGCGAGGCCGCCGCCCCAGCGCCGGGGGCGGAGATCGCCGAGCTGCGCGAGGAGGTCGCCGAGCTCTCCGAGCGGCTCGGGCGCAACCTGAAGATCCTGGTCGGCAAGCCCGGCCTCGACGGGCACTCAAACGGCGCCGAGCAGATCGCCGTGCGCGCGCGCGACGCGGGAATGGAGGTCGTCTACGAGGGCATCCGCCTGACGCCGCTGCAGATCGCGCGCTCGGCGGTGGACGAGGGCGTGCACGTGATCGGGCTCTCGATCCTCTCGGGCTCGCACCGCGAGCTGATCCCCGACGTCATCGAGGCCTTGCGCGAGGCCGGCGGCGGGGAGATCCCCGTCGTGGTCGGCGGCATCATCCCCGACGTCGACGTGCCCCCCCTGCGCGCGGCCGGGGTGGCGGCCGTCTATACGCCGAAGGACTTCGAGCTCACGCGCATCCTGCACGGCGTCGTCGCGCTGGTCGCCGAGCGGAACGGCATCGCCACCGCGGCGGCGTGACCGGCTCCGGCGCCGGGCTCGGCGCCCGGCTGCGCGAGCGTGACCTGACCGCGGCGCCGGCCGCCCTGAACCTCGTCGAGAACCGCTCCCCCGCCGCGCGCGAGGAGGTCGCGGCGCTGCTGGCCGAGGTCTCGCCGGGAGCGCTCGGCGGCGAGGCGGGCGCCCACGTCGTCGGCGTCACCGGGCCGCCCGGAGCCGGCAAGTCGACGCTGCTGAGCGCGCTCGTCGCGGGCTGGCGCGAACGCGGCCGCAGCGTCGCCGTGCTCGCGGTCGACCCGTCCTCCAAGCGCTCGGGCGGCGCGCTGCTGGGCGACCGCGCCCGCATCGACTCAGACCCGGCCGACCGCGCCACCTTCATCCGCTCGATGGCCGCGGGCGAGCGCCTCGGCGGCCTCGCCCCCGCCACGCGCGCGGCGTCCCAGGCGCTGGCGGCCGCCTTCGACGTCGTGGTGATCGAGACGGTCGGCGTCGGCCAGTCAGAGACCGAGGTGGCCGAGGCGGCCGACACCGTCGCGGTGGTCGTCCAGCCCGGCGCGGGCGACGCGCTGCAGTTCCTGAAGGCCGGGATCATGGAGATCCCCGACGTGCTGGTGGTGACCAAGGCCGACCTCGGTGTGGTCGCGACCCGCGCCCTCCGCGACCTGCGGGGCGCGCTGCGCTCGCTGGGCGAGCGCCAGACCGAGGCGGTCGCCGTCTCCGCGCTGCCGCCGGCGAGCGGGATCGACGAGCTCATCGCCGCGCTCGACGCCCATCGCGCCCGCCTCGACCTGCCCGCCGCCCGCGTCCGCGCCCGCCGCCTGGGCGCGCTCGCCGACCTGGTGGCCGAGCACGGCGCGAGCGCGCTGCGCGCGCTTGGCGGCCGCCGCGCCGCGGAGCGCCTGCTGGCCGAGCAGGACCCCGATGCGGGTGAGCCGGCCCTCGTCGCGCTGCTGCGCGAACGGGCAGGTGTCAGCAGTTGAACCTCAGAAACCTGGCGCGTCGGCGGTCGCTTCGGTTAGAGTCGGCGCGGCCGCGGATGCCCGGCCTTCCCCTCAAAGACCGAGGAGGTTTCCTTGAGAAGGATCCGTCAGACCGCGCTGCTGGCGCTCACCGCGGGGCTGCTCGTGCCCGCCGGGGCGCAGGCCGCGACGAAGGTGCTCACCGCCGGTCCCCCGGTGAACAAGCCCCCCAAGGGCGTTCCGAAGGACTCGGACACGAACGCGTTCTACTCCAACAAGGTCACGATCCACGTCGGCGACAAGGTGCGCTGGCAGATCGCCGGCTTCCACACCGTCACGTTCCCCGTGAAGGGCAAGAAGCCGCCGGCGTTCATCAGCCAGGACGCGACGAACAAGATCTCCAACTCCAATGACGCGGCCGGCGCCCCATTCTGGTTCAACGGCCTGCCCCGGCTGGTGCTCGACCCGCAGGGTGCCTTCCCGGCGAAGGGCCGCTCCTATGACGGCTCCAAGCTCGTCTCGAGCGGCGCCCCGCTGCAGCAGGGCAAACCCAAGCCGTACACGCTGAAGTTCCCCAAGGCCGGCAGCTTCACCTACTACTGCACGATCCACCCGGGCATGAAGGGCACGGTCAAGGTGGTCGCCAAGGGCAAGGCGGTGCCCTCCGCCGCGGCCGACAAGAAGGCCGTCGCGGCGCAGTTCGCCAAGGCCGTCGCCAGGGTCAAGGGGGCCGACAAGTTCGCCGGGCCCTCGGGCAACGCGGTGCAGGCGGGCAACGACTCGGCCGACGGCACGACGCTGCTGCGGTTCTTCCCGGCGCAGAAGACGGTCCCGGTGGGAACCACGGTGACGTTCTCGATGTCGCCCCACAGCGCGGAGACGCACACGTTCTCCTTCGGCCCCGCCGCCTACCTCAAGCAGCAGGCCGACGGGTTCATCAGCCCCGACGCGAAGGGCCCGCTGGTGTTCAACCCGCTGATCGGCTACCCGAGCGATCCGCCGGCCGCGATGCCGCCCTACACAGGGGCCAACCACGGTAACGGCTTCGAGAGCACCGGGGTGCTCGACAGCGTTGCCGCCTCGCCCAACCCGGCGAGCGCCAAGATCACGTTCAGCAAGGCAGGGACCTACTCGTACATCTGCCTGATCCACCCGGACATGAAGGGCACGATCGTCGTCACCGGCTGACGATCGACGTATGAGCCGGCTTCGGATCGCCGGCGCCGGGATCGCAGCGATGCTGCTGATCCTGGCGCCGGCCCCGGCGCGCGCCGCGACCCGGGAGTTCTGGATCGCGGCCGTGCCGACCACATGGAACGTGGTCCCCAACGAGCGCAACCCGATCGAGGGCGAGCGCTTCACGCCCGAGAAGACGACGATGGACACGTACGTCTACGAGCGCTTCACGCGCGGCTGGAAGCGCCGCCTGCCCCACCAGACCCGGATCCCGGGCCCGCTCCTGCACGGGCGCGTCGGCGACGACCTCTTCGTGCACTTCCTCAACCGCGACCCCAAGCGCCCGCACTCGATGCACTTCCACGGCGTGAGCTATCCCTTCGGCTCAGACGGCTCGTTCATCCCCGGCTTCTCCGGTGACGGCGGCGACGTGCAGCCCGGGAAGTCCTACACCTACCGCCTGCGCGCGGGCGTGGACTCGGCGGGCGTGTGGCCCTACCACGACCACTCGCCGACGATGATGGACTCGATCGCGGGCGGCATGTACGGGGCGCTGTCGATCCTCGCCCCCGGCCAGCCCAGGCCCGATCGCGAGTTCGTGACCTTCTTCGAGTCCCACCTGGGCTTCGAGACCATCAACGGACGGGCGTTCATCGGCAACACGCCGGTGCTGCACTCGCGTGTCGGCGACCGGGTGCAGTGGGACGTGCTCGCGCTCGGAGACGAGCACCACACCTTCCACGTCCACGGCCATCGCTGGCGCGACCCCGACGGGACCTCGATCGACACGAGGACGGTGGGTCCCGCGGAGAGCTTCTCCTTCCGCATCAAGGAGGACCGGCCCGGCACGTGGCTCTATCACTGCCACGTCGAGTCGCACATGATGCGCGGGATGATCGGGCTCTACCGGGTGCGGCGATGAGGCGCGCCCTCGCTCCGGCGCTGCTCGCGTTCGCGGCCGCCGCCGCCGCGCCGGCCGGCGCCGCCGAGCGCTCGGTGACGATGCCGGGCAAGTTCTTCGAGCCGCCGACGGTGACCGCGCTGGTCGGCGACACGGTCACGTGGAGCAACAGCGACGTGTTCGCCCACGACGTCGAAGCGCTCGACGCCTCCTTCGACTCGGGCTCGATGGCGCCCGGCGCGAAGTTCTCGGTCCGCTTCGACCGGGCCGGGCGGGTGCCCTACCGCTGCACCATCCATCCGTTCATGGCGGGCACGATCGAGGTCTACGCCTTCGAGCTGCGCGGTCCCGCGGTCGCCACCGCGGTGCGCCGCCGAGCGGTCCTGCGGGGCACGGCGCCCGGCGGCGTGCGCACGGTGACGATCGAGCAGCGCCGCAGGGACGGCAGCTACGCCGCGGTCGCGACCGCTGCCGTGGCGCCCGGGGGCAGCTTCCGCGCGGCGGTGGTGCCGACCGGGCCGGCCGTGTACCGCGCGGTGGCGGGCGGGGAGACGAGCCTCCCGCTCGCGCTCCCGGTCAGCGCGCGGCTCGCCACGACCGCGCGCCGCCTGCACGGCGGGCGCGTGCTCCTGCACACGGTTGCGCGGCCCGCGCAACCGGGGGCCCCGGCGGCATTGCAGCTCTACTCGCGCGAGCGCTACGCGTGGCGCCAGGTCGCCCACGGCAGGCTCGACGGCCGCTCGCGCGTGAGCTTCACCGTGCGTACGGGGCGACCCCTGCGGGCCCGCGTCGTGCTGCTGAAGGGGCGCAAGGGCTACGCCCCGGCGGTCGGGCCGCAGCGGCGCATCCGCCCGCAGGGCACGGGCCGCTAGGGCGCGGGAGTGCTCCGCGACGGCGTGGCCAGCGAGGCGATGCGCCAGCGCTTGTCGAGCTTGACCAGCGCGATCGTGTCGCGCGACGGCTGCTGGCCGGCGGCGGAGGTGCGGACCTCGGCGTTGGCCTTGGTGCCCTTGACCGTCACCGCACCGATGATCAGGCGCGGCTCACGGACGTCGCCGAGCCCCTTCTGCAGGGCGATCTCGCACGGCAGGCCGATCTGCTTGACCTGCGTGATCAGGTCCGGGGCCAGCAGGCGGTCACACAGGGTCTGGTAGTCCTTGGCGGCGGTCGCACGGCTGAACTCCGTCAGCGTGGCCCGCACCTGGTCCTCGTCGCTGGGCGCCTGCGCCCCGCAACCGGTGGCGAGAAACGCAGCGGCCAGCAGCGCGAGCGCGCTCCTCACCGGGGCTCCTGGCCGTAGTCGCCGAAGGGAGCGTCGCGCGCGGCGATGGCGGCTCGCACGTCCTCGCGCGCCGCCTCGGTGAACGCGACGCCTTCGGGCGTATGGCGCGCGGCGCCGTCGAGCAGCGTGCCGAGCAGCTGGGTGACCGGCAGCCCCATCTGCTCGTAGGCCTGGTTGACCAGCAGCTTCATCATCTGGAGCTGGTTGGCGGGGAGCTGCGCGACGCGGGCGGCGAGCCTCGCGGCCGTGGCGTCGAGCTCCCCCGCGGGCACGCACTCCGAGACCAGGCCCCACTCCAGCGCCCGCGGGCCGTGCAGCGCGTCGCCCGTGAGCAGCAGGCGCTTCGCGCGCTCGAGCCCGAGCCGGTAGACCCACATGGCGGTGGTCGGTGACCCCCAGACGCGCGCGGGCGGGTAGCCGAAGCGCGCGTCCTCCGAGCAGATGATCAGGTCCGAGCACAGCGCGAGGTCCGTCCCACCGCCGACGCAGAACCCGTGGACCTGGGCGATCACGGGCTTGGGCGAGCGCCACAGGCGCATGAACGCGCGCACGTAGCGCGACATCATCCGGTAGTCGGCCATCGGGTCCCACGGCCGGCCGGCTTGCGCGTCGTCCATGGCCTCTGCGCCCCAGCCGATGTCATAGCCCGCGCAGAACGCCCGGCCCGCGCCGCGCAGGCGCACGACGCGCACGGCCTCGTCGCCCTCGGCGCGATCGAGCCCCGCCTCGAGCTCTGCCAGGAGCTCGTCCATGAGCGCGTTCAGGCGCTCTGGGCGGTTGAGCGTGAGGGTCGCGACCCCTCCCTCCTGCTCGTAGAGCACCGTGCCTCCCACGGCCGCAGCATAGAATGGGATTTCATGGAGGGCTCAACCGAGCCCCTGGTGGGGTCCTGGCTGCGCTGCTACCGCTGTTGGTCGCAGGAGCTCGAGGTTCAGGTGCACTACGAGGGGATCCACCGCATCGATCCCGTCACGGGCGAACGTGGCGAAGTCGTCGACGAGTTGCAGGAGGCCGTCGTGCAGTGCCTGGACTGCATGCACGACCAGCCGCATCTGGCCTTCCACAACGGCCGCATCGAGCCGATCGAGGACCGCTGGGAGCGCATGGTGGCGGGCACCCCGTGGGTCGCCTCGTGCACGGTCACCGTGGACACCGACTCGGTCGAGACCTGCTCGGGCCCCGAAGCCGCCGATTCGCTCGCGTTTGCGGCCTTCGGCGACAACGGGACGCGCGAGTTCTTCACCCACGTGCGCTTCCACAAGCACGACGAGGACCAGATCGTCGTCCACCTGCTGGTCGAGCTCTACGCGCGCTCCGCCGAGGAGGCGACCGGCGTGCTCGAAGAGGCCGCCCGCGGCCAGCTCGCGATCACCTCGCTCGCGGAGGAGTCGCGGCCTCCGGCCGCGTCCGCCGAGCACCCGCACTGACCGACCTACTCCACCAGCCCCCGCAGCTGCCGCACCGCCAGCGCCAGGCCGGCCAGGTCGGCGCTCCCCTCCCGCGCCAGCGTGCGCATGAACGCCGCGAGGCGCCGAGAGGGTTCGCGGCGCTCGGCGAGGAAGGCATCGACAGCTTCGTCGGCCGGGCGGCCGCCGGCGCTCGCCAGCGCCTGCTGGACGATCACGCGGCGGGCCTCGCGGGCGTCCTCGCGGATCGCCTGGCGCGCCCAGCGCTGCATGCGCCCGTGGACCTGCAGCTTGTTGATCTCGGCCTCGAGGTCGCCGATGCCGAGCTGCTCGCCGACGACGGCAAAGGCGTGCGCGACATCTTCGACCGGGCGGCCGGTCGAAGCGGCCACCGCCACGACGTTCGGGCCGTGGATCATGTCCGAGCGCAGCACGTGGGCGCGGGCGACCGCGTCGGGCGCGCCCGCCTTCACCAGCCGCGCCGCGGCCTCGGCGCGGGCGATCAGCCGGTCGTCGTCGCCGAGGTCGGGCAGCGCTGCGGCGAGGCGCCGGAAGCCCTCGCGGTCGCGGTCGACGATGCCCTCGAGGTCGCCCCCGGGCGCCTCGGTGAGATACCAGCGGGTGACGGCGTCCACGAGCGAGTCCACGCCCTTCATCAGCTCGGCCTGGACCTCGGGGCCGACCTTGCCCTCGAGCGCCTCGATCGCCTCCCACCCGGCGACCGCGCCGGTGACCTCGCGGGCGATCCGGTAGGCGCGGACGACCTCGGCCGGCTCGACGCCGCGCTCGGCGACGAGCTGGGAGACGAACGTCGGCCCGAGTGCGTTGACGATCATGTTCGCGTTGATCGTCGCCACGAGCTCGCGGCGCAGCGGGTGCTCGGCCAGCAGGTGGCTGAAGCGCTCGACGACCTTGGGCGGGAAGTACGCGCGCAGGTCGCGCGCCAGCCAGCTGTCGTCCGGAAGCCGTGAGCCCAGCAGCGACTTCGTGATGCGCCGCTTGGCGTAGGCGATCAGCAGCGCCAGCTCGGGGCGCTCCATGCCGCGCCCCGCGCGCCGCCGCTCGCCGATCTCCTCGGCGGTCGGCAGCGCCTCGTCCTCGCGGCGCAGCGAGCCGTCCTCCTCGAGCGTCGCAACGAGGTCCTCGTAGGCGTCGATCCGTGTGCTCGAGCGCTCGACCTCCTCGGAAATCACCTGCACCTGGAGGAACGAGTCGTAGAGGACGTGCGCGACGACGTCGTCGGTGACCTCGAGCAGCAGCGCGTCGCGGTCGGGGCGGGTGAGCTCGCCGCGGCGCTCGGCCAGCCCGAGCAGGATCTTCAGGTTGACCTCGTGGTCTGAGCAGTCCACGCCGGCCGAGTTGTCGATGAAGTCGGCGTTGATGCGCCCGCCGCGGCGCGCATACTCCACGCGCGCGCGGCGCGTGACCCCGAGGTTGCCGCCCTCGGCGACGACGCGGCAGCGCAGGTCGCGCGCGTCGACGCGGATGGCGTCGCTCGAGCGGTCGGCCGCGTCGTCGTCGGTCTCGGCCGAGGCCTTGACCACGGTGCCGATGCCGCCGTTCCAGAGCAGGTCGGCCGGGGCGCACAGGATCGCGCGGATCACCTCGTTGGGGGTGAGCACGTCCTCGGGGGACCCGTCCATGCCCAGCGCGTGGCGCGCCGCCTCGGAAAGCGGGATGCGCTTGGCCGTGCGCGGCCACACCCCGCCCCCCTCGGAGATCCGCTCACGGTCGTAGTCGTTCCAGGAGGAGCCGCCGAGGCCGGCCAGTCGCCGCCGCTCGGCGAACCCCACGCCCGGATCGGGGTCGGGATCGATGAACACGTGCCGGTGGTCGTAGGCGGCCACGAGGCGGATGCGGTCCGAGAGCAGCATCCCGTTGCCGAACACGTCCCCGGACATGTCGCCGATGCCCACGACGGTGAACGGGTCGGTGGCCGGGTCGAGGTCGAGCTCGCGCAGGTGGCGCTTGACCGACTCCCAGGCCCCGCGCGCGGTGATCCCGAGCTTCTTGTGGTCATAGCCGCTCGAGCCGCCGGAGGCGAATGCATCGCCGAGCCAGAAGCCGTACTCCTCGGCGACGCGATTGGCGGTGTCCGAGAACGTCGCCGTGCCCTTGTCGGCCGCGACCACGAGGTAGGTGTCGTCGCCGTCCAGCACGCGGACGTCGGGCGGGTGCACGACCTCGCCGTCGACCAGGTTGTCGGTGACGTCGAGCAGGCCCTTGATGTAGGCCACGTACTGGCCCTCGACCGCCGCCTTGAGGTCCTCGTCGCGCGGCGGGCGGCGCTTGAGGTAGAAGCCGCCCTTGGCGCCGGCGGGGACGATCACGGCGTTCTTGGTCAGCTGCGCGCGCATCAGGCCGAAGACCTCCGTGCGGTAGTCCATGCGATCGGACCAGCGGATGCCGCCCCGCGCGATCGCGCCGCCGCGCAGGTGCACCCCCTCCATGTCGCGCGAGTAGACGTAGATCTCGACCAGCGGGGAGGGCAGCGGCATCGCCGGCACGTCGGCGGAGCGCAGCTTGAACGCCATAGCCCCGCGCCCGCGGCGGTAGGCGTTGGTGCGAAGGGTGGCGTCGATCACGCCCAGCTGGTTGCGCAGGATGCGGTCGTGGTCGAGGGAGGCGACCTCGTCGAGGTCGCGCAGGATCTCCTCGCGCAGCGCCGCCTCGGCGGCCTCGTCGCGCTCGCGCTCGGGGTCGAAGCGCAGCTCGAAGAGCCCGATCAGCTTGGCCGTCAGCTGGGCGTTGGCCGCGAGGACGTCGTTCTGGTAGCTCTCGGTGAAGCGCGAGCCGACGCGCTGGCGGTACTTGCGATAGGCGCGGAAGATCTCGATCTGGCGCCAGTCGAGCCCCGCCGTCAGGACGAGCCGGTTGAGCGGGTCAGACTCGGTCTCCTCGCGCCAGACGGCCGAGAACGCGTCGGCCACGCGGGCGCCGTGGCGATCGAGGTCGATCGCCTTGTGGTCGGGGCCTAGCACGCCGAAGTCCTGCACCCAGGTCTCGCCGTCGCCGCCCAGCAGCCGCGTCGGCACCTCCTCGATGACGTGCAACCCGAGGTCCTCGAGCATCGGCATCGCCTGGGAGAGCTCGACCTTGCCGCCGGTCTTGTAGAGCCCGATGCGCGTGCGCTCGCCGCGCGCATCGCTCTCGTTCTTCAGGCCCACCACGAAGGGCTCGCCGAGCGTCGCGAGGCGGACGAAGCAGCCGATGTCGTGCAGGGCCAGCGCCGGGGAGGTCGAGGCCTTGTAGTAGCGCGGGAAGCGCGTGGCCCACTCGGCGGCCAGCGACCGCCCGCGCGCGAGCCCGTGGCGCTCGATCAGCAGCTCGAGCAGCTCGTCGTCCCAGCTGCGCGTCAGCGCGACCACCTCGGCCTCGAGCTCCGGGAAGCCGACGGCCGGGCAGCCCCCGGAGGAGTGCACGCTGTAGTGCACCTGGACGCGCTCGCCCTCGCCGACGACCAGATGCGCCTCGACGCTCTCGGTCTTGAAGCGCTCCTGCAGCAGCTCGCGCACCCGCTCGACGAGCTCGGCGTCGTAGCGCGAGCGCGGCAGCGCGACGATCAGCGCGACGCTGCGCGCGTCCTGATCGCGCCGGCCGAACAGCCGCACCTGCTCGCCCTGGACGCCGAGCAGCGAGATGACCGCGCGGCGCAGGTCGTCGGTCGGGGCGGCGAACACCTCGTCCTTGGGGAAGGAGTCGAACAGCGCGACGGCGGCCTTGTAGTCGTGGGAGCCCTCGATCAGGTCCTCGGCGCGCAGGATCTGTCGCAGCTTGCGGTTCAGCAGCGGCGTCTGGCTGGCGGGCTCGGCGTAGGCGCGGCTCGTGAACAGGCCGAGCATCCGCGCCTCGCCGACGATCTCGCCGTCGGAGGAGACACGGCGCACCCCGATGTAGTCCATGCGCGCGCGCCGGTGCACGCGCGAGAGACGGTTGGTCTTGGACACGATCAGGAGGTCGCCCTCCAGGGCGCGCGCGCGGACGTCGGGCGACATCGAGGCTAGCGCGACCGGCTGCGCATAGGCCGAGCTCCCGCTGTCGGCGAGGATCCCGAGCCCGGAGCCGGGCACCACGGCGACCGCGTCGTCCTCGAAGCGATACTCGCGGTAGCCGAGGAAGATGAAGTGGTCGGCGCCCAGCCATTCCAGGAACGCGACGGTCTCGTCGACCTCCTCGTCGGCGTAGCGCGCCGTCCCGGCACCGGCCAGCTGAACCATGCGCCGCGCCCGGTCGGCCATCGCGGGGAAGTCGCGCACCACTCGGCAGACGTCGCCGAGGATCTCGCGCACCGCCTGCTCGAGCTCGGCGAGCGCCTCGGGCTCCAGGCGCCGGTCGAGGTCGAAGTGCATGACCGACTCGCGGACGCCCGCCTCGCGCGCGTGCGTGATGCGGGCTATCGCGCCGTTCGCGCCGCGCTCGACGCCCAGGATCGGATGCAGGACCCCGCGGATCCCGAGCCCGCGCGCACGCAGCTCGTTGCTCACCGAGTCCACGAGGAACGGCAGGTCCTCGGTGTTGGTCTCGAGCACCGACCCCGGCGCCTCGTAGCCGTCGCGCTCCGGGTCCGGATTGAACGCGCGAACGGCGATCGGATCCTCGCCGCGACCGGAGGCGAAGCCGAAGGCCCCGACGATCTCCCCGTACAGCGTCTCGGGGCCAAGCCCGTTGCTGCCGTCGTCTGAGAGGCGCCGCAGGAACGCCTTGGCGAACGCGCCCACCGCCGTCGCCGTGGCGGGCTCGAGCCGCTGTTGGATCAGTCCGAGCAGTGCCGCCGCTGGCGCGCCGTCCTGCCCATGGCCCGTCTCCTGCGCGAGGCTCACCCGAGCATTATCGCGCCCGCTTCAACCGCTGCTCCAGCGCGTCCAGCTGCGCCACCAGCGGCTGGGGGATGCGGTCGCCGAACTCCTCGAAGAACTGGCGGATCGCCGGCACCTCGGCCTCCCACTGCTCGGAGTCGACCGCCAGGATGCGCTCGAGGTCCCCGTCGGCCATGTCGAGGCCCTCTGTGTCCAGGGCGTCCTGCGTCGGGATCAGGCCGATCGCCGTCTCCTCGGCGCCCGCGGCGTCGTCGCAGCGGCGGAAGACCCACTCGAGCACGCGCGAGTTCTCGCCGTACCCCGGCCACAGGAAGCGCCCGTCCTCGAGGTCCTTGCGAAACCAGTTGACGTAGAAGATCTTCGGCAGCACCGCGCCCTCGCGCTCGCCGAGCTTGAGCCAGTGCCCCCAGTAGTCGGCCATGTGGTAGCCGCAGAACGGCAGCATCGCGAACGGGTCGCGGCGCAGCTTGCCGACCTCGCCGGACGCCGCCGCGGTGGTCTCGGAGGACATCTGGGCGCCGAGAAACACGCCGTGCTCCCAGTCGAAGGCCTCGTGGATGAGCGGCACGACGGTCGAGCGGCGCCCGCCGAAGAGCATCGCGTCGACGGGCACGCCCTTGGGGTCCTCCCAGTCGGGGGCGATCGCCGGATCCTGGGCGGCCGGGGTCGTGAAGCGCGCGTTGGGGTGGGCGGCGGGGTCGTCGCACTGCGGCGTCCACTCGTTGCCCTTCCAGTCGATCGCGTGCGCGGGCGGCTCGCCGGTCATGCCCTCCCACCAGACGTCGCCGTCGTCGGTCTTCGCGCAGTTGGTGAAGATCGTGTTCTCGGCGACCGTCGCCATGGCGTTGGGATTGGTCTTCTCCCCCGTGCCCGGCGCCACGCCGAAGAAGCCGGCCTCGGGGTTGATCGCCCACAGGCGCCCGTCCTCGCCGAACTTCATCCATGCGATGTCGTCGCCGACGGTCTCGACCGTCCAGCCCTCGAGCGTGGGGATCAGCATCGCGAGGTTGGTCTTGCCGCAGGCCGAGGGGAACGCGCCCGTGACGTACTTGGACTCCTTCCCGGGCGAGGTCAGCTTGAGGATCAGCATGTGCTCGGCCAGCCAGCCCTCGTCGCGCGCCATCACGCTGGCGATCCGCAGCGCGAAGCACTTCTTGCCCAGCAGCGCGTTGCCGCCGTAGCCCGAGCCGTAGGACCAGATCTCGCGCGTCTCGGGGAAGTGCACGATGTACTTGTTCTCGGCGTTGCAAGGCCACGGCACGTCCTCGGCGCCGTCCTCGAGCGGCATCCCGACCGAGTGCAGGCACGGCACGAACTCCCCGTCCTCGCCGAGCACGTCCAGCGCGCCCTTGCCCATGCGGGTCATGATCCGCATGCTCACCGCGACGTAGGCCGAATCGGTGAGCTGGACGCCGATGTGCGCGATCGGCGAGCCCAGCGGCCCCATCGAGAAGGGGACGACGTAGAGCGTGCGCCCCTGCATGCAACCCGTGAACAGGTCGCTCAGCGTCTCGCGCATCTCCGCCGGGTCGCGCCAGTTGTTGGTCGGCCCGGCGTCCTGCTCGCGCTCGGAGCAGATGAACGTCTGGCCCTCGACCCGCGCGACGTCGCCCGGATCGGAGCGCGCCAGGTAGGAGTTGGGCCGCTTGGCGTCAGAGAGCCGCTCGAACGTCCCGGCGTCCACCAGCAGGCGCGCGAGCGCGTCGTACTCCTCCGCGCTGCCGTCGCACCAGTGCACGTCGTCGGGCTGGGTCACTCCGACGACCTCCTCGACCCATTCGAGGAGGGCACGGTTCTGGGTCGGGACGGTGGTCTTGCTCACGGGTGGGGTCAGCTCCTGACGGTCGCTACCGGGATGGCGGCAATATTGCCGTACGCCGACAAACGCCGCGCTGAGCCTGGATTCACCGATCATCGTGGATGGCTCGATGTCGTGGGCCGAGTCAGGGTCGATCGGCCGCGCATCCATGTGGTGATCCCACCTGGTTCGCGGCCGATCGGCACTGGCGAACGGCCACGGCGGCGAGACGCCGCGAGAATCGGTGGATCCAGGCTGAGGGCGTTCCCGCCCTCCCGCGCCGCTACTCCACGTCGCCTTCGGCGGGCGTCGCCCCCGCCTGCTTGCGCGGCACGAGCACGAGCCGCTTGAACTCCGCGACCAGCGTCCCCGACTGGTTGAGCACCCGCGTGTGGACCCGCACGGTGCCTCGGTCGGGCTTGGACTGGGACTCGCGGACGTCGAGCACCTCGGACTCGCAGAACAGCGTGTCGCCGTGGAAGACGGGAGCCGGGTGCTTGAGCTCCTCGGTCGCCAGGTTCGCGATCGCCTTGCCCGACACGTCGGAGACGCTCATCCCGAGCGCCAGCGAGTACACCAGCGGCCCCACCACGACGTTGCGGCCCTGCTGGGACTGCTTGGCGTAGACGTCGTTGAGGTGCAGGGGATGGTGGTTCATGGTGATCAGGCAGAACAGGTGGTCGTCTGACTCGGTCACGGTCTTGGCCGGCCAGTGCTTGTAGACGGCGCCGATCTCGAACTCCTCGAGATAGCGCCCGTAGGGGTGTGCGCCGGTCGCCTCGCGGGCGGCCTGGTCGGTTTCGAGGGCGTGGGTTTCAGGGCTCATGGCTCGGCAGCCTAGATGGGGGGGCGCGCAAGCTAGCCTGCCGCACCGATGAGAAACCCTCGTGACTTCGCCAAGCCGCTCGCCGTCGGCGCTCCCCAGCCGGCGCTGGAGATCCCGTTCACGCCCTCGCGGATGATCCACTTCTTCGACGCCAGCAACGAGAAGATCGTTGCCAAGCTGCCCGAGCTGGCCAAGAAGACCGACATCCTGCTCGGCAACCTCGAGGACGCCGTGCCGGTCGACAACAAGGAGGCCGCCCGCGCCGGCCTGGTGCGGGTGGGCAAGGAGGTCGACCTCGGCGACACCGCGCTGTGGACGCGGGTGAACTCGCTCGAGAGCCCGTGGGTGCTCGACGACCTCACGACGCTCGTCGGCGAGATCGGCGACCGGCTGTCGGTGATCATGGTCCCGAAGGTCGAGGGGCCGTGGGACATCCACTACGTCGACCGCCTGCTGGCGCAACTGGAGGCGCGCGCCGGCCTGGAGCGGCCGATCCTCGTGCACGCGATCCTCGAGACCTCGTTGGGGGTCGCCAACCTCGAGGAGATCGCCCAGGCCAGCCCGCGCATGCAGGGCATGAGCTTCGGGCCCGCCGACCTCGCGGCCTCGCGCCGGATGAAGACCACGCGCGTGGGCGGGGGGCACCCGGGCTACCGCGTGCTCTCAGACCCCGACGGCGACGCCCCGCGCGCGAGCGCCCAGCAGGACCTCTGGCACTACTCGATCGGCCGCATGGTCGACGCCTGCACCGCGACGGGGATCCTGCCGTTCTACGGGCCGTTCGGCGACATCAAGGACCTCGAGGGCTGCGAGGCGCAGTTCCGCTCGGCCTTCCTCATGGGCTGCGTCGGCGCCTGGTCGCTGCACCCGGCCCAGCTCGACGTCGCCCGCAAGGTCTTCAGCCCCAACCCCGACGAGGTCATCTTCGCCAAGCGCGTGCTCGAGGCGATCCCGGACGGCCGCGGTGTGCACATGCTCGACGGCAAGATGCAGGACGACGCGACCTGGAAGCAGTGCAAGGTGATGGTGACGCTGGCCGAGATGCTCGCCGCCAAGGATCCGGAGCTCGCCGAGGCCTACGGGATGTGATCGCGGGTATTCCCCGCCAATGCCCCTCGCCGCCGACCCCGCCCTCGCCTCCGTCCGGCGCCTCGGCGACCGCGCCTGCATCGTCGACCTCGGCGGCGACCTCACGAGCGCCCGCGCGGGCGACGATCTCGCCGCCGGCGCGGCGGTCAGCGGCGCCCGCGAGTTCGTCTTCGACCTGACCGGCGTGCGCCGCTACGAGAGCGAGGCGCTCTTCGAGCTCGCCGCGCTGTGCCGGCGGCTGTCGAGCTACGGCTGCGCGGTCTTCGTGGCCGCCCACGACCCGGGGGTCACGCTCGAGCTGCGGCGGCTGTCCCACGGCGACGCCTGGACGCTCTCCCCGTCGCTCAGCGGCGCGCTCGGCGCGCTGCTCTCCCAGCCGGTCTAGTCGCGGCTAGAAGCGGTAGCGGTGCTTCGGGCAGCCGACCTTCGGGTCGCCCAGCCCCGAGTTGTACGGGAAGCAGCTGGCGTAGCGGAACCGGCCCTTCCACGCCTTCGGTATGCGGACCTGGGCGCGCGAGATGAAGCGCCCGCGCTTGAGCCGGCGCGTCTTGGCGCGCGCCGCCAGCGGGGCCGTCTTCTCACCGGCGGGCCCGACGTAGAACAGCGTCGGCTTGGTCAGGCGCACGTCCTTAGGCGTCGCGTAGACCTGCGAGACGCGGATGACGTTGCGGCGGATCAGGCGGAAGGTGAGGTTCGAGCGCGGGTAGACGTAGGCCACGGTGACCGGGCTGCGGTCCCCGAACGTGGGCGCGAAGACCCGGACCTGGTGGTTGCGGTCGAAGTCGTGGTCGGGGAAGGCGAAGCGCCCGTCGAGGCCCGTCGTGGCGGTCGTGAGCGTCGCAAAGGGGCCCTTGTAGGGGTAGCGGCGGGCCTCGAGCACGACCTTGCGCCCCACCAGCGGAGCGTCGTAGGGGCCCATCAGGCGCCCGACGACGGTCTGGGGCGTGCCGAACTCGGTGCCGTCCTTGGGCACCACCTCGACCTGCACGATCGCCGCGCTCGCGCTCGCCGGGGCGACGACGAGGGCCAGCAAAATCGCTGTGAGCAGGCGGAGCACGGGCGGCAGCCTAGACAACGAAGGTGTCGCTAGGGTTGCGCGCCGCGTGCGCTTCTTCGAATTCGAATCCCGTCAGGTCGTGGCCAAGGCAGGCATCCCGGTGTCCTCGCATGGTTTTGCCAGAACACGCGAGGAGGCCAGAAGGATCGCCGAGGAGATCGGCGGTCCGACCGTCGTGAAGTCCCAGGTGCTCACCGGCGGGCGCATGAAGGCCGGCGGGGTGAAGTTCGCCGACTCGCCGGAGGAGGCCGAGCGCCACGCGGCCGACATCCTCGAGCTCGAGATCAACGGCCACATGCCGCGCGGCGTCCTCGTGGACTCGCGCGTGGCGGTCAAGCAGGAGTACTACGCGGGCGTCACCTGGGACGGCACGCGAAAGCGCCCGGTGCTGATCTTCTCCGACATGGGCGGGATCGACATCGAGGAGGTGGCCGAGACCCACCCCGACCGCGTCGGCCGCGCCCATTTCTCAACCCTGGCGCCATTCGCCGACTACGAGGCCAAGCAGGTGATCGCCTCCGTCGGGGTCACCGGCCGCGCGCTGACGCGCCACACCCCCCAACACGCCCGCGTGGCGCGGCTGTTCACCGAGTACGACATGACGCTCGCCGAGATCAACCCGCTGGCCGAGCTCGAGGACGGCTCCTTCGTGGCCGTCGACGCACACATGGACATGGAGAACGAGGCCCGCCCGCGCCAGAAGGC
>JBBRYA010000070.1:0-16693 GCA_038238015.1 Solirubrobacterales bacterium
AAGGTCGGCGCGGCCACCGAGACGGAGATGAAGGAGAAGAAGCACCGCGTCGAGGACGCGCTGCAGGCCACCCGCGCCGCCCTCGAGGAGGGCATCGTGCCCGGCGGCGGAGTCGCGCTGCTGGAGTCCACCAGCGCGATCGACCTCGACACGTACGAGATCGAGGACGAGAAGACGGGCGCCAAGATCGTGCTGCGCGCGCTCGAGGAGCCGCTCCGCCAGATCGCGGAGAACGCCGGCTTCGAGGGCTCGGTCGTGGTCAACGACGTCCGCAAGTCCGCGGCGGGAGAGGGCCTGAACGCCGCCACCGGCGAGATGGTCGACCTCGTCTCGGCAGGCGTCATCGACCCCGCCATGGTCACGCGCTCCGCGCTGCAGAACGCAGCGTCGATCGCGAAGAACATCCTCACCACCGAGGCGATCGTCGCCGAGGTCCCCGACAAGGACGGCGGCGGGGGCGGCGGCATGCCCGACATGGGCGGCATGGGCGGGATGATGTAGCCAGCGCTTCGCGCTTCGCTTTGCCAGAGGGCCCGGCTTCCGCCGGGCCCTCTGCGCTTAAGCTGAAGCCATGGCCCACTACGTCATCGCCCACGCCCGCAACGCCACCGACGCCGACAAGCTCGACGAGTACCGTCGCATCAACACCGCGGTCGTCGAGCGCCACGGCGGGCGCTTCCTGATCCGCGGCGGCGCGATCGAGGTGATCGAGGGCGCCTTCGGCTCAGAGCGCATCGTCCTCATGGAGTTTCCCGACGAGGCCGCCGCACGCGCCTGGTACGACGATCCCGAGTATGTCGAGGCGCGCAAGCTCCGGCTCGAGAGCTCGGAGACCGACGTGCTGTTCGTCGAGGGAGCGGGCTAGTCGCTCAGCCGGCGGCTTCGGCCTTGCGCAGCCCGCGCACGGACCAGACTGCGAACGCCGCGGCGAGCGCGAGCGCGACGCCGTAGACCAGCAGCACCGAGACGTCCTGGCCGGAGATCAGGTTGCGCCCGCCCTCGATCAGCGCCGTGAACGGGTTGAACTTCGCCACGGGCGCCACCCAGCCGCCGAGCAGCTTGAGCGGCACGTAGACCGGCGCGAGGAAGAGCACGATGAAGACCGGCATCTGCATCAGCGGGCCGGCCTGGATCGAGCGCGCGCGGAAGGCGACGCCGGAGGCGAACAGCGTGGCGGTCAGCGAGACCAGCGCGGCCAGCAATACGAGCCCGAACAGGTCGATGCCGCCGCCCAGCACGTTCATGCCGGTGGCCAGCGCGACCCCGAAGAGCAGCACGCACACGATCATGGCGCGGGTCAGCGCGGCGAGCGCGTAGCCCGCGAGGATGCCGAGCCGGTTGGGCGAGCCGAGCAGCAGGCGCCGCGCGAACCCGCGCTCGAAGTCGGCCGCGATCCCGAAGCCCGTGAACACGCCGCCGAACGCCGAGGCCTGCAGCAGCACGAAGACGAACTGGAACGCCGTGTAGCCCGCCGGGAAGTCGAAGCCCGGGATCTTGCCCACGCTCGAGAGCCCGCCCGCGAACGCCGTGAAGAAGAACAGCGGGAAGATGATCGAGGGCAGCAGAAACGCCGGGTTGGTGAGGAAGTTGTGAATCGTGCGCCAGGCGACGGCGCGCGTCACGTCGAGGAAGCGGCTCATGTGCGCACCAGCCGGTTGCGCAGGGCCAGCGACGCGCCGGTGATCCCGAGCGCGCAGATCGCCGCGGCGACGCCGAAGCCCATCGCCAGCGCCTGGCCGTCCCACCCGGTGATGACGAACGAGCGCACGCCCTCCAGCAGGTAGGAGACGGGGTTGTAGGTCGCGATCGTGCGGAACCAGTCCTGCTCGATCAGCGGCCGCGGCAGGCTCATCGAGGACAGGAAGAGCATCACGAACAGCAGCGGGAAGAAACCCTGGACCGCCTCGCCGGACCCCGCGCGCAGCCCGATGAAGGCGCCGACGGAGGCGAAGCCGAGCGCGATCAGCAGGGCGAGCGCCAGCAGCGCCGGGACGCCCGCCGCGCCGGCGGCGAAGTCCATCCCGGCCACGAAGCCGGCCAGCATGTAGATGCACGCCGAGCCGAGCGCGACGAGGAGCACGCCCCCGAGGTGGCCGAGCAGCAGCGCGGAACGCTGAATCGGCGTCATCGCCAGGCGCTTGATGAAGCCCGTCTCGACGTCGCGCGCCAGCGCCGTGCCGGCGTTCAGCGCCGCGAACAGCGCGCCCTGCACGAACGGCACGGCGATCGCGAAGTCCAGGTAGGTGTCGGCCGGGAAGCCGGGGATCTTCGTCGCGGCGTCGAGGCCGCCGACGTTGATCGACATCAGCACCAGCGGGAACACGATCGGCGGGATCACCATCGCGGGCTGGCGCAGGGTCTGCAGGACCGAGCGGCGGGCCATCTGGCCGACCTGGGAGATCAGCGTGCCGTTCACGCGCTCACGGCCTCGCGCTCGGGCTCGTCGGCGCCCGCGGGCTCACCCGCGGCGTCGAGCTTGCGCCCGGTCTTGGAGAGGAAGACGTCGTCGAGCGTGGGGGCGTGGAGCTGGAAGTCCGAGACCTCGAGGTCCTCGGCGTCAAGCGCGCGCACGATGCCCGCGAGCTCCTCGGCGCCGCCGCGCAGGCGCACCGCGGCCGCGCCGGGGGGCGCGGGCGCCGTGCTGCCGAAGCGCGCGAGCACGCCCTCGACCGCCGCGCGCCGGTCGGGCTCGGCCGGGACGACCTCGAGCGTCGGGCGCCCGATCTCCGCCTTGAGCTCGTCGGGGGTGCCGCGCGCGACGATCCGCCCCTGGTCGATGATCGCGATACGGTCGGCGAGCACGTCGGCCTCCTCGAGGTACTGCGTGGTGAGGAAGACCGTGACGCCCTCGTCGCGTGCGAGGCGGGCGACCTCGTCCCACATGTCCGCGCGGCTTGAGGGGTCCAGGCCCGTCGTGGGCTCGTCGAGGAAGAGCAGCCGCGGGCTGTGCACGAGCGCGAGCGCGAGGTCGAGCCGGCGCTTCATGCCGCCGGAGTAGCCGTTGACCTTGCGGTCGGCCGCGTCGGCGAGGCCCACGCGCTCGAGCAGCTCGTCGCCCCGGCGCACGCGGTCGGCCTTGGGCAGGCCCTGCAGGGTGGTCTGGAGCTTCATGTGCTCGCGGCCCGTGAGCAGCGGGTCGAGCGCCGCCTCCTGGAGTGCGGCGCCGATCGCCGAGCGTACCTTGGCGCCCTCGCGGACGATGTCGTACCCCGCCACGCGCGCCGTGCCCGCGGTTGGCGGCAGCAGCGTGGTGAGGATGAGCACAGTGGTGGACTTGCCCGCGCCGTTGGGGCCGAGGAAGCCGTAGATCTCGCCAGGGGCCACCGCGAGGTCGATGCCGTCCACCGCGCGGATGCCGCCCTTGAACTCGCGGACGAGCCCCTCGATCTCGATGCCGTTGTCGAAAGTCATGCCGGCAACCCTAGCGCGAACTAGTTGATGGTGTCAAATGTTTTTGTGTGCTATCTTCGGAGTATGTCACCGTCGACGGTGTCCAGCACCGCTGCGCAGGAAGCGTGGGGACTGTTCTGGCGGATCTTCACCGCCGACAAGGCCCGGCGCATGGCGACGCTGAACGAGCTCGGGCTCGCCCCCATGCAGTCGATGGCCCTGATGCAGCTCAAGCCCGGAGAGCCCCTCCCGATGAGCGCGCTCGCGGAGGCGCTGCACTGCGACAACTCGAACGTCACCGGCATCGTCGACCGTCTGGAGGCCCACGGCCTGGTCGAGCGGCGCCCGGCCGAGCACGACCGGCGGGTGAAGACGCTCGTGGTCACCCCGAAGGGCATCGAGGTCCGGGGCCTCGTGGAGCGGCGCATGGGCGTCCCGCCGCCGGCGCTGGCCGGCCTCTCCGAGACCGACGCCGCGACCCTGCGCGACATCCTCCAGCGCGCGCTGGACTCAGACGTCTGAGAGCGAGCGCGGGGCCGGCCCGACGTACTTCGCGCTCGGGCGGATCAGCCGCCCCTCGCGCTTCTGCTCGAGGATGTGCGCCGACCAGCCCGCCGTGCGCGCGCAGGTGAAGAGGCTCGTGAACAGCGTCGAGGGGACCTCGGCGTGGTCGAGCACGACGGCGGACCAGAACTCGACGTTGGTCGCGAGCACGCGGTCGGGCTTGCGCGCCTTGAGCTCGGCCAGCGCCGCCTTCTCGAGCGCCTCGGCGACCTCGAAGCGCTCGGAGCCGATCTCCTGCGACGTGCGGCGCAGCACGCGGGCGCGGGGGTCCTCGGCCCGGTACACGCGATGGCCGAAGCCCATGAGGCGGTCGCCGCGGTCGAGCGCCTGCGTGACCCAGCGTTCGGCGTCGCCCTCGGCCTCCACCTCGTCGAGCATCTTCAGCACGCGCGCGGGCGCGCCGCCGTGCAGCGGGCCCGAGAGCGCCCCGACGGCGCCACTCAGCGCGGCGGCGACGTCGGCGCCGGTGGAGGCGATGACGCGGGCGGTGAACGTCGAGGCGTTCATGCCGTGCTCGGCGGCGGAGATCCAGTAGGCGTCGATGGCCTTGACGTGGGCGGGGTCGGCCTCGCCCCGCCAGCGGACGAGGAAGCGTTCGGGGATCGAGGTCGCCTTGTCGACCTCGCGCTGGGGCACCGGCGGGCGCCCGATGCCGCGTGCCGACTGCGCCACGAACGAGAGCGCCATCACCGACGCGCGAGCGAGCTCCTCGCGCGCCTGCTCGTCGGTGGTGTCGATCAGTGCCTCAAAGCCCCACTCGGGCGCCAGCGCCGCCAGCGCCGACTGCACGTCCACGCGCGGGTCGCCGGTGCGCAGGGCCAGCCCGTGCGGCTCGGCGGGAGGGAGCCCGGGGTCGAAGCTGCCGTCGACGAGCAGGCCCCAGACCTTCTCGAACGGCACCTTGCCGACGAGCTCCTCGATGTCGACCCCGCGGTAGCGGAGCGCGCCGCCCTCGCGGTCGGGCTCGGCGATCTCCGACGCGAAGGCGACGACGCCTTCGAGGCCGGACTGGACGCCATCGTCGCTCATCGGGCGGAAAGCTTGGCAGGTCGGACCCCGGCGAGCCGGGCGGCCCGGGCACGGATGCGGCCCTCCTCCTCGCCGACCAGCGGCGCCAGCAGCCACCAGCCCGCGAGCGGGAGAAGGGTCAGCGCGGCGAACGCCGCCGGCCACGACGAGGCGGCCACCAGCGCGCCGAAGGCGATCCCGACGACCGCTGCGGGGATGCGCATGATCGTCCCCTGCAGGCCGAGCGCCGTCCCGGCGCGATCGCGCCCCGCCATCTCGGCGGCGGCGGTGAACGAGAGGCCGTTCCAGCTCATGGTCAGCACGCCGGCCGCGAGCAGGACCGGGAGGAGCAGGCCCATCGGGGCGTCAGCGCACAGCGCGGTGCCGGCGATCGCCAGGGTCATCGCGAGCGCGTGCCGGCGCAGCGGGACGATTCGCCGGCCGTTGCTGTCCGAGCGCCGGCCGGCGACCACGCGGGCGAGGCCGCCGCCGAGCTGGATCGCGGCCAGGCCGGCGGCCGCCGCCGGCGCCGCCACGCCGCGGTGGTCGTGGAGGAAGAGGACGACGAAGGAGACGATCGCGACCTGGGCGCAGACCAGCAGCGCCGATCCCGCCGACAGGCGCCAGACGCGCGCGTCGCGCAGAGGCGGCGGCGCCTGGACCTTCGGGCGGCCCGGCGGCGGGGGCGGCGGCTCGCGGACCCAGCGCGCTGCGGCCAGGGAGCCGGCGGCCGCCGCCGCCGCGAGCACGAGCATCGCCGCGCGCAGGCCGCCCGCGGCGGCGACGGCGGGCAGGCTCACCGCGGCCGCCGCGCCCCCGAGCGGAACGGCCATCTGGCGCACACCCAGCGCCATGCCGCGCTCGGAGCGCCCGAACCAGCCCATCACCGCGCGCCCGCTCGCCGCGGCGGCAGAGGCGCCGAGCGCACCGGTCAGCGCGAGTGCGGCCACGAACCACCCGACCGAGGGGGCGAACGCGGCGCCCACGAGCGCGACCGTCGCGCCGCCGAGCCCGGAGGCGATGACCGTCCGCTCGCCGATGCGGTCGGCCAGCGCGCCCCAGGCGAGCAGCGTAGCCATGATCCCCCAGCTGACCGCCGCCAGCACGACGCCGACGCCCGACAGCGAGAGCCCGAACGCATCGCGCAGCACCGGCCCGAGCGCGGGCAACCCCTGCTGCACCGCGCTCAGCGCGGCCTGGGCGGCGACGCCCACCGTGAGGATGGTCCAGCGATATCTCACCGCGCGCGCCAACGCCTGGCTTTTTCCACGTTCCCGCACCCGGCCATCGAGCACCAGCGGCGGCGGGCGGCGGGGGAGCGGTCGTAGAAGCGGGCCGAGCAGGTGCTCGAGCCGCAGATCCGCACGCGCTCGCGCTGCTCGGACGTGCCGAGCATCTGCGCGGCGTCGAGCGCCACCATCCCCAGGGCTCGCCGGGGCGAGTCGGCCGGTGCGCGCTCGCCGAGCACGGGGATGCCGTGCGGGTCCGCCGCGAGCTGGGGCCGCGTGCCGGCGTGCACGAGCCAGTCGTCGACCAGCGCGAGCGCGAGCGGGTCCGGCACCTCGCCCGCGACGCCCGCGCGGACCCCGGCGTCGATCGCCTCGCGCAGCTCGTGGGCCTCGCCGAGCACCGCGGCCGGCGCATGGACCGCCTGCGGGAGCAGCCGCGCCTCAACCAGCCAGGCGACGACGTCGCTCGCGCTCACGAGGCACTCAATGTTGCGGTGCCAGCGCTCGCGGCGGGTGTTGACGAAGTCGAGCGCGGGGCGCCCGCCCAGCCAGTACCAGTAGGGGGCGCCGGTTGGCAGCGGCCCGTCGGGAGGCTCAACGCTCATAACTCCATTATACCTAGTCAACCGGTTATGCGCGAGCCAACCCACGGACGGGTTTCCGGCGTTTTGCGCGCAGGGCGCGCCGTGCCATAGGCTGGCGGCGGGCATGGCCGACCTCCTGTTCAAGCCGGTTCGAGAACTGGCGGCCATGGTCCGCGCGGGCGAGCTCAGCGCCCGCGAGCTCGTCGCCGAGTCGCTGGACCGGGTCGAGGCGCTCAACCCCGCGGTCAACGCCTTCATCGAGGTCCACGCCGAGCGGGCGCTGGCCGTCGCCGACGCCATCGGGCCGGGCGACGAGCGGCCGTTCGCGGGCGTGCCGATCGCGATCAAGGCCAACGTGCCGGTGGCGGGGATGTGCATGAACTTCGGCTCGAAGTTCATGGCGGGCCACCGGCCCGGTCACAACGCGTACCTCGTCAGCCGCTTGCAGGACGCGGGCTTCGTGGTGATCGGCGTCACCAACCTGCCCGAGTTCGGGATCCTGCCGACCACCGAGCCGCGCTACACCGGCGCGACGCGCAACCCCTGGGACACGACGCGCACGCCCGGCGGCTCCTCCGGCGGCTCGGCGGCCGCCGTCGCGGCGGGCATGGTGCCGCTCGCGCACGGCAACGACGGCGGCGGCTCGCTGCGCATCCCGGCGGCCTGCTGCGGACTGGTCGGCCTGAAGCCGAGCCGCGGCCGCGTCTCGCGCGGCCCCGACCTCGGCGACTCCTACCTCGCCTGCGACGGCGTGCTGAGCCGCACGGTCGCCGAGACCGCCGAGCTGCTCGACGTGCTGGCCGGCTACGAGGTCGGCGACGCGACCTGGGCCCCGAAGCCGCCGGAGCCCTACGCGGCCGCCTCGCGCCGTGAGCCGGGCAGGCTGCGGATCGCGATGAGCGCCGAGAACGCCCTCGGCGCCGAGGCCGACCCGGAGTGCGTTCGCGGCATGCGCGAGACCGCCGAGCTGCTCGACTCGCTCGGGCACGAGGTCGAGGAGAGCGCCCCGGTGATGCTCGGCATCGACGTGCTCACGGCGTTCAGCCAGGTGTTCGGCCCTGCGATCTCGCTGGGCATCGCCTACGGCGAGCTGCTCGCGGGCCGCCCGGCCGAGGAGGACGAGATCGAGCCGCTCTCGCGCGCGATCCTGGAGCGCGCGCGGGCGATGAGCTCAATCGACTACCTCGCCGCCGTCGCCCAGCTGCAGGCGCTCGCGCGCGGGGTCGTCGCCTTCTTCGCCGACTACGACCTCCTGCTCACGCCCGCGCTGGCCGAGCGCCCGCTGGCGATCGGCGAGCTCGACGGCTGCGGCGAGGACCCAATGGCGGACTTCGCCCGCTCCGGGCGCTTCACGCCCTACACCGCGCTGATCAACGTCACCGGCCAGCCCGCGATCTCGCTTCCCGCGGGCTTCGGCGAGGACGGTCTGCCCACCAACGCGCATCTCGTGGGCAAGCCGCTCGCCGAGGACACACTGCTGCAGGTCGCCTCCCAGCTCGAGGCGGCGCGGCCGCAGTCGGCGCGCCGGCCGGAGCTGGCTTCGAGCTGACGCGCAGGAGCGAACCGGCTCGCCTCGGTCGACGTGCGGAGCTGCTCCGAACGTCTGCTCGTCAGTGGTCCTGGAGCCCGAGCACGTCGCGCATCGCCGCAGGCCGCACCCCGAGCGCCTCGGCGTCGGCCGTGCCCCGCGGGCTGAGCATCGAGACGGCGAGCAGCTCGGCCTCCTCCCAGGTGGCGATCGCCGCGGGGCCCGTCATCGTCTCGTAGCCGCGCAGCAGCGGGCGCAGCAGCGCCTGCGGGACGGGAACGAGCCGGCGGGGGCGGCGCGCGGCGCGCAGCACGAGCTCCACCACGTCGCGGTGGCTGAGCGTCTGCGGCCCCGCGAGCTCGTGGCGCGCGTGCGGGGGCGCGGGGGCCTCGCCGTCGAGCACGGCCAGCACGCAGTCGGCGACGTCGTCGGCCCAGATCGGCTGGCTGCGCGCCCGCCCCCGCCCGACCATCGGCACGACGGGTAGCAGCGCGAGGCGCTCGAGGCGCACGATCCTGCGGTCGCCCGGCGCGTAGACCAGCGAGGGGGCGAAGATCGTGGTGCGAAGGCCGGCGTCCGCGACCGCCTCCTCGGCCAGGGCCTTGGCGCGGTGCAGGCGTGTGCGGTGGTGGGGCGTGGCCCCCAGGGCCGAGAAGAAGATCAGGTGCTCGGCACCCGCCTGCTCGGCGGCCCGCACCATCCGCCACGTCGCCAGCCCGTCGATCTCCTCGATCGCGGCGTGCGGCTGGTCGCGCTCGGTGCCCGCGACGTGGATCACGGTCCGCACCCCGCGCAGCGCGTTGCGGTAGCTGCGCGGGTCCGCCAGGTCCCCGATGGTGATCTGCACGCGCACGCGCTCGGGGCCCAGGCCCCGCGGATCGCGGACCAGGCAGCGCACCGGCTCCCGGCGCGCCGTCAGGCGCTGCAGGAGGGCCGAGCCGACCAGCCCGGTCGCGCCGGTGAGCAGGAGCACAGTGGCGGAGCCTAGAATGCGGCAGCCTCGCCTGCCCCTGAACTCGGAGAATCCCCATGGCCTACGTGATCGCGGAGCCCTGCATCGGGACCAAGGACAACTCCTGCGTGGAGGTCTGCCCGGTTGACTGCATCCACCCCACCCCGGACGAGCCCGACTACGACAAGGTCGAGATGCTCTTCATCGACCCCGAGGAGTGCATCGACTGCGACGCCTGCGTCGAGGCCTGCCCGGTCGACGCATGCTTCGCCGAGGACCAGCTCCCCGGCGAGTGGGCCGGCTACGCGCAGAAGAACGCGCAGTACTTCGCCGGGCGCTGAGACGGGTCAGCCCGCGCGCCGTCGCAGCGCCTCCATGTCCACGACGGTGATGCAACGGCGCTCGGTTTCGACCCACGAGAGGCCCTTGAGCGTGTGCAGGGCCTTGTTTACGCCTTCGCGCGAGGAGCCGACCCAGCTCGCGAGCTCCTCCTGGGTGATCGGGAGGTCGATGCGCACGCCGCCCTCCGTCGGCTCGCCGTAGCGCTCGGCGAGCTCGACCAGGCGCGCCGCCACGCGCCCGATGGTGTCCGAGGCGCCGAACTCCGCGCGCTTGCGGTCGGCCTCGCGCAGCCGCGCGATCACCCGCGTGAGCAGCCACAGGGTGGCCCGCGGAGTGCGCTCGAGGAACGCGCGGAAGTCCGCCGCGGGAATCACGACGGCCTCGACCGGGTCGACGGCGATGACCGAGGCTGAGCGCGGCTGCCCGTCGATCGCCGAGAGCTCGCCGAGCACCTCGCCCGGGCCGCGGAAGGCGAGCACCGACTCGCGGCCGTCGGGCGAGACGCTGGCGATCTTCACCCGCCCGGCAATCAGCAGCATCACCCGGTCAGACGCCTGACGCTCCTGGAACAGCGCGCTGCCCGAGGCAAAGCGCCTGCGCACCCCGGCGCGCTCAAGCCACGCGACCTCTTCGGGGGCCAGGGCAGAGAGGAACGGGGCGTCGTCGGCGGCCATCCAGCCGCCAGTCTCCCCTCCCATCGGGCGTGTGTCGAGGGGAGGCGCTAAGCCATGGGGAGTGACATCCCGACCGGCTGGGGCGCAGCGGCGGGAGCGGGTTCCTGCATCACCGGCAGCGCGATCGGGGACAGCGCGACCAGGCCGCGGGCGGCCTGGCGGACGGCCTGGGCCGCCGGGTCGTCGGGATCGGTGAAGACGAGCGGGGTACCGGCGTCAGCCTGCTCGCGCAGGGCCATGGTGAGCGGCACGGTCCCGAGCAGCGGGACTCCGAGCTCGTCGGCGAGCTCCTGGCCGCCGCCCTCGCCGAAGATCGCGTAGCGCTCACCCGAGGGGGTGGTGAAGCCCGACATGTTCTCGATGACCCCCGCGATCTCGAGCGAGACCTTGTCGGCCATCTCCGCCGAGCGGCGGGCCACCTTCTGGGCCGCGGCCTGCGGGGTGGTCACGATCACGAACTTGGCCTGCGGCAGCAGCTGGGCGAGGGTCATCGAGACGTCGCCGGTGCCCGGGGGCAGGTCGATCAGCAGGAAGTCCAGCTCGCCCCAGGAGACGTCCTCGAGGAACTGCGTGAGCGCCTTGTGGAGCATTGGCCCACGCCACACGACCGCCTCGTTCTCCTTGACGAAGAAGCCGATCGACATCACCTTGATGCCGTGGGCGTCGAGCGGGAGGATCTTGCGCTCGGGCGAGACGCGGGGCTTCTCGGCACCCAGCCCGACCATGCGTGGGATCGAGTAGCCCCAGACGTCGGCGTCGAGCACGCCGACGCGCTTGCCCTCGGCGGCGAGCGCGGCCGCGAGGTTGACCGTCAGCGAGGACTTGCCCACGCCGCCCTTACCGGAGCCGACGCAGATGACGTTGGAGACCTGGGCCAGCGAGCCCTCCGGGAGGCCGCCGGGGCGCCCGAGCTTGCGCTGGAGCACGCCCTTCTCGCTGTCGGAGAGGACGTCGAAGCCCACGTTGCAGCGGCTGACGCCCTCGAGCGCGGTCACGGCCTGCGACACCGCGGTCTGGAAGTGCCCCTTGATCGGGCAGCCGGGCGTCGTCAGCGACACGGTCACGTCGACGACGCCGGCGTCCTTGACGGCAATCGAGCGCACCATCTCGAGCTCGACGATGTCGCGGCGCAGCTCGGGGTCGATGACGGCGGTGAGCGCCTGGCGGATCTGGGCTTCCGTGGGCATGGGCTCCATTCTGGCAGGCGTCTGGGGTCTTAAAGCCGACGGGGCGCCCTGACTGCTGGCGCCCCGACGGTGAGGGAGGAGAGGGTGCTTCTCTGCCGGCGAATATGAGGCCGGCAGCCTTTCCCGGAACCAGGCCCTCTCCGAGGCCGGCCGGGGGAAGTCCGTTTCCCCTACGCCAGCGTCTTGCGGGCCTGGGACACGACGCGCTCGCCCGTGGCGATGCTCGCCTGGACGGCCGTCTCGACGGTGTTGGCGACGCCGGCGACCTGCGCGGTGACGACGTTGTCGCGACGCTTGGTCTCACGCTCGACGGCGCTGACCTCGCGGTTGAGGCGACGCTCGCCGCGGCGGACGAAGCGCTCGGCACGCGTGCGCGCCTTGCGGGTCTCGCTCTGGCCGCGACGCTCGAAGCGGCGCAGGCTGGTGTTCAGCTCGCGCTGACGCTTGCGAAGCTCCTTCTGGGCGCTCGTCGGCGAGGTGAGGGTGTCGACGATGTCGGTGGCGGCCGTCGTGACGCGCTCACGCGCCTCGGTGGCGACGCCGACGTAGACGAGCGCGGCGCGCTCGGCGATGTTGCGGCCCTGCTTCGCGGCGAGCTCGGCGGCCTTCAGGTTCGCCTGAGCGGCCTCGCGGGTCTCGCGGCGGGCGGTCGTGCGGCTGCGCTTGGCGGTGGACTTCGCCGGCGCCTTGCGCGCAGTGGGCGTGGTGCCCTTGCTGCGGGTCGTGGCGGCCTTCTTGGCGGCCGCGCTGCGCTTGGCAGTGGTGCGGTTCGCGTTGCGCTTGCGCGTGGCCGCGGCCTTCTTGGCGGTGGCGCTGCGCTCGGCAGCCGTGGTGGTGCCGTTCGAAGTGGTGGTGGTGCTGCTGGTGGTCTGGGTGGTAGCCATTTGGTGTGGTCCCCTCTCGTAGGTCCCAGGGTAACGATATTAGTTCTAAGTCGCTTAGTTGGAATAGTACCCAGCGAACACATGTTTGTAAACCCCAACCGCGAGCTTGTTACACGAAGGTCAACGATCCACGTCGGACGGCCGCAAACTGCGCCAGACCTTGTGACATACGGAACAGGTGTTCGTGTGTGCGCTACGCGGCGGCAGCGGGCGACGTCCGGGCCACCCAGGCGGCCGGATCGTCGATCTCCGCGAGTGAGGGCATGGACTCAGGGCCCTCCCAGACGCGGTTGAGCGCGGTGATGCCGCCGGAGGCGACGACCGCGTCGCAGAAGGCCTTGCCCAGCTCGTATTGGCGCATCTTGAGCTCGAGGCCGAAGATGCGCTCGAACACCCGCATGAGCCCCGACTTGTCCTGCCGGCGGCGGTTCAGCGCCTCGCGCAGGCGCGGCAGCTCAGGGATCAGCTCGATCCCGACGGCGTCCATGACGTGCTCGGCGTAGCCCTCGAGCACGGCCATGAAGGCCTGCATCCCGTCGAGCACCGCGCGGCGCTCGGGCCCGACCACGAGGGTCGTGAGGTCGCCCTCGCGCGCCATCTCGACGAGGGCGCGCAGGTCGGCCGCGTCGGGCAGGCGCAGCATCCTGCGCGGGTCCACGTCGAGCGCGGCGAGCAGCTCGCCGACCATCGTGGCCAGGTGCGAGCGCAGCCACGGCACGCCGCCGAACTGCAGCGCGTGCGTGACCTCGTGCAGAGCGACCCAGCGCAACAGCTCACCGGGATCGGCGTCGAGCTGGCGGGCAGCCTGCGCGAGGTTCGGCGCCACGTAGAGCAGCCGCGCCGGCGCGTCGGGCTCGAGGATCGCGAACTCGTACTGGCCGAGCACGCGCTGGGCGAGCAGCCCCGTGATCGCGCCGACCTCGAGGCCGAGCACGGCGCCCGCGGCCGCGCTCACGGGAGCGCCGAGCGGCCCCAGGCCGGAGCCCAAGCGCTCGGTCACGGGGTCGAGCACGCCAGCCAGCGAGCTGTGGTTTGAGTCGATCCAGCCCTTGCGGTCGATCGGCTCGGGCTGCGGCAGCGGCGCGGCCGAGACCAGGCCCGTGTAGGCGCTGACCAGCCGGGCGCTCTCCTCGGTGGGCCCCGCGACGTGCTCGAAGCGCTCCGAGGGCGGGGGCGGCTGCATGCCGGCGATCCCGGCGGCGACGTTGGCGGCGAGCTTCCAATCGATCATGAGGTCCTGGGTACCCGCCTGAGCTCCGCAAGACCACGTTGCGTCCGCGCGCCGACGATCGGGGAGTGAGGCACGAGGTCAAGCGGCGCGCCGAGCGCGTCCTCGAAGCCCGGGTAGGCGATCAGCCCACCGCCCTCGCGGACGATCAGCTGGGCGGCGGCCGCGTCGACCGCGCGGCAGCCCTTCAGGCTCACCATCCCGTCGAAGCGCGCCGCCGCGAGCTGGCACAGCGAGAGCGCCATCGACCCAAGCGCGCGCAGCCGGTAGGACGTCCCCTCGAGCCGCTCGGCGGCCTCGCGCACCAGGCGCGGGTCGGCCGCCTCGATGCCGAGCACCTCGAGCCGCCCGTCGGGCAGCCTTCGCTCGCGCGGCTCGGTCGACAGCCGCGCGCCGTCCAGCCAGGCGCCCTCGCCGCGGCGCGCGGTCCACTCCTCGCCCGTGCCGAAGTCATAGACGTAGCCGAACGCGACGGACGCCATCGTGGCGCCGTCGGCGACCGCGATCGAGACCGAGTGCGGTGGGAGCCCGCGCTTGGCGTTCAGCGAGCCGTCGATCGGGTCGATCAGCACGAGCACGTCCTCGCCACCGAAGTCCACGGCGCCGCGCTCCTCGCTCAGCGCGCGGAAGCGCGCGCCCTGCTCGTGGAGCTGCTCGAGCTGCGCGAAGACGGCGTCCTCGGCCTGGGCGTCGATGACCAGCGTCCGGTCGCCGCCCTCCCCGCGCGTGCCCATCTCGGCGGCGCGCTCGTCGGTCCCCGGGGCGTCGGCGAGGATGGCGCGGATCGACTCGGTCGCGCGGCGCGAGGCGCCCAGCCAGTCGGCGTCGAGCGCGCGCGTAATGGAGGCCATCGCAGGCCTATCCTACGGCGGTGTCGCTGACCGCTGACCAGCAGCAGGCCGTCGAGCACCCGGGCGGCCCGCTCCTCGTGATCGGCGGCGCCGGGACAGGCAAGACCATGCTCCTGGTCGAGCGCGTCGCGTGGCTGGTGCAGCACGCCGGCGTTCCCGCCGAGTCGGTGCTGACGCTCGCGTTCTCCAGCGCCGCCGCCGCGCAGCTGCGCGAGCGCGTCGAGGACCGGGTCGGCACGCCGCTGGAGGAGCTCTCGGTGACGACCTTCCACGCGTTCTGCGCGCGCCTGCTCCACGACGAGGCGCTGGAGGCGGGCGTCGACCCGTTCGCCGAGCCGGTCAGCACCGCCGATCGCCTCGCGATGCTGCTCGAGCGCATCGACGAGCTCCCGCTCGCCTCGCACGACCTGCGCGGCAACCCGAGCGCAGTGCTCGGCTCGCTGGTCCAGCGCATCGACCGCCTCAAAGACGAGCTGATCTCGCCCGAGGACTACGCGGCCTGGGCGCAGACGCTCGGCGAGGACGGCGTGCGCGAGCGCGAGTTCGCCGCGATCTTCGCCACGCACGACCGGATGCTGCGCGAGGCCGGAGCTCTGGACTTCGGCGACCTCGTGCTGCACGCGTTCCGGCTGCTGCGCACGAGCCCGCAGGTGCGCGCGCGGCTGACCGCCCTCTACCGCCACGTGCTCGTCGACGAGCTGCAGGACACGAACTTCGCCCAGGGCCTGCTGCTGCGGCTGCTGGTCGGCCGCGAGGGCAACCTCTTCGCGGTCGGCGACGACGATCAGGCGATCCACCGCTTCCGCGGGGCGGCGACCAAGAACTTCGAGGACTTCCAAGCGGAGTGGCCGCACGCGCCGGTCGTGCGGCTGGAGGAGTCCTTCCGCTCCGGCGGGCGAATCCTCGCCGCCGCCCACGCCGTCGTGGCGCCGACCCCCGAGCGGGTGGAGAAGCATTTGCGCTCCCAGCCCGCGCAGCCGCCCGGGGAGGTCGCCTACTGGCGCTGTGCCAACGAGCGCGCGCAGGCCCAGGCCGTCGCCGCCGAGGTCGAGCGCCTCGTCGCGCGCGAGGAGGTCTCGCCCGAGCAGGTGTGCGTGCTCGTGCGATCGGTCAAGGGCGAGGGGCAGGCGGTCGCCGTCGCGTTGGAGGAGCGGGCGGTCCCCTACCGCATCTCGGGCGCCGCGTCCTTCTTCCAGCGCGCCGAGGTGCGCGACCTGCTGGCGTGGCTGCGGCTGCTGGTGGACCCCGGCGACGCCGGCGCGGTCGTGCGCGCGCTCGCGCGCGCACCCGTCGAGCTGCGGGCGATCGACATCGCCCGCTGCACGCAGATCGCGCGTCGGCGCAAGCTCGACATGGTGGCGGCGCTCGGCGCGGCGCTCGAGTCCCCGCAGATCCCGCCTGAGGCGCGCGAGCGCATCCGCACGTTCTTCAAGCTCTACCGCGCCGCCTCAGGGGCGCTGGACTCGGCGCGCCCCGACCTCTACGTGCACCGCCTGATCGAGCGCCTCGGCCTGCGCCGCCAGCTGCTGTTCGCCGCCTCGACCGAGGTCGTCGAGCGGCTCGTGAACCTCGCCAAGTTCGGCGAGCTGGCCGCCGCCTACGTGCGCCGCTCACCGCAGGCCACCGCGCGCGAGTTCGCCCGCTCGATCGCCGCGGTCGCGGAGGCGGGGCTGCGCGAGGAGGAGGCGGTCGCCGGCGAGCGGCCGCGCGGCGTGCAGGTGATGGCCATGCACGCCGCCAAGGGCCGGGAGTTCGACCACGTCTACGTGCTCGGGCTGATGGCGGCGAGGATCCCCGGCCCGCGGCGGCGCTCGCTGGAGCCGATCCCCGACGCGCTGCTCAAGGAGACGCTGCCGGCCGACACCAAGACGGCGCACACCGCCGAGATGCGGCGGCTGCTGCACGTCGCGATGACGCGCGCGCGCCACCGGCTCGTGCTCGCCTACCCGGAGGCCACCGAGCGCGGCGCCGCCCAGCAGCCCTCGCCGTTCGCGGAGGAGGCGCGGGCCGTCACCAGCGGCGAGTGGGAGCACCACGACGAGGAGCTCTTCGGCCCCGCCGAGACGCTGCAGTCCACCTTCCGGCTGCTGCGCGACGAGCTGCTGACCACGGTCTCGCAGGTCGGCGGGCGCCTCGGCGAGCTGCGCTTCGACACCGACCTCGACGTCTCCCACGCCGTCGTGCGCTACCTCGAGCTGATCAAGCTCGCCGCGCTGATCGAGCGCACGACCCAGCCCCCGCCCGAGGGCCAGGCGGTGGCCGAGGCGCTGCC
>JBBRYA010000071.1:0-16673 GCA_038238015.1 Solirubrobacterales bacterium
CGGTCGCCTCGTTCAACCACCCCGACAAGGAGCGCAAGGTCGGCTCGATCGGCACCCCGATCGAGGGCGTGGAGATGAAGGTGGTCGACGACGACGGCAACGAGGTCGAGCAGGGCGAGGTCGGCGAGATCGCCATCAAGGGCCACAACGTCATGAAGGGCTACTGGAACCGCGAGGAGGAGACCAATGAGGCCATCAAGGACGGCTGGTTCTTCTCGGGCGACATGGCCAAGGTCGACGAGGACGGCTACTTCTTCATCGTGGACCGCAAGAAGGAGCTGATCATCCGCGGCGGCTACAACGTCTACCCGCGCGAGATCGAGGAGGTCCTCTACGAGCACGAGGGCGTGCTCGAGGCCGCTGTCATCGGCGTGCCCGACGACTCGATGGGCGAGGAGGTCGGCGCCGCCGTCGTGCTCAAGGAGGGGCAGGACGTCTCGGAGAAGGACCTCCAGGCCTACGTCAAGGAGCAGGTCGCCAACTACAAGTACCCGCGCAAGATCTGGTTCGTCGACGAGCTGCCCAAGGGGCCGACGGGCAAGATCCTCAAGCGCGAGATCGAGGTCCCGCAGGCCGCCGAGGCCGGCTGAGCCATGGCCCAGGCGACGGCGAAGCGCAAGGCGGGCAGCGAGTCCAACGGGCACGCGCCCGACGGGCACGACGGCGGCGGCGGCGCGGGGGCCGGCGCCGCGGCCGGCCTGGACACGCTGCTCTCCGACGCCGTCACCGGCGGCCCGCGGCGCTGGTTCCCCGGCGTCGCGGGCGCCAAGCTGACCGCGAAGCTGGCGACCCGGCCCTGGAAGGTCGCGCGCCGGGGGGCCGGCTACTGGGGCGAGCTGGCGAAGATCACGGTCGGCCAATCCGATCTCGCGCCCGCGAAGAAGGACCGGCGTTTCGCCGACGACGCGTGGCGCGGCAACCCCGGCTTCCGCCGGCTCGCGCAGTCATACCTGGCGGTGGGCCAGGCCGTCGACAAGCTGATCAGCGACGCCAGCCTGGACGAGCGCTCGGAGCGGCGCGTGCGCTATGCGGTCGAGAACGTCCTCGACGCGCTCGCCCCCACCAACTTCCCCGCCTTCAACCCCGCCGCCCTGAAGGCGACGCTCGACAGCGGCGGGCGCAACCTCGTGCAGGGCACGGCGCACCTCGTCCACGACCTGTCGCGCCGGCCCCACATCCCGGCCATGGTCGACGAGTCGGCCTTCTCGGTCGGGGAGGACCTCGCGCTGACCCCGGGCGCCGTCGTGCTGCAGACGGATGTGTTCGAGCTCATCCACTACGAGCCCACCACCGCGAAGGTGCGCGAGACGCCGCTGCTGCTCATCCCGCCGATGATCAACAAGTTCTACATCGCCGATCTCGCTCCCGGGCGCTCGATGCTCGAGCACTTCGTCGGCTCCGGCCAGCAGTGCTTCGCGATGTCCTGGCGCAACCCCGACGAGCGCCACGCCGCCTGGGACCTCGACACCTACGCGGGAGCGGTGATCGAGGCGCTCGGCGCGGTCGAGACGATCACGGGAGCCGACCAGTCGCACGTGCTCGGCCTGTGTGCCGGCGGCATCACGGTGTCCTGTGCCGTCGCGCACCTCGCCGCGAAGGGCGAGCTCGATCGCATCGCCGGGCTCACGCTCGGCGTCTGCGTGCTCGACAACGAGAGCACCGGGACCATCGGGGCGCTGTCTGACCGCCCGTCGGCGGCGGCGGCGATCGCGGAGTCCCAGCGCAAGGGCTACCTCGACGGCAAGGCGCTGGCGGGGGTGTTCGCCTGGCTGCGCCCAAACGACCTGATCTGGAACTACTGGGTCAACAACTACCTGCTGGGCAAGGACCCGCCGGCGTTCGACGTCCTCTACTGGAACGCGGACTCCACCAACCTGCCGGCGGGGCTGCACCGCGACTTCATGGAGATGTCGCTCTCCAACGCCATCACGCGGCCCGGCGAGCTCGTGGTCCTCGACACCCCGATCGACCTGACCAAGATCACCGTCGACTCCTACCTGGTGGCGGGGATCGCCGACCACATCACGCCGTGGCAGTCCAACTACCGCTCGACGCAGCTGCTCGGCTCCGAGCCGCGCTTCGTGCTCTCCACCAGCGGGCACATCGCCGCCCTGGTCAACCCGCCGGGCAACGAGAAGTCCAGCTACCAGACCAACGACGCCAATCCGCCGACGGCCGACGCGTGGCTGCGCGAGGCCTCGCAGAAGCGGGGCACCTGGTGGGACGACTACGTGACGTGGATCGCCAAGCGCTCGGGCAGGGAGAAGGTCGCGCCCAAGAAGCTCGGCGGCAAGGGATTCACGCCGCTCGAGCCGGCTCCCGGCTCCTACGTTCTCGGCTAGCTCGACCATGGCCTATGCCGACGTCCGGGGGGCGCGCCTGTACTACGAGCGACACGGCTCGGGCGACCCGCTGCTGCTGATCACGGGCTGGACGATCAGCGCGGCGGTCTTCGAGCCGCTGATCCCGCTCTACGCCGAGCACTTCGACGTGATCATGTACGACCACCGCGGCTCGGCCCGCTCGCACGGCCAATCGCCGACGACGCCCGGCGGCCTGGCCGCCGATGCGGCCGGCCTGCTGCACGCGCTGCGGGTGCCCCCGGCGCACGCCTACGGGCTGTCGATGGGCGGCATGGTGGCCCAGGAGCTGGCGCTGCGCCATCCCGCCCGCGTCAACGGCCTGGTGCTCGGCGGCACCTCGGCGGGCGGGCCCTTCGCCCCCCGGCTGGGGCTGCGCGACATGTGGGCGATCGCCAGCGGGACCGTCGCCTCCCGCGGCATCCGCGCCCCCGTGCTGTTCTCGCCGCAGTTCCGCCACGAGCATCCCGAGCGCGTGCGCGAGCTGCTGCGCCACTTCACCGCTCACCGCTCATCGGCGGCGACGATCGCGGCGCAGACCGGCGCGAGCGCGATGTTCAGCTCGGTGGCCCGGCTCGGGCGCCTGCGCGCGCCGACCCTCGTAATGCACGGGGAGCTCGACAGGCTGGTTCCGCTCGCGGCATCGCGGCTGCTCGCCTCGCGGATCCCCGACGCCGAGCTGGCCGTCGTCCGCGGCGCCGGCCATGCGTACGCGCTCGAGCAGCCGCGCGAGTCGCTCGATCTCCTGCTGGGCTGGCTGGCGCGCCGGCTCTCCCGTCCCGCCCAAGAGAGGAAGCCAGATGTGGCGCTTGACCGATGAGCAGCGCGAGCTGCGCGACCAAATCCGCACGGTCGTGCTCGAGAAGATCCGCCCGCGCGTGCGCGACATGGATGAGAACTGCGACTACCCGCACGACATCCACGAGACGCTGGCCGCCGAGAACCTGATGGGGCTCGCGATCCCCTCCGAGTACGGGGGGCGCGACGCGACCGAGGTCTCGTGGTGCGCCTACGTCGAGGAGCTCGCCAAGATCTCGGGCACCGTGTCGCTGATGGCGGCCTACGTGAAGCTCGTCTCGCTGCCGATCCTGATCGCGGGCAGCGAGGAGCAGAAGCAGCAGTGGCTTCCGCCGCTGGTGAGCGGCGAGCGCTACGGCTCCTACGCGCTGACCGAGCCCGACGCCGGCTCTGACCCCGCCGCGCTGCAGACCCACGCCGAGCGCCACGGGGACGTCTGGGTGCTCAATGGCCAAAAGCGCTTCATCGGCAACGCTGGGCACTCCGACACCTACGTCGTGTTCGCCCGCACCGGCGACCCCGGCTCCAAGGGGATCAGCGCGTTCGTCGTCGAAGGCAAGTCGCCGGGCGTGAGCGTCGAGGCGCTGCGCACCATGGGCATGCCCGGCTGGAAGCTCGGCGAGCCGCGCTTCGAGGACGTCGAGGTGCCCAACGCGAACCTGCTCGGCCGCGAGGGCGACGGCTTCAAGATCGCGATGATGACCTTCGACCGCTCGCGGCCGACGGTGGCCGCCCAGGCGGTGGGGGTCGGGCAGGGTGCGATCGACCTGTCGATGGACTACGCCTCGCGGCGCCACACGATGGGCGAGCCGCTGCTCGCCCACCAGGGGATCCAGTTCAAGCTCGCGGGGATGGAGGCCGACGTGGCCGCCGCGCGCGCGCTCGCCTTCCAGGCCGCGACGTTCGTCGACGAGGGCGACCCGCGTATGACCAAGCTCTCCGCGATGGCCAAGATGGTCGCCTCCGACACGGCGATGCGCGTGACCACTGAGGCCGTCCAGATCCTCGGGGGCAACGGCTACCTGAAGGACTTCCCGGCCGAGCGCATGATGCGCGACGCCAAGGTCCTGCAGATCTACGAGGGCGCCAACGAGATCCAGCGCATGGTCATCGCGCGCCAGATGGTCAAGCAGCTCGCCGAGCGCGAGCCGGTCTGGCCGGAGGTCATGCCCGGCGCCGACGGAGTGGCGACGGGCGAGAGCGCGCCGTCACCCGAGGAGCAGGAGGCGGCGCCTCAGGAGGCGGGGGTGGGCGCGAGCGCCTGAGCGATCACGCGATAGGCCTTGCGGTTGAACGCCAGGCCGACGTGGCTGCCGCTGACCTCCACGTTGCGCGCGTACGGGACCGTGCAGGCCTCCCACCACACGACGCCGTCGCCGCGCGAGTAGATCGAGGTCAGCGGCACCGAGGCGGGGAACTCGCCGGCGAAGTCGAGGGTGAACCTGCAGCGGCAGGTGTCGGTGAAGCAGCCGTTGCGCGCCACCCTGTCGGTTGTCTGGACGTGGACCCAGCGCACGGCGGCGACCATCGCCTGCGTGGGGATCGAGATGTCGAACGGCGAGTCGAGCGCGGCGCCCATCGAGACGACGCGGGAGACGAGGTCCGGGCGGCGGTGGGCCAGCGCCTTGGCAAAGTGCCCGCCGCGGCTGTGACCGATCAGCGCCAGCTGCTGCCCCGCGTCGGCGCTCACCCGGTCGGCGCGGGCCTCCAGCGCGTCCAGCGCCCGGTCCGAGCAGCCGACGTTCATCGAGATCCCCGAGCGGTGGGGCTGGTGGCCCATCCGCGCCAGCCAGCCGCCCAGCACGCCGAGCGACGTGTCGCCGGCCAGGAAGCCCGGGATCAGCATCACCGGCGCCCCGCTGCCGCGGGGCACGCCGACCCCCCTGTAGAGGGGGTCGACGAGCAGGCGCCCGAGCTCGGCCTGCCAGCGGAACTCGGCGGCGTGGCGCCCCCACCAGCGGCGCGGCTCCGCCGGTTCGGGGGGCGGGGGCGTGGGGTCGAACGCGGGCTTGGCCACGCCGCGAAGGTAGCGCAGCCGGTGGTCAGCGAAGCGACGGGGCCGCCGCGGCTCCGCGCCTGGCGGGTAGACCCGGGGGCATGGAGATACCCAAGGAACAGATCCTCGAGTTGCTGCGCTCGCGCGGCGACCACGACAAGGCCACCCAGGCGCAGTCAGAGCTCCCCGACACGGTGGATACCGAGCGCGACGCCGGGCTGCTGCAGCGATTCGGCCTCGACCCCGGCGACATCATCGGCAAGCTCGGCGGCGGCGCCGTCGGCGGCCTGGGGGACAAGCTCGGCCTCTGAGCGCTGCTCGCCTAACATGAGGCCGGCAGTGCGGTGGTGGGCGTAGCTCAGTTGGTAGAGCTCCGGGTTGTGGTCCCGGCGGCCGCGGGTTCGAGTCCCGTCGCTCACCCTGGATTCACCGCGTGGGAGTCAAGCGGCGGGGCTGATCGCATCGCGGTCGGGGAGGCAGGCGGCGAGCGGGTCGATCCCGAGCTCGATCGGTTGATGGCGCGCCCGCTGTCCGACTGCGTCCAGTCGCGACGCCTGGGCGACGCCGCCGTGGCGGATCTCGGCGAGGACGACGTCAACCGCAGCGGCCGGCCACTGTGTTCCGGCGCCCTCGCGGAGGATCGCCTCGGCACGCTGCGCAGCCATCCCGCGTCGGTAGGGACGATCGCTCACCATCGCGTCCCACGCGTCGACGACGCTCACGATCGACGAGCTGAGAGGGATCTGCGCGGCGGTCAGTCCGTCGGGGTATCCGCTGCCGTCGGGGCGCTCGTGGTGGGAGCGCACGATCTTGGCCGCCTCGGCGAGGTGCGGGTATCCGGCCAGGAGCGCCTCGCCGTCGATCGGGTGGCGCTCGATGGTCGCGCGCTCGACGTCGGTGAGCGAGCCGGCCTTGGTGAGGATGGCGTCCGGGGTCATCAGCTTGCCGACATCGTGCAGCAAGGCTCCGAGCCCGACGGCGCGGAGCGTGAGAGGGTCGCGCCCGGAGCGCTCGGCGGCGCGCATGGCGAGCTCACTGACGCGGATCACGTGCTGGCGAGTCACCGCGTCCTTGACTTCAAGCGCGGCGATGAAACGATGAACCACGGGCGTGAGGCCGAGCACCAGCGCGGCGAGCGGCTCGCGCGTGAGCACCGGTGAGAGCACGACGGCGATCGAGCGGTCGCGTCGATGAGCGACCAAGAGCCCGCCTACGGCGAAGAGCACGCCGAAGCCGTCGGTCAGGTGCGCCAGCCACCACGCCGCCGACAGCGGCAAGGCGCCGAGGAAGGCGAGTGTGGCCAACCCGGGGGCGGCAAAGCCCAGCGAAGCGATCAACGATCCAGCACGCCGCCCGATGGCATACAGGCGCAGATGACGCAGCGACAACGCCCCCATTCCGATCACGCTGACCGCGACTGTCGACACCGTGAGCGCGCTGCCGGGCTCGGGCGCGGCGATGCTGTTCGGCCACGCGAGCAGCAGTCCACCCCCGGCGACCGACAGCACGACCGATCCGATCGACCAGGACAGCCAGCGGCGGGCAAGCCACCGGCCGGCAGCGGAGCCGTCGAGCAGCAACGGCAACGCCGCCACCAACGCGGCCGGGACCGCCGCCATCACGGCGACGACCGTGCCGGGATTGGGGCCGTAGAGATAGCCCGGCAACAGCAGGCCATGGACCAGCGGCAGCAGCGAGACGACCCAGATGGCGCTACCGAGCAGGCAGACCTCGGCCAGGCGGCGCCTGAGGCCCACGACCCACACCGCCGCAGAGCCTATGACGCACGTGACGGTCATCGCCAGCACCACCGCAAAGGCCAGATCCGGATGCCCCCAATCCAGCCGGCCGCCGCCTCCCAGCGACAGCACAGCCAGTACTGCGCCCACGCCACCCACGAACGGCACCCACCATCGCAGCGCGAAAATCACCATGAGCCGCTTATCGGCATCTCGACGCTGATCGCAAGTCGGAGTAAAATGAAGGACCAAGGCCACGGCTCAGCATGAAGACGGCGAGCCTGAGCGTTCGCGCGATCGACGAGTACGACGCCAAGCCAAAGCGCCGATCGTCGTCCGACGATTCGCGTGATCAGCGGGGAGGTAGGGTCATCCGATGGCGTCGCAAGCCCCTCTCGCGGTCGACGCCCGCGGGCTCGTCAAGGCCTTCGGGGACGTCCGGGCGGTCGACGGCGTCGACCTCGCCGTGCGCCGTGGCTCGGTCTACGGCGTGCTCGGCCCCAACGGCGCCGGCAAGACGACGGTGATCCGGATGCTCGCGACGCTCCTGCGCCCCGACGCGGGCTCCGCGCGCGTGCTCGGCCACGACATCGTGCGCGAGGCCGACGCGGTGCGCAGCGTCGTCAGCCTGACCGGCCAGCTTGCATCGGTCGACGAGGACCTGACCGGGCGCGAGAACCTGATCCTGCTCGCTCGGCTGCTGGGCTTCAGGCGCGTCCCGGCCAAGGCGCGCGCGACGGAGCTGCTCGACGCGTTCGATCTCGCCGACGCAGCCAACCGGCTGGTCAAGAACTACTCCGGCGGCATGCGGCGCCGGCTCGACATCGCCGCCAGCATCGTCGTCACCCCGCAGCTGATGTTCCTCGACGAGCCCACGACGGGCCTGGACCCGCGCTCGCGCAACCAGGTTTGGGACATCATCCGGGCGCTGCGCGCTGAGGGGACGACGATCCTGCTCTGCACGCAGTACCTCGGCGAGGCCGACCAACTCGCCGACGGGATCGCCGTGATCGACCACGGCAAGGTGATCGCCGAGGGGACGCCCGGCCAGCTCAAGGCCTCGGTCGGATCGGGCACGCTGCACGTGCGACTGCTCGACCCCGAGCAGCGACCCGAGGCAGAGCGGGTGCTCGCGCGCGAGCTCGACTCGGTCCATCTGGAGGCAGCCCCCGCGGCGCTGTCGGCCTCGTGCGCCGACGCCGGCCGCGCCGCACAGGCCGTGGCCGAGCTCTCGCGCGCGGGCGTCCGGGTCGCCGACTTCTCGCTCGGCCAGCCGAGTCTCGACGAGGTGTTCCTCGCGCTGACCGGTCACCCGGCTGAAGACGTCCCCGGGGAGGAGCGAGCCGCATGAGCACCGTCCCGACCGCGCGGCCCTCGTCGGCTCTCGATGACGCGACGGTCCGCAAGGTGCTGTCCGGCGGCGCGCGCCCGCCGCGCCCGAGCGGCCTGTCCGCGGCGCTGACCTTCGGTTGGCGGGGGATGCTCAAGGTCAAGCACGTCCCCGAGCAGCTGCTCGACGTGACGATCACGCCCGTGATGTTCGTGCTGATGTTCACCTACCTGTTCGGCGGCGCAATCTCAGGCTCCACGGGCGAGTACCTGCAGTTCCTGCTCCCGGGGATCCTCGTAATGTCGGTGCTGTTCACGACCGTCTACTCCGGCGTTGCTCTCAACACCGACTTGACCAAGGGCGTCGTCGACCGGTTCCGCTCGCTGCCGATATGGCGCCCGGCGCCCTTGGTGGGCGCGCTGCTCGGCGACAGCGTGCGCTACCTGCTCGCCGGGACCGTGATCATCGTGCTGGGCGTCGTGCTCGGCTTCCGGCCAGGCGCGGGAGTCCCCGGCGTGGTCGCGGCGCTGGTGCTCGTGATCGTGTTCGCCTTCGGCCTCTCATGGGTCTTCACGACGCTCGGCTTGCTGCTGCGCTCGCCCCAGGCCGTCATGAACGCCGGTTTCATGGGGATCTTCCCGCTCACCTTCCTCTCGAACGTCTTCGTCGACCCCGAGACCCTGCCGCGCGGGCTCAAGGCGTTTGTCGACGTCAACCCGATCTCCACCCTGGTCGACGCCTCGCGCGGGCTGATGGAGGGGAAGGCGGAGACGGGGAAAGTCGTCCTGGTGTTGGTCGTGGCGGCGGGGCTTGCGGCGGTGTTCGCGCCCGTGACGGTTTGGCTATACCGCAAGAAGTGAGGAGCGCTGCTCGAGAGCGGTGATCACCGGAGCGCGCTGGCCGAGTGATCTAGCCAACCGCGCGCTAGTTGCGCCGATCGGCAGCCTCCAGGCGGTCGGCGATCTCGCTGGCCAGCGCGAGTGAGGACGTCGCGGCCGGCGAGGGGGCGTTGCGGATGTGCAGCGCGCCGGGGGTCTCTGAGAGCACGAAGTCCTCTATGAGCGTGCCGCGCGCGTCGACGGCCTGCGCGCGCACGCCCGCCGGGCCGCCGGGCTCGACGTCCTCGGGCCTCAGCGCCGGCAGGTAGTCCGCGCACGCCTGCACGAGCGCCGCCGGGCTCGCGGCCATCCGCAGCTCGTCCAGGCCGGTGCGCCAGAAGCGCGCCATCAGCCGCCAGGTCCCGGGCCAGGCGAGGGTGGCGGCGACGTCGCGGGCGCGGACGGTGCGCAGGCGGTAGGCGTCGCGGGCGCCGACGAGCAGCGCGGTTGGGCCGAGCAGCACGCCGCCGCCGACGTGGCGCGTGATGTGCACGCCCAGGAACGGCAGCTCGGGGTCGGGGACCGGGTAGATCATCCCCCGCACCTCCGGCCCGGCGCCCGGCTTCAGCCGGAGGTAGGCGCCGCGGAAGGGCACGATCCTCGGATCCGCCGGCGCGCCGGCGGAGACCGCGAGCCGGTCGGCCCACAGGCCCGCGCAGAGCACCGCGCGGCCGGCGGCGAGCTCGCCGCGCGAGTGCTCGATCACGGTCCGGCGGCCGGCGCGCCGCACGCCGGTCACCTCGCAGCCGAGCTCGAAGCGCACGCCCGCGTCCCGCAGCTCGGCCGCCAGCGCCCGCGCCACCGCCCCGAAGTCGACGATCCCGGTGGCCGGAGAGTGCAGCGCGGCCGCCCCGCGGCACTCGGGCTCGACCTCGGCGATCTCCTCGCCGCGCAGCCGCCGCAGGCCGGGCACGCGGTTGGCGAGGCCGCGCTGCTCGAGCGCGGCGAGCCCGGCCAGCTCGCTCGCGTCGCGCGCAACGATCAGCTTGCCGCAGCGCTCGTGGGGGATCGCGTGGCGCTCGCAGAGCTCATACAGGCGCCGGGCGCCCTCGACGCACAGCCGGGCCTTCAGCGACCCCGGCGGGTAGTAGATGCCGGCGTGGATGACGCCGGAGTTGTGGCCGGTCTGGTGGAAGCCGACCTCGTCCTGCTTGTCCAGGACCGCGAGCCTCAGGCCGGGCCGGCGCGCCAGCAGCTCGCGGGCGACCGCGAGCCCGACGATCCCGGCGCCGACGACGACGACATCGAGGTCCTCGGCCGGCACCCGCGGATCGTAGGGCTCGCTACAGCCTCCGCGAGGTCAGCGTCGAGGTCGTGCGCGCGTTGGCGCGCTGGACCGTGATGCGGATGCGGACGTCGGTCCCGCGCGCGATGCCCTTAGCGGGCAGCCGCAGCCGGTAGGTCTGGCGGGCCTGCGCGCCCTTGGCCTTGAAGCGGCGGATGACCTTCTTGCCACGCAGCGCCTCCACGCGCACGCTGTCGGCGCCGCTGGTCACCCGGTAGGCGATCGACAGCGGGCGATCGCCGGGGCCGCCGAACACGGGGCGCGAAAGCTTGAAGGACTCGAGCGCCCCGCAGGTGTCGCGCAGGTAGAAGGCCCGCGCCACGCGGAAGCGCCCGCGCGAGCGCTTGAGCGTCACGCGCCGCACGTCCTTGCGGCCCCCGCCGAGGTCCATCGTGAAGCGCACGAAGTAGTACCCGCTTCCGAGCCTGCGGCCCGTGCCGCTCCAGGTGAAGGTCTTGGAGCGCTTGGTGAAGCGCGCCACGCGGCGCTCACCGGTGATCCGGCGTCCGCTGGACTGGCGGAACACCTCGACGTCGTAGCTGCGGGCCTGGCGCCGCGCGGCGCTGAACGTCAGCCCCGCGCCGGAGCCGGCCTCGTCGTCGCCGTGGGCGGAGTGCGGGCGCGCGCCGACATGGTCGAAGCCGGCGGTCGAGGCGCACACGCTCGAGCGCGGCCCGCCGCCGCCGCCGCTGCCGGGCTGGCGGCCCTCGGTCCCCGGCACACGGCCGGTCTCGGCGACGCCCGGGACGTAGTGCAAGCCCTTGTAGCGCAGCACGTCGATGCCGCGCTCGTAGTCGATGGCGTAGAGGATGTCCGAGCCCGAGCGCGCCCAGTGCGGCGCCGAGGTCGACCCGCCGAGCGGGATGAAGAAGCCCTGCTCCTTGATCTTCCCGTCGGCCGTGATCTGGAGGAAGCGCGTGCCGTTCTCGTACTCGGCCAGCGCGACCAGGCCGCCGTCCTTGTAGGTGTCGTGCTCCTCGTACCAGTGCACCGAGCAGCCGAGGATCTGCGCCGGCGGGTTGGAGCTCAGGTAGCTGCCGTTGACCGGGCGGATCTCGTCGATCTGGGTGAACTTGCCGTCCTGGGCGACGTGCGAGGCGTCGAAGGTCATGAACGCGCCGTTGGTCGGCCCGCACTGCGGCTTGAAGTTCGTCTCGCCGCCGATCAGCGCGAAGCGGTCCTGGCCCCCGCGCGGCCAGTGGGCGGAGTGGATGAAGCGCGCAGGCTCCTGCGGCGTCGAGCCGGTGGCGAGGATCTTCGGCTTGAGGATCGAGCCGCCGTCCTGGGGCAACACCGAGATGACCAGGAACGGCTGGCAGGAGGCGATCAGCACCCCGGGGCGGATCTCGTTGAGGTTGTGGCAGGGGACCTCGCTGGCCGAGCCGGGCGCCTTGGGCGCGAACTCGAAGCCCTGGTCGCGGACGGCCTTCTTCCAGTCGCCGACGATCTTCGAGCGCCCGGCGGGCGCGAAGGCCTGGGTCGCGTCGGTGATCGTCCCCGCCGAGCCGTAGAAGTAGCTGCAGTCGAGCACACAGGTGGAGGTGTGGTCGCCGGCGCCGGGCACGCCCGGCAGCTCCTTGACGTTAGCGGGGTCGCGCACGTCGTAGAGGCGCAGGCAGCCCCCGAGGCCCGGCAGCCCGCCGGGCGGCGAGGTCAGGCACTGCGGGCTCGAGTTGAGCAGGTCGCTGGAGATCCCGAGCAGCTTCCCGTTGGTCGGGACCTCCTCGTTCTCGAACTGGATGTTGGCGGTGAGCGAGCCGATCTGCTTCGGGTCCTCGGGTGTGGAGATGTCGAAGATCTCGAGGTCCTTGGAGCTCGTGACGTACATCGTCTTGCCGATGATGCGCGCGCCGGCGGTGAGGCCGCTGGGCGACTTGATCGCCTTGACGAACTCGACGTTGTCGGAGGCGATGTAGTCGGGGCCCATCGTGTCCGCGCGGGCGCTTCCCGCGGCGAGCAGGAGGGCGAGTAGTACGGCGGCCAGGATTCGGTGCGTTGTCATGCGGGCAACGTACTCGCCGCGCCACCGCGATGGCGCCGGTAGGCGAGCGGGGTGCGGGCGGCGGCACCCGCGGCCGGGGGATGCCCCGGCGGTGCTGCCCCTCACGGTCGCTCGCTGGGGCACGGAGGACGCACCGCCTCGCGCGCTCGCGCGCTCGCGCCTCCCCGCGTAAATCCCCCGGTATCCGGGCACTCGTGCCTGCATGCCCGACCTCGTAGAGATCGCCCCGCACGACCCTGAGCGCTTCGAGTCCGTGCTCTCGGCCGAGAGCTTCAGGGAGCTCGTCGATGGCATCGAGACCGCTCGCAAGCTGCTCGAGGGCCGCGTCGTCTGGAACGTCAACTCCACCGCCAAGGGCGGAGGGGTCGTCGAGCTGCTGATCCCGCTGCTCGGCTACGCGAACGGCGCCGGGATCGACGCGCGCTGGGCGGTGATCTCCGGAGACCAGCCGTTCTTCAAGGTGACCAAGCGCATCCACAACCACCTGCACGGCTTCGAGGGTGACGGCGGGCCGCTCGGCGACGACGAGCACAAGGCCTACGAGGAGGCGCTCGAGGCGCAGGCGAAGGATCTCGCCGGCTCGATCAGCGAGGGCGACATCGTGATCCTCCACGACCCGCAGACCGCCGGACTGGTCAGGGCGATGAAGGAGGCGGGCGCGTGCGTGATCTGGCGCTGCCACGTCGGCCTCGACACGCCCAACGACATCGCCCGCGGGGCGTGGGACTTCCTGCAGCCCTATGTGGTCGACGCCGACGCCTACGTGTTCTCGCGCGAGGGTTTCGCGTGGGAGGGCCTCGACGAGTCGAAGATCGCGCTGATCGCCCCGACCATCGACGCGTTCTCGGCCAAGAACCAGGACCTCGAGCCCGACAACGTGGCGGGGATCCTCGCGGCGGCGGGCATCTTCGACGACGATGCCGGCGGCGACGCCTCCTTCAACCGCGGCGACGGCAGCACCGCCGAGGTCTCGAGCCAGGCTGAGATCTTCGAGGACGTGCGCCTCGGCCCCGACGACCGCGTCGTGCTCCAGGTCTCGCGCTGGGACCGCCTGAAGGACCCGGTCGGCGTGATCAGCGGGTTCGCCGAGCACGCCTCGGCGCACGAGACCGGCGCGCACCTGATCTACGCGGGGCCGTCGGTCGAGGCCGTCTCCGACGACCCCGAGGGGGCCGAGGTGCTCGAGGAGGCCAAGAAGCTGCGCGAGAGCCTGTCGGAGGAGGCGCGCAAGAGCATCCACCTCGTCTGCCTCCCCATGGACGATGCCGAGGAGAACGCGGTCATCGTCAACGCGCTGCAGCGCCACGCCGCGGTGGTGGTCCAGAAGAGCATCGCCGAGGGCTTCGGGCTGACCGTGGCCGAGGCGATGTGGAAGTCGCGGCCGCTGGTGGCCACCAAGGTCGGCGGGATCCAGGACCAGATCGTCGACGGCGAGTCGGGCGTCCTGCTCGATGACCCGAGGGATCTCGACGCCTACGGCGCCGCGGTGCGCGGCCTGCTCGAGGACCCCGAGCGCGCGGAGCGCATCGGCAAGGCGGCGATGGAGCGCATCCGCGGCGAGTTCCTCGGCCCGCGCGGCCTGCTCGACTACCTCAAGCTGATCTCGCGCCTGGTCTCCTGACGCCGGGCGCGCTTGTAGCGCAGGTAGAGCGTCACCGAGTCGGCCACCCCGGCGGCGAGGTGCCCGAGCGGGCCGCAGACGATCCAGGTGGCGAGGCGGGCGCCCACGGAGCGGACGGTATCGTCATCGCGCAAATGGCCGCCCCCGTCTCCGCCACCGTCACCGAGTTGCCCGAGTCGCGCGTGCGCGTCGAGGCCGAGGTCCCAGCCGCCGAGGTCGAGAAGCGCGTCGCCCAGGCCGCCCGCCAGCTCGGGCGCAACCTGCGCGTGCCCGGCTTCCGCGCCGGCAAGGTGCCGCCGCCGGTGATCATCCAGCGCGTCGGGCGCGACGCGGTGCTCGACGAGGCGGTCCGCGAGTCGATCGGCACCTGGTACTCGGCGGCGATCGACGCCGCGAGGATCGTCACCGTGGGGGAGCCGGCGCTGAACCTCGACGGCCTGCCCGGCGAGGGCGAGCCGCTGCGCTTCACGATCGAGATCGGCGTGCGCCCGACGGCCGTGCTCGGCGAGTACAAGGGGCTCGAGGTCGGGCGCCGCGAGCCCGAGGTCGACGAGGCCGCCGTCACCGCCGAGCTCGAGGCGCTGCGCAAGCGCACCGCCCGCCTGGAGACCGTCGAGCGCGCCGCCGCCTCCGGCGACTTCGTGGTCATGGACTTCCTGGGCACGCTCGAGGGCGTTCCGTTCCCCGGCGGCGAGGGGCGCGACCAGATGGTCCAGCTCGGCTCCGGACGGCTCGTCCCCGGCTTCGAGGAGCAGCTGGAGGGCGCCACGGCGGGCGAGCAGCGCACGGTCACGATCTCCTTCCCCGACGACTACGGCGCCGAGGACCTGGCCGGTCGCGAGGCGAAGTTCGAGGTGACGGTCAAGGAGATCAAGGCCGAGGAGCTCCCCGAGCTCGACGACGACCTCGCCGCCGAGGCCGGCTTCGACACGCTCGCCGAGCTCGAGGCCGACATCCGCGAGCGCGTCGCCGAGGCCGCCAAGGAGGAGATCGACGCCGAGTTCCGCGAGGCGGCGCTGGACTCCGCGGTCGCGCAGGCCACGGTCGAGCTGCCCGAGGCGCTCGTCGAGGCCCGCGCGCGCGAGCTGTGGGACCAGATGGCGCACTCGCTCTCCCATCAGGGCATCCCGCGCGAGACCTACCTGCAGATCACCGGCAAGACCGAGGAGGAGGTCGTGGCCGAGGGCAAGCAGCCCGCCGAGCGCGACCTGCGGCGCGAGGCCGTCCTGGCCGCGGTCGTCGAGGCCGAGGCGATCGCGCCCGGGGAGGACGAGCTGCTCGAGTCGCTCGAGCGCGCCGCCACGACCGAGCGCACGTCGCCCAAGAAGCTGCTCGAGCGCCTGAAGTCCAGCGGCCGTGTGGACGCGCTCGCCGCCGAGCTCGCCCAGCGCCAGGCCGTCGACGTCATCGCCGACTCGGCGACGGCGATCTCCGTCGAGCAGGCGCAGGCGCGCGACAAGCTCTGGACCCCTGGTTCGGAGTCCCCGGAGGCCGCCGGGAAGGGCGCCCTCTGGACCCCCGGAAGCTGATCGGGCGGGGCTTTCGCATTGCTAGACTCGCCGCGATGCGCGCGGGAGTCGCTCGTAAGCAGGATTCGCGCCAGACAAGCGAAACGAAGCGAGGATCGTGAGCCCACTCGTCCCGATGGTCGTCGAGCAAACGTCACGCGGTGAGCGTGCGTTCGACATCTACTCCCGCCTGCTGAACGAGCGGATCATCTTCCTCGGCACGCCGGTGGACGACCAGATCGCGAACCTCGTCGTGGCCCAGCTCCTGCACCTGGAGTCAGAGGATCCCGACAAGGACATCTCGCTCTACGTCAACTCGCCGGGCGGATCGGTCTACGCCGGCCTGGCGATCTACGACACGATGCAGTTCATCAAACCCGACGTGTCGACGATCTGCGTCGGCATCGCGATGTCGATGGGCGCGCTGCTGCTGGGCGGGGGCGCGCACGGCAAGCGGATGGCGCTGCCCAACGCGAAGATCCTCATCCACCAGGTCTCCTCCGGCTTCCAGGGCCAGGCGACCGACATCGAGATCCATGCGCGCGAGGTCATCGAGCTGCGCCGCCGGCTCGACGAGATCATCGCGCAGCACTCCGGTCAGGACATCGAGAAGGTCAGGTCCGACACGGAGCGCGACTACTTCATGAGCAGCGAGGAAGCCGTCAAGTACGGCATCATCGACCGGGTGATCTCCGAGCACTGATCCGTGGCACGTCCGACGGACTCCAACGAGCAGCTCCTCTGCTCCTTCTGCGGCAAGTCGCAGCGCCAGGTCAAGAAGCTGATCGCCGGGCCCGGCGTCTACATCTGCGACGAGTGCATCGATCTCTGCAACGAGATCATCGACGAGGAGCTCACCGCTCCCCCGACCTTCGACATCGAGAACCTGCCCAAGCCGCGGGAGATCTACGACGTCCTGCAGGAGTACGTGGTCGGCCAGGAGCAGGCCAAGCGCACGCTCTCCGTCGCCGTCTACAACCACTACAAGCGCGTGCAGATGATGCAGTCCGAGGACGCCGACATCGAGCTGCAGAAGTCAAACATCCTGCTGCTCGGCCCGACGGGCTGCGGCAAGACGCTGCTGGCCCAGACGCTCGCGCGGATCCTCAACGTCCCCTTCGCGATCGCGGACGCCACGGCACTGACCGAGGCGGGC
>JBBRYA010000072.1:0-16544 GCA_038238015.1 Solirubrobacterales bacterium
GGTCGGGTGCTCGTGCTTGCCGTCGCCGGCGTTGACCACCGCGGCGCGGGTCCAGCCCGCGACGAGATCGGCGGCGCCGACCCGCGGGGAGCGGACGACCATCGCGGCCGGGTCGTAGGCCGACAGCGTCTGCACGGTGTCCTTGAGCGACTCGCCCTTGTCCACCGCGGAGCCGAGCGCCTTGATGCTCACGAGGTCGGCGGAGAGCCGCTTGGCCGCCAGCTCGAACGAGGAGCTGGTGCGCGTGGAGGCCTCGTAGAAGAGGTTGATCACGGTGCGGCCGCGCAGCGTCGGCACCTTCTTGATCTCGCGCCCCGAGACCTCGGCGAAGCTCTCGGCGCGGCCGAGGATGCGCTCGATGTCGTCGCGCGAGAGGTCGTCGATCGAGAGCAGGTGGCGCCTCATGCCGCGACCCCCGCGTCGCCGATGGCGATCTCGTCGATGCCGTCGAGCTCCTGCACCCTTACGTTCACGCGCTCGTGGCTGGCGGTCGGGAGGTTCTTGCCCACGTAGTCGGGGCGGATGGGCAGCTCGCGGTGCCCGCGGTCGGCCAGCACCGCCAGCTGCACCTTGCTGGGGCGGCCGTAGTCGAAGAGGGCGTCGATCGCGGCCCGGACCGTGCGGCCCGTGTAGAGCACGTCGTCCACCAGCACGATCGTGGCGTCCTCGACGGGGAAGTCGATGTGCGAGGCGTGGACGGTCGGCTGCGAGCGCCGCAGCGAGACGTCGTCGCGGTAGAAGGAGATGTCGATGTCGCCGAGCGGCACCGGCTCGCCGACCAGCTCGGCCACCAGGTCGCGCACGCGCCCGGCCAGCACGGCGCCGCGACGGTGGATCCCGACGACCGCAATGCCCTCGCCGCCCGTCTTCTCGACGATCTCGTGTGCGATGCGCTGAAGCGTGCGCCGCACGTCCTCGCGGTCGAGGACCGTCCTCTCGGTCATCACCTGCCCCTTCCTGGCCTCACCGGACCTGGTTAAAGGAACGACTTCGATGAAGGTATCAGCCGGGCGGGACGGCGGCCGGGTGTTCGTCGCCGCGCACGTGCGTGGGCTCCCCACGTTCCGGGAAGGGCAGCTCGACGCGGTCGAAGTCGCGCGGCACGACGGTGTTCGCGAACAGCTCGCGGGCCTCGTCGCGCAGCTCGCCGCCGGCGTAGCGCGGCGACACGTGCGTGAGCGCGAGCAGCGCCACCTCGGCGTCGGCGGCCATCTGCGCCGCCTGGCGCGCCGTCGAGTGGCGAGTCTCGGCCGCGCGCTCGGCCTCCTCCTCCATGAAGGTCGCCTCGTGCACCAGCAGGTCCGCGCCGAAGGCCACCGCCCGGGTCATCTCGCACGGCGCGGTGTCGCCGGTCAGCACGAGCTTCCGCCCGCGCCGCGCCTCACCCATCACCTGCTCGGGCGCTACGCCGTTGACGGTCTCGCCGCGCTGCAGGCGCCCGAAGTCCGGGCCCGGCGCCACGCCCAGCTCCTCCGCGCGCGCGGGGTCCAGGTGGCCGGGGCGCTCGCGCTCCACGAGGGCGTAGCCCAGCGACCCGGCGGCGTGCTCCACCGCGAAGGCGGCGATCCGGTAGCCGTCGCGCTCCAGCTCGTCGTTGGGCTCGAGCTCGTGGAGCTCCACCGGGAAGGTCGTGCGTCCGATCACCGGCCGTAGCGCGCGAAACAGCTGGCCCAGGCCCCGTGGCCCGTACACGTCGAGGGGGCGCTCGCGGCCGCGCAGGCTGAAGGTCTTCAGCATGCCCGGCAGGCCCAGCACGTGGTCGGCGTGGAAGTGGGTGAGGAAGACCTCCTCCAGCTCGATCAGCCCGACCGAGCGCACCAGCTGGCGCTGCGTGCCCTCGCCGCAATCGAACAGCAGCCGCTCGCCGCCGCGGCGCACGAGCGTGGCCGGCAGCCCGCGCCGCGCCGTGGGCGCGGAGCCGGCGGTGCCGACGAAGAGCACGTCGAGGTCCATCCGCCTATCTTGCCGCGACCCGGTGGCCCGCCGCTTCCAGCGCGCTCGTCGCGCTCTCCACGTCGGACTCCCGCACCAGCACGTAATCGGTGTCGTAGGTCGCCAGCGGGAACAGCGGCACGCCGGCGTCGGCCAGCGGCCCCGCGATCGAGGCGAGCACCCCGACGGCCGCGTGGTCGAGCGGGCCGCGCACCTTGAGCGCCCGCCAGCCCTGCGACACCTGGTTCGCGCCGGGCGGCGCGTCCTCCTCGGCGCACACCACCGACAGCTCGTCCGCCGTGCGGGTGACGGAAAACAGCCCGCTGGCGGCCGCGAGGTCGCTCTCGTCGCCGGCATCGAGGCGGCAGACCGCCAGCCTGTCCGGCAGCAGCTCCAGTTCCACGGCTACACCTCCACGAGCTCGCGCCGATCCGAAGGGCTGCGGCCCCTACCGGTCGCCTGCGCCTCGGCTGCAGTCGCGCCCCAGCCCCGCCGCAAGCGCAGGAAGGGGCGCTCGATCAAACCGTAGCTGGCGAACGCCCAAATGATGCACGCCGGTACGGCCACCGCAAGCAGCTTTGGAAACGACTGGATGGAGTAATGCTCGGACAGCTTCTGGACTATCAGGACGTGCCATACGTAGAGGCTGTACGAGGCCACGCCGAGCATCGCCAGCGGACGCCAGGAGAGCACGCGGGTAACCCGCTCGTTGCGCAGCGGCAGCACCACCGCGCCCACCAGCAGGAACGAGGCCACCAGCGCGGGGCGGCCCTTGGCGTCGACGAAGGCGATCGCCAGCCACGCCGCTATCGCGCCCCCGCACCAGAGCTCCGCTGCTCCCAGTGGCCCAGCCAACAGCCGCGGCGGTCGCCGCTCCCAGCGCAGGCGCAGGAGGGCGAGGGTCATACCGACAGTAAAGAAGACGAAGCAGCTCGGGAAGGAGTCGCGCAGCAGGGGCCTCGGGTCCACCCGGTCGTACAGGGTGACCCACCGCAACGTCAGGCTGGCCACTCCAAGCAGCGCCACGACGCCGAGGGCCCGAGTGAGGGACTCGCGCCCCAGTCGCGCGATCAGCAACGCCAGCAACGGGAGGAGCGCGTAGAACTGGACCTCGAGCACGAGCGTCCAGAGAACGGGGTTCACCCAATGCGAGGTCGTGGTCGAGAAGTTCTCGCTGAAGGTCCCGAACATCAGGATGTTGTGGCCGCTCAAGTCGTGCTGTATGAGCATGTAGACCAGCAGGGATATGTAGTAGAGCGGCAGTATTCGCAGCGCCCTGTTCGCCGCATAGCGGCGCACGTCGATCCGGCGCCCAGCGGCGAACGCCTGCTTCGCGAAGGGCAGGTAGAGCAGATAGCCCGACAGCGCGAAGAAGATGTAGACGGACGACGAGCCGCTGACGACCAGGCGCTGCAGCACCCCCTTGGCGGGTCCGGGATCGCGGCCGTGGAAGTAGCGCGCAGAGACGTACGTGTGGGCTACCACGACACCGAGCGCGGCAAGAGCGCGCAGGGATTCGACGGCCGCCGACCGCGTTTCGCCCGCCTGCGTGACGCGCTCGGCCGGCTCCCTTCCGTCAGACATGGTCCGGCTACACCTCCACGAGCTCGAAAGCCACGTGAGCGTGTTCTACCCGACCGACGCCCATCGTGTGGGCCGGTGACCGCCGCCGCTCGGTCGGGCTGCCCGGGTTGAAGATCTGAAAGCCGCCGGCCTCCTCGTGGAACGGCATGTGCGAGTGCCCGAACACGAGCGCGTCGGCCCGCTCGCCGAAGCGCTCCCGCATCCGCTCGAGCCGCCCCGCGGCCCGCCCGGCGTTGTGCAGCATCGCGATCCGCGCGCCGCCCGCCTCGACCACGCGCTCCTCGGGCAGCAGCCGGGTGAGCTCGAAGTCGTCCACGTTCCCGTAGACGGCGTGCAGCGGCGGCCCGATCGCCTCGATCTCCCGGTACACGGCCGCGGTCATGAAGTCACCGGCGTGCAGCAAGAGGTCGGCGGCCCGGATGCGCTCCAGGCACGCTTCCGGCAGGCACCGCTCGCCCCGCGGCATGTGGGTGTCGGAGATCACGGCGATCAGCACGACCATGCAGCATTGTGAGGGCTAGGCTGCCCGCGGTGCCGAACGTCGACGAGCTCTTGGAGGCGGCGCGCTCACGCCTCGACCGCCTCGACCCCGCCGAGGCGCAGGCCGCGCGGGACGAGGGCGCTCTCCTGATCGACATCCGCTCCGATTCCCAGCGCGCGGCGGAGGGCGTCGTCCCCGGCGCGGCCTTCGTGCCGCGCAACGTACTCGAGTGGCGGCTCGACCCCGCCTCGCCGCACAACGATCCCGCGCTCGCAAGGCCCGAACGGCGCATCGTGCTGATGTGCGACGAGGGCTACCAGTCGAGCCTCGCGGCAGCGGCGCTGCAGGAGCTCGGCCTCCCCCACGCGACCGATCTTGCGGGCGGCTTTCAGGCCTGGCGGGGCGCCGGCCTGCCCGTCGACCGGCCCTAGACCGGCACGCGTGCTCCCGCGGCGTCCCCGCGGCGAACCGGCGCTCGAGCGCGTCGGCTCCGTTCTCCGCGTTGGCGCTCCAGCGCCGGCGCCAGCGCAGGAAGGGCCGTTCGATCAGAGCGCGCGCAGGGATTCGATGGCCGCCGATTGCGGCTCACCGGCCTGCATCACCCGGCCGACCGGAGGGAGACGGTTTGAGTTCATCGACATGCGGCGAGCGACCCGGCCGGGGGCCGGGGCGCTCGCCTGCTCATGTCATCTCAGGGCAGGGCGGTCAGCCCTTTGCCTTCACCTCACAGGTTCGGGAGACCTTCTCGCCGTCGGCCCGCTTGGCCACGTCGTTGCCGGCGCCGCACGAGAACACGTCACGGCCCGTGCCGCCCACGAGCACGTCGCCGCCCGGTCCACCGGACAGGCGATCGGCACCCGAGTTTCCCTTGAGGGTGTCGAAACCGTCCCCGCCGATCAGGTGATCCTTGCCGGAGCCGCCGCTGAGCCGGTCGTTGCCGGTCCGGCCATCGAGCACGTCGTTGCCGCGGCCACCCGAGAGGCGGTCGTCGCCCAGGCCGGACCTGAGGCGGTCGTTGCCGTTCCCGCCGGAGAGGCTGTCGTTGCCCCCCGTGTCGGTCAGCTTGTCGTTGCCGTTGCCGCCGATCAGCGTGTCGGATCTGTAGTCGCCCTTGGCGCCAGCGCCGTCGCCCTCCAGCGTGTCGTTTCCGTCGCCGGTGTTGATCACGTCGGAGCCTCGACCACCTGACACGGTGTCGTCGCCACCGCCGGTGTCGATCTGATCGTCCCCGTCGAGTGCATCGACCTCGTCCACCCCGGGCGTCCCGACGATCACGTCAGGTCCCTTGGTGCCGATGATCAGGAGCTCTCCGTCGTGCTCCAGGCACTGCACGTTGGGGCTGGTCCCGGTCGGGCACGGCACGGGCTCGTGGCCCATCGCCGTTCCGGCGAAGACCGACAGGCCCAGCACTGCTCCCGTGGCGACCAGCGCCGCCGGCATACGCAAATAACGATTGCTTCTCATAAAGCCTCCTTCAAAGGTGGCCCGGGGCTTGCCCGGGCGCGCGTTCGCGGCGTCGGCGCCGCGCCTATGGGAGGCAGGCAGGAGGCCCGCGGGGCGCGAGGTGGCGCCCGACGGGCCGGGTGCGCGGCAATACGAAGTCGGTGGGCAGCCGGACCGGGCGCCGCCTGGTGGCGAGTCGCTCAGAGCGCGAGCCGCGGGCGAGGACAACCGCTGCGCCTCGCAGCAGGAGCGCGATGAGCGCCGCGATCCCGAGCGCGAGCAGGAACGCGATCCAGCCGCCGTTCGCGAGCAGGCCGGAGAGGCCCGCCGGGTGCTGGCTCGAGAGCAGGCGCTCGGACAGCTCCTGGGCCGTGTAGATGGTGCACAGGACGCCGTATCCGAGCAGCCACGAGCGCGCGAACGACCAAGGCCTGGCCGGAGCACCGGCGGACGTCGCGCCCCTTGCGCGCCGCAGCTCGACGCCGAAGAGCGCGACCCCGGCCACGAGCATCGCCAGGACCAGCAGGACGACCAGAGAGAAGTACTCGTGTCCGGTCTTGTTGAAGATCTCGTGCCAGCCACCGCCGTAGCCGAGGATGTACCGGCCCTGGTGGACTACCAGGGCTCCCAGGGCAAGGAGCGCCGCCGCGCGCACGTGGCGCGCCAGGGGGCCGGATCGGTGATTGGCGTTGAAAGACATCTCCGCTCACCTGACAACGTTGCCGAGACCCTTGAAGTTGCGCCCCGAGTGCGCGTTGGGGCGCTTAGACTGGGCTGGCAGGCGCCCGTAGCTCAGTGGATAGAGCGCTGCCCTCCGGAGGCAGAAGTCGCAAGTTCGAATCTTGCCGGGCGCGTGGCTGGCGCGAAAGCCAAACCGCATCTAGGGTGGGCTCGCGGCTGGACTGGAGCCTCGCGCGACTCTCCTTCCGCGCCGCCCCTACGCGCAAGAGGTCCATGCCCTACTTCAGATGTCCGATCTGCGCCCTCGTGGCGCACGCCCCCGACGAGGAAGCCGCAATCAGCTGCCCACGCTGCCGAGCCTTGAGCCGGGAATCGCAGCTGCTACCGCTCGAGGAGTCCATGCGGCGCGTCGACGTCCCACGCGAACAGGAGCCCCGGCCCGCGGCGTAGGAAGCTGCTTGGGAGGCAAGATACTCCCTCCGGAATCCGGCCTTAGCGGCGCAACGCCAGCGCCGCCCGCGTCATGCCCGCAAGCCCCAGCACGGCATCCCGGGCCGCGCGGTTGACGGCGGTCATGTTCACGAACCCGTGCACCAGGCCGGGCGCGCGCCGCAGCGCCACCGGCACACCGGCCGCCCGCAGCGCGGCCGCGTAGGCCTCGCCCTCGTCGCGCAGCGGGTCGAAGGCGCCGGTGACCACGATCGAGGGCGGCAGGCCCGCGAGGTCGGGCGCGAGCAGCGGCGACAGGCGTGGGTCGGCCGGGTCCGCGCCGGTACCACCGAAGTAGTTCTCGTCGAACCAGCGGCGGCGGTCGCTCGTGAGGAAGAAGCCGTCGGCGAAGAGCTCGCGCGAGCGCGTGCCGCCGGTCAGGTCCGTCGGCGGGTAGATCAGCAGCTGAAGCGCTGGAGCCTGCTCGGCCTCGCGGGAAGCGACGGCCGCGAGGTTGGCGCCCGCGCTGTCGCCGCCGATAGCCACGCGCGTGGGGTCGGCCCCCAGGCGCTCGGCGTTCGCCTGCGCCCAGCGCAGCGCGGCGGCGGCGTCCTCGAGGCCTGCCGGGAACTTGTGCTCGGGCGCCAGCCGGTAGTCCACCGCGACCACGTGCACCCCGGCGTGGCGGCAGAGCAGGCGGCAGGTCTCGTCGTGGGTGTCGAGGTCGCCCGTGGTCCAGCCCCCTCCGTGCAGGTACACGAGCAGGGGGTGCGGCGCGCCCGGCTCGGCGGGCACGTAGTGGCGGGCCCCCAGCGCGCCGGCGCCGCCGTCCACCCGCAGCTCGCGCACGGCCCCGACCCTGGTCGGCCGCCCTGAGAAGGTGATCGCCTCGCTGCGCGTGTTCTCGCGGGCGTCGACCGGGTCCTCCCCGGCCGCTCTGCGAGCCAGCGCACCCGCGCCGGTGCGCTCCGCGGCGGCCAGCAGCAGCTGGATGCCCGGGTCGAGCTGCTGGCCGTCGAGCCGGACCGGCGGGCTGCCGGAGAGGGCCAGCTGGACCCGCGGCGGCAGCCCCGCCGACGCCCTTGCCGCGGCTCCGAGGACGCGCTCGCGCGCGCTTTGGGACCGCGTGCGAGTCACGGCCGCGACCCTACACGGGCCGGGCCGGCGCGGCTATCGTCGCGCCGGTGCGGGAGGGCCTCGTCATCCTGGGAACGCGCTCGTTCGCCGAGGAGGTCGCGGACCTGGCCGCGCAGTGCGGGCACGAGGTCGCCGCCTTCGTCGAGAACTGGGAGCGCGAGCGCTGCTCCGAGCCGCTGCTCGGCCGCGACGTCGTCTGGATCGACGACAGTGCCGCGCTCGCCCGGGACCACGCGGCGGTGTGCGCGCTCGGGACAACGAAGCGACGCGGCTTCGTGGAGCAGGCCCGCGCTCAAGGCTTCGGCTTCGCGACGCTCGTGCACCCCTCCGCCGTGCTGGCGCCCTCGGTCCAGCTCGGGCCCGGCACCATCGTCGGCGCAGGTGCGGTGATCGCGGCGCATGCCCGGATCGGCGCCCACGTGATCGTGAACCGCGGCGTGCTCTTGGGGCATCACACGCAGGTCGGGGACTACGCGACGATCTCGCCCGGCGCGAACGTGGCCGGCTGCGTGACGATCGGCCAGCAGGCCTACCTGGGGATGGCGGCGGCCGTGCTCGACCACCGCCGGGTGGGCGCGGGCTCGGTGGTCGCCGCCGGCGCGCTCGTGACCCGCGACGTCGCTGACAGCACTCGCGTACAGGGCCTGCCGGCTCGCACGGTGGCGGAAGCGATCGAGCCCCACTAGATGCCGGCCGGCATCTCGCTCTGCGTGATGACGGCGGGTCCGCCGGAGCGCGTGCGGGCGCTGCTCGAGGCCTGTCGCGAGGGGGTCGACGAGATCGTGCTCGTCGCGGACGCGAGCGGCGGCCTGGCGACGCTCGACGCCTGCGCCGACCTCGCGGACGCCCGCTTCAGCGTGGACTGCTCCTCGGTGGTGGTGGCGCTGGGCTGGATGCTGCTGCAATGCCGCGGCGACTGGATCCTGCGGCTGGACGACGACGAGGTGCCCGGCCAGGGCCTGCTCGCGGAGCTGCGCGAGCTTGCCGCGGACCGCTTTCCGACGAACGCCGCGATCCGGCGCCGCTGGCTGTACCCGGGCCGCGAGGGCTACCTGGCCACGCCCCCATGGCGGCCGGACTTCCAGGTCCGCTTCGTGCGCAACGTGCCCGGGATCTGGTCCTTCCCCGGAGTGGTGCACGACGGCCTCGCGGTGGCCGGCGAGCGGCGCCTGGCCGCCGCGCCGGTGTACCACGCCGACCTGCTGCTTTCGGATCTCGAGAGCCGCCGCGCCAAGCGCGAGCGCTTCGCGAGCGCGCGGCCCGGTGTCGCCTCGGACGGCTTCCCCGTGAACGACATGTACGTGCCGGAGGACCATGACGTGGACACCGCCCCGGTCCCCGAGACCGACCGCGCCCTGATCGAGCGGGTCCTGGACGGCAGCGAAGCCCCGGCCGGCCTCCGGGCCATCGGAGCACCGCCGCGCCACGCCGGCCGCGAGGAGCTCGAGCGCCCGACGGCGGCCCGCAGCGTCCTGCCGGGCGCCTACCGGGCGGCCGTCCGGCGCGAGCCGGACCAGGCGCCGCTGGTGGCCGGAGAGGCGCGCCAGCTGGAGTTCGTCGTCGAGAACCGCGGCGACGAATGGTGGCCGCGCGGCGACGTGCCGCCCTACATCCGGCTCGCCGCGCGCTGGCTGGGCGGCGGCTCAGGCGCGGCGGAGGCGCGCGCCGTGTTCACCGAGACGGTCCGGCCGGGCCAGGCCACGCGCGTGATGCTGCGCATCGTCGCTCCCCCCGCCCCCGGCCGCCACACGCTCGAGGTGGACCTCGTCCACGAGCACGTGCGCTGGTTCGGCTGCGCGGCCCGGCTTGAGCTGGAGGTGGTCAGCCGCCCGCGACCGCGGGCAGGATCGTGACCTCGTCCCCGTCGTCGACCTCGGTCTCGAGGCCGTCCAGGAAGCGAATGTCCTCGCCGCCCACGTAGACGTTCACGAAGCGGCGCAGGTCGCCGTCCTCGGCGATGCGGTCGCGCAGGCCGTCGAAGCGGTCATAGAGGCCGTCGAGCACCTCGCCGACGGTCGTGGCGCCGTCGACCGAGGTCTCGGACTCGCCACCGGTCACGCTCCGGAGCTGCGTGGGGATCTTCACGGTCACCGACATTGGGCGGGGAAATATACGAAGTCAGACCGCTGTGGCCAGCCCGGCCTCGAATGACTCGAGTGTCGGGTCGATCTCGTGCGTCTCGAAAGTGCCCCTAACGGCGTCGAGCGTCTTCAGTCCCTCGCCGGTGATCAGCAGCACCACGCGCTCGTCGGAGTCGATCTCTCCGGCCTCGGCGAGTTTGCGCAGGGTTGCCGTGGTCACGCCGCCGGCGGTCTCGGTGAAGATGCCCGTGGTCTCGGCCAGCAGCCGGATGCCCTGGCGGATCTCCTCGTCGGACACTGACGCGATCGAGCCGCCAGTCGAGCGGGCCAGGTCGAGCGCGTAGGGGCCGTCGGCCGGGTTGCCGATGGCGAGCGACTTCGCGATCGTTCGCGGGCGCACGGGCTTGCACACGTCCCAGCCCGCCTCGTAGGCCTTGGCGACCGGCGAGCAGCCCTCGGCCTGCGCGCCGCTCATGGCGGGCGCGTCGCCCTCGACCAGCCCGACCTCGCGCCACTCGGCGAAGCCCTGGGCGACCTTGGTGAACAGCGAGCCCGAGGCGATCGGCGCCACCACGCGGTCCGGCTGCTGGAAGCCGAGGCCCTCGGCGATCTCGTACGCGAGCGTCTTCGAGCCCTGCGAGTAGTAGGGCCGCACGTTCACGTTCACGAACGCCCAGCTCTCGCGCTCGGCGGCAAGCTCGGTGCAGAGCCGGTTCACGTCGTCGTAGTTGCCGCGCACGGTCACGAGGTGGGTGCCGTACACGCCCGTGGCGAGGATCTTCTGCTCCTCGAGGTCCGCCGGGATGAACACGTAGGACTCGAGCCCGGCGGCCGCGGAATGGGCCGCCACCGCGTTGGCCAGGTTGCCCGTGGACGCGCAGGCGATGGTCTCGTAGCCGAGCTCGCGCGCCTTGGCCAGCGCCACCGAGACGACCCGGTCCTTGAAGGAGTGCGTCGGGTTGGCGGCGTCGTTCTTCACCCAGACCTCGCGCAGGCCGAGCTTCCGGGCCAGGCGGTCGGCGCGGATCAGCGGGGTGCAGCCGGCGGGCAGCGCGGTCCGCGGCGCCTGCTCGAAGGGCAGGAAGTCCGCGTAGCGCCAGAGGTTCTGCGGTCCGGCCTGGATGCGCCGCTTGGCGCTGTCGGGCTCGATGTCGCCGAAGTCGTAGGTCACCTCCAGCGGCCCGAAGCAGGCGTCGCACACGTAGCGCGCCTCCAGCGCATAGCTGGTCCCGCACTCCTTGCACTTGAGCGATTCAACCGACACTTAAGCCCCTTCCAAGTCGAAAGCCTCCGCTGCTTGTGAAACGGAGGCCGGAAGGCGCCCGATCACATCTCGATGGAATTGGCACCTTTCCCAGAGGACGTACGTCCGCCAGTTGGTTGCCGGGGCTTCACCGGGCCATGTCCCTCCACCCCTCTCGATGCAACGGCTATGTCTGGAAGAGAGGATAACGCCCGACGCAAGTAGAATCATCCACGTGTTGCCCTCGACCGTGTCAGACGACCCCCTCAGTACCAATGCCGAGCCTTCCGAAGCCCCGTCTCAGGCGCTCCACTCGGTCGCGGGTCGACGGCGGCCAGGCGCCCGCTCGCACTGAGCCCCGCGTAGAGATCGTCGAGGGCCACGGCCTTCGCTGGATCAACATCGAGCGGCCCACGCCGGCCGACCGCGCCTGGCTCGAGGAGCACTTCGAGTTTCACGCACTCGACTACGAGGACGTCGCGTCGCGCAACCAGCGCCCGAAGATCGACGAGTACGACGACTACCTGTTCATCGTTCTCCACTTCCCCGTCTACGACAAGGGCGTCGGGCGGCTGAACGCGGCCGAGCTGGACATGTTCGTCGGGCCGGACTTCCTGATCACGCTGCCGAACACCCCGCTGCCCCCGGTCGAGTACCTCTTCGAGCGCTGTCGCGCCTCCGAGGAGATGCGCGACCAGCTCTTCTCGAAGGGGCCGGGCTACCTGCTCTACAAGATCGTCGACGACTCCTTCGACTACTGCTTCCCGATGCTGCGCAAGGTCGGCAACAAGCTCGAGCGCCTCGAGCAGGACATCTTCGAGGGCCGCTCCCAGGAGGTCGTGCGCGACATCTCCAACGCCAAACAGGAGATCGTCGGCTTCCGCAAGGTCATGCGCCCGCAGCGCTCGGTGCTCCACGACCTCGAGCGCACCAAGCAGCGCTACATCGCCGAGGACCTGGACATCTACTTCGACGACATCGTCGACGCGGCGGAGCGGATCTGGGACATGCTCGAGAACTTCAAGGAGATCGTGGAGGCGCTCGAGTCCACGAACGAGCAGCTGATCTCGCACAAGGTCAACGACGTGCTGCGCGTGCTCACCGCGTTCAGCGTCGCGATCCTGCCGCTCACGCTGATCGCCAGCATCTGGGGGATGAACGTGCGGGTGCCGGGCGAGCAGAACATCACCGCCTTCTGGATCATCGTCGGCACGATGGTCTTCCTGCTGGCGGCGATGCTCACGTTCTTCCGCCGCCGCGGCTTCCTCTAGGCGTGGCCGAAGAGCGGCTCTGGGCGCCCTGGCGCCTCGAGTACATCAAGTCGGAGAAGCCCGACGAGTGCATCTTCTGCCGCGCGCTCGCGTCCGACGACGACACGCGGCACTACGTCGTCCACCGCGGCGAGCACGCCTTCGTGATGCTGAACGCCTTCCCGTACACGAACGGGCACGTGATGGTCTCCCCCAACGAGCACGAGGGCTCGCTCGAGAGCCTCGGCGCGGACGTGCTCACCGAGATCATGACCCTGGCCCAGCGCTCGATGGCCGCGATCCGGGCGGCCTACCGCCCCGAGGGCTTCAACCTGGGCGTGAACCAGGGCAAGGTGGCGGGCGCGGGGGTCGAGGACCACGTTCACCTGCACGTGGTGCCGCGCTGGGGCGGCGACACCAACTTCATGCCGGTGATCGGCGATGTGAGAGTGTTGCCGCAGAGCCTCGAGGATTCCTACAAGGCGCTCGCGACCTCTTTTCCCGCGTAAGCCCCAGGTTTCCTCGAACGTAGGTGTGGGGAAATCATGCATATTGCGAGAAATACGCCAGCCGGACGGGGGACCTGAATTGGACGAGGGGAGCGTGCCGTGGGCGAGCGGCGAGGCGGAGGCGCCAGCCGAGCAGGAGACTGCCGGCGAGGACGTCCGCGGCCGCGCGCGGCGACGCATCGGCCGCCTCGAGGACCGGCTGGGCGAGACGCGTAACCAGCTCGACCGCGCCCGCGGGCGCCGCGACGAGCTCGAGAGCCTGCTGCAGCGGATGGTGGACACCGAGAGCTCTCGGCGCGACGAGCTGAAGGCGCGCGGGCAGGAGCTCGAGCAGCGCCGGGCGGACACCGAGGCCGCCTTGAAGTCCGCGCAGCAGCGCGCGGCCGAGGCCGAGCAGCGCGAAGGCGAGGCCAACGCCGCCCTCGAGCAGCTGCGCCAGGAGCTTTCGGCGGCTCAAGCGGAGCGAAACGAGGACTCCGGCCTGCGCGAGGAGCTGTCCGAGCTGCGCGAGGAGATGCGCCGCTCGCAGCAGCGGCACGGCGGGGTCGAGCAGCGGCTGGCCGACGTGCGGGCGGAGGCGAACCAGGCTTCCGCCGAGCTGGTCGCGGAGCAGGAGCGCCGCAGCGCCGCGGAGGCGGAGCTGGATGGCGCGCGGCGCCAGGCCGAGCAGTCCGCCGAGGCGCTCGGCGCACACCAGGACGAGCGCGGCCGGCTGGAGGCCGAGCTCGGCGAGCTGCGCTCGCAGCTCGGGAGAACCCGCTCGGACGCCGACGAGCACCGGCGGCGCGTCGCGGAAGTCGAGGCGGCGTCCGAGACCCTTCGGGCCGAGCTTGAGGACGCGCGCGCCCGCAGCGCCGAGGAGCGCGACTGGCAGTCGGAGCTCGAGGAGCGGCTGGCCCAGACCGAGAAGCAGGCCGAGGCCGTGCTGAAGGACCTCGACGAGGAGCTCGAGATCAACCTGGGCAGGGCCGCCCTTGAGCGCGAGCGACGCGCCGCCGCCGAGGCGAGGCTGTCGGAGGCCGCGGAGACCGAGCAGGCGCTGCGCGACATGGTCGCGCGGCTGGAGGCGCGGGTGCACGGCGACGACGGGCCGCCGCCGGAGGAGCCGGAGGCCGACGATGTTTCCGCGGAGCCCGAGCCCGACCGCTCCGGCGAGCTGGACGCGGTCCGCGCCGAGCTTGCAAACGCACAGGACGAGCTGCAGCGCTCCGAGCGCGAGCTCGAGGAGCTGCGCGCGACGCTCGAGGCCGAGCGCGAGGACGTGGCGTCCCTGTCCACGGCGGAAGCGCCGGGCGAGGACGAGCTGGTGGAAGACCTTCGAGGGGAGATCGCGAGCCTGAGGGAGGAGCTCTCCCAGGCTCGCGCCGATGCCGAGGCGGGTGAGCAGGCCCGGCGGCGCATCGTGCAGCTCGAGACCGAGCTGAGCGACGCGCACGATGACCAGGACACGTCGGTGCTGCCACCCGCCGAGGCGACGGAGCAGGAGGAGCAGCCCACCGTGTTCGGCTCCCGCGCCAAGCCGGACGCCGACTCGCGCGCGCCCCTGCGGGAGCCCTCGGAGCTTGCCGGGCTGAGCGACGAGGAGCTGGCCCAGACCTTCAGCTCGATGCGCGAGGCGGCGCGCCTGGCCGACGACCGCGGCGACCGCGAGCGCGCCCAGTCCCACCGCGCCCTGGCCCGCGCCGCGGCCGAGGAGGCGGCGGACCGGCCCGACTTCGGCGAGGCGCGCGTGCGCGGCCGCAAGCGCAACCGGCTGATGAAGGAGCTTGTGGCGGCGCGCGAGCGAGCGCTCGACCGGCGGCCGCTCAGCGTGGCGGCAGCGGACGATGAGCGGGAGACGGACTAGCGCGGGTCGCCGGCTGCTGGCGCTCGTCGCGCTGACCCTCGCAGCCACCATGACCGCCACCACCGCCGCCTTCGGGCTCTCGGTTCCGACCGTGAGCACGCCCAAGGTGCGCCTTCCCGCGCACCCGCAGGTCCCCGCGGTACCGGGCGTGCCGCTGCCACAGGCACCGGCGGCGCCCGCGCCGAAGTCGCCCGTCCCGCTTCCAGCTCTCCCCTCCCCCGGCGGCCATGCCGCGCCGGCGCCCGGCGCGGCGCCCGCGCGTCCGGGGCGCGCGCCGCAGACCGTTGCCGACGCCGTCGCGGCGAACGGCGTGGCCCTGGCGCCGCGCCCGCGCAGCGCAGGCGGCCCCACGAGGGGCGGCGGCAGCTCGAGCGGGCGGGCGGCCAGGCCGACCACGCAGCAGCAGCAGCGGCGCGCCGCCGCCGGGCGCGGCGCCCGCGAGCGCCGCTTCCGGCGCGACGTGCGCCGCCTGAGCGGCTGCATCAGCGCCCTGCCGGGCCTCGAGCGCCGCGTGCTGGTCCTGCGCGCCGGGCTCCAGGGGCAGCGCGCGCACAGCCGCCGGTTCACCGCCAGGCGCCTGGGCATCTCGCTTCGCCGAACGGCCGCCGCCGAGCGCGGCGGACTGCGGCGCCTGCGGCGCGCCGGGCGCTCCTCCGGCTGCGCCACGCCGGCCGCGGCCGGCCCCGCCACTTCCAACCGCGCCCTCGCCGGCGCTCCCGTCGTGGCCGGCCTGCTTGGCTCCGCGGCGACGCCCGGCGCGGCGGCGGCCGCGCCGCGTGATGCTTCAGGCGTGTCCCGCGCCTCCGCGTCCGCCCCGCCGAAGCTAGCCGGCGCGCCCGAGCGGTCCGCCGCGGCCGACGGCGGCTCGCAGCGCCTGCCGCCGCTCGTGATCGCGCTGGCGCTGGCCGCCGCGGCGCTGGCCCTCGCCGTGCGCCCCGGCTGGCGGGTGGCACACGGCGCCCTCGTGGAGCGCACCGAGCGCTCGACCGACCGCCGCCAGGCCGAGCTCGCCGCCACTGTCCGCGGGATCCTGGGCGATTAGCATCCCGCCGATGAGCGAGCAGACGGTCGACCCGGCCATCTTCAAGGCCTACGACGTGCGCGGCACCTATCCCGACCAGATGGACGGGGACGTGGCCTACCGCATCGGCCGGGCGTTCGCGCGGGTGCTGGCAGACCTCGAGGACAAGTCCACGAGCGAGCTGCGCGTGGCGGTGGGCCGCGACATGCGCCTGTCGGCCCCCGAGATGGCCGAGCGCTACATCGAGGGGCTCTCGCACGAGGGCGCCGACGTGCTGGACATCGGCATGGCGGCCACCGAGATGCTCTATTTCACCGTCGGCTCGCGCGGGCTCGACGGCGGGCTGGCATGCACCGCCTCGCACAACCCGGCCAAGTACACCGGCGCGAAGGTGGTCAAGCGCGGCGCTATCGCGCTGTCGGGGGAATCGGGCATCGACGAGCTGAAGGAGCTGGTCGAGGCCGGCGACTTCGGCGACCCCGCGGACCCGCCCGGCGAGATCACGCAGGAGGACGTGGGCGACGAGTTCCGCGAGGCGGCGCTCGGCTACATCGACGAGTCGAAGCTCAAGCCGCTGAAGGTGGTGCTCGACGGCGGCAACGGCATGGCCGGGCAGATGATGGGGCCGCTGGTGGAGGGCTTCCCGCTCGAGCGCGAGGAGCTCTACTGGGAGCCGGACGGCGAGTTCCCCGACCACGAGCCCAACCCGCTGCTCGAGGAGAACCGCAAGTTCATCATCGACAAGGTCACGGAGACCGGCGCCGACCTCGGCATCGCCTGGGACGGCGACGCCGACCGCTGCTTCTTCATCGACGACACGGCGCAGTTCGTGGACGGCGACTTCCTGACCGCCCTGCTGGCCGAGTCGATCCTGCGCAAGGAGCCCGGCGCGCTGATCCTCTACGAC
>JBBRYA010000073.1:0-16492 GCA_038238015.1 Solirubrobacterales bacterium
CCAGCCGCTGATCGTGCCTGCGACCCGCGTGGCGGTGCCGCCGCCCGCGGACGGTCAAGGCCGCTAGCTGGGCCGCTGGAGCGACGGCTCGGGCGACGTGCCCGAGCCGTCGCGCTAGCTGAGCGGGTGTGTGTGTGTAGGACCGAGCCGGTCACCAGGCCCGAACGGTCGAACGCCTCCAACGCAAACGACGGTTGGCTTCCAACCGCGAGCGCCACGAAGTCGCCAGAAGACTCGTCGAAGGGCACGGCATACCTCTCGCCCGCACACTCACAGACGATCCGGCTGACGTCCGTCTCGACCGCACCCGCGAGGGCGAGCGCTGACTCGCCGCTGGCAACGCCCGCCCCCAGCACGCCGCTCGTCCACATGAGCCCGACGCCCGTCCCGCGCCCGGGGTCTGGCGCCAACGGCTCGACCGTGTCGACGAGGTAGCCCCAGCGGCCGTCGGAGAAGCCGCAGATCACGATGCGCACCTTTCGCCGGCTCGGGTCGCGTGGTGCGAACGCCACCGCCCCCGCTACGCCCCCTCTGGTCATCGCGGCCACGGGCGTCCAACGTGGGGAGGACCCCACGTCGAGCCCTTCACCGGCCAAGACTCGTAACGCGAGCCGCTCGACGTCAGCGCCCTCGGGAGCCACGGAGACAGCTACCTAGCCGCAGCCCGGCGCCACGGAGAGCGCGTCGAGGCCGAGCACTCTGTGCAGGCCCTCTCGGCCGGGCGGGGTCACGGCCACCGCGCGCCCATGCCCGCGGCGCGCGATCCAGCCCGAGTCCAGCAGGGCCTGCAGCGTCGCCGCTCCCAGCTCGCCCGCGAGGTGGGGGCGGCGCTCGCTCCAGTCCAGGCAGGAGCGGGTGAGCGGCCGACGCCCCGAGCCGAGGCTTGCCACGTCGACGCCGAGCGCGCGGAAGGGCTCGGGGTCCGCGAGGCCGAGGCTCTGATCGTCAAGTGCTCCGAGCTCGGTCAGGCGGTCGGCGAGTGCGACCCCGAGCGCCCCCGCGAGGTGGTCGTAGCACGAGCGGGCGGCGCGCTCGGCCGTGCTCTGGGAGTCCTCGCGCAGGGAACGGACGCGGCGGGCCGGGGCGAGCGCGGCGAGGCCCTCGACGACCTGGGCGACGCGGTCGTCGGCGAGCCGGTGGTAGCGGTGGCGCCCGAAGCGCTCGACCGAAACCAGCCCGGCGTCGGTCAGCCGCGCGAGGTGGTCGCTCGCCGTCGACGGCGACACGCGCGCCACGCGCGCGAGCTCTCCAGCGGGCAGCGCGCGGCCGCCCAGCAGCGCGGCGAGCATCGACCCGCGGGCGGGGTTCCCCATCACCGCGGCGACGCTTGCGATGTCGGCGTCTCCGGCCATGTAGGGCATTCTTGCGCGCAGACGTTTCGGTCGGGGCCGAAACGTCGCGGCCATAGCGTCACGGGCATGCGAAACGACAAGCACCTCGCCCCGGCCGCCGCACTCATCACCGTCACGCTGTGGGCGTCGGCGTTCGTCGGGGTCCGGGCCGCGGGCCAGGACATCTCCCCCGGGCCGCTGACGCTCGGGCGGCTGCTGGTCGCGGGTGTGCTGCTCGGCCTTGCGGTCGCCGTGCGCCGCGAGCCGCTCCCGCCGCGCGGGGACGTGCCGCGCCTCATCGTGTGCGGGCTGCTGTGGCTCGGCGCCTACAACGTGCTGCTCAACGCCGCCGAGCAACGCGTCGACGCCGGGACGGCGGCGATGCTCGTCAACCTCGGTCCGGTCCTGATCGCCGTGCTCGCCGGCCTGCTGCTGCGCGAGGGCTTCCCGCGCGCGCTGCTGGGCGGATGCGCGGTCGCGTTCGCGGGCGCCGTCGTGATCGGCCTGGCGACCGGGCACCGCGGCGTCGACGCGGGCCTGGGCGCCGCGCTCTGCGTCGCCGCCGCGGCGGCCTACGCCGGCGGCGTGATCGCGCAGAAGCCGTTGCTGGAGCGCACCTCCGCGCTGCAGGTCACCTTCCTCGCCTGCGTGATCGGTGCGCTCGCCTGCCTGCCCTTCGCCCCAGCCCTCCTGAGCGAGCTCGCGCACGCCGACGCTTCCGCAGCGGCGTGGACGGCCTACCTCGGCATGTTCCCGACAGCCGTGGGGTTCACGACCTGGGCCTTCGCGCTGCGCCGGACCAGCGCGGGGCGGATGGGCGCCACGACCTATCTCGTACCGCCGCTGGCCGTCCTCATGGGCTGGGCGCTGCTCGGCGAGACGCCGCCCCCGCTCGCGCTGCTCGGGGGCCTGCTCTGCCTCGCCGGCGTCGCTGTCTCGCGGGGGGCGCTGCGGACCTATAGCGTGCGCCGCCGTGACCGGCGTGACAGTCGTCGACCATCCGCTCGTGGCGCGGCACCTGAGCGTCCTGCGTGACCGCGACACGCCGTCGGGCGTCTTTCGCCAGCGCCTCTCCGAGGCCGCGATGCTGCTCGGCTACGAGGCGCTGCGCGACCTGCGCATCGACGCGGCGCCGGTCAACACGCCGCTGGAGTCCGCGCCGGGAGCGCGCCTCGCCGACGAGATCGTGGTCGTCGCGATCCTGCGCGCCGGCCTCGGGATGGTCGACGGCTTCCTCGGGCTGATCACCGAGGCGCGCGTCGGCCACCTGGGGATCTACCGCGACGAGCAGGAGCTCGAGCCGGTCGGCTACTTCGAGAAGATCCCCGACCACGGGCCCGACGCGGAGGTCGTGCTCGTCGACCCGATGCTCGCCACCGGCGGCAGCGCCGTCCACGCGCTGAACCGGCTCAAGGCGCGCGGCGCGCGGCGGCTGCGCTTCGTCTGCCTGGTCGCGGCGCCCGAGGGTGTCGAGGCGGTGCGAACGGCGCATCCCGACGTGCCGATCTTCTGCGCCGCGATCGATCGCCAGCTCGACGACCGCGGCTACATCCGCCCGGGCCTCGGCGACGCCGGCGACCGCCTCTACGGGACCGACTGACCTGGCCGTCACCACGGCAGTCGTCCCGTCCGCCGGCCTCGGCACGCGGTTGCGCCCGGCGACGCTGGCGGTGCCCAAGCCACTGCTGCCGCTCGTGGACCGGCCGGTCGTCGAGTGGATCGCCGACGAGCTGCGCGCCGCCGGCATGGAGCGGATCGTGATCGTCACCGGGCGTGGCGGAGAGGCGTTGGAGCGCCACTTCGCGGGCCGTCCCGACGTCGTCTTCGCCCACCAGCCCGAGCCGCTCGGGCTCGGCGACGCGGTCGCGCGCGCCGAGGCGGCGGTGGAGGGCGAGCCCTTCGCGGTCGCGCTCGGCGACTCGCTGCTGCGCTCCGGCGGGGTGGTCGGCGAGCTGGTCGCGGCGTTCGAGGAGCGCGCCGCGGCGGCCGCGATCGCGGTCGAGGAGGTGGCCGAGGAGGACGTCGCGCGCCGCGGGATCGTCGCGCCCGCCGAGGCGGGCGAGCGCTTCGCGGTGTCCGGACTGGTCGAGAAGCCGCGCCCCGAGGACGCGCCGAGCCGCCTCGCGGTGGCCGGGCGCTACGTGCTCGGGCCCGCGGTCTTCGACGCGCTGCGCGAGATCGCCCCGGGGAGCGGCAGTGAGCTCCAGCTGACCGACGCCATCACGCTGCTCTCGCCGATCGTGGGTGTCCGGCTGCCGGCCGGCGTGCGGCGCTACGACGTCGGAACAGTCGAGGGCTACTGCGCGGCGTTCGTCGAGTGGGCGCTGCTGACGCCCGGGCTCGGCGAGCGCGTCCGCGGGCGGATCGATGCCGAGCTGCTCCGGTAGCGCGCACGCTCGCGCGGCGCTGGCGGGCAACCCCTCCGACGGCTACGGCGGGGCGGTGCTCGCCGTCACCGTGCGCGACTTCGGCGCGCGGGTGGATGTGTCCGAGGCGCGCGAGCTGCACGTCGATCCGCCCAGCGAGCTCGTGCACGCAGCGATCGCTCGCTTCGCTCCGGAGACGCGCGCGCTCGTGCGCTGGGAGTGCAGCGTTCCGAGGGAGGTCGGGCTCGCCGGCTCGAGCGCGATCGTCGTCGCCACGCTGCGCGCGCTCGCCGCGTTTCACGAGCGGCCGCTCCCGCTCGCCGAGCTGCCCGCGCTGGCGCTGGCCGTCGAGGTCGAGGACCTCGGCATCGCCGCCGGGCTGCAGGACCGCGTGGCGCAGGCCTACGACACGCTCGTGTTCATGGACTTCTCGGGGGAGCAGCCGGCCTACGAGGTGCTCGACCCGGCGATGCTGCCTCCGCTCTACCTCGCTTGGCGCACGGACACGTCAGCGCCCTCGACGCTCGTGCACGCCGACCTGCGCGCCCGGCGCGCCGAGGTCGCGACGGGCATGCGCAGGCTCGCCGCGCACGCGCGCGCCGCGCGCGCGGCACTGCTCGCCGCCGACCACCAAGGCTTTGCGCGGGCACTCGACCGCTCCTACGACGAGCGCGCCGCGATGGTGGCCCTCGACCCGCGCCACGTGGCCATGGTCGAGACCGCCCGCGCCCACGGGGCGAGCGCGAACTACGCGGGCTCGGGCGGGGCGATCGTCGGCATCGGGCCGGCGGAGGCGCGGCGCGCACTCGAGCGGCTGGGCTGCCGCGTCATCGCGCCGAGCGTCTGAGGAACTCGCGCACGACGTCGACGTAGCGCTGGTTCTCCTCGACGAAGGTCATGTGCCCGCTGTCCTCGAACAGCTCGAGCCGGGCGTCCGGGATCCCGGCGGCGATCGCCTCGCCTGCGGCGACCGAGCAGATGCGGTCGTGGCGCCCGCAGAGCACGAGCGCGGGCTGGGTCACGGTCCCAAGTCGGTCCTCGACCTCGATGGCCCCGTAGTCGGCGGCGGCGAAGTGGCGCAGTAGGTCCGGGGCGAAGACCATCGCGTCGACGTGCGCCGCCATCTCGGCGATGCGCGGGTCGCGCGGGTCGGCGAAGTGGAACGGGAGCTGGTCGCGCAGCAGCGCCGCGCACTCCTCCTGGGTCTGCGCGTGCTGCTCGCGCGCCCAGCTCTCGGTCACCTGCGTGCGCAGCTCCGCGGGCTCGAAGGCGGCGAGGTTGCGCTCGACGTCAGCGAGGAAGCGAGCCGACGGTGCGCCGCTCGAGACGATCGTGGCCGCCGCATGGCCGGGCGCGTCAACCGCGTGCTGGAGCACGACGAACGCGCCGTAGGAGTGCCCGAGCGTGGCGTAGCGCGCGAGTCCCATCGCATCGGCGAGCTCGGACAGGTCGGCGGCCATACGCTCCAGCGTCCAGGTCGGCACGGGCGCCGGATCCGACCGGCCCTGGCTGCGCTGATCGACCAAGACCAGGCGCACCTCGTCGCCGAGCGCGTCCAGGTAGCCCCCGAACATCGTGTGGTCGAGCGCCGGGCCGCCATGGACGACGATCAGCGGGAAGCCGTCACCACGCTCCTCGACCCACAGCCGGGTGTCGGAGATCTCGACGTGGCGACCGGGCATGCGGCGCCAGCCTAGCGGCGCCGCTATGGCCCACGCAGAGGTCGGGACGGCGGCGCCAGATCGAGCTGGCGTCGCCGCCCGTCCGGTCAGAGCCTGCCGTGCGCCTGGCGGCGTTGGCGGCCGATGGCGTCGAGGGCGACGGCGGCCAGGAGCACCCCGCCGGTGACCATGAACTTCACCGAGGACTGGAACGCGAGCAGGTCCATTCCGTTTGAGATCGAGCCGATGACCAGGGCGCCGAGAAGCGCGCCCCAGACGGAGCCGCGGCCGCCGAACAGGCTGACGCCCGCAATCACCGGTCCGGCGATGGCCAGCAGCAGCAGGTCACCCGAGCCGGAGGACTGGTTGACCGCGAGCAGCCGGGAGGCGGCCAGGATGCCCCCGAACGCGGCCAGCGTCGAGGTGAGCACGAACACGATGGTTCGTACGCGCGCGACGTTGATACCCGCGCGCCGTGCCGCCTCGGCGTTGCCGCCGACGGCGAACACGTGCTTGCCGTAGGTCGTGCGGGTGATGAGTCCGTGGACGAGCACGACGAGGCCGACGAGGATGACCAGCGCGAGCGGCAGGCCGCGGTCGGCGTTGACGATCGCCACCGCCACGAGGATGCCTGCGGTGGCCGCCCCGGCTCGCAGCGCGACCGCAGCCACGGGCTCGACCTCGAGTTCGGCGGCGAGTCGCCGGCGGCGACTCCCAAGGGTGGCGAGCACGATGGCCGCGATGCACACAAGCGCCACCATCCAGCCGGCGATGTCGGAGAGGAAGGTGCCGGTCAGGTTGGTGATGCCCGGGTCGGTGAGGTTGAGCGTGCCGTCGCTGCCGAGGACGGCCAGCAGTGCGCCCTGCCACCCGAGCAGTCCGGCCAGGGTGACGACGAAGGACGGGATCCCGAGCCGCGTGGCCACGGTGCCCTGCATCAGCCCGATCGCTGCGCCGACGGCGAGTCCGGCGAGGATCGCCGGCCAGGCGCCCCAGCCCGACTTGACCGACAGGGTCGCGGTGACGGCGGCCGCGAGGCCGCTGACCGCGCCGACGGAGAGGTCGATCTCGCCGAGCAGCAGGACGAGCACCACCCCGACCGAGATCGTCCCGACGGCCGCGATCTGCAGGGCGAGGTTGGTCAGGTTGACCGCGGTGAGGAAACGGTCGTTGGCGATCGTGAATACCGCCCAGATGACGACGAGAACGATCACGACGCGCAGCGAGCCGAGCTCGCCCTCGGCGAGCCGCCGGAGCGCGTCGCGTGGGCTCATCCGCTCAGCGGCGGGGCCTGCCGGACTGGTGTCCGGCGCGTCCGGGGCGGCTGCTCCGGGAGCGGTCGCGCTCATGCCGTCGGCTCCTCGTCGGTCGAGGTCGCAGGCGTGTCGCCGTCCGCGCCGGTGATGGCGGTGACGACGGCCTGGTGGTGGCGCGACTCGGCGGGGTACTCCCCGCCGTTGCGGCCGAGGCGCAGCACGACGATGCGGTCGGCGACCTGGAACACGTCGGCGAGGTTGTGGGAGATCAGCAGGACGCCGAGACCGCGCTCGCGCAGGCGTCCGACGAGGCTGAGCACCTGCGCGGTCTGCGCCACGCCGAGAGCGGCGGTGGGCTCGTCGAGGATCACGAGCCGGGGCTCGCCGAGCATCGCGCGGGCGATTGCGACGGTCTGGCGTTGGCCGCCGGAGAGCATGCCGACCTCGGTGCGCACCGAGCGCAGCGTGCGCACGGCCAGCGTGTCCAGCAGCTCGCGGGCGCGCTGCTCCATCGTGATCTCGTCGAGCGGCACGCCGCGGACCGGGCCGCGTGTCTGCTCGCGCCCCAGGAACAGGTTGTCGACGACGTCGAGGTTGTCGCACAGCGCGAGGTCCTGATAGACGCAGGCGATCCCGAGCTGGGCGGAGTCGTGCGGGCTGTTGATGCGCACGGGTCGCCCGTCGAAGTGGATCTCCCCTTCGTCGGCCGGCCCGACGCCGGCAACGGCCTTGATCAGCGTGGACTTGCCGGCGCCGTTGTCGCCGACGAGCGCGACAACGGCGCCGGCGTGCACATCGAGGTCGACGTCGCTGAGCGCCTGCACCGCGCCGAAGCGCTTGGAGATCCTGCGCAGGCGCAGCAGCGCCTCGTCCGTGGCCGGCGCCCGGGCGGCGCCGGCCTGCGTCTGCGTGGTCATGCCGTCACTTGATCCCCGCGTCCGCGCACGCGCTCGCGTACTTGCTCGAGCAGATCTGCGCCGCCGTGAGGAAGCCGTCGGCGACCACGGTGTCCTGGATGTTGTCCTTGGTGATCGTGATCGTGTCGATCAGCACCGAGGGAACCTTCTTCTTGCCGTTGTCGACGCGTGCCTTGGCGATGCCGGGCGGGGTCTTGCCCTGCGCCAGCGGCACGGCGAGCTCGGCCGCCGCCGAGGCGATCTTCTTGATCGGCTGATAGACGGTCATCAGCTGCTCGCCGGTGAGGATCCGCTGGATCCCCGTCACCTCGGCGTCCTGGCCGGTGACCGGCTTGGCAGAGGGATCGATGCTCGCGCCCTTCAGCGCCGCGATCGCGCCGCCGGCCATGCCGTCGTTGGCGACGTAGACGCCGTCGAAGCCGTCCTTGCCGACGCTCGTGATCGACTGCTCCATCTCGGTCTGCGCCTTGTCGGGGCTCCAATCGGGGGTGTCGTACTCCTTGACGACCTTCACACCGGCGGGATCGAGGACGCTGTGCGCGCCCTTCTTGTAAGGAGGGGCGTTGCTGTCGGTGGGCGAGCCGTGGATCATCACGACCGACGGGTTGGGCTTGCCAGAGCTCTTGAGCGCCTCGAGCAGCGACTTGCCCTGCTGCTGGCCGACCTTGAAGGGGTCGATCGAGACGTAGTAGTCCAGGTCGGCGTTGGAGACCAGCCGGCCGTAGCTGATCACGGGGATCTTGGACTGCTTGGCGCGCGCCACGATGCTGGCCGCGGACTTGACGTCAACGGCGTCGAGGACCATGACCTTGGCACCGTTGGTGATGGCCTGCTCGGCTTGCTGCTGCTGCTTGGCGGGATCCTGGTCGGCGTTGGCGTAGATGATCTCGCAGCTCGAGCAGAGCTCTTTGACCCTGCGCACGAAGTTCGGGCGATCCTGCTGCTCGTAGCGGGTGGTCTTTGACTCCGGCAGCAGCAACGCGATCTTCCCGCCCTTGGCACCGCCGCCGCCACTACCGCCCTTGTCGCCGCCGCCGCCGCACGCGGAGGCGCCCAGCGCGAGCGCCGCGGCGAGCACCACCGCCGCGCCCGTGCGCGTAGTCGAGACTGACATTCCCTCTCCTCATGCCCGGCTCGGTGACGGTGCGCGGCCGCGCCCGGGACACCCGGCAGCACGAGCAACCCTAGTGGGTCCTCGCGGGATTGCTTGACGGGAACCGCATGGTCAGGCGGCGATCGGGAGCCGGCGCAACGTTTCCGTGAGACTCACCAGCAGCACTGGCATAGTCCAGTCAAGAGGGAGGATCGACAATCGAGTGCGCTCCGAACACGGAGGTAGAACGTGACCGGCCTGCACATGGCCACCGAGATGCGCGAGCAGCCAAGCGTCCTGGCGGCGCTTGCGGCGCGACGCAGCGAGATCGCAGAGCATGTCCGCGCCGTCCGCCCGCACCCGCTGCACGGGACGGTGCTCGTCGCGCGCGGCTCCTCCGACCACGCGGCGACCTACGGGCGCTACCTGTTGGAGCCGGCGACCGGCCGCCCCGTGGCGCTCGCGGCGCCCAGCCTGCACACCCTCTACAGCGCGCCGGTTGACTACAGCGGCTTCCTCGTCGTGGCGGTCAGCCAGTCCGGGCGCACACCCGAGATCGCCACCGTGGTGGAACGGCTCTCCGCAGCCGGCGCGCGCACGCTCGCCATCACCAACGACGCCGACAGCCCGCTGGCGACCGCCGCCGACGCCGCGGTGGAGCTGCGCGCGGGGATCGAGCAGGCCGTCCCGGCCACCAAGACCTTCACCGCCCAGGCGCTCGCCTTCGCGATCCTGGCCGAGGCGCTCGGCCCGGTGCCCTGGAGCGAGGACCATTGGGCGCGGCTGCCCGAGGCGCTCGAGACGGTGCTCGCCGACCCGGAGCCCGCCGAGAGGGCAGCGGCCGCCATCGGGGACGCCCCCGGGCTCATCACCGTCGCGCGCGGCTACTGCTACCCGATGGCGCTCGAGGCCGCGCTCAAGCTCAAGGAGACCGCCGAGCTGCTCGCCGAGGGCTACTCCGCCGCCGACCTGCGTCACGGGCCGACGGCGGTCGTCTCCGCCAACTTCCCCGTGCTCGCCATGGGCACGTCGGGGCCGGCGGCGAGCGACCTCGCCGACCTGGTTTCGGACCTGCGCGAGCGCGGCGCGGCCGTCCTCGAGATCGCCGACAGGCCCGACGCCGAGCTGCCGATCCCCGCCGGGCTCGCCGAGCCGCTCGCCGCAATCGTCACCGTCGTGCGCGCCCAGCAGGTCGCCCTCGCCCTCGCCCGCCATCGCGGCCTCGATCCCGACGCGCCGCGCGGGCTCTCCAAGGTCACCCCGACCACCTGAGGACCGTCGTGCTGCTCGGAGTCCGCCACGCCCTGGTGGGCGACGTCCTGATCCGCGGCGACGTCCGCGTCGAGGACGGCCGCATCGCCGCCGTCGGCGTCGTCCCGGCCGGCGCGACCGGCCTGGCCGCGCCGGGCTTCATCGACCTGCAGGTCAACGGCTTCGCCGGCGTCGACTTCCTCGCCGCCGAGCCGCCCGACTACCGCGCGGCCGGCGAGGCGCTCGCCGCCACCGGGGTGACCGCGTACCTGCCCACGTTCATCACGTCGCCCGAAGACGCCTACGCCCGCGCGGTCGCCGCGGTCGCCGCGGCCGCCGCCGACGCCGTGCCGGGGCCGCGCATCCTTGGCGTGCACCTCGAGGGCCCCTTCCTGTCAGAGCGCTGGCCCGGTGCCCACGACCCCCGCCACCTGCAGGCGCCGAGCCCGGCGCTGATCGAGCGGCTCGCACGCGCCGGACCGATCGCTCTCGTCACCCTGGCGCCCGAGCTCCCGGGCGCGCTGGAGCTCATCCGAACCCTGATCGGCCGCGGGATCATCGTCTCCTGCGGCCATTCCGACGCCGACGCGAACCTCGCCCACGCAGCGTTCGACGCCGGCGCGCGGGCGATCACCCACCTGCACAACGCCCACCGACGATCCCTGCATCGCGATCCGGGCGTGGGCGGCGTCGCGCTCGTTAGGCAGGACGTCACCGTGCAGGCCATCGTCGACGGCATCCACCTCGCACCCGAGATCGCCTACGCCGCCTTCCTGACCGCGCGCGAGCGGTTCTGCCTGGTGAGCGATGCGATGGCCGCGGCCGGCCTCGGCGAGGGACGCTACCGGCTCGGATCGAGACAGGTCGCGGTCGAAGGCATGGCGGCCCGCCTCGCGGATGGCACCCTCGCCGGGAGCGTGCTGACCATGGACGCCGCCGTGCGCAACCTCGCCGCCCTGGGCGTCTCCGAGGTCGACGCGCTGCTCGCGGCCACGCGCGCGCCCGCGCGACTGCTCGCCCGCGGGGACTTGGGAGTGCTCGTGCCCGGTGCTCCGGCCGACGTCGTCGTGCTCGACGACCGCCTCCAGGTGGGCGCGACCTTTGTGGACGGGCGCGAGCTCCACCGAGCCTGAGCGCTGCTCGTCCGCTCCAGCCGGGGGGGTCAGCCTGCTGCGAGCAGCAGGATCGCGTCGCCGATCGGGCGCTCGCCGGTGGCGTCGGAGGGGCGGGTCACGACGCTGCCGCGGATCGTCATCGTGGTGGAGCCGCCGCCGTCGAGGTTCACGGCGTCGCGTGCGCCGAGCGCGCGCATCACGGCGGCCTCCTCCTCGAAGTCAAGCCCGGCGGAGTAGCCCGGCGCGCGCCCGTCGACGGCGACGAGCAGCAGGCGCCCATCGTCCGTGACGCCCGCGAGCGTGCGCGGGTTGCGGCGCAGCCCGAAGGCGTAGTAGAAGCCGGGATCGCCGGGATGGTCGAAGCCCTCGGCCTCGGCCGTGACGTCCGGACGGCCGTCGCGCAGCAGGCGCGGACCGCCGTTGACGACGCCGAGGCCGGGCGCGAGCGCGAGCGGCCCGCGCTCGGTGTTCACCGACGCGTTGACGGCGATGCGGCTGCCGGGCCGCGCGTGCGCGCGCAGCCAGTCGGCCGCGTCGCCGGTGCCGCTCAGGACGCTGCCGCCGGGCGGGATCGGGCCGCCGCGCGGCTCGCGCAGCGCCGTGACCGTGCTCGCGGCGTCGAGCAGCGCCTCCGCGCCATCGCCGCTCGCGGTCGGCGCGCCGAAGATCGGGGCCGAACGGATCAGCTCGCTAGGGTCGGTGCAGCTGACGTCGTGCAGCGGGCGCTCGGTCGGGGAGTCCCCGCCCGATCCGCCGCAGGCGCGGATCAGCCCCGGCTTGCGGTTCTCGCCGTCCAGAAGCCGGGCGGCTCCGTCGGAGGAGGTCACCGACAGGGCGTCCGTGACGGCACTGACGAACGCCGCCCCCGGCCTGAGCAGGAAATCCGTGCGCCCGTCAACGGCCTCGGAGACCAACTGCCCGTCGAGGATCGAGGAGCCGGCGAGATCCCCCGGCGTGCCGTCGCCCTCGCCGATCACGAAGTAGCCGCCGTTGACGCCCGCCAGCGCCGCTCGGCGCGCCGCGATCAAGGACAGCTTCTCGCGGTCGACGACGACGTCGTTGGCGAGCACGGGCGCGACGCGGCCCGGGTAGGCGCCCAGATCGACGGTCAGCACGTGCACGACCCACGGGCCGCTCGTGCGATCGCCATCCTCGGCGCTGAACACCGATCCGCGCGCCGGCAACCCGGCCGCCTTGATGGCGGCGACCCGCTCGTCGGACTGCGCCTTGGTGGCGAACCTCCCGGAGTGCACGCGATAACCCAGCGGCCCTCGCGCCCCGTCGTCGGGCGCGCGCCGCAGCGTCTCGACCACCGCGTCAAAGCCCGCGGCACGCACGCGCCGGGCGAGGTCCGCGGCGGCGGCGCGATCAGCGACAACGGCCACGTCAGCCGTCCAGCCGTCCTTCTTGGAAAGCGTCCCGCGGACGATCCTCGTGTACGTGACCCCGGGCGCGAGCGTCTCCGAGGACCGGGTCTCGCGTAACGACGGCGAGCCGAGCGGGAGGCCCAGCTTCGCCTCCGCGGCGACGGGGACAGCGAGAAGGACGACGACAAGGACGGCCAGCGCTCTAGACATGGGCACCAATCGTAAAGCCGTGTCAATGCGGGGATGTTCCCGCGCGGTTGCTCCGCACCGCTTCGCTACCGCGCCGACGAGGGGCAGCTTGGTCGCGTCCTGCACGCGGTGTGTGCCTCTATAGCTAAGGTTCGCCGCCGTGAGGGTCAGACGGGTCGGGTGGATCGCAGCAGGGATCGCGGCGTGCGCCGCGGCTTCCTCGTCGCCCGCGCTCGCCGACGACGCCTCGCTCTACCAGGGCCCGGCGCCTCGCCCGGGGCCGGACCTGCTCTACGAGGCCCCCGCCGTGGCGCCACAGTTGCAGAACACCGGCATCTGGAACGCGAGCCCGATCCTCGTGTCCGGAGCGGGCTCCTACCGCAGCGGCGAGTACGTCTACCAGGACTTTCTCTACGACGACCACGGCGCCAACTCGGGCACCTCGGATCCCAACGACCCGCGCGCGGGCGACGACACCTTCTCCAAGGCCAACGGCACCTACACCTACCCGACCGACCCCGCGTACGCGCAGAACGCGGCCGACCTCGTGGAGCTGCGGGTCAAGCCGCTGGCCGACGCCACGGCGTTCCGCCTGACGCTCAACACGATGGTCGACCCCGAGCTCGTCGGCTCGACGATCGCGATCGGCGACTCCGTGGTTCCCGGGACGCCCGTGCCGTTCCCGCACGGCGCGAACGCGAGCGCGCCCGCCGCGATGTTCCTGACCGTCCATGGCTCCAGCGCCGACCTGAAGAACGCGGCGGGGGTGACGCAGGCCACCTACATGGCGAGCGTCGACCAGGAGCGCCGCCAGATCGAGGTTCGCGTGCCCCATGCGGACTGGGACCCCGGCACCTCGACCGTCCGGCTCGCCGCGGGCGTCGGCCTGTGGGACCGAGCCGCCGGCCAGTACTTGATCCCCCAGTCCGCGGCGACCGCGCAGCGCCCAGGCGGCGCCGGGGCGCTGCCCGCTCCGCCGGCGTTCTTCAACGTCGCGTTCCGCTTCACCGAGCCGGTTCCGCAGGTCGGCGACCTCGCGGGGACCGGGACCAGCCCGGCGTGGTGGCGCGACAAGCAGCAGGGTGAGGACCTGCGCACCGGCGACCTCAGCCGCTTCCACGCCGACGTCGACTTCGGCAAGCTGGCCGCCGGGACCGGCGACGACAGCGCGGTTCCGAGCACCGGCCCGATCGACCGCATCTACGCGAGCCACACCGAGACCAAGCAGGGCGTGGACTTCAACGACCAGTGCGGGCAGTCGAGCGGCTGCGTGGGCGAGCTGCGCGGGCGCCTACAGCCCTACGCCCTCTACATCCCGCCGGGCAAGACGCCCGAGCGGTGGGGCTTCACGCCGCTGCTGCACTCGCTCGGGGCCAACTACAACCAGTACACGGGCTCGCGCAACCAGTCGCAGTTCGGCGACCGCGGGCAGGGCCACCTGGTCGCCACCCCGACCGGCCGCGGCCCCGACGGCTGGTACTACGACCACGCGGGCGCGGACACGTGGGAGATGTGGGCCGACGTCGCGCGCCACTACAAGCTCGATCCCGCGCTCACCTCGATCGCGGGCTACTCGATGGGCGGCTACGGGACCTACAAGTTCGCCACCCAGTTCCCGGACCTGTTCGCCAAAGGGCAGCCGACCGTCGGCCCTCCGGGTCTCGGCGTCTGGGTACCGCCGGCGCCGCCGCAGCCCGGCGGCGACCAGTCCAACAGCTTCCGGCAGCTCGCCTCGCTTCGCAACATCCCGTTCCTGATCTGGGTGGCCTCGACCGACGACCTCGTCCCCTATCCGGGCACGCTCGAGCAGTCGCGCGGCTTCGACACTCTCGCGTACCGCTACACGTTCGACACCTTCTCGCCGGCCGAGCACCTCACGCTCGCCGTCAACGACCAGTTCCAGCCCGCCGCGGACTTCCTCGGCGACGCGCGCGTGGACCGCGACCCGGCGCACGTGACCTTCGTGCGCAACCCGACGATGGACTTCAGCGGGCTCGGCACCACCGCCGACCACGCCTACTGGCTCTCGGGCGTCTCGCTGCGCGACGGCGGCGGGGCCGCGCCGCTGGGAACGATCGACGCGCGCTCGGCGGCGTTCGGCGTCGGTGACCCGGAGGCCAACCCCTCAGCGGACAGCGCCGGCGCGCTCACCGGCGGCAACCTCGGCGCGCTCTCCTTCGAGCGCCGGTCCAAGACCTGGAAGGACGCGCCGCAGGCCACGGCCGAGGACGCGCTGTTCCTCGACGCCAAGAACGTCCGCTCGGTCACCGTCAACCCGCAGCGCGCCCGGCTGACCTGCGCCGCCAAGCTGTCGGTCAAGACCGACGGGCCGCTGACCGTCAACCTCGCCGGCTGCAACCGGTCGGAGACCTTCACGGGCGCGGCCGCCTGCGCGAGCACCGCCGGCTTCCGCAGCGCGACCGCCAAGGGGCGCGGCCGCCGCGTCAGCGTGACCTTCTCCCGCAAGGTGTCCGGCCGCGTCACGGTCGACGTGTTCCGCCACTCGGCGGGCCGCCGGGTGCTCGGCAACCGCCGGGTCGCGCGCTTCACGCGGCGCACGCGGTCCTTCACCTGGAGCGGACGCGGGCGCCGCGTCGGCGACGGCGTGTACTCCGTGCGCCTGACCCTCCCGCTCGACGCCAAGCGCAAGGACGTGCGGCGGATCGTGCTCGAGCGCGTGCACGGACGCTTCCGCGCGCGCCCCTCGGCCTACCGGCGCGAGAGCTGCGGGACGCTCTCGTCGTTCAAGCTCGACCTGCCGGTGTTCGGCGGATCCAGCCGGCGCTCGCTCGGAGTCGCCTACCGGCTGGGCACCGCCGCGCGCGTCCACCTCACGCTCCTGCGTGGCACCCGCGTCGTGCGCACCTACCTCACGCGTTGGCGGCTCGCCGGGCGGACCTACCGTCAGAGCATCCTCTCGCGCAAGCTGCGCCGCGGGACCTACCGCGTGCGCGTCGTCGTGACGCGCCCCGGCGGGGCGGCCACGACGGCCACGCTCAGCGCTAAGCGGCTCTAGAAGCCGCTATGCGCTGAGGCCGACCGGGCAGGACACGCCGGTGCCGCCGAGGCCGCAGTAGCCGCCCGGGTTCTTGGCGAGGTACTGCTGGTGGTCGGGCTCGGCGTAGAAGAAGTCGCCCGCCTGGGCGAGCTCGGTCGCGATCTCCCCGTGGCCCGCCTTGGCGAGCTCGCCCTGGAAGGCCTCGCGCGAGGCCAGCAGCGTCTGGTGCTGCTGCTCTGTGGTCCAGTAGGCGGCCGAGCGGTACTGCGTGCCGACGTCGTTGCCCTGGCGGTTTGACTGGGTCGGGTCGTGGCCCTCCCAGAAGAGCTTGAGCAGCTGCTCGTAGGAGGTCTTGGCCGGGTCGAAGACCACGAGCACCGCCTCGGTGTGGCCCGTGCGCCCGGAGCAGACCTCGCGGTAGGTGGCGTTCGGCGTGTAGCCGCCCGCGTAGCCGACGGCGGTCGTGTAGACGCCGGGCGCCTCCCAGAAGATGCGCTCCGCCCCCCAGAAGCAGCCCATCCCGAACACGGCCTGCTCGAGGCCCTCCGGGAACGGGGGCTTGAGCGGGGTGTCGAGTACGTAGTGGCGATCGGGCACCTGCATCTCGTCGGGGCTGCCCGGGAGGGCGTCCTCGGGGGTGACCAGAGCGGATTTGTCGCGGAAGAAGAGCATGGCTCCCATGGTAGGACCCAGTCCTTACGAGAACCCTTCTAGCCTCAGGGGGTGACCGCAGCTCGCGAAGACCTCCGCAACGTCGCCATCGTCGCCCACGTCGACCACGGCAAGACGACGCTCGTCGACGCAATGCTCTGGCAGTCCGGCGCCTTTCGCGCCAACCAGGACGTCAACGAGCGCGTCATGGACTCGATGGATCTCGAGCGCGAGAAGGGCATCACGATCCTCGCCAAGAACACCGCGGTCCGCTACCGCGACGTCAAGCTCAACATC
>JBBRYA010000074.1:0-16080 GCA_038238015.1 Solirubrobacterales bacterium
GAGCCCTCGAAGCCGAAGGGCTTGGTGACGATGCCCACGGTCAGCGCGCCGAGCTCGCGAGCGATCCGCGCGACGACGGGTGCCGCACCGGTGCCGGTGCCGCCGCCCTCGCCGGCGGTGATGAAGACCATGTCCGAGCCCTTGAGCAGCGCCTTCGTGCGGTCGTAGTCCTCCATCGCCGCGGTGCGCCCGAGGTCGGGGTTGGAGCCCGAGCCGAGCCCGCGCGTGGCGTCGTGGCCGATCTGCACGGTCACGTGGGCGGAGGCCTGCTGGAGGGACTGGGCGTCGGTGTTGAGCGCGATGAACTCCACGCCGCCGACCTCGGCCTCGATCATCCGGTTGACCGCGTTGACGCCGGCGCCGCCGACGCCGACCACGCGCAGCTGCGGCTTGCCCACCGGGCCGCTGCCGTAGCTGGAGGAGTAGGCGTACTCCGTCGTCTCGGGGACGGGCGGCGCCATCAGGTTGTCGGGAAGGTCGGAGGAGAACGCGTGGCGCAGGCGCTCCTGCGGGCTGGGGACGCGGGGCTCGGCCGCCTCGGCGCGCGCCGGCGCGGCCGCGGGCGTCGGGCCGTTCTCGCCGGGCCGGGGCTCAAGGCCCTCGGTCTCCGTCTTGCGAAACAGGGCCGCGAGCGGTCCCTCGCGCATGCTCGCCCGCTTACCTGCTCCCATTCTTGAGCACCTCCTTCGCCAACTGGCGATAGGCATCGGCGGCCGTTCCCGTGGGGTCGTACTTGAGCACCGACATCCCCTTCACGGGAGCCTCCGCGAACCGGATCGTCTTCTTGATGCGCGCACCGAACACGCGATCGCCGAAGTTCTCCTCGAGGATCTGGATCGCCTCCTTGGCGTGCAGGGTCCTCGAGTCGACCATCGTCGGCAGGATGCCAGCGATCTCCACATCGGGATTGAGGTTCTCGCGAATCATGGAAAGCGTGTTCTGGAGCTGGATGAGCCCCCGCATGGACAGATACTCGCACTGCACGGGGACGATCACCTTGTCGGCCGCCGTAAGCGCGTTGATCGTCAAGAGTCCCAGACTCGGCGGCGTGTCGATGCAGATGAAGTCGTAGTCCTCGCTGACCGCCCGCAGCGCCTTGTCCAGCGAGCGTTCACGGCCGATCTTCGTCGACATCGCGATCTCCGCCCCGGCGAGGTCGATCGACGCGCACGCGACGTCGACCTCGCGCTTGCGGATCACCTCGCGGATGGAGATGTCGTGCACGAGCACGTCGTACATCGACTTCTCGAGCGAGTCGGGGTCGATGCCCTGGGACATCGTGAGGTTGCCCTGCGGGTCCATGTCGACGCAGAGGACGCGGTGGCCCTCCTCCGCGAAGGCCGCCGCCAGGTTCAGCGTCGTGGTGGTCTTTGCGACGCCGCCCTTCTGGTTGGCGAAGGCGATCACCTTGGCCTTGCCGGTCACGTGCAGCTCCGATCGGGGTGGGGGAAGCCCATCGCTCCCGGCTATTCGCACCCGTCGGCGGATGTCCTCCCCGCGGCCCTGGACGTTCATCCGATCAAGGCCGCGTGCCGATACACCCCGTATGAAGATCCTGGTGGCAGACGACTCCGTCGTGGTGCGCCGCCTCGTGTCCGCGCGGCTGGCCGCCGACGGGCATGAGGTGATCGAGGCGCAGGACGGCCAGGAGGCCGTCGAGGCGGCGCTGCGCGAGCAGCCCCAGGTGGTCGTGCTCGACCGCCAGATGCCCAGGATGGACGGCTTCGAGGTCTGCACGGCGCTGCGCCAGGACGCGGCCACGCGGGCGATCGGCATCCTCATGCTCACCGACAACCGCGGCGAGAACACGCTGCTGGAGAGCATCGAGCGCGGCGCCGACGAGTTCATGACCAAGCCCTTCAGCCCGCGCGAGCTCTCCGCGCGCGTGCGCCTGCTCGCCGCGCGCCTGGCGCTCAGCGGCTCGCGCTGAGGAAGCTCCAACGGCCATGAGCCTGCTCACGATCGCGCTGCTGACCGTCAGCGGGCTGCTGGCGGCGAACCTCTTCCTGGCCGCCTTTGTGCGCCTGGCGCTGGCCTATCGCGCCAGGCGTGAAGGCACCTTGCGCCCGCGCACGCGCGACGCGGTGGCGAACTTCGCCGTCGAGGCGACCGACGACCTGCCGACCGCGTTCACGGGCTTCGAGCGGCGGCTGATGCGCGAGGCGATGCTCGAGGCCGCGCACGAACTCTCCGGCGACGCCCGCGAGCGGCTCGTCCGCCGCTTCGCCGAGCGCGGCTTCATCTCCGAGGCCGAGGACGGCCTGCGCTCGCCGCTGCTGCTGCACCGCGTCCGCGCGGCCGAGATCGTGGGCGAACTGGGCGGGCTGAGCAGCGTGCCCGCGCTGCGGCGCGGGCTGCGCGACCGCGAGCCGCTCATGCGCTTCGCCTGCGCGCACGCCCTGACCCGGGTCGGCGCGGAGGGGATCCTCGGCGACGTGCTCGCCGCGCTGGCCGAGCACGAGGGGGTCTTCAGCCAGGGCGGGCTGGCCGAGGTGTTGCTCGACTCCGGCCCGGACGCGGCCGACGAGCTCCAGGCGCTGCTGCTCCAGCCGCTGGACGTCAAGCAGCGCCGCCTCGTGGTCGTCGTGCTCGGGGAGCTGCGCGCCTTCGAGGCGGTCGAAGAGATCGTCCGCTGCCTGGAGGATCCCGACGACGAGCTGTGCGCCCGCGCCTGCCACGCGCTCGGCAAGATCGGCGACCCCAGCGTCGCGGAGGCGCTCGCCGCGATCGCCATCTCGGGCGCGCGCCCGTGGTTCGTGCGCACGGCCGCGGCCGGCGCCTGCGGGCAGTTCGGCGACCCGCGCGTCGCGCCCGCTCTGGTGGACGCGCTCGACAGCGAGGAGTGGTACCCGCGCAACGCCGCCGCGGGCGCGCTGGTCAAGCTCGGCGAGGACGGCCTCGCGGCGGTGTGCGAGCGGGTGGACGAGCTCGAGCCCGAATCGGTCGCGCACGTATGGGGCCTGCTGGACACCGCCGGACGCACCGAGGCGATCATCGCCCGCGCCGCCGGCGGCGAGCGGCCGCTGCGGCGGCTCGTAGGTGTCGCCCGGCAGGCGGGAGCCACCGCCCGGCTGGAAGAGCTCGCCGGCGAAGACTCGGTAACGGGCCGCTACGCCACACGGGTGCTCGCACGCGCACCACAGGATGCGCTCGAGCCGGTGGCCGCCTGATGTTCCGAAGCGTGCTGCTCACGCTCAACGACGTCGTGCTGGCCTACTTCGTGATCATCGTCGTCTCTTACTCGACGGTGACGCTGCTGTCCTGGGTCCAGGTGCGGCGCTACTTCCGCCGGCTCGTGCACGCGCGCCTGGAGCGCTCCGTGCGTTCGGCGCTCACCCCGCCGATCTCGCTCACCACGTCGGCCTACAACGAGGGCTCGGTGATCGTCGACAGCGTGCGCTCGATGCTCGCGCTGCGCTATCCCGAACACGAGGTCGTGCTCACCAACGACGGCTCGAGCGACGACACCATGGAGCGCCTGATCGAGGCATTCTCGATGCACCGAGTCGACCAGCCGGAGCACGCGCGCCTGCCAACGCAGCCGGTGCTCGGCGTGTGGCGCTCGCGCACGCACTCCGGGCTCGTGGTCATCGACAAGGAGAACGGCGGGCGTTCGGACGGCCTGAACTGCTCGATCAACTTCGCCCGCTATCCGCTCGTCTGCTGTGTGGACGCCGATTCCGTGCTCGAGGCCGACGCGCTGCTGACCGTGGTCCGGCCGTTCATCGAGCGCCCCGACCGCACGATCGCCGCCGGCGGGATCATCCGCGTCGCCAACGGCTGTACAGTCGAGCGCGGCCACGTGACCGCGGTCGCGCTGCCGCGTCAGGCTCTGCCGATGTTCCAGACCGTCGAGTACCTGCGCGCGTTCACCGCCGCGCGCTCGGGCTGGAGCATGATCAATGGGCTGCTGATCATCTCCGGTGCCTTCGGCATCTTCCGCAAGGACGTGGTGATCGACGTCGGCGGCTTCGCCACCGACTCGATCGGCGAGGACTTCGAGCTGTGCATGCGCCTGCACAAGCGCATGCGCGAGCTCAAGCGGCCCTACCACATCGCCTTCGTGCCCGATCCCGTGTGCTGGACGGAGGCGCCCGACCGCCTGGGCCAGCTCGGGGGCCAGCGCGATCGGTGGCACCGCGGCCTCACCGACACGCTCGTGCGCCATCGCGGGATGATGGGCAACCCGCGCTACGGCGTTGTCGGGCTGCTCGCGCTGCCGTTCTTCCTGCTGTTCGAGTTCCTCGGCGCGTTCATCGAGCTGCTGGGCTACATCGCGGTCCCACTCAGCTACTTCCTCGGCTTCCTGAACCTTCCCGCCGCATTGGGCTTCCTCGCCCTGGCGCTGCTCGCAGGCATCTGCCTCTCGCTGTCGGCGCTGCTGCTAGAGGACATGGCCTTCCGGCGCTTCGTGCGCTGGCGCGACTTCGGGCGCATGATCATCTTCAGCGTGCTGGAGAACTTCGGCTACCGCCAGGTGATGACCGCCTACCGCGTGCGCGGGTTCTGGTCCTACCTGCGCGGCAACCACAGCTGGGGCACGATCGACCGCCGCGGCTTCGAGCCTCTCGAGGAGCTGCAGCCCGCGGTCGGGATGCGCTGACGGCTGCCCGAGCAGACCTTGCATGCTCCGGGCGATCGTGCGTATGCTCGCCTTCAGATGAGCGCGTACGACGGCGACATCCTCGCCCGGGAGGAGCTCGAGCAGCAGCAGGAGGTCGTTCAGGCCCCCGAGCCGCCTGCCTCCGAGCTGGCCGCGCCGGTCCCCTCCCCCGCCGAGCTCGTCGCGTCCTCGGTGGGCAACCACGCCTTCGGGCAGATGATCGGCCGCGCCCAGGGCGACGGGATCATGAACGGCGGCGCGGTGCACCCCGACGTCGAGCAGACCATCTCCTCCTCGCGCGGCTCGGGCCACGGCCTCGACGCGGGCGTCTCGGAGAAGTTCAGCCCCGACCTGGGCGACCTCTCCGACGTGACCGTCCACACCGACTCGACCGCTGACGCGCTGGCGCGCTCGGTGTCGGCCCGCGCGTTCGCGACCGGCTCGGACGTCTACTTCGCCCAGGGCGAGTACCAGCCCGGATCGAAGGGCGGCGATTCGCTGATCGCGCACGAGCTGACTCACGTCGTGCAGCAGCGCGGGGCACCCGCGAGCGGGCCCCTGACCGTCTCCGAGCCGGGCGACAGCCTCGAGCGCGAGGCGGATGCCGTGGCCGGTGAGCTCGCCGGCTGACGCACCCCCGGCGGCGCCGAGCGCGGTCGGCTTCCAGTTCCTCGAGGGCCGCCTGCGCGCGGCCGTCCAGGGCGTCGCGGGCAACGACCCGAACCCGAGCGACCCGTTCCGCGGGCTCTACATCTCAGACGAGGACGCGCTGTCGCTCGCCGCGGGCGAGGCCAGCACGGAGACCGACGGCCGCCTGGCCGCGGCCACGCAGCTGCTCGGCCTGGACCTGCTCGACTCGGCCGTCCTCGGCGTCTCCGTCGCCCCCGAGCTGAACCCGCGCTACGGGCGCCTCTACGCCTACCTCCAGGACGACGTCACGCGCAAGCTCGCGAGCCCGCGGCTGGTCGGGCACCTGCTCGAGGGCGAGGGGGTCAGCCCTGCCGACGTGCTCACCTCCTTCGCCCAGGACGGGCGCCTGCGCAGGCTCGGCGCGCTCAGGCTGCTCGAAGGCGACGCCACGATCCCGCTGGCCGAGCGCCAGGTCAAGGTCGCCGAGCGCCTCGCGGCGTTCCTGCTCGGCACGCGCCTGGACACGCCGCGCGGCGACGGCAAGCTGCGCGCGCTGCCGCTGGGGCTCCACGAGCCCGGCCGGCCGATCACGATCCAGCGCCTCACCGCTCTGCTGGAGGCCGAGACCCACCTGCCGATCGTGGTGGCCGGGCCCGACGCGGCGTCGCTGGTCGCCCGCGCGGTCGGGCGCCCGCTGCTGCTGGCCAACATCCGCGACATCGACAACGCCGAGCTGATGGCCGAGGCCGCGCTGCTGTGCGCGCTGGAGGGCCACGCGCTGGTCTTCGACGGCCTCGACGGCCTCGAGCCGGTCGAGCGCAACCGCGTGCTGCGCGCGCTCGAGCCGCGCCGCGAGCGCACGCTGATGATCGCTCCCACGACCACCGCGGCGACTGCGCTCGGGGACCGCACCGTGCTGCTCGTCGAGGCCGCGATGCCGAGCTTCGGCGAGCGCCACCGCGCGTGGGCCGACCTCTCGGGGGCGCCGGACACCCGCGATGTCGCGGCGAAGTTCCGCCTCTCGACGAGCCAGATCGAGGAGGCCTCGGCGGTCGCCCAGCTGGCAGCGAAGATGCGCGGGGCGGGCAGCGCGGAAGCCGTCGACCTGGACTTCGGGGCCCGCCAGGCCTCCTCGTCGCGGCTCGGCGAGCTGGCGGCGCGGATCCCGCCCGGCTACCGCTGGGTCGACCTCGTGCTCCCCGAGCGCCAGCTCGAGCTGCTGCAGTCGATCTCCTCCTACCTGCGCCACCGTGACCGCGTGCTCTCCGACTGGGGCTATGAGAAGTCGGTCGCCAAGACCCAGGGGCTGAAGGTCCTGTTCGCGGGCGAGTCTGGCACCGGCAAGACGATGGCCGCGCAGGTGCTCGCCGCCGAGCTCGGGCTCGAGCTCTTCCGCGTCGACCTCGCCACGATCGTCTCCAAGTACATCGGGGAGACCGAGAAGAACCTCGACCGCATCTTCTCCGCCGCCGACGGCTCCAACGCGATCCTGTTCTTCGACGAGGCCGACGCGCTGTTCGGCAAGCGCTCGGAGGTGTCTGACTCCCACGACCGCTACGCGAACATCGAGGTCGCCTACCTGCTGCAGAAGATGGAGCAGTACGCCGGCGCGGTCATCCTCGCCACCAACTTCCGCCGCAACATCGACGACGCGTTTGTGCGCCGCCTGGACTTCGTGATCGACTTCCCGTTCCCCGAGGTCGAGGACCGCAAGCGGATCTGGCGCCTGCTGCTGCCCGCCGAGGCGCCGTTCGCCGAGGACATCGACATCGACTTCCTCGCGACCCGGTTCAAGCTCTCCGGCGGCGCGATCCGCAACTGCTCGCTGTCGGCGGCCTTCCAGGGCGCCGAGCAGGGGGACACGATCGAGATGCGCCACCTGGTGCGCGCTGTCGCCCAGGAGTACGGCAAGCAGGGCCGGCTGACGCTCGAGTCCGACTTCGAGCACTACCACGGCCTGATCCGAAACGGCGCCGGCAAGGACTAGAGGGGTACGTCATGGCCCGTGCGCGTCGCTCCGCCGAGGAGGGCGAGGAGCGCGAGGAGGACGAGGAGAAGGCGACGCCCGAGGCCGAGCGCCCGCTGGACTCCGGCACGGTGGCGGCGCTCAAGCAGGCCGACCCGCACACCCGCGCGCGCACGCTGCTGCGCCTCCAGCGCCTGCACGGCAACGCCACCGTCCAGCGCGTCATCCGCTCCCTGCAGGTCACCGACGCGGGCGCCGACGCGCGCGTGCAGGCGATCGGCAGCCGCGCCGAGGAGCCCGCCGCGTCGGGGCGCCTCGACAAGGCGATCCTCTACCGCGAGGCGATCGAGGCCGAGCTCGACCAGGCGCCGCTGGCGTCCAAGAGCGAGCGCGAGCTCGTCCAGGACAACGTCAACACCGTCGGGCAGATCTTCTCCAACTACCAGGCGGCGCTGCACATGTTCGAATCGGCCGTGACGGGCGGCATGGGCGAGACCGTCCCGCGCGAGCTCGCCAAGGAGGTGCTGCGCGAGGCGGCGCGCGAGGTCTTCGAGCCGATGCTCGCGTCGGTCGCCAACACCGTCGCCGGGCTCGACGAGGCGACGGGGGCCGGGCTCGGCGTCGTTGACGGCGCGCCCGAGGAGGAGGTCAAGGAGCCGGGCCAGAGCGCGCCCGCCCACTCGCTGCGCAACCTGGTGATCGCCGAGCGCCGGCGCATCGCCTCCGCGCAGGCGGGCCTGATCAAGAGCCAGACGCACTTCCTCAAGGCCGCCGAGGGCAAGACCGGCCCGGGCAACACGGACTACCGCGACAAGCTCGCGGCCGCGGCCGGCGACCTCAACCAGAAGGAGAGCACCACCCATTCCGCGGCCCAGATCTTCAAGGCGCTCATGCACCGCTGGGAGGCGGCCGCCCGCGGCGCCCCCTCCATCACGATCGTGCTCGACGAGAACTGGCGCGTCGTGCGCGCCCACATCCGCGCGCCGAACGGCTCAAAGCTCGCCTCCCAGCTGCTCGAGGACTCGAGCGGCTGGTTCAACCTCAACGACCTCAAGGTGGACCGCAACGTGTCATGGGAGCCGGCCGAGCTCGCGCTCTGCGAGGCGAGGCTGGACCCGACGGGCCGGATCCGGCAGTCCAACCGCAACGAGAAGGCCGCCGAGCACTTCGACGACTTCACCAAGCGGCTGCGGAGCGAGGGGCTGCCGCACACGCGGCTGCTGACGGGGGACTAGGCGGGGCTGGGGCGCGGGGCGAACGTCAACGGCGGCATTGAAGGGAGCGCGGAGCCGCCGGCCAACGGGAGGGACTGTCCTGTCGAGCGATCGCATAGCGGTGTCTATCCAGGACAGCGGTGTCGTTTTCTTGCGGAGCGGCCGGCGAAGGACCATGGTCAGCACCTGTGTGAGCAGGTTCCGCCGATGCGGCCTAGGTGTGAGGAATGTCCTCGGCTCGGGAAAGCGGCATGGTGCAGTTGTCGCGCCTGGCTTTCGCTGGGAGCGCAGGCGACCGGTGCCGTTGGCTTCTGCCTCGAGGCGGGAGCGCGGCATGGACCCGCAGCTGCGGCTGGACAGCGGCTGATCCCAAGCGCTGGCTACCGAGTGTCGACTGCGTATGCCGGAGGCCGACGGAGTCGACACTCGGCTTCGGAGAGCGCTCTCGCTGTTGCCTCGAAGCAGCAGCGGGGCTTGCGGCGCCCGCTGCCGCATGGTTAGTGTCGGTCCGATCGCTCACCGAGGAGGGCCAGGATGTTGCGGACCAGCCGAACCTACAGGCGAGGGCGCGAGGCGCTGACGCGGCTGGGGGAATGGCGCTTGTCGGGCCCCGAGAGACGCGCCGCGCGTTCGGAGCGTGCCGCCGAGCAGCAGATGCGCCGCGAGCGCGACGGCGCTCCGTACAGCGAGATGGCGCGCAGGGCCGCGGTCGAGGCAGAGCGGCAGCGGGTGGGCGGCGCCGGTGGGCCGCTCCACGGCGGGTGAGAGGCGCGCGAAGTCGGCGACCGGCGCGCTCGGCTTCGCTACTGACACACCACTACTGACACACCACCGGTGCCGGTTCTGCCTCGAAGCAGAAGCGCGGGTGGGTCGGCCACGGTCTGCGTCGGGCTGCGCGCTTCGTCCCTTGCAGCATCCGCAGCTCGCAGCGCGGGGACGGACCGAGGCACGCGAATGGCGTGTCGACCGGAGCCCGCGGGGCACCGGACGGAGCGCTCTATCCGCCGCCGCTCATACCGCCCAGTCCTCGTGTCACATCGTCGCTGTCCTCGATTGTGTCCCTGACCGACTTCTGGCTTGAGACGATCGCCGTCACAGGGAGCCCGAGACCTTCGATCCGCGCGATCAGGTTGCGCCGCAGCCACTTGGAGCGGTGCTTAGGGAGCGTCGAGACGATGATCTCGTCGAAGGCGCCTTCGCGAACCGCACGCTCAACGGCGTCGAACGGGTCTGGCCCACCGGCGAGACCTTCCACCTCGCCTCGGGCCGCGCGCTCGAGCAATGGGAGCGCGATTTCCAGCGTCCAGTCCGGCACTTTGCGGTCGGCGGTGTCGGGCACAAGCAGAGCGAACGTGCACGGCCCGGCCCGTGCACGGCGACCGACCTCGTTCAGGAGTCGCGGTGTGGAGGCCATCCGATTGGCCACCACAAGGACCCGGCTGGGACGTGAGGATTCCATGGCTTGCCTCCGCGGTGCGGCGCTGGGAGCTCAACGATCGCCCTACCGTCCCACGTCCCGACGACTCAATGCAAGGCACGGCCCTGCGGCGGACGGGCGCGGCCTCCGCGTGACGCGACGACAAGGAACGCACCGCTGCGTTCCGCGCGACTGGGCCGCGCAGCGTCGTGAGACCGCACGGACTGGCACGCTGCTCCTTTCGCCTGAGACCAGTGTCATCCGGGCGGCGACGATAACCCGCCGACCCGCCATCCCGGCCGGACACGGCCGCTCGCTCCCGCCCGCCGGCGCCCAGGCGGCTCGGCCTCCACGCCTCGAGCAGCGCGCAAGGACCAGGCAGCCCACGCGTGACCATCGTGTGACCTGCCCACAAGTGCGCCCGCAAACCGCTTGCTCTCGGCTCCGCGCTCTGTATAGGGTCGCTCACGATGGCTTTGGTCGTGAGTGTCCCGCTCAACACGATGCTCGCGGATCTCGATGAGACGCTGCGCGCGCTGCTCAAGCGCGAGCTCGAGCGTCACGGCTTCGACGGGGTGGAGGTGGCGTTCGACGCGCCCGCGCGCGAGTGGTCGGGCCAGCTCTCCTCCCCCACGGTGAACCTCTTCCTCTACGACCTGCGCGAGTCCCAGGACGCGCGGCCCGTGGAGTGGCAGCAGGTCCGCGGGCAGAACGGCGGCGCTCGCGACGTGCGCCCGCCGATGATCATGGAGTGCTCCTACGCGGTCACCGCGTGGACGCAGGCCGTCGAGGACGAGCATCGCCTGCTCTCCCAGGTGCTCGCCGTGCTGTTCGCCTTCCCGGAGCTGCCGGAGGACATCCTCCAGGGCCGGCTGGCCGCGCTGTCGGCCACCCACGCCATCACCGGCAAGGTCGGCGCGGCCAAGTCCGACGGCAAGGCCGACTTCTGGTCGGCGGTCGGCGGCCAGTACAAGGCCTCGCTGGACTACGTCGCGCAGCTCGCCTGCGAGTCGGGCACCGTCTACGAGCGCGGGCCGGAGGTGCGCACCCAGACGATGGTCACGCGCCTGCAGGACGGGCCGCCCTCGACGATCCTCGAGATGCACCGCTTCGGCGGGACGATCGCCGACGCCGACGGCGCGCCCGTCGTCAACGCCTGGATCACGCTGCCCGACCTCGGCCTGTGGGCCGCGTCGAAGGCCGACGGGCGCTTCATCTTCGACCGCGTCGCGCCGGGCGAGCACAGGCTCGTGGCCCGGACGGTGGCGGGCGAAGAGGTCTCGGAGACCGTGAGCGTTCCCGGCTCGCGCACCGAGCTCGTGATCGGCGCCTCCAAGGCCAAGCCGAAGGCGAGCGCGAAGTGACCGAACGGGCAGGGACACGTTGCCCGAACGGCTCTGGCATCGGATGGTCCGGATGCAAGAGGGTTGACCTGTGTCGTCAATGGATGGTCGCCGACCCCGAGTGCTCCTCGGCAACCTCGAACCGCTGGTCCGCCTCGGTATGAACGAGGTGCTCGAGGAAGAGGGAATCGACGTGATCGGCGAGGAAGAACGCCCCCAGGCGCTCGTCCTGATGGCAGGCCGGCTGCATCCCGATGCGGTCGTCCTGGACCTTCGCCAGGCGGCGTCGCGCGAGCTCGGTGAGCGCGTGCGCACCGCGTCCCCGGAGAGCAAGGTCGTCCTCTGGGCCCGCGACGAGGACGAGATGGTCGTCCTGGATCCGGGCTCGGCCTCGCCGCGGCGGTTCTACACCGCGGTGCCGGAGGAGCTCCGCAGCGAGTTGCGCACAAGTCGTCAAGTGAACCGAGTGGAGGAGTGACATGCCCACCTATCTGACTCCCGGCGTCTACGTCGAGGAGATCCCGTCCACCTCGAAGCCCATCGAGGGGGTCGGGACGTCCATCGCGGCGTTCGTGGGCCTCGCTCCGGGCGGCCCGGTGAACACGCCGATGCGGATCTCGAACTGGACCCAGTTCGCGAAGATCTTCGGCGATCCCAATGAGCCCGACAACGGCCCGTTCATGGAGGGCGCCTACCTGGCGCACTCCGTCTACGGGTTCTTCCAGAACGGCGGCGCGCTGTGCTGGATCGTGCGGGTCGGCGCCGGCGACGGCGCGGGCGCCCGCCCGGTGGCCGCCCTTCCGGCCGCCGCGGACTCGAGCGTCGAGACCTTCCGCGCCCAGGCGCTCGCTGGCGTCGACGGCACCATCAAGGTCGAGATCACCGAGGAGCCCAGCGCGGGCGACGGCAAGGGCGACGCCGACCCGACCTACAAGGTCGTCGTCTCGGCCGGCTCGGAGAACGAGACCTACGAGGGCCTGACGGTCAAGAAGGGCCGCTCGAACATCGCCACCAAGGTCAACGCGTCCTCGAAGATCGTCAGGATCGAAGAGACCGGCGCGTCGCTCCCGGATGCCCGCCCGGCCCCCGGCTCCTACACCCTGTCCTCCCCGCCGCGCAGCCCGGAGAAGGTCAAGTCGACCGACTTCGAGGGCGACGTGGCCCGGCGTCAGGGCATGGGCGGGCTCGCCGCGGTCGACGAGGTGACGATGGTCTGCATGCCGGACCTCATGAACCTCGGAAGCAACGGCGACGACGTCCAGGTGCGCGACCTCCAGGGCAAGATGATCGCCCACTGCGAGAACGCCGGCGACCGCATGGCGATCCTCGACGCGCCGAACAGCCTGCTCCCGCAGGAGATCCTCGAGTGGCGGATGAACACCGCCGGCTACGACTCGAAGTTCGCGACGCTCTACTACCCCTGGCTCGAGGTCATGGACCCGCTGACCAACCAGCCGATCATGGTGCCGCCGTCCGGGCACGTCGCCGGCGTGTGGTGCCGCACCGACGCGACCCGCGGCGTCCACAAGGCCCCGGCCAACGAGATCATCATGGGCGTCAATGGCCTGGGCTTCCAGGTCACGCACGCGGAGCAGGGCGGCCTCAACAAGGTCGGCATCAACTGCATCCGCGCGTTCCCCGGCCGCGGCATCCGCATCTGGGGCGCACGCACGCTCTCGAGCGACCCGGAGTGGCGCTACATCAACGTCCGGCGCCTCTTCAACTACATCGCCGAGTCGATCATGGAGGGCACGCAGTGGTCGGTCTTCGAGCCCAACGACGAGCGGCTGTGGATGCAGCTGCGAATCGCGGCGACGAACTTCCTCACGCGCACGTGGCGTGAGGGCGCGCTGTTCGGGGCCACGCCCGACCAGGCGTTCTTCGTCAAGTGCGACTCCGAGACCAACCCGCCCGACGTGATCGAGGCCGGCCAGGTCATCTGCGAGATCGGCATCTCGCCGGTGAAGCCCGCAGAGTTCGTGGTCTTCCGCCTCAGCCAGTACTCGGCCGGCGCGGCAGAGATCTCCTAACCCCTTCCAAGAGACAAGAAAGGACTGATCAGCTATGGCAGCAGCCAAGAAGCCGCGGCCGACCAACCACTTCACGCTGCAGATCGGCGGCAAGGAGAGCTCCGGCCAGTTCCGCGAGGTGTCGGGACTGGACGCCGAGAGCGAGATCGTCGAGCAGAAGGAGACCGACGCCAACGGCAACCCGATCATCGTCAAGGTGCCGGGCGGCATGAAGTGGTCCAACATCGAGCTCAAGCGCGGCGTGGACGTCGACGCGAGCCTGTGGCAGTGGCGCCAGGCCGTCCAGGAGAAGGGACCCGACGCCTCGCGCACGGACTGCACCCTGACGCTCTGCGACTACGACTCGTCGCCGATCGCCACCTACAGCATCACCCAGGCGTGGCCGTCCAAGTACACGGGCGCGGCCATGAACGCCGGGGCCAACGAGATCGCGGTGGAGGCCATCACGCTCTGCCACGAAGGCTTCAAGCGGATGTAGACAGGCCTCGAGCCTGGGACAGGAAGTGAGCCGGTTCAGACACGATGAAGACGGAGTACGCGTTCACGCTGCCCAAGGGCTACGTCGACGCGAGCGGCGCCGTGCACCGAGAGGGCACGATGCGGCTCGCGACGGCGCGGGACGAGATCGAGCCGCTGCGGGAGGTCCAGGTACGCCAGAACGAGGCGTACCTGACCGTCCTGCTGCTGGCCCGGGTCGTCACCAAGCTCGGGGACATGCAGCAGATATCCCCGGAGGTGATCGAAGGGCTCTACGCGGCCGACTTCGATCACCTGCAGCGCCTCTACGAGCGGGTCAACACCGACGGAGAGGCCGTGGGCTCGGTCACGTGCCCGAACTGCGCGCAGGCATTCGAGGTCGATCTCACGGAGATAGAGGACGGGCGCCTGGGGGAATGACGCGGCCGTCTCCGCGCGAGCTGTTCGCGGAGACGGCCAGGCTGGCGCATCACTTCCACTGGTCGCTCGACGCGATCCTCGACCTCGAGCACCCCGACCGGCGCCGCTTCCTGCGGGAGGCTGACGCCATCTCCGGGTGGGTACCCCCCCATCCCGGTGAGAGCTGAGCCATGGACGAACCACGAGACGGACACGACGGCCTCCGGCCGGTCATCGCGCCCCTGGGTCGGCGCCTGCTCGGGCGAACCAAGCGCATCAAGCACGCCACCGGGCTGACGCTCGGGCGCTCCGTGGCCGAGGCGCGCGCTCCCAAGCACCTTCCCGCCGCCACCCGGCTGTCCGGCTACGGCGTCGCTCGCTCGCTCGGGCCGGCCGCGCCGGCGCCTGCCGCGAGCGCGGCGCCGGTCCCGCTGAGCGCCCCCGGCGCGGCCTACGAGGCTCCCGCGCCCGTCGCGGCGCCGGCCGCCGAGAGCGAGCCGGGCTGGGCGCCGTCGGGCACCGAGAGCACGGTCTTGAAGGGCGTCTCTGACTGGGGCGCGGAGTGGCTGTTCGGCGATGCCGAAGCCGCGAAGTCCGAGGCTCTGCCCTGGGCGGGCGGCGCGGGCCTGCCGGAGCAGACGCCGCAGGAGAAGCGCTTGTCGCGCGTCAAGCGCGGCCTGGCCCTCGAGGTCGGACGCGGGGCGAAGATCCTGGAGGGCGACGAGCGCCTGGCGACGCCGCCCGCCGGCGAGGCGCCGGCGCCCTCGGCCCCCGAGCCCGGAGGGGGCGAGGCGTCGGTCGCCCGCACCGTCGCCGACGCCTCGCCGCCCGCGGCCGACGTGCCCCCGCGCGCGTCCGAAGGCGCCGGCGCCGACATCCCGCCGCGCGCGTCCGAAGCCGCCGGCGCCGACATCCCGCCGCGCGCGTCCGAAGCCGCCGGCGCCGACGTGCCCCCGCGCACGTCCGAGCCGTCGGGCTCCGGGGCCCCTCCGGCGCCGAGCGCGCCGTCGGAGATCCCGGGCCCGTCCGCGGCCCGCGGCGTGGCCCGCACGGCCGCCCCGCAGGCTGCGGCTCCGGCCCCACCCCCGCCGAAGGCTCCGGCCGCTTCGGCGCCCAGCCCGCCCGCGCCGGAGGCTTCGGCCGCTTCGGCGTCCAGCCCGCCCGCACCGCCTACTTCCGCGCCCGCCTCGGCACCCGCCGCGTCCCCACCGCGGGTGGCGGTCTCGCGCAAACCCGCCGCGGCGCCCGCCGCCGCGCGCCCGGCCGTCCGGCGCACCCCCCGCCCGGGCCCAGGCGCTCCCGCCGCGGCGACGCCGACCGCCCCGACCCCGGCGGCTGCGGGTGACCCCGCGGCTGCCGGCGCCCCCGACCCGCGCGGGATCTTCCGGCGCGTGGTCGACTCCCTTCGCGGGCCGCAGGACCCCTCCGAGCCAGACGGGGACGGCCCCGCCGACCCTGCTCCCGCCGCGGCCGGAGCGCCGCGGCCGCTCGCGCCGATCCTCGCGCGAGCCGCGGCGCCGGCCGAGGCCCCGGCCCCCGCCGAGACGTCGCCTCCCGAGCCCGCGGCCGTCGCGGGCGAGCTGGACGACGAGCCCTCCGTGGACCGCGAGCCGGCGCCCGAGCCGCCCAGCGCCTCCACCTCCGGCGCCGGGCCGCAGGTCGCGCGCAACCCCGCTCCCGCCGGCTCGCCGGCCGCAGCCGCCACGTCCGGCGCGGCTCCGCGACAGGCCGTCTCGCGCACCCCCGCCCCCGCCGGAACCCCGGCCGTCTCGCTCCCCGGTGGCTCACCGGCACCGGCCGGGCCAGCCCAGCGGCGCCGCCTCAGCCGCTCCCGCCGGCCGCCGACCGCGGGCAACGACCCTCCCGCCGCCCCTGCTTCCGCTCCCGCGGACGTACTCGCGCGCACCCCTCAGAGCGCCGCTCCGCCCACGCCTTCCGCCGGCCCGAGCGAGCGCCCTGCCCCGGCCGGCCCCGCTGCGGCCCCGACCGGCCCGGGCGAGC
>JBBRYA010000075.1:0-15048 GCA_038238015.1 Solirubrobacterales bacterium
CGCCGTCGAGGCGATGATCCAGGCGCGCAACGAGGGCCGCGACTTCTACGCCGAGGGCCCCGACATCCTCGTCAAGGCCGCCAAGGGCTGCCCGGAGCTCGACGCCGCCCTGGAGGTCTGGAAGGACATCACCTTCGAGTACACGTCCACCGACACGGCCGACGTCACCGTCACGCCGACGAGCAGCTAGGAGCCATCGAGATGCGCATCACACAAGGCACGTTCTCCTACCTGCCCGACCTCACCGACGAGCAGATCGAGGCCCAGCTCCGCTATTCGCTCCAGAACGGCTGGGCGATCATGATCGAGCACACTGACGACCCGCACCCGCGCAACGCGCTGTGGGAGATGTGGGGCCAGCCGATGTTCGACCTCGGCGAGGACGAGGTCGAGGTGCCGATGCGCGAGGTCCGCGCCGCGCGCGAGGCCTGCCAGAACGAGTACGTGAAGATCGTCGCCTACGACCGCTCGCTCGGCCGCCAGACGACGGCGCTGTCGTTCATCGTCGGGCGGCCCGCCGACGAGCCGGGCTTCCGCCTGGACCGCACGGAGAAGGCCGACCGCCAGATCCGCTACACGCTTCACGCCTACGCCACCGACGAGCCCGTCGGCCGGCGCTACACCGCCGGCGGCCATTCCACGCGCAACGGGGGAACGCCGTGAGCGAGGTACTGGCCCCGGAACCGGCCGCCGAGCACCGCGACGGCGAGATCGAGGACGTGCTCGCCCAGCTCGATCGCGAGCTCGTCGCGCTCGCGCCCGTCAAGGAGCGCATCCGCGAGATCGCGGCGCTGCTGGTCATCGACCGCCTGCGCGCCGAGGCCGGCCTCGACTCCTCGCGCCCCTCGCTGCACATGAGCTTCACCGGCAACCCCGGCACCGGCAAGACCACCGTGGCCCTGCGGATGGCGGAGATCCTGCACCGGCTCGGCTACATCGAGAAGCCCAAGGTGGTCTCGGTGACCCGCGACGACCTCGTCGGCCAGTACGTCGGCCACACCGCGCCGAAGACCCGCGAGGTGCTCAAGCGCGCGCGCGGCGGCGTGCTGTTCATCGACGAGGCCTACTACCTCTACCGGCCCGAGAACGAGCGCGACTACGGGCAGGAGGCGATCGAGATCCTGCTCCAGGTCATGGAGGCCGAGCGCGAGAGCCTCGTCGTGGTGCTCGCGGGCTACCGCGACCGCATGGAGACGTTCTTCCGCTCCAACCCCGGCATGGGCTCGCGCGTCGCCCACCACATCCACTTCCCCGACTTCGACGTCGACGAGCTGATGCAGATCGCGGCGCTGATGCTCGAGCAGCAGGCCTACGAGCTCTCGCCCGAGGCCGAGCCGGCCTTCCGGGAGTACGTCGAGCGCCGGGTGAAGCGGCCGCGCTTCGCCTTCGGGCGCAGCATCCGCAACGCCATCGACCGGGCGCGCATGCGCCAGGCCAGCCGGCTCTACGACCGCCGGGACTCGCTCGACCGGCACGACCTCGTGACGATCGAGGAGAGCGACATCCGCGCCAGCTCCGTCTTTGACGAGGACGGCGAACTCGAGAGGACGCCCTGACCATGCCCCGTCCGATCATCCTCGGCGTCGTCGGCGACTCCGGCGCAGGCAAGACCACCGTCACCCGCGGCCTCGTGCGCATCCTCGGCGAGGAGCAGGTCACGCACATCGCCGCCGACGACTACCACCGCTATGACCGCAGGGAGCGTGCCGCGCGCGAGATCACGCCGCTGCACCCGGACTGCAACCACCTCGACATCCTTGAGCAGCACCTGGGGCACCTGCGGGCGGGCGAGCCGATCCTCAAGCCCGTCTACCAGCACAAGGACGGCACGTTCGGCCGCCCGGCGTACGTCAAGCCCAACCCGTTCACCGTCGTGGAGGGCCTGCTGGGCTACGCCACGCCGGAGATGTGCGACGCCTACGACGTGCGCGTGTTCCTTGCGCCGCCGGAGACGCTGCGGCGCAAGTGGAAGGTCCAGCGCGACTGCTCGCACCGCGGCTACACGACCGACCAGGTGCTCGCGGAGCTCGACCGCCGCGAGGCCGACTCAGAGGCGTTCATCCGGCCCCAGGAGACCTCCGCCGACCTCGTGATCGCCTTCAGCCAGGGCGCCGGGCAGGACCAGGAGCACCTCGACGCCGACGTGCTGCTGCGCCCCAGCCTGGATCATCCCGACCTGGCGCCGTTCATGGACGTCGACGGCGGCGGGATCACGCTGATCGAGCGCGACGACGAGCAGTGGCTCCACGTCGCCGGCGACATCGACCCCGAGCGCGGGTCGGCGATCGAGGAGGCGGTCTGGGACCGCATGCAGTTCGCCAGCCACCTGCGCTCGGAGCGCCTCGGCCAGTTCACGGTCGGCACCGAGCTGCTGCGCTCGGAGTCACTGGCGATTGTGCAGGTGCTGGTCCTCTACCACCTCGTCACGGCACGGGCAGCGGTGTCGCTCGGCGGCAACAGCCGCGTGGCAGCGCCGAACTAGCCCGGGACGTCGCAGCTCGCGCCGTCGCCGGTCCAGCACCTGACGATGTCGCGCATCGAGAGGATCCCGGCGAGCTCTGAGCCTTCGAGCACAACGACGTGGCGGAACCCGCCGCGGGTCATCTCAGCCGCCGCCTGCTCGAGCGACCAGTCGGCCGAGGCGTAGACGAGCTCCGAGGTCAGGTGGTCGCGCACGAGCTCGGCGTCGATGTCCTGGCCCACCCCGTTTGAGTGAAGGAGGTCGCGCTCGGTGATGATGCCGGGGCCCGGCTGCTCGGAGTCGATGACGACGGCAGCGCCGACCCCTCGCGCGGTCATCCGCCGCGCGGTCTCGCGGAGCGTGTGCTCCGGTCCCACCGTCACCACGATCGGGTTCATCCCATCCCGCACCAGCATCTAGGTCTCCTCCTTCAGGTCCCGGCGACGGAGCCGCGCGTCATGTCGAGGCAAAGGTTACAAAGTCGACGACCACCGGGCGCAGCGGGCCCTGGGTCGAGCGCAGCACCCACCAGCGGCGCGTGGCCGGCGGATCCGGGAGCGCGATCGTCCCCAGCAGGCCCGAGGCGAGCTCGTCCTGCACCGCGGCCTTGGAGATCAGCGAGACGCCCAGACCCTCGCGCGCGGCCTGCTTGATGGCGCCGTTGGATCCGAGTGTCAGCGTGCGAGGGCCTAGCCCGGCTCCGGCGAGGTAGCGCTCGTTGAGCGCCCGGGTCCCCGAGCCCGGCTCGCGCAGAAGCCACGTGCGCTGCTCGAGCTGCGCGACGTCGCCGAGCGCGCCGCCGGCGAGCGGGTCGTCGGCCGCGGTCACGAGGACGATGTCGTTGTCCATCAGCGGCAGCGCCTCGAGCCGCTCGCCGGCGGGCGGCTGGCCGGTGAACGCGACGTCCGCGCGGTGATCGAGCACGGCCTCGAGGACCGTGACGCGATTGCCGACGTCGAGGGCCAGCTCGACCTCGGGGCGCAGCGCGGAGAACGCCTTCATGAGCGGCGGGACGAAGGACTCCGCGGCGGTCGTGACGGCGGCGATGCGCAGCTGCAGCTGAGCGCCGGCAGCCGCGTCGCTCGCGGCCCGGCGGCCCTCGTCGAGCAGGCCCATGACCGAGCTCGCGTAGGGCACGAAGGCCTCGCCGGCCGGGCTGAGCTTCACGCTGCGTCCCGAGCGCTCGAGCAGCTCGACGCCGAGCTCGCGGTTGAGCGCCGCCAGCGCCGCGGACACCGAGGGCTGCGTCACCACCAGTGCGTCGGCGGCCGCGTTGATCGAGCCGGCCCGGGCGACGGCGAGGAAGCTCGCGAGCTGGGTCAGGGTGATCGCCATGCGCTCAGCGGCCATCGTACGCCAGCCTGATGCAACCGGGTTGCATTAGCGCCCCCGAGGAGTAGGGTCGCCGCGAACGTCGGGGCTACGAGGAGGGCGAGCATGGCGGCAGGAATCCGGTTCACGGGCGCGTCACGGATGACGCGCGTGCGGGCAGCGCTGACCCCGCAGGAATGGCGCCGGGCGGCGGTGCTGGCGGCGGTCATCCTCGGATTGCACGCGGTCGGCTTCTTCATCCTGCTCGCGCTGGTCGTGCCGAGCCGCTACTCCCTCGGCGGCGGCGGCGCCTTCGGCCTCGGCGTCGGGATCACCGCTTACACGCTGGGTCTGCGCCATGCCTTCGACGCCGATCACATCGGGGCGATCGACAACACGACGCGCAAGCTCATGGCCGAAGGTCAGCGCCCGCTGAGCGTCGGCTTCTTCTTCTCGCTCGGGCACTCGTCGATCGTGTTCGCACTCGGCGGGCTGGTGGTATTCGGCGTCCGCGGGCTCAGCGGAGCCGTGGAGAACGACAGCTCCACGCTGCACCAGGCGACGGGCCTGATTGGCCCGGTCGTGTCGGGCTCGTTCCTCTTCCTGATCGGACTCCTCAACCTCGCGATCCTCGTCAACATCATCGGGATCTTCCGGCGTATGCGGCGCGGGGACTTCGACGAGCGTGAGCTCGAAGAGCAGCTCGAGGCACGCGGATTCATGAATCGGTTCTACGGCCGCGCGACGCGCGCCATCCGCAAGCCGTGGCAGATGTACCCGCTGGGGCTGCTGTTCGGGCTGGGGTTCGACACCGCCACCGAGGTCGCGCTGCTCGTGCTGGCGGGCGGCGCCGCGGCGAGCGGGCTGCCCTTCTACGCGATCATCTGCCTGCCGATCCTGTTTGCGGCGGGGATGTCGCTGTTCGACACGCTCGACGGCGCCTTCATGAACTTCGCCTACGGGTGGGCCTTCTCCAAGCCGATCCGCAAGATCTTCTACAACATCACGATCACCGGCCTTTCGGTCGCGGTGGCGTTGCTGATCGGGTCGATCGAGTTGCTCTCCGTGCTCGCCGACAAGCTCAGCCTGACCGGAGGCCTGTGGGACTTCGTAGCCGGCCTGGACCTCAACATCGTGGGCTACCTGGTCGTCGGGGTGTTCGTGCTGACCTGGGGGCTCGCGCTTGCGGTCTGGCACTTCGGCCACATCGAGGAGCGCTGGAGCTCGGACATCCGGCAGCCGTGACGACCGCTCCCGAGCGCCGGCCGCTGCCCTTCGCGGGGGTCGAGGAGATCCTGGCCGCGCTGCGCGCCGCCGGCCACCGCGTGTCGGCGCCCGCGTCGCAGGTGCTCGCGGCGCTCTTCGACGCCGACGGCCCCGCGTCCGCGGAGCACATCGCGGCGCAGCCGCCGGGCCTGGACCTGACCTCGGTGTACCGCAACCTCGAGCGTCTCGAGGCGCTCGGAGTCGTCAGCCACGTGCACGCGGGCCACGGGCCCGGGCTCTACGCGCTGGCCCGCGGCAGCGACCGCGAGTACCTGACCTGCGACCGCTGCGGCCGTGTCACCACGCTCGAACCCGAGGCGCTCGACGACGTGCGCGACATCCTGCACGGGCGCTTCGGCCACCACGCGCGCTTCAGCCACTTCCCGATCCACGGCGTCTGCAGCGACTGCGCGCATGGGGACGCCGGGCGTGCGCACGCGCACCCGCACGGGCATGAGCACCCCCACGCCGGCGCGGCGTAGTTAGGGCGCCTGGGCGGCCGAGGTCGGCCAGCCGCCGCTCGAGCAGGCGCCGGCTCGGCTCTTCGACCGGGGAGGCGGTGAGGGCGCCCAGCTCAAGCGTCCGCGGTTGCTGCTCCCAGCCGACATGCCGGTTTGTGCCCCTATGACGGGCTTAACCCGAGTCTCGTCGTCGAGGTCGAGGTTTTTCATCACATCGATGCAGAATGACGAACTCGCCCGCATCACCACGAACGGCTCGCTCCCACCTCCTTCCCAGCCGCCGTTCGCGCGAGCGCTACCCACGCGCGGCCGCGGCGGCGATCGCCGCCTGCCCGTAGCTGATCGCGCCGTCGTTGGCGGGCAGGCGCTCGGGCGCGAGCACGCGCAGGCCGCGCGCGGCGACGGCCTCCGCGGTGGCGTCGAGCAGGCGGCGGTTCTGGAACACGCCACCCGAGAGCACGACGGTACGCAGGCCGTAGCGCTCGGCGGCGAGCGCAGCGGCGGCGGCGGCGCCCTCGGCGACTCCCGCGTGGAACCGCGCCGAGACGGCCGGGGCGCCGATCCCGCGCGCGACGTCGGCCATGACCGCTCGGATCGTCTCGCGCGCGTCGAGCACGAGCGTCTCGCCCGAGAGCACCGGCAACGGATAGTCCGTGCCGTCCGGCGCTGCGGCGCACGCCTCGAGCGCCTGCGCGGCCTGACCCTCGTAGGTTGTCTCCGCGCGCAGCCCGCAGAGCGCGGCGACGGCGTCGAAGAGCCGGCCCATGCTCGTCGTGACCGGCGAGGCCAGGCCGGATCGGGCGAGCCGCGCGACGGCGTCCCAGCGGTCCTCCTCCACGCCGGTCACGCGGCCCTCGAGCTCGGCTTCGGCCAGCCACGAGCACGCCATCCGCCACGGCTCCCGCACCGCCCGGTCCCCGCCCGGCAGCCGCGTGGGCCACAGGTGCCCCGCGCGCTCGAAGCCGTGCAGGCCGCCGACCAGCAGCTCGCCGCCCCAGGCGGTGCCGTCGAGCCCGTGGCCCGTTCCGTCGAAGATCAGGCCGACCGCCGGGCCGCGTTCGCCGTGCTCGGCCAGGCACGCTGCGAGGTGCGCGTGGTGGTGCTGGACGCCGATCAGCTGGGCGCCGTCGCGGGCGAGCGCGTACGTGGTCGAGAGGTAGTCGGGGTGCAGGTCGTGCGCGACCAGCTCCGGCGTCACCGCGAACAGGCGCTCGAAGTGCTCGACCCCGGCCTCGAAGGCGCGCAGCGTCTCGTAGTTGGCGAGATCGCCGATGTGGTGGCCGACCCACGCGCGGCGGCCGCGCGCGAGGCAGAACGTGCTCTTGAGCTGGGCGCCGCAGGCCAGCAACGGGCTCGCGTCGAGCGGCAGCCCGAGGCTCTCGGGCACGTAGCCGCGCGAGCGGCGGAGCATCAGCGCCCGGCGCCCGGGTACGGCGCGCACGATCGAGTCGTCGGTGCGCGTGTGGATCGCCCGGTCGTGAACGAGGAAGCCGTCGGCGATCCCCGCCAGCCGTGCGAGCGCGTCCTCGTCCTCGTGGGCGATCGGCTCGTCGGAGACGTTGCCACTGGTCATCACGAGCGTCTCGCCGACGTCGGCCAGCAGCACGTGCTGCAGCGGCGTGTAGGGCAGCATCACGCCGAGGTCGGCGGAGTCTGGCGCAACGGCGTGCGCGACCGTCGCGCCGGCGCGACGGCGCGCGAGCACGATCGGGCGCTCGGGCCCGGCGAGCAGCGCCTCCTCGGCGGGCGCAAGCTCGACCAGCGCGCGCGCCGCCTCGAGGTCGCCGGCCATCACCGCGAAGGGCTTCTCCTCGCGGTGCTTTCGCGCGCGCAGCGCCGTCACTGCGGATTCGTCGGCGGCCAGGCACGCGAGGTGGTAGCCGCCGAGGCTCTTGATGGCGAGGATCCGCCCCGCGCGCAGCGCCGAAGCCGCAGCACGCATCGCCGCGTCCCCCTCGGCCGCTCCGGGCAGCAGCCGGACCGCCGGCCCGCACGCCGGGCACGCGTTCGGCTGCGCGTGGAAGCGCCGGTCCGCCGGGTCGTCGTACTCGGCCTGGCAGGCCGCGCACATCGCGAAGCCGGCCATCGTGGTGAGCCGCCGGTCATACGGGACGCCGCGCACGATCGTGAAGCGCGGGCCGCAGTTGGTGCAGTTGACGAATGGATAGCGGTGGCGCCGGTCGGCGGGATCGCGGAGCTCGGCGAGGCAGTCCTCGCAGGTCGCGCTGTCGGGTGAGACGAGCGCGTCGGGAACGCCGCCGCGCGGGCTGGCGAGGATCGCGAAGGCCTGCTCACCGGCCGGCGCCAGCTCCTCCGGCGTGACCGTCTCGACGCGCGCGAGCGGCGGCGCCTCGGCGGCCAGGCGCGCGAGAAAGCCGCTGACCGCCTCCTCCTCCCCCTCGACCTCCAGCAGTACGCCGCGCTCGTCGTTGAGCACGTAGCCCCCGAGCGCCAGCTCGTCCGCGAGCCGGAAGACGTAGGGCCGGAAGCCCACGCCCTGCACGGTCCCCTCGACGCGGGCGCGGACGCGCCTCACGCCGCCAGCTCGACCAGCTCGCGCAGGACGTGCCACGCGCTCGCCTGCGCCTCCTGGATCCGCGGGATGTGCTCGGAGCGGCTGACGATCACGTGGTCGGCGAGCTGCTCGCCGAGGATCCGGCCTCCGTCGTAGCCGACGAAGGCCATCGTCCCGAGGCCGCGGCGGCGCGCCTCGGCCAGCGCCGCGATCACGTTGCCCGAGCCGCCGCTGGTCGAGAGCGCGACGACCATGTCGCCGGTCCGGGCGTAGGCGATCACCTGGCGCGCGAAGATCGCTTCCACGCCAACGTCGTTGGCGACCGCCGTGATGATCGCCGTGTCCTCGGTCAGGTCGAGCCCGCGCCGCGGCGGCCAGCCGTGCGGCGGGTCGCGCAGGTCAGCGACGAGATCCATCGCATCGGTGGCGGAGCCGCCGTTGCCGAGCGCCAGCACCGTCGCGCCGCCGTCGAGGCGGCCACGGAGGTCGCGCGCGGCCTCGACCAGCGTCTCGCGCGCGTCGCTCAGCGTCTGCTCGCGCAGCAGGCCGATCTCCTCGGCCTTCATCAGCACCGATCGCCGGACGTCGTCGACCACGCTCTCGAGGTCTGACTCCTGCTCGGCCAAGAACGGATAGAGGAAGCTCGAGGCGCCGGCGTCATGGGTGCGCCGCGGTGTGCGGCCCTCGAGCAGCCCCTGGTGCTCGAGATACACGTGAACGAGCTCCCACAGCACGTGGTAGAGCGTCTCGGAGAGCTCCTGGTGGACGAACGGGTCCTCGCCCGGCGGCGGGAAGTCGCGCGGCAGGTCGACGGCGAGGCAGCCGAGCGCCTGCGCCTCGGCGATCGCCTCCGGGGCGTCGCCGAAGGCGAGCGCGATGTCGTCGGCGCCCAGCACCAGCCTCGCCTGCACCGCGAGATCGCCCCCCTCCCCCGCGATCCCCAGCGCGGGCAGCGCGCGCTTGCCGACGATCACCGGGTGGACGAACTCGACGGCGACGTGGCGCGCATCCGAGCGCGCCGCCGGCGAGCTGCCGAACGCCACGAGCCGGCCGCCGCGCGCGAAGCGCTCGGCCATCCGGTGGCACAGCCGCGCGATCGCCTCGGCCTCGCGCTCGAAGAAGGCGTGGTTGGCCTCCGTCCGTCTCGCGAGCAGCGCCTCCACGCGCCCGCCCAGACCCGCGGCGGAGGCGCTGGAGCTCACGCGCGGGCGACCTCGCGCTGCGCAAGCGCGACCAGCCAGTCGCGCCACGCCTCGACGCCCTCGCCCGTGCGCGCGCTGACCAACATGGTCGGCACGCCGGGATGCACGCCGTCGAGGTGATAGAGGAACTTCTCGAGGTCGTAGCCGAGCACGTCCACGAGGTCGATCTTGTTCACGATCACGAGCTCGCAGGCGCGGAACATGAGCGGGTACTTCAGCGGCTTGTCCTCGCCCTCCGTGACCGAGGAGACCATCACGCGCGCGTCCTCGCCGACGCGGAACTCGGCCGGGCAGACAAGGTTGCCGACGTTCTCGATCACCAGCAGGTCGAGGTCGTCAAGCGCGATCGCCGGCAGCGCCGAGCGCACCATGTTCGCGTCGAGGTGGCACTCGCCGCCAAAGCCCTGGTCCGTGTTGAGCTGGGTCACGGGGATGTGCAGCCCCGCGAGCCGGTCGGCGTCCAGCGAGCCGGCCACATCGCCCTCGAGCACCCCGGCGCGCACGCCGTCGAGCTCGGTCAGCGAGGCCTCGAGCAGCGTCGTCTTCCCCGCGCCCGGCGCGCTCATGAGGTTGACGACGCGCACCCCCGCACGGTCGAAGTCCGCGCGGTTGGCCGACGCGATCGTCATGTTCGCGTCGAGCGCGTCCTCGACCACCCTCACCTTGGTGCGATGCATTCGCCCACCTCCTCCTGGTCGACCTCGATCGATTCCACCTCGAGCTCGTCGCCGCTGAGCACCGCGACGTCCGTGCCCGCGCACTGCGGGCAGCGGAAGTTCGGCAGCCCTTCGAGCTCCCACTCGTGTTCGCAGCTCGTACAGCGCAGGCGCGCGGGCACCGGCTCCAGATCCAGCCTCGCGCCCTCGCAGAGCGACTCGCGCGTGACAATGCCCCAGTAGAACTGCAGGGAGTCCGGGATCACCTGGCGCAGGTGCCCGACGCGCAGCGTCACGACGCTCACGCGCGCGCCCTCGGCGTGGCGCAGGGCGGTGTCAACCACCGCGCTGGCGACGGACAGCTCGTGCACCCGCGCCCCTTCAGCCCGGGTAGGCCGCGTCGGTGCGCAGCTCTTCGACGGTCTGGATGACCAGCTCGACCGCGCGGTCGACGGCCTCCTCGACCGCCGGGCTCAGCCCCAGCCCGAGGTCCTCGACCCCCGCGGGCTCGCACGCGACGACGAGCACCTTGCCGGGCCAGCCGGCGACCGCACGGACGAAGCGCAGGACGGTCTGGGGATCCATCCCGTGCGGGTTGATGACCTCGCCGTCCTCGATCCCCGCCGCGAGCTCGTCGGGATCGGGCTCCATCACGTACAGCGTGCCCGGCTCCCCGCCCTGGCGGCTGACGTCGACCAGCACGAGCGCGTGGTAGCCGCGCATGATCTCGTAGGCGAGGTCGAGGCCGCCCGAGCCGAAGTCCATGACCTTGGCCCCCGCCGGCAGCTCGCGTTGCTCGAGGCGCTTGGCGACCTCGCATCCGAAGCCGTCGTCGAGCATCCAGGCGTTGCCCACGCCCGCGACGAGGATCTGCTTCTCAAAGCCGTCGCTCATGCGTTGAGCCTCTCCACTTCGGTCGGGTTGAAGAACAGGTAGCGCCCGATGTCGCGCAGGATGTCCTGCCCGGGGACGTCGTCCACGGTCACCGCGAGGTGGATCTTTCCGTCGTAGTCGACGTAGATGCGCTCGACGGTCGCCGAGCGGCCCGCGACCAGGTGGTCCTGCGGCGCGTTGTTCTCGCCTGGCTTGAGGAGCACGTGGTCGCCCGGGCGGTAGGTGACGCCGTCGTAGGTCGCCTCGGGCTCGCCCTGCTCGCCGCGCTGGGGCTCGCGGTCGCCGACGTTGACGCGGCCGTGGAGGGCCATGATCTCCTCCGGCGTGGCGCTCGCTGCGCGCTCGAGCATCGCCTTCACCGCCGGATCCTGTGTCGCGGCCTGCTCGCGCTCTTCGTCGGAGAGCGCGAGCACGTGGATCAGCAGCGCCTCCTCGATCTCGGTCGAGTCGAACAGGCTGCCGCGGCTCTCGGGCGCCAGTTGCGGGTGGTCGGGGAGCATGATCGCGGCGCCGAGCACCGCGTCGTCAGCGTCGCTCGCGAGCACCGGCCACGTGTTGACGTTCGTGCAGCCCTCGCTCTCCAGCGGCGAGATGAAGCGCCCGCCGTGCACGCGCGCGACGACGTGCGTGGAGACCAGCGAGCGCGTCAGCGCGCCGGTGCGGTCGAGCCCCGGCTCGACCTCGGTCGCGTTCTCGACCGATAGGCGCATGCGCACCGTCCCGCCGGGCAGCGGCGTGGCGGCCAGGCGCGCCGTCCCGACGAGGCCGTCGAAGTCGAACGCCACCGCCGGCGGCGCCACGGCCAGCATCGCCACCGTGGTGCGCGGAAGATCGATCCGGCGCTTCTCTCCCTGGTGGCGCTCGCCGCTGGCCTGCAGGAAGCGGATCGAGCCCTCGAGCTCCGTGTCGGGATCCTCGATCGCGACGACGACCTCGATCTGCAGGTGGTCGAACGCGTAGCGGTTGCCCTCCGCATAGGCGGGCGGGTAGACGATCCCGAACGGCGTCGGCGTCGCATTCTTGGTCGCGCTCGGCGTGTAGGGGTACAGCGCGTAGCCCTCGTAGAGCAGCGTGTCGACGAGCGCCTCGAGCATCAGTCCGCCAGCAGCTCGGTGACGACCGCGTCGAAGGTCGGCAGGCCGCTCTGGGCCTTGCGCGCGAGCAGGGCATCCAGCGTCGTGGTCTCCAGGCGCACCCAACCCCCGCCGGGGTAGTAGAGCGCCATCAGCCGCCGCCAGGTCTCGATCGGCAGCCCGAAGCGGGCCGAGCAGCTCCACGGGACCATCCCGAGCTGGATCCGCTCGCCCTCGGCGTAGAGGATCGTGCCCGAGAAGTGAAACGACAGCGGGACCTCGCCGTCGGGCAGGGAGTAGAAGTACTTGACGGCGGCGAGCTCGAGGTCGTAGCTCGCGGCGACCAGCACGGTGAACTCCGACGAGCCGCGGAAGCCTGGCACCAGCGAGCCGACCTGCGTCCACAGGAACGACCGCGTCGTCGCCGCCCAGCGCTCCGGGGGACCGAACAGCTCGACGAGCTTGTCGCGAGTCTCAGCGTCGTAGGTGCGCCGCGCCGGGTCGATCTGGATCTGTGCGGCGAGCGCGATCGCGTGCACCGGTCGCCCGTCCGCCTCGGTCACCCTAAGCGTGAACTTGAGGGTGGGAGCTGCGGCGTGCGCCACCGGCTCCGCGCCCAGAATCTCGAACTCGGGCGCGGGCGGGCCGAGCGGGGCGACGCCCTCGACGTCGGGCAGCAGGCCGCTCACCGCCCGAGCTCCGCGAAGTAGCCGGCGACGGCGGCCTCGGTGGCCGAGCCGCCGGAGATCCCCTCCCAGCTGGACTTGACGACGCCGACGAGCTCGTAGGCCTTGTCGATCGGGACGATCGCGTGCTGAGGAGGATCAGCCAAGCGGTTGACCACGAGGGCCTCGGCGTCGGGCTCGAGCTCGCGCAGCGTCGGGTTGTCGGCGCACACCCGCTCCCACGACTCGAGGTCGAGCTCTGACTCGGTGGCGCCGGCGGGGCTCGGGTAGAGGCCGACCACGCTCCCGGTCTCCGCGCTCACCATGAAGAAGGCGAGCCCGATGGGGATCTGGAAGGAGGCCCACTGCTCGTCGGTGAGCGCGAAGTCGTCGAGCCGGAGCGTCCGGTTGCCCACCGGGCGGAAGTCGGCGTCGCCCGAGCGCACCGCCCAGCACGTCTCGCAGACGCACAGGATGCGGCGCTCAACGAGATGCAGCAGGTGACGGTGCTTCTCGCCGATCGTCAGCGGGCACAGCTCGCAGCTGCCCGGCTCAGGCTCCCTCGCCGCCGCGGAGGGCGGCGGCGGGGTCGCGGGCAGAAACCGCCTGAGGCCCGTGACCAACGTCGCCCGGTCACGGGCCGAGAGCGCCCCGTTGCCGTTCTCCTCGCTCATCGCGGCGGCGGCGCGGGGCCGAACGACCCCCCGTTGAGCACCGGGAGCTGGAACCCGGCCGGCGGTGGGTGGTCGTTGCCCACGCCCTCCACCTCGAGGCCCTGCAGGTCCGGCGCGGCCTCCTCGAGCGCCGCCTTGATCGCGAGCTCGAGCGTCGAGGCCGAGGCCATGCAGCCGCGGCAGTGACCCTCGAGTGAGATGTGGGCCACGCCGTCGTCGGTGATGCGAAGCAGCTCCACGTCCCCGCCGTGGGACTCCATGTACGGGCGCACGGAATCGAGCGCCTCGCGCACGCGCGTCTCGAGGTCCACCGGGTAGAGCCCGTGGATCAGCAGCAGGCTGGCGACCACACCGTCCTCCAGCAGCCGCTCGCGCAGCCCCGGCGCGGCGGCGCCCTCCTCCGCGACGGCATCGACGATCCGCTCGAGGCCCTCGCCATAGAGCGCCATCAGCGCGCCGACCAACTCGTCGGCGCACTCGCGGGCCTTCGGATCCTCGATCGTCTCGAGCCGGGCGGAGAGCTCCTCCACCCGGCTCACCAGCGCCTCCGGGGCGACGTTCATCGCGCGATCAGCACAGCCCCGTCGGGGTGTGCATGACCTTCGTGACCTTGCCCTTGCCCGTGTACATGTGCACACCGCACGGCAGGCAGGGGTCAAAGGAGTGGACGGCCCGCATGATGTCCACGCCCTTGAAGTTGTCGGGCCCGTTCTCCTCGAAGATCGGGGTGTTCTGCACCGCGTCCTCGTAGGGGCCCGGCGTCCCGTAGGTGTCGCGCGGGTTGGCGTTCCACGGCGTCGGCGGATACGGCTGGTAGTTGGCCACCTTGCCGTCCCGGATCACCATGTGGTGGGAGAGCACGCCGCGCGCGGCCTCATGGAAGCCGACGCTGACCGCGTCGTTGGGGACCTTGACGGTGTTGCAGCTCTTGGTCCGCCCGGCCCGCACCTCCTTGAGCGCCTCCTCCAGGTTGTACAGCGCGGTCAGCGCCGCGTAGGCCTGGTGGTAGGACCGTGCGCGGTCGCGCTCGATCGCGTTTGACTTCTCGGGGATCTTCCACTCGATGTCCATCTCGGGCATGAAGCCGGTCTTGGGCAGCGTCATCAGGAGCGAGTCGCCGGTGGCCTTGAGGTAGCCGATGTCGACGATGCCGGCCTTCGCCGTCACCCACTGGCGGGCGAACGGGCCGCCGCCGGTGTCGCACGCGACGTAGCGATCGGTCCGCTTGTCGTACATGCGCGGCGAGGTCACCCAGGTGTATTTGTCCTCGAAGTTGCGCGCCTGGGGCTTGGGCAGCGTCACCTTGTTCCACGGGTGGCGCTTGTCGACGGGGTTGCCCAGCGGGTCGTGGGTGACGAACGTCTCCTCGTCGGTCCAGTCGTCGAAGTAGCTCGAGCCGAGCAGGATCCGGATCGCGAGGTTGATCTCCACCAAGTCGGTCGTGATCAGCTCGCCGCCGACGACGAAGCCCGGGGTGACGAAGCGCTTGCGACCCCACTCCGTCATGTCCTTGTAGTCGTACTGCAGGCAGTCGGGGTCGTCGAAGGAGCCCCAGCACACGAGGTCCGTCTCGCGGTAGCCGACCATGTCGTAGCCCGGCATCTCCTGGAGGAAGAAGTCGAACAGGTCGTCGTGCATCGGCACCGTGCGCTTGCAGTAGTCGATGTAGCGCATGAGCCTGATGTAGTAGTCCGTGCACGTCTGGTGCGTGATGTCCGCGCTGACGCCGCCCGGCATGATCGTGGACGGATGCGTGTGGCGTCCGCCGAAGAGGCAGTACATCTCGCGCGTGTAGCGCGCGACCTGAAGCGTCTCGAGGTAGAAGCTGCCGGTGAACGGGTTGAGCGCCCGCATGATGTCGGCGATCGTC
>JBBRYA010000076.1:0-14986 GCA_038238015.1 Solirubrobacterales bacterium
AGCGCCTCGTCAAACAACGACTCGACCTGCTCCCCCACCAACCGCAACATCCACACCCCCCCAGAATTCGCCCAACTCGCAGGCAAATTCTGGCCCTCACCCCGGACAGAGCCGCCGAATATTTCCGGGGCAAATAGCTACTCGGCGCAGCGCAGCGCCGCGAGCCCGAGCGCGATCGACGCGGACGCGAGCGCGGCGGAGCCCGTGGCGGCGACGCGGGGGAGCTGCTCGCGGGCGCGCAGGGTCGCCAGCAGGTCGACGCCGTCGGCGGCCACGCCGGCGAGCAGCCAGGGACGCGCGCCGTAGCCGAGGCCGAGGCTGTACGCGGCGCCGAGGCCGAGCGCGAGATCGCGGACGCCGAACGCGGCGGCGATGACGCGCGCGCCGGGACGGCCGGCGTCGCCGCCGACCCACGCGCGGCCCGCCGTGGTGGGAGCGACGACGAACGCCGCTCCGACGGCGACACGGCCGAGTGCCTGCTGCCGGGCGAGGGTGCGCATGTCCATGGCGCGGACGCTACCAAGCCGGCAGCTAGCCTCCTGCCCCATGCCATTTGCAGACACCAACGGGATCTCCCTCTACTACGAGGAGCACGGACAGGGCGACGAGCCGCTGCTGTGCGTGATGGGCCTCGGCGCCGACCACCTCGCGTGGGCGCTCCAGCTCGAGGCCTTCTCCGCCCGTCACCGCACGATCGTGTTCGACAACCGCGACGCGGGGCAGTCCACGCGCGCAGACGCCGACTACGCGCTCGCCGACATGGCGGCCGACACGCTCGGCCTCGCCGACTCGCTCGGGCTCGACACCTTCCACCTGCTCGGCGTCTCGATGGGCGGCGCGATCTCCCAGCACGTCGCGCTCGCCGCCCCGGAGCGGATCCGCACGCTGACGCTCGCGGTGACGTGGGGCGGCGGCCAGCGCGGGTACGCCGCCGAGAAGGCGCGGCTGTGGGCCTCCGAGGCGGCGCTGCGCCCAAGCGAGGAGTGGATCGACTCGCTGCTGCTCGCCACGGTCGGCGAGGACTTCTACGAGAACGCGGACATGGCGAACTTCGTCAAGCAGGTGATGCGCGACAACCCGCATCCACAGGACGCCGCGGCGTTCGGCCGGCAGCTCAGGGCCTCAGCCGCGCACGACCTGCGCGGGCAGCTCGGCGCGCTCTCGAGCCTGCCGGTCCACGTGATCTCCGGGGAGCACGACGTGCTGATGCCGCGCTGGAAGCAGGAGGAGCTCGCGGCCGAGATCCCAGGAGCCAAGCTCACGGTGATCGAACGCGGCTCCCACGCACTCAACCTCGAGCGGGCCCAAGAGTTCGCCGACGCCGTCCTCGGCTACATAGCCGTCAACGCGGACACGGCGATCACGCCGAGCTGATCCACCCAGCGCGCAACACTGACCCGCAGACGCATCCCCGGTCGCGCCTGGCAAGGACGCAGGGGTGGGGACAGTGCGAGAGCACGGCCCCACCCCGAGGACGCCGCCAGGCGCGAGCGGTATGCGTCTGACGTCAGTGTTTGAAGTGGCGGCGGTGGGTGAACACCATCGAGATGCCGGCCGCGTCCGCGGCCTCGACGACCTCAGGGTCGCGGCGCGAACCGCCCGGCTGGATGATCACCGTCGCGCCCGCCTCAACGGCGAGCTCGGGGCCGTCGGAGAACGGGAAGAACGCGTCTGAGGCGAGCGCGGAGCCGCTGAGGTCGGTGTCGCCGTCGCGCGCCTTCTCGATCGCGAGGCGCACCGAGTCGACGCGGCTCATCTGGCCGGCGCCGATCCCGACGGTCGCGAGGTCTTTGGCGAGCACGATCGCGTTGGAGCGCACGTGCTTGCAGATCTTCCACGCGAAGAGCATCTCGCCCCACTCGCGCTCGGTCGGCTTGCGCGCGGTGACGACCTCCATGGCCGAGCGGTCCTCGAAGTCGAGATCGCGGTCCTGCACGAGCAGACCGCCCATCACGCGCTTGAGGTCTCGCTCGGCGACGTTGACGTGGCGGCGCTCGTTGTCCTCGAGGATCCGCATGTTGGGCTTGCTCGAGAGCATCTCGAGCGCCTCGTCGGTGAAGTGCGGCGCGAAGATCACCTCGCAGAACTGCTTGAGGAGCTCCTCGGCGAACGCGGCGTCGACGCTGCGGGTCACGCACACGACCCCGCCGAAGGCCGACAGCGGGTCGCACGCGAACGCGCGCTGGTAGGCCTCCAGCGCGCTGCCCCCGATCGCGCAACCGCACGGGTTGTTGTGCTTGATGATCGCGCAGGCCGGGACCTCGAACTCGTGGGCGAGCAGGCGTGCCGCGTTGATGTCGAGCACGTTGTTGAACGACAGCTCCTTGCCGCCGAGCTGGCGAACCATCGAGAGCACGTGCATGCGCGCGCCGACCTGCTGGTAGTAGGCGGCGCGCTGGTGAGGGTTCTCGCCGTAGGCGAGGTCGGTGACCTTCTCATAGGTGCCCATCAGCGTGGCCGGGAAGTCGTCCTGGCGCTCGACGAACCAGCGCGCGATCGAGGTGTCGTAGCGGGCGGTGTAGGAGAACGCCTCCATCGCGAGGTTCTCGCGCGTCGCCAGGGAGAGCTGGGCGCCAGTGTCGTTGAGCTCCTGCAGCACGGCGTCATAGCTCTCGGGGCTGGTAACGACTGCGGAGAACGCGAAGTTCTTCGCCGCGGCCCGGATCATCGAGGGGCCACCGATGTCGATGTTCTCGATGATCTCCGCGTCGCTCGCGCCGCGCTGCGCCGCGGTCTGCTCGAAGGGATAGAGGTTCACGCACACGAGGTCGACGAACTCGATGCCGTGCTCCTCGGCGGCGACCATGTGCGTTGGGTCATCGCGCTTGGCGAGCAGGCCGGCGAACAGCTTGGGGTGCAGCGTCTTGACGCGCCCGTCCATGATCTCCGGGAAGCCCGTGAAGTCCTGGATCGGGCGGATCTCCAGGCCGGCCTCGCGCAGCGCCTGCGCCGTCCCTCCGGTCGACACGATCTCGACCCCGAGCGAGGCGAGCCCGTTCGCGAACTCGACGATCCCGGTCTTGTCGGACACGGAGAGCACCGCGCGGCGGATCCGGACCTCCCCAGGCTGCGTCACGCGGCCGGACGATACGTCAGGAAGCGACAAGGACGCGGCGTGGGTTGGCGGGGTCGATCCGGACTGCGTCGCGCGCGATCAGGCCGACCGCCTCGGTCAGGAGATCGTGCTCGATCGGGCGCAGCGCGGCGCGCACCTCGTCGGCCTCCGTGGCGGCCGGGAGGTCGATGGCGCGCTGCAGGATGATCGGGCCGGTATCGACCCCCTCGTCGACGTAGTGGACCGTGACGCCGAAGACCTTGACCCCGTAGTCGAGCGCCTGTTCGACCGCGCGGATGCCCGCGAACGCCGGCAGCAGCGCCGGGTGCACGTTGATCACGCGCTGGGAGAAGCGGCCGAGGAAGGCGGGGGTGAGCAGCTGCATGTAGCCGGCGAGCACCACGAGCTCGACCCCCAGCCCGCCCAGCCAGTCCGCCATCGCCGCGTCGCGCGCGCCGCGGTCCGCGCGCTCGAAGGCCTGCGCCGCCACGCCAGCGTCGGCTGCGCGCCGCAGCGCCGTCGCGTCCGGCTTGTCGGAGCCGACGCCCACCACCTCGACCCCCTCGCGGCCGTGCACGCGGTCGAGGATCGCCTGCAGGTTGGTGCCGGCGCCGGAGGCGAGCACCCCGACCCTCACGCCACCTCCAGCTTCGGGAAGCGCCCCCCGGTCGAGCGAAGGGTCCCCGCCTGCAGCAGCGCGTCCACCCGCTCGAGCACGCTGGGGCCGCTGAGGTGGCCGTAGGTGCCGTAGTGCGGGAGCCCGTCGTAGCTGTACTTCTCGATCACCTTCGAGCGCCCGCCCCTCAGGACCTCGACCGCGCGCGTGCGCCCGACGCCCGGCTGCGCGGCGGAGACGACGTCGAGGATCGCCTCGTCGAGCTCGGGCGCTCCCCCCGCCGGGCGCTGGGCGAGCTGCGCGGGGCGGCGCGCCGAGCGTGCGGCCGGAGGCGGGGGCGGCGGGGGGGCGAGCGACGGGTCGCAGACGTCACAACACGGGACCTCGGGCGAGGGGGTGCTCTGGTCGCCGAAGTGGCGCAGGATCCCCTCGCGGCGGCAGCGGTCGCCCTCCACCCACGCCCACACTGCGCGGTACTGGCGCCAGCGCGCGCGTGTGCCCTCGCGCGCCGAGCTGCGACAGGCGGCCAGCGCCCGGCCGTCCCAGCCGCCCGAGACGCGCCCGGACAGGAGGTCCGGCGGCGAGGGCGATGGCTGCACGACGCCGGCGCGCGCGAGGTGGCCGACGATCGCGCGCACGGCCTCGGCGTCGCAGCCGCCGACCGAGCGCAGCTCGTCGATTCCCAGCGCGTAGCGCCCCTCGACCGCGCGGCCGATCACGCGGGTGGCGACGCGCGAGATCGCCTCCTCGTCGACCGTCGAGCGCTCGATGAAGAACACGTGCAGGCCCTTGTCGCGCGAGGAGGCGAAGAGCAGGCAGCGCGCAGGCTTGCCGTCGCGACCCGCGCGCCCGGCCTCCTGGTAGTAGGCCTCGATCGACCCCGGCACCGTCTCGTGACAGACCGTCCGCACGTCGGCCTTGTCGACGCCCATCCCGAACGCGTTGGTCGCGACCACGACGCTCACCTCGCCGGACATGAAGCTCCGCTGCGCCTCCGCGCGCGCCTCGCGCCCGAGGCCGGCGTGGTAGGCGACAGCGCTCACCCCGAGCTCGCGTGCGAGCCGCGGTGCGAGCTTGTCGGACTCCGCGCGCGTGCCCGCGTAGACGATCGCCGGCAGAGCGCCCTCCTGCGCGAGCGCTGCGGAGATCCCGCGGTGCACGGCCTCCTTGGTCGCGCACGGGACGACCGCGAAGGACAGGTTGGGCCGGTCGAAGCCGGTCGCCACGCGCACCGGATCGCGCAGGCCGAGCCGCTCGACGATGTCCGACGCCACCTGCGGCGTCGCGGTCGCCGTCGAGGCGACGATCGCCTTCGCGCCGAGCCAGCGCGCCGCGTCGGCGAGCCGGAAGTAGTCGGGCCGGAAGTCGTGGCCCCACTGCGACACGCAGTGGGCCTCGTCGACCACGAAGAGCCCGATCTGCGCGGTCCGGAGGCGCTCGAGAAAGCCCGGCGAGCTGAAGCGCTCGGGCGCGACGTAGAGCAGGCGCACGTGCCCGGCCACCGCTTGGTCGACGACCCTGCGGTTGGCGGCGGCGTCACGCTGCGAGTTGACGAGCCCGACGCGGCCCGGGGCGATCCGCTCGAGCGCCTCGACCTGGTCCTGCATCAGCGAGACGAGCGGGCTGACGACGAGCGTGAGGTCGGTGCGCATGAGCGCAGGCAGCTGGTAGCAGAGCGACTTGCCCGAGCCGGTCGGCATGACCACGAGCACATCGCGGCTGTCGAGCGCCGCGCGGACCGCCTCGGCCTGGCCCCGGCGGAAGCGTTCGAAGCCGAACAGCTCGTGCAGCGCGCCGTCGGGCTCGGTCGCCCGCGCGACCGGCTCTGGCGGGGGTGGCGCGAGGCCGGGCAGTGCGAGGACGCAATCCATGGGCGGCTGACCTTACCCCGAGGGCCGGAGGGTCCGGCGGGGGCGTTGCAGAGTTGGCACTTGACTTCTTACTTATCGCTCGCTAAGTTACCTGCCATGGCCACCCGGACCACCACCCGCCAGAGTGCCGAGGAGCGCCGCGCCTCGATCATCGCCGCGGCCACCGCCGAGTTCTCGCGCAGCGGGCTGCACGGCACCTCGACCCACGCGATCGCCAAGCGCGCCGGCATCTCCCAGCCCTACATCTTTCAGCTCTTCGCCACCAAGCAGGAGCTCTTCCTCGCCGCGTGCGACGCCGCGTTCGAGCGCATCCGCACCGCGTTCACGGACGCCGTGGCGGCGGACCCCGAGAACCCGAAGGACGCCATGGGCATCGCCTACGTGGCGCTCCTGCAGGATCGGGACACCCTGCTGATGCAGCTGCACGCCTACGCCGCGAGCTATGACCCGGAGGTTCGCGACGCGATCCGCGAGGAGTTCGGCGACCTGCTGCGGCTGATCGAGCGGCTGATCGGCACCGGCGCCGAGGACGCGCGCGACTTCGTGGCCCACGGGATGCTGCTCAACGTCATCGCCGCACTCGACCTGCCTGAGCTCGCGCAGAAGCGCGAATGGGTGGCGCGGATGCTCGACGGCACCGGCATCGACTGCGCCTGATTCCCTTTTTTTGCCCTCCGTACTTAGCGATCAATCAGAAAGGAACCACCTCGTGTCGCCCGCTTCTTCTCGCAGCACCACCAGCACCTGGACCCTCATCGTCGTCTCCATTGCGGTGTTCATGGTCACCCTCGACAACCTTGTCGTGACGACCGCGCTGCCCACGATCCGCGCCGAGCTCGGTGCTTCGATCGAGGCGCTCGAGTGGACGGTCAACGCGTACACGCTCTCCTTCGCGGTCTTCCTGCTCACGGGCGCGGCGCTCGGCGACCGCTTCGGACGCCGGCGCCTGTTCGTCACCGGGCTCGCGCTGTTCACCGGCGCGTCGCTGACCGCTGCGCTCGCCCCGAGCACCGGCGTGCTGATCGCGGCACGCGCCGTGCAGGGCATCGGCGGCGCGATCGTCGCGCCGCTCACGCTGACCCTGCTGGCGAGCGCGTTCCCGGTCGAGCGGCGCGGGGTCGCCCTCGGCATCTGGGCCGCGGTCAACGGCCTCGGCGTGGCGCTCGGGCCGCTGGTCGGCGGCGCCGTCGTGCAGGGCCTGTCGTGGCAGTGGATCTTCGGGATCAACGTGCCGCTCGGCGTGCTGCTGATCCCGCTCGCCGCCCGCCGCCTGAGCGAGAGCCGCGGGCCTGACAGCGGCCTTGACCTGCGCGGCGTGGCGCTTGCCAGCGCCGGCCTGTTCGCGCTCGTCCACGGCATCGTGCGCGGCGAGTCGCTCGGATGGACGAGCCCGCTGATCCTTGGCTCGCTCGCCGCCGGCCTCGCGCTGCTCGCCGCGTTCGCGGCCTGGGAGACGCGCGCTCCGGAGCCGATGCTGCCGATGCGCTTCTTCCGCTCGCGGGCCTTCGCCGCGACGAACGGCGCCGGGCTGGCGATGTTCTTCGGGATGTTCGGCTCGATCTTCCTGCTCACCCAGTTCCTGCAGTTCGCGCAGGGCCATTCGGCGCTCGACGCCGGGCTTCGGATGCTGGCCTGGACCGGCGCCGTGCTGATCGTGGCGCCCGTGGCGGGTGCGCTGAGCGCCCGCGTCGGCGGCCGGCCCTTCATCGTCGCCGGGCTGTCGCTGCAGGCCGTCGCGCTGGCCTGGCTCGCGACGATCGCCGACCCGGCCGTGGCCTACCTCGACATCGTGCCCCCGTTCGTACTCGCCGGCAGCGGCATGGCGCTGGTGTTCGCGCCGTCGGCCGAGACGGTCCTGGCCTCGGTGGCCCCGCGCTTCGCGGGCAAGGCCTCTGGCGCCACCAACGCGATCCGCGAGCTCGGCGGCGTGCTGGGCGTGGCCGTGCTCGCCTCTGTGTTCGCGAGCCGCGGCGGCTACGCGAGCCCGCAGGCCTTCACCGACGGCCTCACGCCGGCGCTGTGGATCGGAGCCGGCGTGCTCGCCCTCGGCGCAGTGGCCGCTCTCAGCATCCCGCGGCGCGCGGGCGCCCCGGTCTCCGCGATCGCAGAGCCGGTACCCGCGGCGGCGTAGTCAGACCCTCGCCAGCGGCAGGGGCGCGTCCTCGAACGCGTCCTTGCGCTGCGAGGCGCCGGTGTTCTCCAGCGGGTACTCGCCGCTGAAGCAGGCATCGCAGTGGGTCGCGCGCTCGCCCTCGATCGCCTCGTAGACCGCCTCGAGCGAGAGGTAGGCAAGCGAGTCGGCCCCGAGCTCGGCGGCGATCTCGGCCTCCGTGCGCCCGTGGGCGATCATCTCCTCGCGCGTGGACATGTCGACGCCGTAGTGGCACGGGTGGCGGATCGGGGGCGCGGAGATCCGCATGTGCACCTCGGCGGCGCCGGCGGCGCGCAGGATCTGGACGATCTGGCGCGTCGTGTTGCCGCGCACGATCGAGTCGTCGACCACGACGAGGCGCTTGCCGCCGACCACCTCGGGCAGCGGGTTGAACTTCAGCCGCAGCCCGTGCTTGCGCAGCTCCTGCCCGGGCTGGATGAACGTGCGCGCGACGTAGCGGTTCTTGATCAGCCCGTCGTCCTGCGGGAGCCCGCTGGCGCGGGCGTAGCCGCGGGCGGCGGCGTTGCCGGAGTCCGGGACGGGGATGACGAGGTCGGCGTCCACCGGAGCCTCACGCGCGAGCAGCTCGCCCATGCGCCCACGGGAGGTCTGCACGATGCGGCCCTCCAGGCGCGAGTCGGGGCGCGCGAAGTAGATGTGCTCGAAGACGCAGAACGCCTGGCGCTTGCCCGAGATCACCTGGCGCGTCTCCAGCCCGCGCTCGGTCAGCGAGAGCATCTCGCCCGGCAGGACCTCGCGCAGGTACTTCGCGCCGATGATGTCGAACGCGCAGGACTCCGAGGCGACGCAGTAGCGGCCGTCGAGCAGCCCGAGCGCGAGCGGGCGCAGGCCGGCCGGGTCGCGGAAGGCGACGACGCGGTCCTTGGTCATCACGACGGTCGAGTAGGCGCCCTCCAGGCGCGGGAGCACGTCGGCGACGGCGTCCTCGATCGTCGCGGCCTCGTGGGTGGAGAGCAGGGCGGCGATGATCTCCGAGTCAGAGGTCGAGCGGAAGGAGACGCCGCGCCCGCGCAGCTCGGCGTGGAGCTCGACCGCGTTGACGATGTTGCCGTTGTGGCCGAGCGCGACCTCGCGACGGTCGGCCCGCCAGACCGGCTGGGAGTTCTCCCACGAGTTCGCGCCGGTGGTCGAGTAGCGGACGTGACCGAGAGCCATGTCGCCCTGCAGCGCGCGCAGCTTCTGCTCGTCGAAGACCTGGTTGACGAGACCCTGGTCGCGCATCGCCATGATGTGGCCGCCCTGGGCGGTTGCGATGCCGGCCGATTCCTGCCCGCGATGCTGGAGCGCGTAGAGCGCGAAGTAGGCGAGCCGGGCGACGTCGTGCCCGGGAGCGAATACGCCGAAGACACCGCATTCGTCGCGGGGCCCGTCGCGGGGATCGAGGTAGGAAGGCGCCATGCAGGGGGGCCCGACGAAGGGGTCAGCGTAGCAGTGGCTCCGGCGCCAACCGCTAGCCTGGATCCCGCACTCTAGGAGGAGATTTCATGGCCGTCAGCACCCGCGTCGACATCGACCGGCAGCGCATTAAGGAGCTCATCGAGCGCGAGGAGCGCGAGCTCAACGCGAACACCCGGAAGTCCGGCGAGCTCTACGAGCGCGCGCGCCACACGCTCTCCGGTGGCGTCGCGTCGTCCTACCAGCTGCGCGACCCGTGGCCGATCTACCTCGAGCGCGGCGAGGGCCCGCGCGTGTGGGACGTCGACGGCAACGAGATGCTCGACTTCCACAACGGGTTCGGCTCGATGGTCCCCGGCCACGCGAACCCCGCGATCGGCCGCGCGATCTCCGAGCGCTACGCCAAGGGCACGCACTTCGCGGCGCCGACCGAGGACGCCGTCGTCGTCGGCGAGGAGCTCGCCCGCCGGTGGGGGCTGCCGCAGTGGCGCTACACCAACTCCGGCTCGGAGTCGACGATGGACGCGATCCGGATCGCGCGCGCCTACGCGGGCCGCGAGACGATCATGAAGATCTTCGGCTCCTACCACGGCCACCACGACGGCGTGATGGTCTCGATCGGCGTCGAGTACGACGCGATCGGCGACAAGGACAACCTCGCCTCGCTGCCCTACGGCGCGGGCATCCCGCAGGCCGTCGTCGACCTCACGATTGCCGTTCCGTTCAACGACGCCGACGCGATGGAGCGGCGGATCGAGCGCCTCGACGCCGAGGGCCGCAAGCCCGCCTGCGTGATCATGGAGGCGGCGATGATGAACCTCGGCGTCGTGCTCCCCGAGCCCGGCTACCTCGAGGCCGTGCGCGAGATCACCCGGCGCCATGGCATCGTGCTGATCTTCGACGAGGTCAAGACCGGCCTGGCGATCGCCGCGGGCGGCGCGACCGAGCGCTGGGGCGTCACGCCCGACCTCGTCACGCTCGCCAAGGTGCTCGGCGGCGGCCTGCCCTCCGGTGCGATCGGCGGCACCGAGGAGGTCATGTCGGTCGTGGAGGACGGCAGCGTCTACCAGGTGGGCACCTACAACGGCAACCCGCTGGGCATGGCCGCGACGCGCGCGAACCTGCTCGAGGTCCTGACCCCCGAGGCCTACGTGCACCTCGACCACCTCAACGAGCGGATCCTCGCGGGCTGCTCGGAGGTGATCGAGCGCCACTCGCTGCCGGGCCACTCCGTCGGCGTCGGCTCCAAGGGCTGCGTCACGTTCTCGCCCGAGAAGATCGTCGACTACGCGACCTTCAAGGCCAACCAGGACCCCGACCTGTCCGAGCTCGCCTGGCTCTACAACATGAACCGCGGGATCTTCATGACGCCGGGGCGCGAGGAGGAGTGGACGCTGTCGGTGACGCACACCGACGCCGAGGTGGACCGCTACGTCGCCGTGTTCGAGGAGATGGCGGGGGAGATCCGAAGCTAACGTCGCCGAAGGCGAGTTCGGAGAACTCGCCTGGCAGGCGAAACCGCTATCGCAGCAGGTCGGCGAGCCCGCCCGCGTGCGCGCTTGCCAGCTCCGCGACGGGGATCGACAGCGCCCCCTCCACCTCCAGCGCGTCCCCGCCCACCTCGCCGATCACGGTCGCCGCGGCGCCGAACGGGCGCAGGCTCTCCCCGGGACCGGAGACCACGAACGCGCCGGGGCCCTCGCCGAACAGCCGCGCCTCGCCCGCCCCGCCGCGCGCGGCGAGGTCGACGCGCGCTCCGATCCCGCCGGCCAGGCACGCCTCCGCCAGCGCGACGGCGAGGCCGCCCTCGGCGACGTCGTGGGCCGAGTGCAGCGCGCCCGAGCGCACGCCCTGGCGGACCGCGGCGTGCAGCGCGCGCAGCTCGCCGGGGTCGGCGGCGGGCAGCGCGCCCCACGGGGCCTCGCCGCGCAGCTTGTCGAGCTCGGAGCCGGTGAGCGAGGGCGCCCATGACCCCGCGGCGATGACCGCCACCGCGTCACCCGCGCGCGAGAAGCCGAGCCGGCCGGCGCGCGCGGCGTCGGGCAGCTCGCCGACCATGCCGACGACCGGGGTGGGGAAGATCGGGCCTCCGCCGCCCTCGTTGTAGAGCGAGACGTTGCCGCCGACGACCGGCACGCCGAGCGCGCGGCAGGCGTCGCCGAGGCCGGCGATCGCGCGCGTGAGCTGCCACGCGATGTGCGGCTTCTCGGGGTTGCCGAAGTTCAGGCAGTTGGTGAGCCCGAGCGGCTCGGCGCCCACGCAGGCGAGGTTGGCCGAGCACTCGAGCACGGCCTCGACGGTGCCGCGGTAGGGGTCGATCGCCACCCGGCGCCCATTGCCGTCGATCGACACGGCGAGCGCTGATCGGTCGGCGAGCATGAGCACCGCGGCGTCGGCCTGCTCTGGCCGCCGAGCCGTGCGCGAGCCGACCAGGCAGTCGTACTGCTCGAAGGCCCAGCGCCGCGACGCGAGGTTCGCGCTCGAGAGCAGCGCGAGCAATGCCGCGCGCGCGTCCTCCCCGCCGGACAGCACGCGCCTCGGGGCCGGGTACATCGGGACCGACGGCGCCACCGGATCGAGGTCGTAGAGCGGGCACTCGTCCACGAGCGCCGTCACGGGCATGTCGCCCACGAGCGCGTCGCCGTCAAACACGCGCAGGCTCCGCGTGTCGGTCACCACCCCGATCGCGGTGGCGTTGACCAGCCACTTCTCGCAGACCGCGACGACCTCGTCGACGCGCTCGGGCGCGACGACGCACAGCATCCGCTCCTGGGACTCCGAGACCATGATCTCGAACGGTTCCATGTCGGCTTCGCGCAGCGGCACCCGGCGCACGTCGATGTCGAGCCCGACTTCGCCCTTGGACGCCATCTCCGAGGACGCGGAGGACAGGCCCGCCGCGCCGAGGTCCTGCAGCGAGACCAGCAGGTCGCGCTCGAGCAGCTCGAGCGAGCACTCGAGCAGCTTCTTCTCCTCGAACGGGTCGCCGATCTGGACCGTCGGGCGCTTCGCCCCGTCGCTGTCGCCGAGTTCGGCTGAGGCGAGCACGGACGCCCCGCCGATCCCGTCGCGCCCGGTGCGCGCCCCGAACAGCAGCAGGACGTTGCCGACCCCCGCCGCCGCCGAGCGGATCAGCCGGTCGCGCTCGATCAGCCCGAGGCACATGGCGTTGACGAGGCAGTTCTGCTCGTAGGCGGACTCGAAGTAGATCTCGCCGCCGACGGTCGCGACGCCGATCGAGTTGCCGTAGTGCCCGATGCCCGCGACCGCGTGCTCGAGCAGGTAGCGCGAGCGCGGCGAGTCGGCGGGCTCGCCGAAGCGCAGCGAGTCGAGGATCGCGATCGGCCGCGCGCCCACCGCGAAGACGTCGCGCAGGATCCCGCCGACCCCGGTGGCCGCTCCCTGGAACGGCTCGACCGCGCTTGGGTGGTTGTGGGACTCGACCTTGAACGCGCACGCCAACCCGCCCGCAACGGATACGGCGCCCGCGTTCTCCCCCGGGCCCATCACGACGCGCGGGCCCTCGGTGGGGAGCGTGCGCAGGAGCTTCTTGGAGTGCTTGTAGGCGCAGTGCTCGGACCACATCAGCGAGAACACGGCGAGCTCGACCTCGTTGGGCTCGCGGCCGAGGCGCTCGACGATGCCCTCGTACTCGGCGTCGGTGAGCCCGAGCTCGCGATGGCGGGCGCTGGCCACGGTCATGCCGCGAGTGCCGCGCCGCGGGTCACGGAGGCGAACAGCTTCAGCCCGTCCTCAGAGCCGGTGAGGGGGTCGACGGCGTGCTCGGGATGGGGCATCAGCCCGACCACGTTCCCGGCCGCGTTGGAGACGCCGGCGATGTCGCGCGCGGAGCCGTTGGGATTCTGCCCCGGCGCGTAGCGAAGCGTGAGCTGTCCGTTTGCGGTGAGCTCGTCGAGCACCGGATCGGGGGCGTAGTAGCGCCCGGTCGTGTGCTTGACCGGGACGCTCAGGCGCTCGCCGAGCGCCACGCCGCGGGTCCACGCGGTGTCGGCGCTCGCGACCTCGACGTCCACCTGGCGGCAGAGGAAGCGCAGGCTCGTGTTGGGGAGCAGCGCGCCCGGGAGCAGGCCCGCCTCGCAGAGGACCTGGAAGCCGTTGCAGATCCCAAGCACCGGCCCGCCGGAGCGGGCGAAGCGCTCGACCTCCTCCATCACGGGCGCGAAGCGCGCCACCGCGCCGACGCGCAGGTGGTCGCCGTAGGAGAACCCGCCCGGGATGATGATCGCGTCGGCGCCGCGCAGGTCATGGTCTGCGTACCAGAGCAGCTCGGCGTCGCCGACGAGTTGCGCGGCCTGCAGCGCGTCCACCTCGTCGCACGAGCCGGGGAAGCGGACGACGCCGAACCGCATCAGGCGGTCTGGGTCTGGATCTCGTAGTCCTCGATGAGCGGGTTGGCCAGCAGCCGCTCGCACATCTCGGGCAGGCGGGCGGGATCCTCGACGTCGAGCTCGACGAGGCGGCCGACGTGGACGTGGCTCACGCCGTCGAAGCCCAGGGCGGGAAGCGCGCGCTCGACGGTCTGGCCCTGCGGGTCGAGGATCCCCGCCTTCGGGCGGATGAGCACGCGGGCCCTCATCCGGTGGCCCGCTGCACCCACGCGTCGAAGGGCTCGCCGGCCAGCAGCTCGTACGCGCGCACGTAGCGCTCGCGCGTCTGGGCGACGACGTCGCCGGGGATCGGCGGCGCGGGCGGGCTCTTGTCCCAGCCCGTCCCGGCGGCCCAGTCGCGCACGTACTGCTTGTCAAAGGAGGGCTGCGGGCGGCCCGGCTCGTACTCGTCGGCGGGCCAGAAGCGCGAGGAGTCCGGCGTGCAGACCTCGTCGCCGAGCACGAGGCCGCCGTCCGCGTCGAGCCCGAACTCGAACTTCGTGTCGGCGAGGATCACGCCGCGGTCGCGCGCGTGGTCGGCGACCGCGGCGTAGACGGCAAGCGCGGTGTCGCGCACGCGCTCGGCCAGCGCCTGGTCGCCGATCAGCTCGACGGTCGCGGCGAAGTCGATCGCCTCGTCGTGGCCGGTCTCGGCCTTGGTCGAGGGCGTGTAGATCGGCTCCGGCAAGCGGTCTGACTCGCGCAGGCCCTCCGGGAGCGCGACGCCGGACACCGAGCCGGTGCGCTGGTAGTCCTTCCAACCCGAGCCCGAGAGGTAGCCGCGGACCACGCACTCGACGGGCAGCATGTTCAGCCGGCGCACCCGCAGCCCGCGGGCGCGCAGGTCCTCCGGCACGCCGTCGGCGATCGAGATCAGATGGTTGGGCACGATCTCCTCGGTCAGCCCGAACCACAGGACCGAGAGGCCGGTCAGCACGCGGCCCTTGTCGGGGATCGGCGTCGGATGCACGACGTCGTAGGTCGAGATCCGGTCGGAGGCGACCATCAGCAGGTCGCCCCCCAGCTCGTACATCTCGCGGACCTTGCCGCGGGTCAGAAGGGGCAGGTCGGGCGGGGCGACGTTCATGGGATCGAGGCTACCAACGGCCTCGGCGGGTGCGGTCCTACCGGTTGGCGTTCGCGGGCGGGCGGCGGCGGGTGTTCTCCGACGATCCGTCCGTGGCCGCGGCGGCGGCTCCCGCCTGCGCCGCACCGGCCGCTCCCGCTCCCGCCTGCGCCGCTCCGGCGGCACCCGCCGCCGCTGTGCCCGCTCCGGCCTGCGCGGCGCCCGCAGCACCAGCTCCGGCCTGGGCGGCTCCGGCCTGCGCCGCTCCCGCCTGCGCCGCACCGGCTGCTCCCGCCTGCTGCGCGCCCGCGGCGCCTGCCTGCGCCGCACCGGCGGCCCCCGCTCCCGCCTGAGCCGCGCCTGCGGCGCCTGCGGCTCCCGCCTGAGCCGCGCCCGCGGCACCAGCGGCTCCGGCCTGCCCC
>JBBRYA010000077.1:0-14571 GCA_038238015.1 Solirubrobacterales bacterium
GCCGACGACATCCAGATCAAGATGGCCCAGGGCGCCAAGCCCGGGGAGGGCGGCCAGCTGCCGGGCTACAAGGTCTGGCCGTGGATCGCGAAGACCCGTCACTCCACCCCCGGCGTCGGCCTGATCAGCCCGCCGCCGCACCACGACATCTACTCGATCGAGGACCTCAAGCAGCTGATCTACGACCTGCGCTGCGCGAACCCGCGCGCGCGGATCAGCGTGAAGCTCGTGAGCGAGGTCGGCGTCGGCACCGTCGCCGCCGGTGTGGCGAAGGCCAACTCCGACCACGTGCTGATCTCCGGCCATGACGGCGGCACCGGCGCCTCGCCGCTGTCCTCGATCCAGGCGGCCGGCGTGCCGTGGGAGATCGGGCTCGCCGAGACCCAGCAGACGCTCGTGCTCAACGATCTGCGCTCGCGCATCTGGGTGCAGACCGACGGACAACTCAAGACGGGCCGCGACGTGGTCATCGCCGCGCTGCTGGGCGCGGACGAGATGGGCTTCGCCACCGCCCCGCTGATCGCCACCGGCTGCATCATGATGCGCGCCTGCCACCTGAACACGTGCCCGGTGGGCATCGCCACCCAGGACCCCGAGCTGCGCAAGCGCTTCAACGGCCAGCCCGAGCACGTCGTGAACTTCTTCTTCTTCGTGGCCGAGGAGGTGCGCCAGATCATGCGCCGGCTCGGGATCGCGCGCTTCGACGACCTGATCGGGCGCGCGGACCTGCTGCGCGCCGACGACGCGATCGAGAGCTGGAAGGCCCGCGGCATCGACCTCACGCACGTGCTGAGAATGCCCGAGGTCCCCGAGGGCACCCCGCTGCGGCGCCTGCGCCCGCAGGACTCGCCGCTGCCGGCCGCGCTGGACTGGAGCCTGATCGAGGCTGCGCGCGACGCGATCGACCACCGCCGCCCGGTGACGGGCGAGTTCGCGGTGCGCAACGTGAACCGCTGCGTGGGCGGCATCCTCTCGAGCGCGGTCACCGACGTCCACGGCGCCGGCGGCCTCGACCCCGAGACCGTGCGCTTCACGCTGCGCGGCTCCGCGGGCCAGTCCTTCGGCGGCTGGCTGGCCCCCGGGGTCGAGCTGACGCTGATCGGCGACGCCAACGACTACACGGGCAAGGGCCTCTCCGGCGGCGTGATCGCGGTGCGCCCGCCCGAGCAGGCGACGTTCGTGGCCGAGGACAACGTGATCGTCGGCAACACCGTGCTCTACGGCGCGACCGCCGGGCGCGCGTTCTTCCGCGGGCTGGCCGGCGAGCGCTTCGCCGTGCGCAACTCCGGCGCCAGCGCTGTGGTGGAGGGCGTCGGCGACCACGGCTGCGAGTACATGACCGGCGGGCGCGCGGTGATCCTCGGCCCGACCGGCCGCAACTTCGCCGCGGGGATGAGCGGCGGCGTGGCCTACGTGCTCGACCGCGACGGCAGCTTCGCCGAGCGCTGCAACCCGGAGCTCGTGGGCCTCGACGAGCTCGACGAGGACGACGCGGCCGAGCTGCACGCGCTCGTGGAGGAGCACCACCTGCGCACGCTCTCGCCGGTCGCCGCGGCGCTGCTCGGAGACTGGGAGGCGTCGCTGGCGCGCTTCGTCAAGGTCATGCCCCACGACTACAAGCGCGCGCTGCGCGAGCAGGCCGAGGCCGACGCGGAAGAGACGCGCGAGGAGATCGCCGCCTGATGGGCGAGCTCGGCGCCTTCCTGCGCATCGAGCGGGTCGACAACCCGGAGCGCGACCCGGCCGAGCGCCGGGCCGACTACCGCGAGTTCATCGAGACGCTGCCGGTGGCCGGCCTGCAGGAGCAGGGGGCGCGCTGCATGGAGTGCGGCGTGCCGTTCTGCCACAACGGCTGCCCGCTGGGCAACCTGATCCCGGATTGGAACGACCTCGTCTACCGCGACCGCTGGCGCGAGGCGATCGACCAGCTGCACATGACCAACAACTTCCCGGAGTTCACGGGCAGGCTGTGCCCCGCGCCGTGCGAGGCAGCGTGCGTGCTCGAGATCCGCGAGGGGGACGCGGTCGCGATCAAGCAGATCGAGGTCGCGATCGTCAACCGCGCCTTCGAGGAGGGCTGGGTGCTTCCGCGCCCGCCGCTGGCCGAGACGGGCTACGGCGTCGCGGTCATCGGCGCCGGCCCGGCGGGCCTCGCCGCCGCCCAGCAGCTGCGCCGCGCCGGCCACGCGGTGACCGTCTACGAGCGCGACGAGGCGGGCGGTGGCCTCATGCGCTTCGGGGTGCCGGACTTCAAGATCGAGAAGTGGGTGATCGAGCGCCGCCTCGATCAGCTCGAGGCCGAGGGCGTGCGCTTCGCCTTCGGCGTCGAGGTGGGGGTGGACGTCGGCGCCGACGAGCTGCGCGAGCGCCATGACGCGGTCGTGATCGCCACCGGCTCGCGCGTGCCGCGCGACCTCCCGGTCCCCGGGCGCGAGCTGGGCGGGGTGCACTTCGCGATGGACTACCTCTACGGCCGCAACCGCTGGGTCGCCGGCAACGGCGAGGGCAGCTCGCCGATCAGCGCGGCGGGCAAGCACGTGATCGTGATCGGCGGCGGCGACACCGGCGCGGACTGCGTGGGCAACTCCCATCGCGAGGGCGCAGCGTCGGTGACCCAGATCGAGCTGCTCGGCGAGCCGCCGGCCTCGCGGCCTGACGACCTTACGCCGTGGCCGCGCTGGCCGGTCAAGCTGCGCACGAGCTACGCGCTCAAGGAGGGGGGCGAGCGCGACTTCGCGATCTCGACGACCAAGCTCACCGGCTCGCGCGGCACCGTCGAGCGCATCCACTGGGTGCAGAACTCCGGCACGCCGCCGTTCGGCGCGATCGCGGGCACGGAGTCCGACCACCCAGCCGATCTCGTGCTGCTGGCGATGGGCTTCCTGCACCCCGAGCCCGCGCTGCTCGAGCACCTCGGGGTGGAGCGCGACCAGCGCGGCAACGCGAAGGCCGGCGCCTACGCCACCTCAGTCGATGGCGTGTTCGCGGCGGGCGACGCGCGCCGCGGCCAGTCGCTGATCGTGTGGGCGATCAACGAGGGCCGCCAGTGCGCGCGCGTGGTCGACCGCCACCTGCGCCACCGGCCCTTCCGCGACCCGCGCAGCGAGCTCAGCGCGGGCGCCTCCGAGCGCGCGGGCTCGGCCGAGCTCGGCGCCGACCCGCCGCAGACGGCCGGCTTCGGCGCCGGCCACGGCGTCACGAACTGATCACCGTCGACCTCGACACCCCGCACGGCCCGGCGCGCGCGCATCTGCGCGAGCGCCCCGGCGCTCGCGGCGCGCTCGTGCTGGGCCACGGAGCGGGCGGCGGCGTGCAGGCGCGCGACCTGCTCGCGGCGTCCGACGCCGCGGCCGGGGCGGGCTTCGCCGTCGCGCTGGTCGAGCAGCCCTATCGCGTGGCGGGCCGCCGCTCCGCGGCGCCGGCGCACCAGCTCGACGCCGCCTGGACGGCGGCGGTGGCGCAGCTGCGGGCCGGGCCGTTGCGCGACCTCGCGCTCGTCGCCGGCGGGCGCTCCTCCGGCGCCCGCGTGGCCTGCCGCACGGCCGAGGCCACCGGCGCCGCGGGCGTGCTGTGCCTGGCCTTCCCGGTGCACCCGCCCGGGCGGCCGGAGAAGTCGCGCCTGGAGGAGCTCGAGGCGGTCGCGGTGCCGGTGCTCGTCATACAGGGCGCCCGCGACCCGTTCGGGATGCCGCCCGCGGCTGAGGGCCGGGAGGTCGTGAGCGTGGCGGGCACGCACTCGCTCACCGGCGACCTCGGCGCGCTCACGGCGGCGGTGCGGGGCTGGCTGGCCCAGATCGCGGGCTGACGGGTTTAGCGCCCGCTCCGGTTCGGGCAGTCCACCGGGCGATGCTGATCTTCATCCTCGCCCTCGCCGTCCAGGGCCTCATCGTCGGCGCCTTCGCCCGCCTCGCGCTGCCGGGCCGGGACCCGATGTCGCTGCTGCAGACCATGGGCGTCGGGCTCGCGGGCTCGTTCGCCGCCGGGCTCCTCTTCTACCTGATCTCCGGCGGCAGCAACCGGGGCCCGGGCTTCCTGATCTCGCTCGTCTTCTCCGTGGCCATCGTCTACGCGATCCGCCGCCACCGCGGTGGCGGGCTCACGCAGCCGGGCGACGGCTCACGCCGTCGGTAGCACCGCGAACGCGATCACCGCGTAGTGCGCGGCGGCCGCGACGATCACCAGCGTGTGAAAGATCTCGTGGAAGCCGAAGGTCTGCGGCCACGGGTTCGGGCGCTCGGTCGCATAGATGATCGCGCCCGCCGAGTACAGCGCGCCGCCGACGGCGAAGCCGAGCACCGCGAGCCAGCCGAGCCCCGTCCAGAGTGCCGGCAGGGTGGCGACCGAGACCCAGCCGAGCGCCATGTAGAGCACGGCCGACAGCCACTTCGGCGCCGCGATCCACACCAGCTTGAGGATCACGCCCGCGCACGCGCCGCCCCACACGACCGCGAGGACCACGTCGGACAGCGTGCCGTGGAGCACCAGCACGGACACGGGCGTGTAGCTGGCGGCGATGAACACGAAGATCATCGAGTGGTCCGCGCGCCGCATCCAGCGACTGGACCTGGGCGAGGCCCAGGCCACCCGATGATAGAGCGCGCTGATCCCGAACAGCCCGCACACCGCGACGGCGTAGATCGCTGCGACGACGGTCGCCGACCCGCCGGGCGCGGTCGCGACCAGGGCCACCCCGAGCGCGACGGCGACCGCGAAGGCGTAGGTGTGCAGGACACCGCGCATGCGCGGGCGCAGCAGCTGCGGCAGTTCGGGCAGCTCGGTCACGCCAGCTCCCGCACCGCCGTCAGCAGGCGCTCGGCGTCGCGCTCGTCGTTGTAGTGCACAAAGCCCGCGCGCACAGCGCCGTGCGGCGCGAGGCCGAGGTGGCACTCGAGCTCCCAGGCGTAGTAGTTGCCGTCCCAGACCGCGACCTCGCGCTCGGCGAGCGCCGCGGCGACCTCGGTCGAGGATCGTCCGGCGACGTTGAACATGACGGTCGGCGTGCGGTCGCGCGCGCGGCCGTAGACGGTGACCGCGTCGATCGCGTCGAGCCCTTCGAGCGTCGCGGCGAGCAGCGCCTCCTCGTGCTCGCGCACCGCACTCCAGTCCATGCCGTGCGTGTAGTCGGCGGCCGCCGCGAGCGACGCCAGCGCCTCGAAGGGCAGCGTCCCGTTCTCCCAGCGTTCGGGAACGTCGTCGGAGGAGGGCCTGAGCTTGTCCGGCGCGAGCTCGGCCAGCAGCTCCGGGCGCGCCCACTGCACGCCAAGGTGCGGGCCGAACCACTTGTAGGCCGAGCAGGCCAGCGCGTCGCAGCCGAGCGCCGCGACGTCGAGGCGGCGGTGCGGCGCCGCGTGGACGGCGTCCACGTAGACGCGCGCGCCGGCGGCGTGGGCCGCGGCGACGATGCCGGGAAGGTCCGGGACGGTGCCGACGGCGTTGGAGGCCGCGGTCATCGCGACCCAGCGGGTGCGCTCGCCCAGGACCGCCTCGATCGCCGAAGCGGGCAGCTCCAGCGTGCCGGGCTCGGGGTCGGCGAAGCGCACGCTCGCACCGGCGCGCTCGGCGGCGATCACCCACGGGCGCACGTTGGCGTCGTGGTCCAGGCGCGTGCAGACGACCTCGTCTCCGGGCTCGAGCGTGCGCCCGACCGCCGCGGCGAAGGCCATGGTCAGCGCGGTGGTCGAGAACCCGAACACGACCTCTGCGGCCGGGGCGCCGAGCAGCGCGCCGGCGCTCGCGCGGGCGCGCTCGACGAGCTCGTCGGTCGCGTGCGCCGCCGCGAAGACGCCGCCGTGGTTGGCGCCGAGCCCCGATCGCATCCAGTCGCCGGCCGCCTCGATCGCGCTGTCGACCATCTGCGTGCCCGCCGGCCCGTCGAGCCGCGCCCAGCCGTTGGCCAGGCCAGGGAAGCGCTCGCGGTTCATAGGCGCGCCAGCGCGGCGTCGACGAGCTCGGAGTCGCGCGGATAGCTCAGCAGCGCCTTCGCCTCGGCGCCGCCGAGCCAGCGCATCTCGTCGACCTCCTCGTTGGGCTCGAAGGCGGCGTCGCCCACGGGCTCCATCAGCCAGTACCGCACCGCCTTCTCGCGGCCCTTGTGGTCGGTGTAGCCGACCGGCGGGAGCTCGTCGCCGAGCCGGCAGTGCAGCCCGACCTCCTCCTCGACCTCGCGCAGCGCCGCCTGCTCCCAGCTCTCGCCCGCGTCGAGCTTGCCCTTGGGCAGGGACCAGTCGTCGTAGCGCGAGCGGTGCACGAGCACGACCTGCACTTCGCCCGCGGCGCGGCGCCAGATCACTCCGCCCGCGGCCTTGACCTGCGCGGCTTCGGGATCGACCCCCATCGCCTCTCCATCCTAGGACCGGGCGACGTCCAGGCTGGGCGAGGTGCAGCGCGGGTCCTCGCAGACGTACGGGCGCCCGTACTCACCGGCGTGGACGTGGATCTGCTCTACGGTCCTGGGCCGGCGTAGCGCGTGGGTGATGGCAGCGACGATTCCTCGAGCCATGTTCGGTTCCTTCCGGGTTCGTTTGGGTGAGCGACGGGCGAGGGGGCGCGGGACAGCGGCGCCGCCTGGGCCGTCGATTGGGTACGGTAGACACCGAACCGGGCGGAGATTGTAACACGCTTGTGACAGTGTCTCTCTAGCTGTAGAGCGCCGGGCGGCGGGCCAGCTCGACGCGTGTGCGCCGGCCGCCGGCCAGCGAGGCCAGGCAGGCATCGGCGACCGCGCTGGCCGCGTAGCCGTCCCACGCGCTCGCGCCGAACGCGGGGCCACCACCGAGCGAGCGAACCCAAGCGGCGAGCTCGCGCTCATACGCGGTGGCGAAGCGCGCGCGGAAGTCGGGCGCGACGTCGTCGGCGAGCCGCAGCGTCCCCGACTCGCCGACCAGCTCGCAGCGGATGTCGTAGCCGTAGCGCGCGTTCATGAAGACCTCCACGTCGACCAGCACCCCCCCCGCGGTCTCCAACAGCACGAACTGGGGATCGCGCAGGCCGTCGCGGGCATGGCTCGTGCGGCGGGGGGTGAACACCGTCGCGCCGGCGATCTCCTCGCCCAGCAGCCAGCGCGCGACGTCGATCTCGTGCACGACCGAGCTCGTGATCAGCATCTCCGACGTGTACGTCGGCGGGGCCACCGCGTTGCGGTGCGCGCAGTGGAGCACCAGGGCGCTGCCGACGTCGCCGCCGTCCAGCTTCGCCTTCAGCTCGCCGTAGGCGGGGTCGAAGCGGCGCATGAAGCCGAGGTCGACCAGCCGCCGCCCGCACGCGACCTCGGCCTCGATCACGCGCAGGCAGGCGTCCGCCGACGTGGCGAGCGGCTTCTCGCAGAGCACCGGCTTGCCGGCCTCGATGCACGCGAGCACGAACGTCTCGTGCGTCGCGTCCACGGAGGCCACGAGCACCGCGTCGACGGACGGGTCGGCGATCAACTCGAGCGGGTTGGCGAGCACGGGCGCGGCGTCGGCGCTCGCCGCCGCCGCCGCTGCGCGCTCCGCGTCGACGTCGGAGACCGCCGCGACGTGCGCGCCCATCACCGTCGTGGCGAGCGACTCGACGTGCGCGGCGCCCATCAGCCCCGCGCCGATGACGCCCACGCCGAGGCTCATGTCACCGTGTCTCGCGGGGTCAGGTGGCTTTGCTGGGCCTGCTTGTCGCGCTCGTAGCCGGCGCGTGCCGCGCGCGTGGAGTCCAGCGCCGAGACCTCGGCGACCGGGACGTCCCACCACGCCTCCGAGCTCGGGGCCGGCACGAGCGGGTCGGTCTGGACCTCGACGACCGTCGTGCGGTCTGACGCGCGGGCCTCGCGCAGCGCGTCCTCGAGCTCGACGATCGTGCTCGCGCGCCGGACGGCGGCGCCGAGCCCGGCGGCCACCGCGACGAGGTCGACGGGGAGCAGCTCGCCGTCGCGGCCGCGGTAGCGCGTGCCGAAGCGCTGGGAGCCGACGGATTCCGACAGCGCGCCGATCGACGCGAAGCCGTGGTTCTGGACGAGCACGATCGTCAGCTTCACGCCCTCCTGGACCGCGGTGACGATCTCCTGGGCCAGCATCAAGAACGAGCCGTCGCCGACCAGGACATGGACCTCGCGGTCGGGCGCGGCCAGCTTCACGCCGAGCCCGCCGGCGATCTCATAGCCCATGCACGAGTAGCCGTACTCGACGTGGTAGCCCTTCGGGTCGCGCGTGCGCCAGAGCTTGTGCAGGTCGCCGGGCATCGAGCCCGCCGCGCAGACCACGACATCGCGCGGACCGCTGAGGCGGTTGACGGCGCCGATCACCTCGGTCTGGGCGGGCAGCGGCTGGTGGCCGAGCGTGTAGGCGCGCTCGACGGTGGCGTCCCACTCCGCGGCCAGCCGGTGCGCTTGCTCGGAGTGCCCGGGGTCGGCGTGCCAGCCCTCCAGCGCGCGATGCAGCCCCTCCAGGCCCTCGCGCGCGTCGGCGATCAGCGGCAGCCCAGCGTGCTTGAACGCATCGGCGGGCGCCACGTTGAGGTTGACGAAGCGCACGCCGGGGTCGGCGAAGATGCTCCGCGAGGCGGTGGTGAAGTCGCTCCAGCGCGTCCCGACGCCGAGCACGACGTCCGCCTTTCGCGCGAGCGCGTTGGCCGCCGCGGTGCCGGTGGCGCCGATCGCGCCGACCGACGCCGGGTGGTCGTAGGCCAGCGAGCCCTTGCCCGCCTGCGTCTCGGCGACCGGCACGCCCGTCGCCTCCACCAGCGCGCGCAGCGCCTCGGTCGCGCCGGCGTAGATCGTCCCGCCGCCGGCCACGATCAGCGGGCGCCGTGCGCCGCGCAGCAGCGCGGCCGCCTCCGCCAGCGCCGCCGGCTCCGCCGGCGGCCGGCGCACGCGCCAGACGCGGCGGGCGAACAGCTCCTCGGGCCAGTCGAACGCCTCGGCCTGGACGTCCTGGGGCAGCGACAGCGTCACCGCGCCGGTCTCCGCCGGATCGGTCAGCACGCGCATGGCGGCGAGCAGGCTCGAGGGGAGCTGCTCCGGGCGGTTGATGCGGTCGAAGAAGCGCGAGACGGGGCGGAACGCGTCGTTGACCGAGACGTCGTAGGAGGTCGGGTCCTCGAGCTGCTGGAGCACCGGGCTCGCGGGCCGCGTGGCGAAGATGTCGCCGGGCAGAAGCAGAACCGGCAGGCGGTTGACGGTGGCCAGCGCGGCGCCGGTCACCATGTTCGTCGCGCCCGGCCCGATCGAGCTCGTGCAGGCCCAGGTGGAGAGCCGGTCGCGCATGCGTGCGTAGCCGACGGCGGCGTGCACCATCCCCTGCTCGTTGCGCGCGAGCACGTAGGGCATCGCCTCGGCCTGTTCGAGCAGCGCCTGCCCGACGCCGGCGACGTTGCCGTGGCCGAAGATGCCGAACGTGCCGGCGATCAGCCGCTGCTCTACGCCGTCGCGCTCGGAGTGCTGGTTGACCAGGAACATCACCAGCGCCTGGGCGACCGTCAGCCTCATGCGTGCCTCCTGGCCGACGTCAGCGGCAGTCGCGGATCCAGCTCCTGGGCGGGCCAGGTTCCGCGGATCCAGGCGTGCGCCGGGTCGTCGCGGAAGCGCCACGCGCGCTCGCCCGGGCCCGCCATCACGTTGAGGTAGTAGAGGTCGTAGCCGGGCGCAGCCATCGACGGGCCGTGGTAGCCGCCGGGGAGCAGCACGTGGTCGCCGCTGCGGACCTCCTGCAGCACGTCGATCTGCGGGCCGTAGGCGCGCTGGTAGGCGAGGCCGCCGCCGGCGACCTCGAAGTAGTAGATCTCCTCGAGCGCCGTCTCGACGCCGGGGATGTCCTCGTCGTGCTTGTGCGGGGGATAGGAAGACCAGTTGCCGCCCGGCGTGAGCACCTCGACGGCGATCAGCCGGTCGGCCTCGAAGGCCTCGGGCGCGCAGAAGTTGTTGACCTGGCGGCTCGCCTGCCCGGCGCCGCGCAGCTCGACGGGCACGTCGGCCGCCGCGACGCGCCGCGGCGGCAGCTGCCGCTCGGCGCGCGCCGAGGCGAGCGCGAAGCGCCCACCGGCCTCGGAAGCGACCTCGGCGCGCGCGTCGCGCGGGACGTAGGCGAAGTCGCTGACCGCGCTGAACACGGAGTCGCGCCCCTCCAGTGCGAGCGTCTCGCCCTCGACCTCGACGCTGCAGCCGCCGGCGAGCGGGAGCACGATCAGCTCGTCGCGGTCGGGCGCCAGCGTCTGAGCCCCGCCCGGCTCGAGCTCGAGCACGCGCAGGCCGCAGAAGCCCCAGCCCGCCGTCTCCGGCGTTATCTCAAGCGTGAACAAGCAGCGCCTCCACTTCCTCAGTCGTGGGCATCGCGTCCGCGCAGGCCAGTCGCGACGCGACCAGCGCGCCCGCCGCGTTGCAGAAGCGCATCGTCGTCTCGAGCTCCCAGCCCGCGAGCAGGCCGTGGCAGAGCGCGCCGCCGAAGGCGTCGCCGGCGCCGAGCCCGTTGACCACCTCGACTCCCACCGGCGCGACCTCGACCGCGCTGCGCCCGTCGTCGGCGAGCACGCCGCGCGGGCCCTGCTTGATCACGGCGAGCTCGACGCCACGCTCGCGCAGCGCCGCCGCGGCCGCCCGCGGCTCGCGCTCGCCGATCGCCGTCTCGGCCTCCTCGAGGTTGCCGACGGCGACGGTCGCGTGGGGGAGGGCACGCCCGATCCACTCGGTCGCCTGCTCCCGCGAGGACCAGAACATCGGCCGGTAGTCGAGGTCGAGCACGGTGACGCCGGACTTCGCCCGGGCCTCCAGGGCGGCGAGCGTCGCGCTCCGGCTCGGCTCGTCGGAGAGCCCGGTCACCGTGACCCAGAACACCCGCGCGGCGCGGATCGCATCGAGGTCGAGCTCGCCGGCGCGGATCTCCATGTCGGGCGCCTTCGGCTCACGGTAGAAGTAGAGCGGGAAGTCGTCGGGCGGGAACATCTCGCAGAAGGTCACGGGGGTCGGCAGCCCGGGCACCGCGGTGACGTAGCGGTCGTCGACACCGAAGCCGCGCAGCGCGTCGTGCAGGAACTCGCCGAACGGGTCCTCGCCGGTGCGCGTGATGACCGCGGCGGCGCGGCCGAAGCGCGCGGCGGCGACGGCGACGTTGGTCGGGCTGCCGCCGAGGTACTTGCCGAACGTCTGCACCTCGCGCAGCGACACGCCGGTCTGCAGCGGGTAGACGTCAACGCCGATCCGGCCCATCGTGAGGACGTCGAAGCTCACCACCCGGCGTGCTCCCGCAGCCACGCGCGGTTGCGCTCCTGCTCGGCGCGCGCGCCGTCGAAGGCGGCGCCGTCCTCGAGCACGCGGTCCTGCTCGACCACCACCCAGCCCTCATAGCCGTTGCCGGCGAGCGCGGCGCAGAAGCCCTCGAGATCGACGTCGCCGTCGCCGAGCGCACAGAAGAGCCCGCGCCGCCAGGCGGTCAGGGTGTCGGCGCGCTCGACCTTGACCGCCTCGAGCACGTCCAGGCGCACGTCCTTGACGTGCACTGCACCGATGCGCTCGCCCCAGTCCCCCAGCGCGGCCACCGGATCGCCGCCGGCGACGGCGAGGTGACCCGAGTCGAGCAGCAGCGCCACGTCGGTGTCCTCGAGCAGCCGCTCGATCTCCGGCAGCCCCTCGACGTAGGTGGAGGTGTGGTGATGGAAGACGGGGTCATAGCCGCGCTGGCGCGCGACGTCGGCCGCGCGCGCGACGCCGTCGGCGAGCGCGCGCCAGCGCGCGCCGCCGAGCCGCAGCGAGGCGTCCTCCCCGCCGCGCCCGGGGTTGGCGATCCGCTCGGGGCCGCCGGCGTCGCACAGCACCGGGCGCGCGCCCGTGGCACCGGCCGCGTCGAAGAGGTCGAGCGTGTGGTACAGGCCGCCGAGATCCTGCTCGAGCCCGTCGCGCTCGCTGAAGCGCAGCGGCACGAAGCCGCCGACCAGTTCGAGCGCGCTGGCTTCGAGGCGCTCGCGCAGGACCTCGCCCTCGCCGAGGTAGCCCGGCGGGCCGAGGTCGGTGCCGATGTAGCCTGCGCCGGCGATCGCCGCGAGCACCCGCTCGGGGTCGGGGACCGGGAAGCTCGTCCCGACGGTCATCTCGAAGGCGCCGTAGGAGAGCGGTGCGTTGGCCACCTGCACGCTCATCGCGCGGGCTCCCAGGTGCCGGTCTCGGCCGAGCGCTCGATCGCCTCGAGCACGCGCGCGCAAGCGAGCATGTCCTCGACGCCCGGCTCGCGCTGCTCGCCGTCGCGCACCGAGGCGAGGAAGCTGCGGGCCTCCAGCACGCGCAGGTCGTCGTAGCCCATCGGCACGCCTGCGCCGGGCTGGAAGGCCGCGAAGTCGGGGTGCTGGACGCCGGCGAGGATCTTCGTGTAGCCCTCGTCGCCGCCGTCGTCTGCCAGGCGGAAGCACTCGAGCTCGTTCATGCGCTCGAGCTCCCAGGACAGCGCGCCCTGAGTGCCGTGGACCTCGAAGCGCATCTGCACGCGCGGACCGACGATCACGCGGCTGGCCTCCAGCGAGCCGAGCGTGCCGTCCTCGAACTCGAACAGCGCGCCGGCCCAGTCCTCGTTCTCGACGTCGACGAGCTCGCCGCCCGCGATGCGGTCGAAGTGCGTGCCCTCGCCGGCCGGGAGCCTGGGGCGCCGCGGGATCATCATCGCGGTGCGGCCGCTCAGCCGGGCGATCGGCGCGACCAGGTGGTGCGCCATGTCGACCGCGTGGGCCATCAGGTCGCCGAGCGCGCCGGAGCCTGCGTCCTCGCGCGAGAAGCGCCACGAGGCGGCCGCGTCGGGCCGGTTCGCGTAGTCGGCCAGGAAGACGCCGCGGTAGTGGTTGACGTCGCCGATCTCGCCGGCCCGAATCAGCGCCCGGGCGTGCTGGACCGCGGGCGCGAAGCGGTAGCAGAAGCCGACTGTGGTGACGACGCCCGCGCGCCGCGCGGCCTCGGCCACGGCGGCCGTGTCCTGGGCGCCGCGCCCGACGGGCTTCTCGACCCAGACGTGCTTGCCGGCCTCGATCGCCGCCACCGCGATCTCTCGATGCATCGCGTTCGGGACGGTGACGCTGACCGCGTCGACGGCGGGGTTCTCGACCACCGCGCGCCAGTCGCCGGTGGTCGTCTCGAAGCCGACGCGCTCGGCGTGGCGGCGGCGCTGCTCTGAGACGTCGGCGGCCATCACGAGCCGCGGGCGGACGCCGAGCTCGGGGAAGTGCTCGACCACGCGCCGGTGGGCGGAGGTGTGCACGCGCCCCATCCAGCCGAGGCCGATCACGCCGATCCCGATCTCCCGTTCCACCGCGCTCCGCATCATCTCGGCACCCTACGCCCGTCCCCACGAGGTAAGCGGACGGGCCCTGCGAATTCGCGACAGACCAGCTTCTGTCCGGTGAAAAGTGGCGTAGGGTAGCCGTTGAAAACGTTGTCTGGCGAGTGAGGGGCCAGGCCGATACAGGAGGAGGGTCAGATGCGAGCAGGTCCCAAGCGCCTCGTCGCCGTCGCCGGGGCAGCCGTCCTGGCCGTGGGCGTCGCGGCATGTGGCAGTGACAGCGGTTCCAGCAGCAAGAGCTCGGGAGGCGGGAAGAGCAAGGAGCAGGTCACCGTCGGCCTGATCACCAAGACCGAGACGAACCCGTTCTTCGTGAAGATGAAGGAGGCGGCGCAGAAGGCCGCCAAGGAGAACAACGTCAAGCTTCTCACGGCCTCCGGCAAGTCCGACACGGACAATGCAAGCCAGGTCACGGCGCTCGAGAACATGACGACGCAGGGCGCGAAGGGCATCCTCATCACCGCGTCGGACTCCAAGGCCATCGTCCCGGCGATCAAGAAGGCGCGCGCCCAGGGTGTGATCGTCATCGCGCTCGACACGCCCACGGAGCCGCAGGCGGCTGCCGACGCGCTGTTCGCGACCGACAACCTGCAGGCCGGCGTGCTGATCGGCCAGTACGCGAAGGCGGCGGTCAAGAAGGCGGGCATCACCCCCAAGATCGCTCTGCTCGACCTCGCTCCCGGCATCAGCGTCGGCAAGCTCCGGCACGACGGCTTCCTGAAGGGCTTCGGGATCAAGGAGGGTGACCCCCAGATCGTGGGCCACGCCGACACGCTGGGCGACGTGGCGAAGGGCCAGGCGGCGATGGAGTCCCTGCTCCAGAAGGACAAGGGCATCAACGTCGTGTACTCGATCAACGAGCCGTCGGGCTTCGGCGGCGCCACCGCGCTGAAGGCGGCGGGGAAGAGCCCGAAGGACTTCATCCTCGTCTCGGTCGACGGCGGGTGCGACGCGATCAAGCGCGGCATCAAGACGGGCATCATCGATGCGACGTCGCAGCAGTACCCGCAGAACATGGCGGCCCGCGGGGTCAAGGCGGTCGCCGATGCGGCGCGCGGCGGCAAGAAGCCATCGGGCTACGTCGACACCGGCGTGAACCTGATCACGGCCTCCCCGGTCGGCGGCGTCACGGCCAAGGACGAGGCCTACGGCACGAAGAACTGCTGGGGCTAGGGCGACCGGCGGGGGGCCCCCCCCCCCCGGCCGCCCCCCCCCCCGGAGCCCCCACCGACGCCCCAACATAGAAAAAAAACCAACAAAAAACCCCCCCCCCCCCCCCAAGCCCCGGGCCCCC
>JBBRYA010000078.1:0-14361 GCA_038238015.1 Solirubrobacterales bacterium
ACGAACATCTCGACGAAGTCCGAGCCGGAGATCGAGAAGAACGGCACGCCCGCCTCGCCGGCGACCGCGCGGGCCAGCAGCGTCTTGCCGGTGCCCGGCGGGCCGTAGAGCAGCACGCCCTTGGGGATCCGGGCGCCCAGCGCCTGGAATTTCTTCGGGTTCTCGAGGAACTCCTTGATCTCGTGCAGCTCCTCAACGGCCTCGTCGACCCCGGCGACGTCCCGGAAGGTGATCTTCGGCGAGTCGACCGACAGCCGCTTGGCGCGCGACTTGCCGAAGGACATGACCTTCGAGCCGCCGCCCTGGACCTGGTTCATCAGGAATATCCAGAACCCGATGAAGATGATGAACGGCAGGATGTACGTGAGCAGGCTGACGATCACGTTCGAGCGCGCGGGCTTGACGTCGAAGTCGCGGATCAGCCCGTCGTTCTTGGCCGCGCGCAGCTTGGTGACCAGCACGGGCGAGTAGTCGATCGGGTAGCCGACTTGGTACTTGTTCTTGTCGGTCCCCTTGAGGGTGACGTCGATCGAGTTGTCCTTGGTGCGCAGCGTCGCCGTCTGCACCTGGCCGTTCTCGATCTGCTCGAGGAAGCCCGCGAAGGACCGGGCCGGAGCCTGGTTGGAGTGCGAGATGAGCTTGGAGGCGAAGAACGCCAGCACGATCACGATGAGGATCGGGAAGGCGGCGCTCTTGAGGAAGCGGCTCACGAGATGTTCAAGGCTACCAGGGGGTTAAGGGCATCCGGCGGGGTCACCAGCTCCCTATCGGTCTCTACGCGCCAGGCGCTTGAGCCGGGTTTCCGTCCTGCTCTGCCAACGCGGCCACGTAGGGCAGGTTGCGGAAGCGCTCGGCGTGGTCGAGCCCGTAGCCGATCGCGAACTTGTCGGGGATCTCAAAACCCACGTAGCGGGTGGGCAGGTCGACCTCGCGGCGCTCGGGCTTGGTGAGCAGCGCGCAGACCTCGAGCGACGCCGGCCCGCGGGCCTGCAGGGTGCGCAGCAGGTAGGACAGCGTGAGCCCGGAGTCGACGATGTCCTCGACGATCAGCACGTCGCGGCCCTCGATGGCGGCGTCGAGATCCTTGAGGATCCGCACGACGCCGGAGGACTGGGTCGCCGACCCGTAGGAGGCGACCGCCATGAAGTCGACCTCGCACGGGACCTCGATGTGGCGCATGAGGTCGGAGAGGAAGAACACGGCGCCCTTGAGCACTCCCACCAGGAGCAGGTCGCGGCCTTCGTAGTCGCGCGTGATCTCCTTGCCCAGCTGGCGGACCCGGTGCTGGAGCTCGTCGGCCTGGACGAGGATCTCGGCGATGGCCGCGTCGCGCAGCATGTGGGGCGCAGTCTAGGCGGGAACCGGCTCGGAGCGGTGCCCCTGCCGCGGCGGGGTCGGCACGAAGCGCAGGCGCCCGCGCTCCACCAGCGCCCGCAGGCCGCCGCCGACGTCGAGCGCGCCGCCCGAGCCGAGCGCGAGGATGGCCTCCGTGCGGTGGCCGATCGCGGGCGCCTGCCCGCGGCCCGCGCGATCGGCGAGCGCCTGCACCGCGAGCCGGGCCAGCGCCGGGGGCAGCGCGCGCAGGCGCTCGAGCTCGGGCGGGTCGCCGGCTTCCTGCAGCACCACCGCGACGGCGGCGTCGAGCACCTCGGCCTCGTCGCGCAGCAGCGCGAGCGTGCGCAGGACGTTCTCGCGCGCCGCGGGATGCAGCCGGGCGAGCTCGGCACCGAGGCCGTGGCGCGCGCGGTTGCGGGCGTAGGCCTCGGAGGCGTTGCTCTCGTCCTCGCGCCAGGCCAGCCCGCGCTCCTCGCAGTACGCGGTGACCTGCTCGCGCGGCGTCTGCAGCAGGGGGCGGATCAGGCGCCCATCGCGGGCCGCCATCCCGAGCAGCGCGCGCCGCCCGGGCGACGCGGCGAGGCGGTAGAGCACGGTCTCGACCTGGTCGTCGGCGGTGTGGCCCGCGGCCGCGTCCGCCCCGAGCGCGAGCCGCGCCGCCTGCGTGTAGCGCTGGTCGCGCGCCCACGCCTGCAGGTTGCCGCCCTCGGGGCGGCGCGGGCGATGCAGCGCGAGCGCGACACCCAGGCCCGCGCACAGCTCGGCGCAGAAGCGCTCGTCGTCGGCGGACGCGTCGCGCAGGCCGTAGTTGACGTGCAGGGCGCGGACCGCCGGCGCGCCCGCGACCCGGACAGCGAGGTCGAGCAGGCAGACGGAGTCGCGGCCCCCCGAGAGCAGCACCACGACCGCGCGCCCGGGGCGCAGCAGCGCCTGCTCGCGAACCGCGGCCTCGAGGCCGCTCACGGCTCCGCCCGCCGCGCCAGGAACAGCTCCGTGGACTCGCTGAAGCCCTTGAGCTTGACCTCGCCGATGGCGTCGAACTCGAGGTGGCGCCCTCCGGCGTCCACGACCGGGCGCGTGACCAGCACCTCCCCGCCGGCGGCGCGCGCGCCAACGCGCGCCGCGAGGTTCACCGCGCGCCCGTAGTAGTCCCCGTCGCGATACAGCGCCAGCCCGCTGTGCAGGCCGATCCGCGGCAGCGGGCGTTCGCTCTGGAGCGCCTGGAACCCGACCGCCCAGTCGAGCACGGCGGCGGAGTCCGAGCCGACGATCATCACCTCGTCGCCGATCGTCTTGATCACGCGCGCATCGTCGGGGAGCGTGTCCTGGACCGCGCCGACGAAGCGCTCGACAAGCCCGACCGCCTCCTCGTCACCGGCCTCCTCGGTCAGCCGCGTGTAACCCGCGAGGTCGGCGAAAGCGATCGTCACCCGCACCCGGCCGAGGTCGAACCCGCCCTCGGTGTCGAGGTCGAGCTCCATGTGGCCGACGACGTCCTGCTCGATGAAGTGCTGCATGTAGCGCTGGTGGACGTGGTCCATGATCGGCGACGCGAGCGGGAGCAGCTCGCGCGCGAGGCCCTCCATCTCCTCGGCCATCTGGAGGTTCGGCACGCCGTCGTGGATCAGCGGCTCGTGCACGTAGATGTGAAACAGCCGCACCTCGGCGTCGGCGATCCTCGCCAGCGACTGCCCGTAGACGCGCACGAGCTGCAGCAGGGCCACGAGCGGGAACCCGGCGGCGAGCACCGCGGCGACGTAACGCAGCAGCTGCAGGTCGTCCTCGGAGACGCCCTCCTCGGCCGCGGCCGAGAAGCCGGCCGCCTCCCAGATGCGCCGGACCAGCGCCGGCTCCAGCCCGCAGCGGTCCGCGGCCTCCTCGAGCCCGTAAGCGGGCGAGGCGGGCGGGAACAGGTCCTGCATGAAGCCGTAGGCGAGCCGGCCCGAGTCCGAGGCCTGGCGGATCTCCTCCAGCGAGTGCCCGCGCTGGCGCAGGCGGCACACGATGCGGGCGTGCGCGAGGCCCGCCGGCGTCCAGCGGCCGTTGGGCAGCGGCACGAGGCCCTCGCGCACCCAGCGGCGCAGGGTGCCGGGCGAGAGGTCGAGCTGTCTGGCGACCTCGGTCTGCGTGAGCTCGGCCGTGGTGGTCAGACCTTCAGGTGCGGGTACTCGCGCTCCACGAGGTCGCGGTAGCGCGCGTAGATCGGCTTGCTGATCGGGATCAGCGACAGCGCGGCCTTGACGTCGCCGCCCGACTTGATCCGGCGCCGCGCGATCGCGACGGCCACGTTCTCCTTGCCCTGGAAGTACTTGTTCGCGGTCTCGGAGGACATCGTCATCTTGACCCGCGGCTCCCAGGCGACGTCGTCGCTCCACTCCCAGTGCAGGTTGCCGTCCTCGCCGCTCTCGGCGGCGCGGATGTTGACGACCATGTCGAGGTCGTCGAACTCGAAGCGCTGGGGCACGTCGGCGTCACGCAGCTTGGGCCCCATGTCGGGGTCCTCGCTCATCATCGTGAAGATCTGGTCGATGACCTCGCGGAACTCCGCGGGGGAGTCGAACTGGGGGGCCATCAGGAGCCTTTCTTGGTCGCCGGGCGCTGCCGCGCAGTGCTCGGCTTGGAGGATGCAGACCGGGTGCTGCGGGTGGCGGCGGGCTTACGCTTGGCGCCGGAGGCCGCGGCCTTGCGCGGGGCCGCGGTGCCCGAGCGCTCGAGCTCGGCGACGCGGCGCTTGAGCGCGTCGACCTCGGCGTGCAGCCCCTTGAGGTCCTCGACGACGTTGAAGTCCTCGAGCTTCCCGCGCACGCGCGAGGCCGCCGTGGCGACCTCGTCGACGAGATCCTGCGCGCGCTCGCGCGTGGAGAGGGCCCCGCCGGCGGTGGCCAGGAACGTGCGCTCGACGGCCGTGCGCACGGCCCCGACGGCCTCGGCGGGAGCGTCCTTGCGCGACTTCTTCTTGTCCTTCTTGGCCATGGCGCGCGCCAGTCTAGTTCCATACGACAGCACCCGTGGCGAGCTCTCCCCTGCACCTGAAGCCCAACGCGCCGGTCGCCGAGCGGGCGCTGCTGCCCGGGGACCCGGGCCGCGCCCTGCGCCTCGCACAGGAGCTGCTCGCGGCGCCGATGCGGGTGCTCAACACCAATCGCGGGCTGTGGGGCTACACCGGCACCGCGCCCGACGGGGGCGAGCTGACGATCCAGAGCACGGGGATGGGCGGGCCGAGCGCGGCGATCGTCGCCGAGGAGCTGATCGGCCTGGGTGCGCGGCGGCTGATCCGCGTCGGCACCTGCGGCGCGCTGGCCGGGGGGCTGGCGCTCGGCGAGCTGCTCGTGGCCGAGGCGGCGCTGTGCGAGGACGGCACGAGCCGCGCGCTGGGCAGCGGCGAGCGTGCCGACGCCGACCCCGGCCTGACCGCCGCGCTGGCCGCGACCGGCGCGCGGCGGGCGCTGGTCGTCTCCAGCGATCTCTTCTACGAGCCGCGCGCCGGCCGCGCCGAGCGCTGGGTGGATGCCGGCGCGCTGGCGGTGGAGATGGAGGCGGCCGCGCTGCTCACCGTCGCACGGCGCCACCAGGTCGCGGCGGCGTGCCTGCTGGCGGTCACCGACCTGCTCCAGGACGGCCGCCGGCGGATCGGCGAGCCGGAGCTCGCCGCCGCCGAGCTCGCGCTGGGGCGCTCCGCGCTCGCCGCCCTGGCGGGCTAGCTGGTCTTGCGCGGCGTCGCGGCGCTGCGCGACGTCGAGGCCTGCTTCGCGCGCGGCTTCGCCTTCGCCCCGGGCTTCGGCTTGGCCCTCGGCTTCGGCTTCGGCTTCGGCTTCGCTTTCGCGGCGGGCTTGGGCTTCGCCGGGGCCGTCGCGGGCGCCGCGGCGTCGACCTCCAGGCGCTCCTGCTCGCGCGGCATCGGCGTGGGGCCGTCGTGGAGGCTCATGCCCAGGACGCTCAGCTCGGTGGCCAGCCTGCCCAGCACGGCCTCGATCCCGGTCAGCCGCTCCTCTGCGCCGCTGAGCGCGGGGCGGTTGAGCTGCTCCAGGCGCTGGTCGAGGCGGTCCACGCCGTCCTCGATGCCCTCGAGCCGCTGGGAGACCGAGCGCAGCCGCCGCGTCAGCCGCTCGAGGTCGGCCGCCGACGGGATGTTGAGCGCGCCCAGCGCCGCCTCCTGAGCCTGCACGGCGCGCTCGCGGGCCTCGAAGGCGCGCGACAGCGCGCTGTTGACCAGCGGGTTCTCGAGCAGGTCCTGCGCCAGCTTGCCCAGCGCGTCCTCGCCTGAGCGGGTGATCCGGTCGCGCAGGCCCTCGGGGTCTGACATGTGCTCGCTTCCTCCAGGTCGGGGATCGGCCACATTACCGCCACGGACGAGGCTCAGGCTCTACTCGAAGGTGAGAAACAGTCTTCTGATGCGCTCTAGGCATGACTTGTGCCCTAATCGAGCAATAGCCGCAAAGTAACGCGGGGTTAACCGTTCGTCCGTTGCAAAGGGAAAAGTCAGCAAGTAGCGTGCGGCGCAGTCCCGGGGGGGTCCATTGGAAGGTCGCCACGCAAGACGCAAGGCGACATCTCGCGCGGGGGGACGCGTACATCAGATGAACAGACGGAAGCTGATCGGAGTGCTCATCGCCGCCGCGATCGGTTTCGGCGTCGTCGCCCTGCCCGCCGTGGCGGAGTTGCACTCGGTCACCGTCGTGCTCGTCACGGGCGAGCACATCACCACCACGGTCGACGTCCCGCCCGGCACGCCCGCGAAGCAGATCCAGGTCCCGGGCATCGTCGGGACGATCAAGGAGATCGTCGACAACGGCCCGGTGAACTCGCCCGCGCCGTCACCCACTGCCGGCCTCCCGTCGGCCTCCCCCACCCCCACCACCACGCCGGACCCCACGCAGACCCCGGACGGCAAGCCCGACGCCAACAAGTCCGAGGGCGACGCGGCCGCCGGCCAGATCGTCGGGACGGTGAAGGGGAAGGCCAAGACCCACAACGCGACCTCCAAGGCGGGCAAGATCGGCAAGAAGGAGAGCCTGGGGCTCGCCAACGACCTGCAGGCCACCGCGCGCAAGAAGGTCAAGAAGACCGACCCCAAGCACGCCGTCGACGGCACGCCGACGATCGACAACCCGACCTTCTCGCTCGCGACTCCCGGCGCTGCTCCGATCGGCGTGCCGAACTTCTTCATCGACAAGTTCAGCATCCCCCCGTTCCTGCTGCCGCTCTACCAGGCCGCGGGCATCGAGTACGGCGTGCGCTGGGAGGTGCTCGCGGCGATCAACGAGATCGAGACCGACTACGGGCGCAACCTCAACGTCTCCTCCGCGGGCGCCCAGGGCTGGATGCAGTTCATGCCCGCGACCTGGAAGAAGTACGGCGTCGACGCCAACCAGGACAAGGTCAAGGACCCCTACAACCCGGTCGACGCGATCTTCGGCGCCGCGCGCTACCTCAAGGCAGCCGGCGCCGACAAGGATCTGCGCAAGGCGATCTTCTCCTACAACCACGCCAACTGGTACGTCGACTCGGTGCTCATGCGCGCGCGTGTGATCGGCGGGCTGCCGGCCAACTTCGTCGGCTCGCTCACCGGCCTCACCCAGGGGCACTTCCCCGTGCACGCCAAGGCGACCTACGCGGACGACATGTCCACGCGCGAGGCCAAGCGCGTATCCAAGCGCACGCACGGCAAGGGCAACCGCGCGCTGGTGGTCGAGTCCAAGCAGCACCGCACCGGGATCAACATCTTCGCCCGCCGCGGCGCCCCGGTGATCGCCGTCAACGACGGCCGGATCGTGCGCGTCGGCCAGACCAAGCGGCTCGGCAACTTCGTCCAGCTCCAGGACGTCTACGGCAACACCTACACCTACGCGCGCCTGGCCAAGGTCGCCAAGACCTACCCCGCGCCCAAGCCGCGCAAGACCACCAAGGCGCAGATCGCCAAGGAGCTCAAGCTCCCACCGCCCGACGCCAAGCCGACGGCGCCGGCCTCGGCCACGACGGTGCGGGCGTCCAAGCGGACGGCGGCGACCGTGGCGGCCAAGGCGAAGCGCACGACCAGGCGCCACGCGCGCAGCACGCGTTCCGCGCTGCCGGCCAAGCAGCGCCTGTTCGCGCACCCGACGCGCCCGACCGCCGGACGCTCCGGCGGCGAGCAGCAGCGCTTCCAGCGCACCGGCCGGATCGACGGCTCCAAGGGCTTCTCCTCCTACCTGACCAAGGTCTTCGGCCTCGACCGCTCCGACGTCCAGATCAAGACCCTCCGCAAGGGCTCGCGCATCGTCGCGGGCACCGTGCTCGGGCGAATCGGGCAGACCGGGGGCACCCAGGCGCCGCACGTCCTCTTCGAGGTCCGCCCTGCCGGCCGCGGCGCCCCGCGCATCGATCCCAAGCCGATCCTCGACGGCTGGAAGCTGCTCGAGTCCACGGCGATCTACCGCGCCGCCGGCAAGAACCCGTTCTTCGGTCGCGACGCCGAGAACCCCTCGATCGGCCAGATCCTGCTGATGAGCAAGGAGGCGCTCGTCCAGCGGGTACTCACCAACCCTCGAGTCGAGCTTTACAACTGCGGCCAGCGCGACGTGCAGACCGGGCAGATCGACCGCCGCGTGCTGGCGACGATCGAGTTCCTCGCGGCATCGGGCTTCCGCCCCACGATCAGCTCGCTCAAGTGCGGCCACGGCTTCTACACCTCGTCGGGCAATGTGTCCCAGCACTCCTCGGGCAACGCCGTCGACATCGCGAAGATCAACGGCATCCCGATCCTCGGCAACCAGGGCAAGGGCTCGATCACCGAGCTCGTCATCCGCCGCCTGCTGACGCTTCAGGGCACGATGAAGCCCGACCAGATCATCTCGCTCATGACCTTCCAGGACACCGACAACACGCTGGCGCTGCCCGATCACGCCGACCACGTCCACGTCGGGTGGAAGCCGCTGTTCGGGACGAACTCGAAGACGGCGAAGCAGATCAACGCGATCCTCAAGCCCAAGCAGTGGATCAAGCTGATCGACCGCCTCGGCGCGATCGACAACCCGACCGTGCGCCTGCAGCCCTCCAAGCAGGCGATCAAGGTCACCGAGCGCGCGTCCAGCGCGCACGCCGGCGACTAGCGTCATGGCGGCGGCGAGCCGCCGCTTCCCCTTCGTCCAGTGGGAGTTCCCCGGGCGACTGGGGCCAGAGCCCGGCCGCTACGTGGTCCGGCGGTTCGCGGGCGACGACGTTCGCCACATCGTGGTCTTCGGAGGGCAAGAGGCTCCGCGGCGGCGGCGCCGCACGCCCCGGCGACCGGAGAAGGCCGCCGCCGGCGCCGGGCCGCCGGCGGTCGAGGTCACGCGCGCGACCGTGATCGACATGGAGGCGCTCGGCGAGGACGAGCCGGCCGCGGCGGCCTGGCTGAAGACCGCCGCCGGCGCCGGCGCCGACGCGACCCTCGCGAAGGCTCTGGCGGTGCTCAACCGCGCGATCCACAGCCACCGGCTCGCGGCGGCGGACCCGTACGTCTCCGAGGTCGTCGCCCAGCAGGCCGTGGCTGTGCGGATCGGCTACGGGACCGGCGAGCAGGTCGCCGACGGGCGCTGGGATGCGGCCACGGAGCTGCGGCGCGAGGACCGCCGCGACCGCTCGGTGATCCTGCACCCGCAGGAGCGCCTGGCCGCGCTGCTCAGCGGCCGCGACGCGCCGCTCGCCTGCGAGGTGCTGGCGCTGCGCGGCCGCCTCGACCTGGACCAGGGCCGCGGGCGCGAGGCTGCCCTGCAGGTCGCCGCAGCGCTCGAGACGGCGCTGGCCGAGCTCGAGGGATGGCGCGGATCCGGCGGGATGGGCAGCCGGATCGACGAGCTTGCCGGCCAGCTCCCGGACGTGCGGGCCGCGGCGAGCGCCGCGCTGGCCGGGGGGCTCGACGCCGGGCAGACCGCCGCGGTGGACACCGCGCTGAAGCGGCTCGAGTCCGCGCTGCGGGCGCGCGTGGCTGGGATCTGAGGGCTGGCGCGAACGCTCCTGGTGAGGGCTATCTCCAGGCACGAGGGCGCCACGTCGTGTAGACCACGGGGATGAGCTTCGACGTCGCCGCCTCCGCCTATGACCGCTTCATGGGCCGCTACTCAGAGCAGCTCGCCCCGGCGTTCGCGGACTTCGCGGGCGTCGAGGCCGGCATGCGCGTGCTCGACGTCGGCTGCGGGCCTGGCGCCCTGACCACGGTGCTGGCGACCCGCGGCGCGACCGTGGGGGCCGTCGACCCGGCGGAGCAGTTCGTCGAGGCCTGCCGCTCGCGCGCGCCCGGCGCCGACGTGCGCCAGGCGCCCGCGGAGTCGCTGCCGTTCGAGGACGGAAGCTTCGACGCCGCCCTGGCTCAGCTCGTGCTCAGCTTCATGCGCGACGCCGATGCCGGCGTGGCCGAGATGCGGCGCGTACTGCGCCCCGGCGGCACCGTCGCCGCGTGCATGTGGGCGGGCGACGGCATGGAGATGCTCGGCGTGTTCTGGAGCGCGGTGGGCGAGGTCGTCGGCGCGGGTGCCGGGCAGACGGAGTCCACGATGCGCTACCGCAAGCGCGAGGAGCTCGAGCAGCTCGCCGCGCGCGCGGCACTCGAGCAGGTCGAGATCGGCCAGCTCACCGTGCAGGCCGCTTACGAGAGCTTCGAGGACTTCTGGGAGCCGATGACGAGGGCGGCCGGGCCGGTGGGCGCGTTCTACGCCAAGCTCGAGGGCGACCAGGCGAGCCGGATCCGCGACGCCTGCCGCGAGCGCCTCGGCAACCCGGCGGGCGGCTTCGCGCTCAGCGGCTCGGTGTGGGCGCTACGCGGCCGCGCCTAGGGCGCCGACCACCGCCTCGAGCTCTTCGACGACGTCGCCCTCCAGCCGGACCGCCGCGGCGGCGTCGTAGCGCGTGGGGCCCTTCGTGACCACCGCCACGTCGCCGCCCGCCGCGAGCGTGAGCGCCGGCAGCCCGGCGACGGGATGGACCTCGAGCGAGGACCCGACGCAGAGCAGCAGGTCCGCGGCCTCGGCCAGCGCCGTCGCTCGGCTCATCGCGGCCTCGGGCAGGTACTCGCCGAACAGCACGACGGCGGGCTTGAGCGGGCGCCCGCACTCGCAGCGCGGGACGCCGTCGGGCGCTGCGGCGAGGCGAGCGCGGGTGTCCTCGAGCTCGACCGAGCCGCCGCAGGCCAGGCATGTCGAGTGCGCGATCGAGCCGTGGACCTCCACCAGCTCGCGCGTGCCCGCCGCCTCGTGCAGGCCGTCGATGTTCTGCGTGATCACCGCGTCGAGGTGCCCGTCGCGCTCGAGGCGCGCGAGCGCCGCGTGCGCGCCGTTGGGGCGCTTGTCGCGCAGGGACGCGAAGCGGTCGCCGTAGAAGGACCAGAAGCGCTCGGGCTCGCGCCGGAAGACGTCGATGTGCGCCACCTCCATGGGGTCGACGTTCTCCCACAGGCCCGTGTGGGGCGAGCGGAAGTCCGGGATCCCCGACGGCACGGAGATCCCGGCGCCCGTCAGCGCCACCACGCTGGCGGCCGAGCGGATCAGCTCGGCCAGCCGCGCGGCGCCCGCGGTCATCTGCCCTTGAACTCCGGCGTGCGCTTGGCGAGGAACGCGCTGATGCCCTCGCGCGCATCCTCCGACGCGAACGCGGTGGCAAAGCCCTGCTTCTCGGCCTCGATGCCCTCGTCGAGGTCGCCCTTGTGGGAGACCTGCTTGATCAGCTCGAGCGCCAGCGGCGCCTGCTGGGCGAACTTGCGCCCCCAGGCGAGCGCCGTGTCGAACAGCACGTGATCGGGCACGACGCGGCTCACGAGCCCGTGCTCGTAGGCGTCCTCGGCCGACACGGTCTCGCCGGTGGCGTTCATCTCCAGCGCCTTGGCGGGCCCGACCAGCCGCGGCAGCCGCTGGGTGCCGCCGAAGCCGGGGATGATCCCGAGGTTGACCTCGGGCTGGCCGAAGGTCGCCGAGTAGGCGGCCAGGCGCACGTCACAGGCCATCGCGAGCTCGCAGCCGCCGCCGAAGGCGAGGCCGTTGACCGCGGCGATGGTCATCGTCCGCGACTGCTCCCAGGAGCGCAGCAGGGCGTGGGCGGAGTGCAATAGCTCGGCGCCGCTTGACTCGTCCATCTTCGTGAACGCCTTTATGTCGGCGCCGGCGCAGAACAGCGCCGGGTTGGGCGAGGCGAGGACCATCGCCCTGATCTGCTCGTCGGCGTCGACCTTCTCCCACACGCCCTTGAGCTCGGCGATGACCTCGGGGGAGATCGAGTTGGCGGGCGGGTTGTCCAGCCACGCGATCGCCACCTCGCCGCGGGTGTCGAGCTTGACCTTCGCGGTCTCGTAGCCCTCGTCGGGCTGCGGGTAGGGGTAGAAGCCCTGGCCGCTCTTGGCCCCGAGCCGGCCCTGGGCGACCATGCGGCGCAGGATCAGCGGCGGGCTGAAGTGCTCCCCCCACTCGCGCTCGGCCTGCACGAGCGCCGCGAGCACGTCGTCGAGCCCGCGCAGGTCCGCGCGGGCGAAGGGCCCGGGGATCATGCCCGTGCCCATCATCATCCCGAGATCGATGTCGCGGACCCCCGCGACGCCCTCCTCGAGCACGAGGCAGGACTCGACGAACGCCTTCAGCGTGAAGCGCTCGATGAGCTTCTCGTCGACCGCCGGGGCGGCCTCAGCTTCCGTGCTCATAGAACCCCTTCCCGGTCTTGGCGCCGAAGTCGCCGTTGCGCACGAGCTCCTGCATGCCCTGGTGGATGTAGAAGCGGTCGCCGTAGGCGTCCTGCATGTCCGCCGCGACCTTCAGGGCCGTGTCCAGCCCGGACATGTCGGCGAGGAAGAACGGCCCCATCGGCACGAGCTTCGCGTCGGTCAGGGCCTTGTCGATGTCCTTGACGTCGGTGCCCGTCTCGTCCTGGTAGCGCCAGATCTCCGACGCGGTCGAGGCGAGGATGCGGTTGACCACGAACCCAGGGCACTCCGAGCAGTGGACGGGCATCTTGCGGATCGCCTGCGCGAAGTTGGCCGCCGTCTGGGCGGTCGAGGGCGAGGTGTCCTCGCCCTCGATGATCTCGATCAGGCGCATGTAGGAAGCGGGCCAGAAGAAGTGGAAGCCCACGACCTTGTCCGGGCGGCTCGTGATGTCGGCGATCTCGGTGATCGACAGCCCGGAGGTGTTGGAGGCGAGGATGGCGTGGCCGGGCGTGACCGCGTCGAGGTCGGCGAACACCGCGTGCTTGATCGCCATCTTCTCTGGGACGGCCTCGATGACGAAGTCGACGTCGCCGAAGCCGTCGTACTCCGTGGTGCCGGTGATCAGCCCGAGCGTGTGCTCGAGCTGGGCGTCAGCCTGCTCCTGGGTGAGCTTCTCGCGCTTGACGAGCTTGGCCGTCTGGCCCTGGGTGACCTCGCGCGCCTTCTCGAGGCCCTTGTCGACGAATTCCTGGTTGACGTCCTTCAGGACGACGGGGATGTCGGCGGACGCGATGACCTGGGCGATCTCCCCGCCCATGACACCGGCGCCGACCACTGCGGCTTTGAAGACGAACATGCGCGGCAGTGTTTCACGCAGGGGCGGCGAGGACCCTCACCGACAGCCCGGCGAGCAGCGTCATGCACGCCGCCGAGCCCACGCACCAGGTGCAGACGGCGTGCAGCTCGCCGCTGCCACGCTCGACCCCGGCCGCGGTGGCGACGTGCTTCGGGATGCCGCGCAGCGGTTGCCGAGCGGCGGCGCCCGGTCAGGAGAGCTCGAGCTCTGCCCTGTGCTCGCGGGCCAGCCTGATCAGGCTGCGCTTGAGCGAGTCGCGCAACGCGCGGCGGATGAACAGCAGGTCGGTGAGCGGCGTCAGCAGGTTGCGCTCCTTGAGCTCGTAGCGCAGGTCCAGCCCGACCGTGACGCTGCCCGGCTCGGGCTCGAAGGTCACCGTCTGCGTGCCGCGCAGGCGCTCGTCCTCGACCTCGACCGTCTGCCCGACGCGGGCCTCGTAGCGGGTGACGCGCTCGAACACGCGACCGCGGCCGTTGGGCGTCGAGATCCAGGTCAGGCGCGACCCCGTGCTCGGCCACTCGCCCTCGAGCTTGGAGACGTGCGCGAAGCCGTCGATCCACGACGCCCAGCGCTGCGGGTCGTAGTAGAGCGCCTCGACCTCGGCGGCGCGGCCGGGGACGCTGACGTGGGCCGTCGCGCGCCCCATCAGGGGAACACCTCGCCGCGGATCGCCTCGATCGAGGCCGCGATCCGGTCAAGGCGCGGGCGCAGCTCGCCGCTCAGGCGGGCGAGCTCGGCGCGGCCCGAGCGCGAGATCCGGTAGTAGCGGCGCGAGCGGCGCTCGGGGTGCTCCCACTCCCCGGCGATGTGCCCCGCCGCCTCCAGCGAGCGCAGCAGCGGGTACATCGTGTTCGGGTTCACCGCCAGAGCGCCGGCGGTGAGCGAGGCGATCCGGTCCATCAGCTGGTTGCCGTAGGACGGCTCCTCCGAGACGAAGTGCAGCACCAGCAGCGGCAGCAGCCCGGCGCGGCGCAGATCGCCGATGAGCGGGTCGGTGCCGCCCGGGCCCTTGGCCGGAGCGGCGGCGGGGGTGCCGAGCGCCGCGCGGGCGGCGTCGACGCTCGCCGCCTCGGCAGCCGCCTGCGAGGTCTTGCGAGAGGGCACGACCCGGCAGTATGGCCGGGGTCGTGCCCTCGATGCGCTCCTACGCGCTGGCGCCCGCGAGCTCGGGCTCGGAGACGCGGCGCGGCAGCAGCGTCTCGCGCGCGATCACGAGCCGCTGGATCTGCGACGTGCCTTCGTAGAGCTGCATGATCTTGGCGTCGCGCATCAGCTTCTCGACGGGGTAGTCCTTGATGAACCCGTAGCCGCCGTAGACCTGCACCGCGTCGGTGGCGACCTCCATCGCGGCATCGGCCGCGAAGCGCTTGGCGTGGGAGGACTCGAGCGTGTTGCGCTTGCCCTGGTCGAGCAGGACCGCCGAGTTCCAGGTGGCAAGGCGCGACAGGTGCACCTTGGTGGCCATGTCGGCGATCATGAACTGGATCCCCTGGTGCATGGCGATCGGCACGCCGAACTGCACGCGCTC
>JBBRYA010000079.1:0-14230 GCA_038238015.1 Solirubrobacterales bacterium
CCCTGCCGCCGCCACGGCGTACGCGGATGCCGCCCGTCGGGCCACGGACGTCGCCGAGCGCGACCACCTGGTCCGTCAGGCCGCCCGCGCGCGGGCCGGCGAGCTACCGTCGAGCGCATGACGGTCCAACGCATGGATCACGTGGGCATCGTGGTCGACGACCTCGCGGCCGCGACGGCCTTCTTCGTCGAACTCGGACTCCACCTGCAGGGCGAGGGGTCCGTCGAGGGCGACTGGGTGGACCGCATCGTTGGGCTGGAGGGCGTCCGGTCGGAGTTCGCGATGATGGAGACCCCGGACGGCCACGGACGGCTCGAGCTGACGAAGTACCACGCCCCGCCGGGCCCCGGCGGCGACCGGCACGCACCGGCGAACACCCCAGGCCTCCGCCACATCACGTTTGCAGTCGACGACATCGACGCCGTCCTCGCCCGCTTGCGAGCCCGCGGCGCGGAGCTCGTCGGCGAGGTGGAGCGCTACGAAGACAGCTATCGGCTGTGCTATGTCCGCGGCCCGGAGGGGATCATCGTCGAGCTGGCGGAGCAGATCGGCTGAGGGCGCCGGCCGGCCGCCTCCCTCGTGCCGGGCGGCGCCGCCGTCGAACGTCAACGGCGGCTGGGTGGGGAGGCGGGGTGCGAGCCGGCGGGTCGCTCGCCGGCTCGGCGCTGGTGTACATCGGCATCCGCCTCGTCCTCCGGTCCGCCTGACGCGGCGCCCCTACGCCCCCGGCAGCGAGGACCCCGCGAAGACGAAGAACCAGATCGCGAACAGCAGCAGCGCGATCGCGACCGACAGGACCATCACGATGTCGAGCACGCTGCGGCGGCGGCCGCGCTCGCGCTCTCCGCGCATCGACTTCATCCAGACCGCCTGCTGGCGCTTGCCGTCGTCGAGCCCGGTGACGCGGCCTTGGTAGCGGTCCAGCGCTCCGAGCGCCTTGCCGATGATCACCATCCCCGCGGGCAGGCCGAGCAGGATCAGCAGGTAGGGGCCGAGGCTGGGCGTCGGCGAGTCGGCGATCCGAGAGGCGGCGTAGAGGAGCCCGGCGGGGAGCCCGAGCCACATCATCACGCTGCCCACCGCCATCAGCGCGATCAGCAACAGCGAGAGCGGCGACCAGGTCGAGCGGCGCTGGGGCTCGGAGGCCTCCACGGCCCGCGGCCTACCCGGCGACGCGCTCGAGGATCTCGGCATCGACGTCGAAGTTCGCGTGGACGGCGTCGACGTCGTCCTGGTCCTCCAGCGCGTCGATCAGGCGCAGCAGCTTGCCCGCGCCCTCCTCGTCGAGCGGCACCCGCGTCTTGGGTTGCTGGGACACCTCCGCGGCCTCGATCTCCACCCCGGCCGCGACGAGCGCGTCGCGCACGGCGGTCAGCTCAGCCGGCTCGCAGGTGATCTCGTAGATGTCGTCCTCGCGCGCGATGTCTTCGGCGCCGGCGTCGATGGCGACCATCAGGTCGTCCTCGCCATAGCGCTCGGCGTCGACGACGACGAGCCCCTTCTTGTCGAACAGGTAGGCGACCGACCCCGGCTCGCCGAGGTTTCCGTTGTGGCGGGAGAAGATGTGGCGGACCTCAGAGCCCGTGCGGTTGCGGTTGTCGGTCACCGCCTCCACCAGCAGCGCGACGCCGCCGGGGCCGTAGCCCTCGTAGACGACGGTCTCCAGCGCGTCGGCGTCGGCGCCCTCGCCGGTGCCCTTGGCGATCGCGCGCTCGATGTTGTCCTTGGGCATCGACGCGTCCTTGGCCTTCTGGACCGCGAGGCCGAGGCGCGGGTTGCCCTCGAGGTCTCCCCCGCCCTCCTTGGCCGCCACCGTGATCGCTCGCGCGAGCTTGGTGAAGAGCTTGCCGCGGCGGGAATCCACGATCGCCTTCTTGTGCTTGATCCCCGCCCATTTGGAGTGACCGGCCATGGCCGGTGAGTCTACTTCGGGGCGATGGCCGCGAGGGCCGCCTCGGGCCCACCGGCCACCTGCAGCAGCGCGTGCTGGCGGCGCGGGAGGAAGCCCTCGGCCTCGGCATGGTCGAGGAACGCGAGCAGGCCGCCGAAGTACCCGCGGACGTCGACGAGCACAAGCGGCTTGTCGTGCAGGCCCAGCTGCGCCCACGTGTAGACCTCAAAGAGCTCTTCCAGCGTCCCCGCGCCGCCCGGCAGCGCCAGGAAGGCGTCGGAGAGCTCGGCCATGAGCGCCTTGCGCTCGTGCAGCCCTGGCACCACGTGTAGCTCGCTCAGCCCCGGATGGGCCACCTCGCGGTCTACGAGCGACTGCGGGATGACGCCGACCACACGGCCGCCCTCGGCCAGCGCCGCGTCGGCGACCGCACCCATGAGCCCGACGCTCGCCCCGCCGTAGACGACGGTCTCGCCGGCGCGCGCGAGCCCCGTGCCGAGCGCGCGGGCGGCCTGCTCGTAGTCCGGATGCGCCCCGGGGCTTGACCCGCAGAAGATGCAGGCGCTCACGGCAGGAACTTGCGCGAGGCCCAGAGGCCCCGCCGGTGCGCCACGAGCCGCACGCCCGCCCACAGCGACTTGCACCCGTACACGACGCCCTGCTCGAAGGAGACCGACGACGCCTCGTTGTTGTAGACGGTCGGGCAGGGCACCTCATGGAAGCGGAAGCCGAAGTGCGCAGCCTGCATGAGCAGCTCGGTGTCGAACGCGAAGTCCAGCGAGTTGCGCAGGAACGGCGCCTCGAGCAGCAGCGCGCGGGAGAACGCGCGGTAGCCCGTGTGCAGCTCGGAGAGCTCGGTGCCCATCAGGCGGTTCTCGGCGACGGTCAGGGCGCGGGTGGCCGCGATCTACCACCCCGGCACCCCGCCCGCGCGCGGGCCGCCGGGGGTCAGGAAGCGCGAGCCCAGCACGCAGTCGGCCTCGCCGCGGACGATCGGCTCGACCAGCTTGGGGATGATCCCCGGCTCGTACTGGCCGTCGGGGTGGAGCATCACCACGACGTCGGCGTCGCGCTGCAGGGCCTCGAGGTAGCACGTCTTCTGGTTGCCGCCGTAGCCCACGTTGTGGGGATGCCAGACCAGGTGCAGCGGCAGCTTGCGCGCGAGCGCGACGGTGTCGTCGGTGGACTTGTCGTCGACCAGGATGATCTCGTCGACCCAGCCGCGCGGGATCCCCGACACGGTCGCCTCGAGCGTGCGCGCGGCGTTGCGCGCCGGCATCACGACGATGACCTTGGCATCGCCCTTCCCCGGGGGCGAGTCGGGCAGCACCTCGCGGATCTCGAGCACGACATCGCAGCGTATCGATGCACGCGCGCCCGTATCCTGCGCCGCCATGCCGACCTCACCGCCTCCGGGCATCTTCAAGGCCTACGACATCCGCGGCGTCTACGAGGAGGAGATCGACGGCGACGTCGCCGAGCAGATCGGCCGCTCGTTCGCGCGCGTGCTCGCCGACCTCGCCGGCAAGCAGACCGGCGAGCTGCAGATCGGCCTCGGACGCGACATGCGGCTCACCGCGCCCGAACTCTCCGAGCGCTACGAGGCGGGCATGATGGCCGAGGGCGCGCACGTGCTCAACGCCGGGATGGTCGGCACCGAGATGCTCTACTTCCTCGTCGGCTCGCGCGAGCTCGACGGCGGGCTGATGTGCACCGCCTCGCACAACCCCAAGCAGTACACGGGCGCCAAGCTCGTCGAGCGCGGCGCGGTCGCGCTGTCGGGCGAGGCCGGGATCGGCGACGTGCGCAAGCGCATCGAGGACGGGCTCGGCGACGCGCCGGGCGGCGGCAGCTCCGAGGACGTCGACGTCGCCGGCGAGTTCCGCGAGGCGGCGGTGAAGTTCATCGACACGAGCGCGATCCGGCCGATGAAGGTCGTGCTCGACGGCGGCAACGGGATGGCCGGGCCGATGGTGGGCCCGATCCTCGACGGCTTCGAGGGCCTCGAGCTGGTCAAGACCTACTGGGAGCCCGACGGCGAGTTCCCCGACCACGAGCCCAATCCGCTGCTGGAGGAGAACCGGAAGTTCATCGTCGAGAAGCTGCGCGAGGAGGGCGCCGACCTCGGCATCGCCTGGGACGGCGACGCCGACCGCTGCTTCTTCATCGACGAGACGGGCGAGTTCGTCCCCGGCGACTTCATGACCGCGCTGCTGGCCGAATCGGTGCTGCAGAAGCGCCCGGGCGCGGAGATCCTCTACGACATCCGCGCCTCGCGCGCGGTGGCCGACATCGTCGAGGCCAACGGCGGCCGCGCGCTGGTCAACCGCGTCGGCCACGCGTTCTTCAAGGCCCGCATGCGCGACGAGGGCGGCGTGTTCGGCGGCGAGGTGTCCGGGCACTACTACTTCGCCGACTTCTACAACGCGGACTCAGGGACGGTCCCCGCGCTGCTGATCCTCGAGCTGCTCGGCCAGAAGGAGGCCAAGCTCTCCGAGCTGCTCGAGCCCTTCCGCTCCAAGTACTTCATCTCGGGCGAGATCAACTCGGAGGTCTCCGACGGCGAGGCGAAGATGGAGGAGCTCAAGGAGCGCTACTCCGACGGGAAGCTGACCGAGCTCGACGGCGTCTCGATCGACTACGAGGACTGGCACTTCAACGTGCGCCCCTCCAACACCGAGCCGCTGCTGCGGCTCACGCTCGAGTCCCTGGTCTCCGTGGAGGACATGGAGGCCAAGCGCGACGAGGTGCTGGGCATCATCCGCTCGTGATCCACACCCTGGCCATCCCGACGCCGTTCATGGTCGGGCGGGTCAACTGCTACCTGATCGAGGACGACCCGCTGACGCTGGTCGACACCGGCCCCAACTCGGGCAAGGCGCTGGACGAGCTCGAGCGCGCGCTGGCCGGGCACGGCCACCGGATCGAGGACCTCGAGCGGATCGTCATCACCCACCAGCACATCGACCACCTCGGGCTGGTCGACATCCTCGCCCGCCGCTCGAGCGCCGAGGTCTGCTCGCTCGACCTGCTGGCGCCGGTGATCGAGGACTTCAGCGCCTCGGCCGAGCGCGACGACGAGCTGGCCGAGGCGCTGATGCTGCGCCACGGGATCCCGCGCGACGTGGTGACCGCGCTGCGCTCGGTGTCGCGCTCCTTCCGCGGATGGGGCGGCTCGACGGCGGTGCAGCGGCCGCTCGCCGACGGCGAGCTGCTCGGCTTCGCGGGACGCACGCTGGAGGTCCTGCACCGCCCGGGGCACTCGCCGTCGGACACGATCTTCCTCGACACCGACAGCGGCGTCGTGATCGGCGGCGACCACCTGATCGCCAGCATCTCCTCGAACCCGCTGATCTCGCGGCCGCTCGGGGGCAAGTCCGGCGAACCCGGCAGCGGGCGGCCGCGAGCGCTGCTGACCTACCTGCGCTCGCTGCGCGAGACGCGCGTGATGGACGCCACGACGATCCTGCCGGGCCACGGCGAGCCGGTGGAGGACCACGTCGCGCTGATCGACGAGCGCTTCGCCCTGCACGAGCGTCGCGCGGGCAAGATCGGCCGACTGATCGCCGAGCAGCCGCGTTCGGCGTACGAGATCGCCCAGTCGATGTGGGGCAACGTCGCGGTGACCCAGGCCTACCTCACGCTGTGCGAGGTGCTGGGCCACGTCGACATATTGCTCGAGCGCGGCGAGGTCGGCGAGCGCGAGGTCGCCGGCGTCGTGCGCTTCGAAGCGGTCGCGTAGGGGCAGCCGTTCGCGCGCGCCGCCGCCGCGAGCTAGGCTCCGGACATGACCGCCCACACGCGGGTCCTGAGGTGGGTTTCGTGTGGAGCGCTGCTGCTGCTCCTCACCGCGGGGATCGCCGCAGCCGCCGAAGGCGACAGCTCGTCGGCACACAGCTCCGCGGCACCGAGGCTGCGGCTGCTGGACCGTAGTCCGGTCCGCGTCGCGGGCTCGGGCTTCGCGCCGGGCGAGCTCGTCCGGGTCCGTGCGCGGGCAGGCGAGGCCAGACGCTCACGGCGCGTGCAGGCGAACTCGCGCGGGCGCTTCCGCGCGTCCTTCCCGGCGCTCTCGCAGGATCCCTGCAACCAGTCGCTGAGCGTGACCGCCACGGGATCGGCCGGCCACCGCGCGTCGCTCAAGCGCCAGCAGCGTCTGTGCCCGCCCGCGCTCGTGCCGCCGCCCACGGGCGGCAAGCCGCCGCCGCCCCCGCCGGTCCCGCCCGACCCTTGTAACGCGGACGGCCGGTACTGCCCGGTGGCGCTATGACGAGCCGGCCGACCTAGCCGCCTCAGTCCAGCGCGCTGCGCGCGAACACCTCGGCCATCAGGCCGATGGCTCGCTCGTCGAGGTCGAAGGCGGGATGATGGTGCGGCGGCGCCCCGGGCCCGCCCGACCCCACGCCGAAGAAGCAGGACGGCACGCGCCGGGCGATGTGCGCGAAGTCGTCGCTGAAGGGCAGCCGCCCGGGGTCCAGCGGCTGTGCGCGGCCCGTCGCCCGCACCGCCGCGGACACCACAGCGGCCAGCGCCGGATCGTTCACCAGGACAGGCGCGCTTGCCATGCGCCGGAGCTCGTGGCCGGTGCCCGCGCGGGCTGCGGCCTCCTCGACGCGCGTGAGCACCTGCTCGCGCTCGCCTTCGTCCCCCCAGCGCAGGGTGCCCCGCAGGGTCACCTCCCCGGCGACGACGTTGGCCGCCCGGCCGCCTTCGACACTGGCCGGAGCGAGCCCGAGTTCGTCCAGGGCGACGGCGATCCTGGCGGCCGCCGGCAGCGCAGCGGTCCCCGCGCCGGCGACCGCCGAATGCCCCGTCTCCCCGCGCACGCGCAGCTCGTAGAAGTCCACCCCGCTGAGGGCCTCTCCCTGCCAGACCGCGACGGTGCCGTAGGGCATCGGGGCCAGGACGTGCGCGCCGAGCGCGGCCGCGACGCCGTCGAGTGCGCCATCCGCGATGACCGCCAGTGCTCCCCGCGCGAGCTCCTCGGCGGGCTGGAAGAGCAGCCGGACGGTCCCGCGCAACTCGCTCCGCCGGCGGCCGAGCAGGGTCGCGGCGCCCACGAGCGCCGCGGTGTGGGCGTCGTGGCCGCAGGCGTGCATCGCGCCGGGGACCTGAGACCCATAGTCCCTGCCGGGCACCTCCTGGACCGGGAGCGCGTCGAGGTCGGCGCGGAGCAGCAGCATCGGCCCCGGCCGCTCCCCCACGAGGTCGGCGACGACGCCGGTGCCACCGACGCCGGTGCGCGGCTCGAGCCCCAGTGCCCACAGCCGCTCGGCCACGAGCGCCTGGGTCGCGTGCTCCTCGAAGGCCAGCTCCGGGCGCCGGTGCAGCGCCCGCCGGAGCTCGACCAGGTCGGGCTCGAGGGCCTCGCGCTCGGCTGACAGCCCGTCGGCGACCATGTCCTAGCCCTCGATGCGCTCGTCGGTGGCCACGGCGGTTCGCATGAGGGCCAAGGTATCGTCAGCCCGATGGTGCAGGAGCAGGCGCTCGAGCGGGAGCTCCTTGCCGTGGGCGGGGAGCTGGCGGCCGCGCTGCCCGCGCCGTCGCGCAACCCGCTCAAGCTCGCCGACGAGAAGGCGCTGGAGCTCGCCTCCCAGGACGCCGAGCTCAAGGCGGCGCTGTTTCGCTTCGTCGACGTCGTTCCGGCGTGCCGCTCGCTCGATGACCTCGCGCGCCACCTGACCGGCTTCCTCGGCGAGGTCGAAGAGCCGCCGCCGCCGATCAGCGCCGCGCTGCGCATGGGCGCCAACCGCGCCGGGCGCACCGCGCTCGGCGCCGCCGCGGCCCGCGGGGTCAAGCACATGGCCCATCGCTTCATCGTCGGGGAGAGCCCGCGCGAGGCGCTCGGGGTCTTTCGCGAGCTGTGGAAGGGCGGCGTCGCCTCTTCGGTCGACCTGCTCGGCGAGGCGACCGTCACCCAGGCCGAGGCCCAGCGCTACGCCGAGCGCTGCGACGACGCGCTGGCCACGCTCGTCGGCGCGATGGCCGGCTGGCCCGCGCGCGAGCGACTGGAGACCGACACCTTCGGCCCACTGCCGCGGGCGAACCTGTCGGTCAAGGTCTCCGCGCTCACGCCGCTGCTGCGCGCCGACGCCCCGGAGCGCGGCCAGCGCGACGCCGCGACCCGCCTGCGCGGGCTGCTGCGCCGGGCCCACGAGCTGGGCGCGCACCTGCACATCGACATGGAGTCGCTTGACTCGCGCGACGCCGTGCTCGAGCTGATCCTCGAGCTGCTCGCCGAGCCCGAGTTCCGCGACGGCCCGTCGGCCGGCGTGGTCGTGCAGGCCTACCTGCGCGACTCGCCCCAGACCGTCGACACGATCGTCGAGTGGATCGCCGCCGCCGGCGCTGCGCGGGCGCACCCCCTGACCGTTCGGCTGGTCAAGGGCGCCTACTGGGACCACGAGATCGTCGAGGCCGCCCAGCACGGCTGGCAGGCGCCGGTGTTCGAGGTCAAGGCCGACTCCGACCTCAACTTCGAGGCGCTGACGCGCGCGCTCGTCGACCACCGCCGCGACGGCTGCGGGCTGCGCCCCGCGATCGCGTCGCACAACCTGCGCTCGGTGGCGCACGCGATCGCCTACAACCGCCTCGCCGGGGGCTCAGACGCCGACGTGGAGCTGCAGATCCTGCGCGGCCTCGGCGACCCGCTGCAGGAGGCGATCGCGAGCCTGGGCCTGCGCGTACGCGCCTACTGCCCGGTCGGCGACCTCGTCGCGGGCATGGCCTACCTCGTGCGCCGCCTGCTGGAGAACACCTCCAACGACTCCTTCCTGCAGGAGCAGGCGCGCGGGGTGCCCGTCGAAGCGCTGCTCGCGCGGCCGGTCTCCTCCTCCGCCGCGTGAAGGCGTTCGCCAACGAGCCGACCCTTGAGCTGCGGCGCGCCCCGGTGCGCGCGCAGCTCGCCGACGCGCTCGCCGCGCACGACGCGCGCCCGCCGGTGAAGGCCCCGGTGTGGATCGGCGACGAGCGCCGCGAGGGCGACGAGCTGGTCTCCACCGACCCCGGCACGCCCGACCGTGTGGTGGCCGAGGCCGCCGCCGCCACGCCCGGGGAGGTCGAGGCCGCCCTCGCGCTGGCCGCCGGCGCCGGCGCGCGCGCCTGGGGCGCGACCGCGGCCCCGCGGCGCGCGGAGATCCTCCTGGCCGCCGCCGCGTGGCTGCGCGAGCGGCGCCTCGAGATCGCCGCGCTGGAGGTGCGCGAGGCGGCCAAGCCGTGGCCGGAGGCTGACGCCGACGTCTGCGAGGCGATCGACTTCCTCGAGTACTACGCCCGGGGCGCGCTGGACCTGATGGGAGGCCCACCCACCGCGCCGCTGCTGCAGGTCCCCGGCGAGCGCAACGAGCTGCGCTGGAGCCCGCGCGGCGTGGTCGCGGTGATCTCGCCGTGGAACTTCCCCGTCGCGATCCCGCTGGGGATGGTGGCGGCCGGCCTGGCCACGGGCAACGCCGTGCTGCTCAAGCCCGCCGAGCAGACGCCGGGCTGCGCGGCGCTGCTGGTGCAGGCGCTGCGCGAGGCCGGCGTGCCGCCAGAGGCGCTGGCCCTGCTGCCCGGCGAGGGCCACGTCGGCGCGGCGCTGGTGAAGGACCCGCGTGTGCACACCATCGCCTTCACGGGCTCGAACCAGGTCGGCCTCGAGATCGTGCGCGCCGCCGCCGAGACGCCCGGCGGCCAGCGCCACCTCAAGCGCGTGGTGGCCGAGATGGGCGGCAAGAACGCGGTGATCGTCGACGCCGACGCCGACCTCGACGAGGTCGTCCCCGGGCTGGTCTCCTCAGCCTTCGACTTCGCCGGGCAGAAGTGCTCGGCGGCGGCGCGCGTGCTCTGCCACGAGGCGATCCACGACGCGTTGGTCGAGCGCCTGGCCGGGGCGGTCGAGGGGCTCGAGGTCGGGCAGGCCGAGCGCCTGTCTACCGACGTCCCGCCGGTGATCGAGCGTGAGGCCCAGGAGCGCGTCGCGCGCTACGCCGCCGAGGCGCGCGCGTCGGGCCGGATCGCCGCGCAGGCGGCCTCGGTTCCGGACACGGGCTGGTTCGCCCCGCCGACGCTGGTCGCCGAGCTCCCGGAGGACTCCCCGGTGCTGACCGAGGAGATCTTCGGGCCGCTGCTGGCCGTGGAGCGGGTCCGCGACGTCGCCGCCGCGTGCGACCGGCTCGACGCCTCGCCGTTCGCGCTGACCGCCGGCCTGTACGCCCGCAACCCGGACACCGTCGAGTATGTCGTCGAGCGCGTCCCGGCGGGCAACCTCTACGTCAACCGCGCGATCACCGGCGCGATGGTGGCCCGCCAGCCCTTCGGCGGCAACCGCCTGTCGGGCACCGGCACGAAGGCCGGAGGACCCGGCTACCTGCTGCAGTTCGTCGAGCCCCGGGTGGTGACCGAGAACACCATGCGCCACGGGCTTGTGGTCTAGGAGCGAAAGGCTGCCCTTCCGGGCCCGCGCCGGGCGGTAGGGTCGCGCTGTGACGGAGCGCGTCTCGCGACGGCGGTCAGACGTCCCGCTCGAGGAGCGCGACGCCGAGACGACCCACCCTCCCGCGCCGCCGGCGGCCGCCTCGATCCTGGCCCTTCAGCGCAGCGCGGGCAACGCCGCGGTCGCGCGGATGCTGGCGCGCGCGCCCACCGACGCGCCGATGCTGCCCGGTCTGAACACGCCGCTGGTGCCGGGCATCGGCGCGGGCATCCACCTCGACCAGCTCCCGATGTCCGTCCAGATGCCGGTCGACAAGTACCTCGACGACCACGTCGCCGACATCCTCGAGAAGGTGCTGGCCGGGACGATCTCGATCCCCGAGATGGTGGCCGAGGTGCGCCAGAAGGTCCCGCAGGCGGTCGACGCCTCGGCCTCCGCGCTCGGCGGGCTGGTGCGCAGCCACCCGTTTTCGAACGCGTCGCTGAAGATCCCCGAAGAGCGAAAGAAGGTCGACGCGAGCGGCCTGACCAAGCAGGCGGAGGCGTCGATCGGCAACGCGCTGCCCTCCGTCCCCACCTCGGTCAGCCTGAGCGGCAGCGCCGGCTCGCTCACGCTCTCGATCTCGGGCGTGAAGCTCAAGACCAGCGCAGGCGGGGCGCACGTCACCGTCGACGCGGGCAAAGACGGCCCGTCGGCCGAGGTCAAGAAGGGCGACGTCAGCGCCGGCGCCAGCGCGAAGTGGGACGGCACGGAGTTCGGTATCAAGACCCAGGTCAAGGACGCAAAGCTCGACGGCAAGGTCTCCAAGGACCCCGCCAAGGGCTGGTCGTGGTCGGCCGGCCTCGTGATGCCGCTGTGGGGCTCGGAGATCGACGTCCTCCCCGACCTCGCCAAGGTCGTCTCCGACGCGCAGGACGCGATCGGCGAGAGCGTCGCCTACGTCCAGGGCGGCGGCAGCCCGAAGGACGCCTACGTCACCGACCGCCTGGCGAAGATCAAGCCGGCGATCGACGCGGCGCAGCGCACCGCGCAGGCGAACAAGGGACCCGCGGCCACGCTGCGGGCGAGCGTCGGCGGCGGCCCGAGCGGATTCAGCGCCGGCGTCACACTCACGGTCGAGTTCTGACGGGTACACCCGCCCGGAACCCCCCTACGAAAGGAGCCCACCATGGGCGATGGAGCCGGCGACGACGCGAAGGGCAAGCTCAAGGAGGCAGGCGGCGCGCTGACGGGCGACGACTCGCTCAAGCGCGAGGGCAAGGTCGACCAGGCGACCGGCACGGTCAAGGACAAGGTGGGCGACGCCGCCGACGGCGTCAAGGATGTCGTCAACCCCGACCGCTAGACGCGGTCAGACCCGGCCCAGGCGCGGCACCAGCCGCCGCGCCGGGGGCCGGCGGAAGTTCTCCTGCGCGAGCGCGCTGTTGACGCTGACCAGCGCCACCTCGGCGACCAGGCTCGCGGCGCCCAGGGCGTTGAGCCGGCGCTTGAGCCGCGCGGACTCCGGGCTCGCCTGCACCGCGGTGTGATCGCCGTCGCGCAGCGGCACCGAGCCGCCGGGCGCGGAGCGCGAGAAGCGCACCCCCGTCACCGCCGTCGCCAGCCCGCTCACGGTCACGACGCCGACCAGCACGTCCTTGGCCCGCGCCAGCCGGCGCTCGACCGGCGAGAGCCGCGAGTCGCCGGCCTCGTTCAGGCGCGCCCCCGCCCAGCCGGCGGTCACCGCGAGCAGCGAGAGCGAGTTGACGGTGCCGTAGCGCCGCCAGGCGGCGTTGACCAGCCTGCCGCGCTCCTCCTGATTTGAGATCTCCGTCACCGACGGGTGCAGGGCCAGGCGGCCGAAGAGGTTGCCGCCGAGCAGGCCGGCGAGGCCGACGTCGGAGGCGGCGCGGCCGACCTTGGAGAGCGGGACGGACGCTGCGGGGATGGAAGCCATGCCTGCACGCTTACCGCGCCGCGCGGGCGTCAAACGCCGGTGGCTACAGGTGCGCGCGGTCGTTCCAGGTGGTCAGCGCCCAGCCGGGGAACGGGATCCCGTCCAGCTGGCGCTGCTCGTAGCGGGTGAAGATCGAGATGCCCGTGTTGGCGTGCCCGAGCGCATAGACGCCCAGCAGGTGCTCGGGGGCGAAGGCGTCGCCGAACATCGTCAGGCCGAGCAGGAAGTGCAGGACGCCGTAGTGGCTGACCGCGAGCATGCGCTCGGCACCGCGCTCCTCCACCCGCTCGCGGGCGCGTCGCACGCGGTCGAGGATCTCGGCGAACGACTCGGCGCCGTCGGGGGCCTCCTCAGGGTCCGCGCCCGGCATCCAGCTGAGCGTCGCATGCTCGGCGGCGTGGGGCAGCCCGGCGTAGAACGCGTCGGACTGGCGCACCTCGAAGAGCTCCTCGTCGGTCTCCAGCGGCAGGCCGAGCACCTCGTTGATGGCCTCGGCGGTCTCCTGGGCGCGGCGCATCGGGCTGGCGACGATGGCCTCGAGCCGCTCGCCCTCGAGCCGGCGCCCGAGCCCCCGCGCCTGCTCCCAGCCACGGTCGGTGAGGCGGTCGACGTCGCCCTCTGGGCGCGCGCGGTCCTGGTCGAAGACGTTGGCCACGGACTCCCCGTGGCGAACGACGAAGAGCTGCAGGGGCGTCAAGCCTCCACCGCGGCCCGCGCCCGCACCGACGCGAGGAACAGCGTGTGGACCCGGCTCTCACCCGCGATCTCGGGGTGGAAGGCGATCACCAGCATGTTGTCCTGGCGGGCGGCGACGGGATGGCCGTCGACCGACGCGAGCACCTGGACCGCCGGCCCCGCGTCATCCACCCACGGCGCGCGGATGAACACGGCGCGGACCGGCGCGCCGGCGATGCCGGGGATCCGCAGGTCGGCCTCGAAGGAGCGGATCTGGCGCCCGAAGGCATTGCGGCGGCAGGTGTAGTCGGCGAGGCCGAGGTGCTCGCGGTCGAGCATGATCATCCCGGCGCAGGTGCCGAACACCGGCGTGCCGGACCGCACCAGGTCGCGCAGCGGATCGGCGAGGCCCTCGCGCTTGATCCCCAGCGTCATCGTCGTGGACTCACCGCCCGGCATCACGAGGCCGGCGAGGCCGGCGAGATCGCCTGGGACGCGGACCTCGCGCACCACGGCGCCGAGCTCGCGCAGGATCCGGGAATGCGCGGCGAAGTCGCCCTGGAGGGCGAGCACCCCGACCAGCGGCTCGGGCACTACCAGCCCCGGTTGGCGAGCAACTGCTGCTCGGAGAGCTTGCGCGTCTCGAGCGAGGCCATCGCGGTGCCGAGCCCCTCCGAGGCGCGGGCGACGCGCTCGGGGTCCTGGAAGTGGGTGGTGGCCTCGACGATCGCGGCGGCGCGCGTGGCCGGGTCCTCGGACTTGAAGATGCCCGAGCCCACGAACACGCCCTCCGCGCCCAGCTGCATCATCAGCGAAGCGTCGGCCGGGGTCGCGATGCCGCCGGCGCAGAACAGCACGACGGGAAGCTTGCCCGCGCGGGCGATCGAGCGCACGAGGTCGAGCGGCGCCTGGTGCTCCTTGGCCGCGGTCGCGAGCTCGGCGTCGTCGAGCGAGGAGAGCCGCTTGACGGCGCCGGTGATCGCGCGCATGTGGCGCACCGCCTCCACGACGTCGCCGGTGCCGGCCTCGCCCTTGGAGCGGATCATCGCCGCGCCCTCGGAGATCCGGCGCAGCGCCTCGCCGAGGTTGGTCGCGCCGCAGACGAACGGCACCTTGAACGCCCACTTGTCGATGTGGTTGGCCTCGTCGGCCGGGGTGAGGACCTCGGACTCGTCCACGTAGTCGACCTCGAGCGCCTCGAGCACCTGCGCCTCGACGAAGTGGCCGATGCGCGCCTTGGCCATCACCGGGATGGTCACGGCCTCCTGGATGCCCTTGATCAGGAGCGGATCGGACATGCGCGCCACGCCGCCGTCGC
>JBBRYA010000080.1:0-13475 GCA_038238015.1 Solirubrobacterales bacterium
GACGGGGTGATCGTGTCGGCGTACATGTGCACCTGGCCGGACACGTTGCGGGCCGCCCGCCCGATCGTCTGGATCAGGCTGGTCCCGCTGCGCAGGAAGCCCTCCTTGTCGGCGTCGAGGATCGCCACCAGCGAGACCTCGGGGAGGTCGAGGCCCTCGCGCAGGAGGTTGACGCCGACGAGCACGTCGTACTCGCCCAGGCGCAGCTCGCGGATGATCTGGATCCGCTCGAGCGTGTCGATCTCGGAGTGCAGGTAGCGGACGCGGAAGCCGACCTCGAGCAGGTAGTCGGTGAGGTCCTCGCTCATCTTCTTGGTGAGCGTGGTCACCAGCGTGCGCTCGTTGCGGTCCACGCGCCCGCGGATCTCGTTCATAAGGTCGTCGATCTGGTTGCGGGTCTCGCGGACCTCGACCTCCGGGTCGACGATCCCGGTCGGGCGAACGATCTGCTCGACGATCGACTTGGAGTGCTCGCGCTCGTACTTACCGGGGGTCGCCGAGACGAACACGAGCTGCCTGGTGATCGACAGGAACTCCTCGAAGGTCTGCGGCCGGTTGTCGAGCGCGCTCGGCAGCCGGAAGCCGTAGTCGACGAGCGTGGTCTTGCGCGAGCGGTCGCCCTCGTACATGCCGCCGATCTGGGGCACGGTCTGGTGGGACTCGTCGAGGAAGCAGACGAAGTCCTCGGGGAAGTAGTCGATCAGGCAGTACGGGCGAGCGCCGGGGGCGCGGGCGTCGAGGATCCGCGAGTAGTTCTCGATCCCGGAGCAGAAGCCGACCTCGCGCAGCATCTCCATGTCGTACTGGGTGCGCTGGCGCAGCCGGTAGGACTCCAGCAGCTTGCCCTCGGCCTCGAGCTCGGCGGTGCGGGCGTTGAGCTCGCGCCCGATCTCCTTGACGGCCTCCTCCAGGCGCCCTTCCTTGACGTTGTAGTGCGTGGCGGGCCAGATCGCGACGTGCTCGAGATCGTCGACGATCAGCTCGCCCGTCACCGGGTCGAAGTGCTGGAGGCGCTCGATCTCGTCGCCGAACAGCTGAGCGCGGAAGGCGGTCTCGGCGTAGGCCGGGAAGATCTCCAGCGTGTCGCCGCGGACGCGGAAGGTGCCGCGCGCGAGCGCGACGTCGTTGCGGTTGTACTGCAGCGAGACGAGCTTACGCAGCAGCTCGTCGCGGTCGACGTACTGGCCCTTGACGAGGTTCTGGAGGTTGTCGTTGTAGGTCTCGGGCGAGCCGAGGCCGAAGATGCACGACACCGAGGCGACGATGACCACGTCGCGGCGCGCGAACAGGGCGGCGGTGGCCGCGTGGCGCAGGCGGTCGATCTCCTGGTTGATCGCCGAGTCCTTCTCGATGTAGAGGTCCCGCGACGGGACGTAGGCCTCGGGCTGGTAGTAGTCGTAGTAGGAGACGAAGTACTCGACCGCGTTGCTCGGGAAGTAGGTCCGGAACTCATTGCAGAGCTGCGCCGCGAGCGTCTTGTTGTGCGCGATCACCAGCGCGGGGCGCTGCATCCGCTCGATCGTCGCGGCCATCGTCATCGTCTTGCCGGTGCCGGTGGCGCCCAGCAGCGTCGTGAAGCGCTCGCCGGCCTCGATGCTCGCAGCGATGCCGTCGATGGCCTGAGGCTGGTCGGCGGTCGGGCTGTAGACGCTGTCGAGCTTGAAGGGCGGCATGGGCCACACAGTTTGACGCACCGCCACAACGGAAACGCGGTGCCCGGACGCCCGAGCTGCCCGGCTGAGTTTCCGGGGCCCGCGGGGCGGGCACCCGCTCATAGGGAGAGTCCATTCGGGAGGGGGTCCCATGTCCCGGGCCATTGTCGTCGCAGCGTTCGCTGCTCTGCTGTTCTCGTCGTCCGTGGCGAGGGCGGCCGACACTCTGTCGACCACCAACCGCCTCGACGACCGCCGCTACGTCGCCTCGGGCCCGCGCGCCTACGAGCTGGGGACCGAGGCCGGGCGCTATCCGGCGATGGGCTTTCACACGCGCGGCGAGATGGGCGGCGTCTGGAGCCCGCCGATCAAGCTGGTCGACGGGATCTGGTTCGGCGTCCAGAACCGGTGGATCGGGGCGGCGACGAAGTTCACCAGCGGCTACGGCCACGTGAAGCTGCAGCTGCCGGGCAGCGGCGGCCTCTCGATCGAGCGCACCGACTTCGTCCCGGGCGAGCGCCGCGGAGTGCTCGTCGGGCTGACGCTGAAGGCCAACGGCCCGCGGACCGTCCACCTGAAGGTCGACGCGCACTCCGAGCTGATGGGGATCTACCCGTGGGGCGAGACCAACCCGTCCCAGAAGGAGTTCAACCTCCCCGACTCGGCCGCCTACTCCGGCGGCGCGCTGGTGTTCACCGAGACCGGCACGCCACCGGTGCCCAACGCGCTGCCCCATGACTGGGCGGCGGCGGTGGGCAGCACGTACACGCCCGAGAGCGGGCGCACCGGCCCGAACTTCCGCGGCCCGCAGGATCCCGCCGTCATCTGCCCCTACTCCGGCCCGGGCACGCCCGACCAGCCGGCGCGCTGCGACGACACCCAGTACGGCAAGGGCCGCGGCGGCGAGCTCACCTACAAGGTCAAGCTCCCCAAGAGCGGCACCGCGACCGTCTGGTTCGGCGTCGCCGGCTCCGAGACGGGCGCCGCGGGCGCGCGGACCGAGCTCGGGAAGCTGCTCGCCGATCCCGACGCGGCGCTGGCGGCGAAGCTGCGCGAGCGCGAGGCGCTCGCCGCGCACACCAAGCTCGACCTCCCGGGCGATCCGCTGCTGGCCCGCGGCATCGACTGGAGCAAGCAGAACCTCGCCGACTCCGTCCAGGAGTCGCGCAACCTGAAGATCCGTGAGACCAACGCGGGCAAGAACTACCCGCCGCCGAGGGGCACGCTGGCCAAGGCGCGCTTCATCGGCGCGGGCTTCCCCGACTATCCGTGGCTGTTCGCCACCGACGGCGAGTTCACCGCGTTCGCGACGGTGGCGCTCGGCCAGTTCGAGCCGATCGAGGCGCACCTGCGCGCCCTGCGCGAAGCCTCGCTGATCACCAACGGGACCAGCGGCAAGGTCGTGCACGAGGTGGTCACCGACGGCTCGGTCTACTTCGGTGCCAACGCCGACCCGGGCAACACCGACGAGTCGGCCAAGTTCCCCAGCGCCGTCGCGCTGATCTGGCGCTGGACCGGCGACAACGCGTTCCGCGACGAGATGTACGCGTTCGCGAAGTCAAACCTCGAGTACATCTACCGCGAGCTCGACGCCGACCACGACGGCTGGCCCGAGGGCCTGGGCAACGTCGAGCGGCCTGGCATGGGGCAGGAGAAGCTCGACAACACCACGGCGACCATGCGCGGGCTGCGCGACCTCGAGGACATGGCGCTCTCCAAGGGCGACGCCGCGACCGCAGCGTGGGCGGGCGGCAAGGCCGCCGACCTCGAGGCCCGCTTCGAGGGCGCCTGGTGGATGCCCGAGATCCCGCAGCACGCCGACTCACTCGGCGACCCGGGCGACCAGAAGATCCAGCAGCGCCACTGGATCGGCGTCACCCCGATGGAGATCGAGACGGTGCGCGGCGGCCGCGCGGTGCCGGGGCTCACCACCGCCGACCACGGCAACGCGGCGCTGCACCTGCGCGAGCAGTCCTGCTACGGCGACGACTTCGGGCTCTTCCACACCGGTGCGCCCGGCTGTGACCCCGCGCAGTCCTCGGTGCCGCCCGAGCGCACGACGTTCACGCTCAACACCGCGATCATGGCGGTCGGCGAGGGCAACTACGGGCGCCTCGGCCGCGAGCAGCAGCAGCGCTTCACCACCGCCAACCGCCGCCTGCAGCTGCCCGCGTACGACGAGCAGCCAGGCGACATGCCCGAGATCGCCCCCTCGCCCGACTACGGGCGCTCGATCGACAGGAAGTTCACCGAGCGCGCGATGGTGCTCCAGGCCTGGGGCAACTACGGGACCGCGTGGCCCGTCGTGCACCAGCAGCTGGGCGTCCGCCCTGACCTCGGCCGCGGCTTCCTCGAGGTCGTCCCGCAGGTTCCGGGCGGGCAGAGCCACATCGGCGGGAGCGCGATCCGGCTCGGCAGCGCCGGCGCCGCGTCGGTCAGCGCCGATCGCAGCGGCAGCACCTACACGACCCGCGTCAAGGTCGGGGCACCGGTGCTCAAGCTCGCGATCGGCCACACCCTCCCGGCCGGCTCGACGGTCGCGAGCGCCCGCCTCGACGACGCGCCGGTGACCCCGCAGCAGCGGACCACCAACCGCGGGCTCGAGGTGACGGTCGACACGACGCCGGGGACGCACACGCTGGTGGTGAAGGCGGGGTAGGCGGGGGCGGGGGACGAACGTCAACGGCGGCTGGGTAGGAGACCGGTCAGACGTGCGCCGGTGGCGGGTGGAGGAAGTTGTTCAGCACTGCGATGAACAGCTCACGCCACCCCGCCCAGCGACGACCCGCGACACCCCGTGCTCATCCTCAATGGCGCCGTTCGCGGGCGCCCCGCCTACGCCGCCCCCGACCGCTCCACGAACGCGAACTCCGCCGGGTCCAGCACCCCGACGCGCTGCTCGTACTCGCGCATGTACCCGGGCCAGTTGGCCACGTTGCGGCCATTGGCGTTGCGATACCAGGAGTCGCATTGGGTCCACGCCGTGCCCGCGAAGTGCTCCTGCAGGTCGCGGTCGCTGCTCGCCTCGACGTCGGCGCGCACGTCGATCGCCGCCGCGCCGCGGTCACGGACGTGCTGCAGCGCCTGACGCACGTAGGCGGCCTGGGCCTCTTCGTAGACGATGATCGAGCCGCCGGAGGTGTTCGTGTTGGGCCCGTAGATCATGAACAGGGACGGGAAGCCGGGCACGGTGATGCCGAGGTGGGCGTGCGCGCCCTCCTCCCACGTCTCTCCCAGGGTCCGGCCCCCGGCCCCGCGGATCTCCATCGGGAACATGAAGTCGTTCGTGCGGAAGCCGGTGCCGTAGATCACGCAGTCGACCGCGTGCTCGGTCCCGTCGGCGGTCAGCACGCCTCGCGGCGTCAGCGCGGTTATGGGCTCCGTGACGAGGTCGACGTTGTCGCGCCCGAGGGCCGGCAGGAAGTGCGAGCTGAACAGCACGCGCTTGCAGCCGAAGGTGTAGTCGGGCCAGACCTTGCGCCGCAGCTCGCGGTCCTTCAGCTGCCGGCGCATGAACGCCGCCGAGATGGCGTGCCCGACGCGACCCGCGCTGCCAGGGTGACGGATCAGGAACGTGAGCGTCTCGCCGTAGTGGTAGATGAACCGCCGACGGAAGGCCTGCACTCCGGGCACCGACCGGATGATCGCCTTGACCGCCGCGGGGTACGGCCGGTTCTTGCGCGGCAGGAACCAGTTGCCCGTCCGCTGGAAGACGACGAGGCGCGCGGCCCGCTCGGCGATCTCGGGCACGAACTGGACGGCGCTCGCGCCGGTCCCGATCACCGCCACCCGCTTGCCGGCGAGGTCGTAGCCGTGATCCCACTCCGAGGAGTGGAAGCTGCGGCCGCCGAAGTGCTCGCGGCCGTCGATGCGCGGGAACGCGGGCCGGTGCAGCTGCCCAGTGGCGAGGACCACGGCGTCCGCCTCCCAGGTCCGGCCATCGGCGCTCCTGGCCGTCCAGCGGCACGCCTGCTCGTCCCAGTCGCACGCGGTCACCTCGGTGTCCGGGACCACGAGCCGGTCGACGCCGTGCTCGCGGGCCACGCCTCGCACGTAGCGCAGGATCTCCTCCTGCGGCGAGCACAGGCGCGACCAGTCGCGCCGGCGCGCGAACGAGTAGGAGTAGAGGTGGCTCGGCACGTCGCAGCCCGCGCCGGGATAGCTGTTCTGCAGCCACGTCCCGCCGGAGCCGGCGGCCTTCTCGAGGATGACGACATCGGTGAACCCGTGCCTGCGCAGCTCGATCGCCGTGGCGATGCCGCCGAGCCCGGCACCGACGATGATCACGCTCGGCACCGGTCTCGCTGACACGGGGCGACCCTACAGCCACCCCGGCCGGCCGTCCCAGCGGTGCTCGAGCGCCCACCGGGCTCCCACCGTCCAGGCCTGCACGCGGTTGGCGATCGCCACCGGCTCGAGCTCGCCCGCCGCGCTGACGGCATAGAGCTCGGGCGCCTGGCCGAGATCGTCGAGCGCGGCCAGCACCCCGCCGCGCACCCGCTCGGCCTCCTCCTCGCGGCCGGCGGCGCGCAGGCCGCCCCAGCCCAGCCACGAGTCGAAGGGCCAGATGGCCCCGCGGTGATAGCCGTGCGGATCGAACACGGGGCTGTCCGAGGACAAGGTGCGCAGGCCGTGAGCGGTCAGGACGTCGGGCCGGCAGAGCCGCTCGGCCACCGCGGCGCGCTCGGGATCCTGCAGCGCGCCCGACCACAGCAGCCACCCCAGCTGGGACCCGGCTCCGGGGACGGCGAGGTCGTCACCCTCGAGCGCGAGCACCTCGGGCCCGAAGTGGCGTGCCAGCCGCGCGGCGAGCGCCTCGGCGCGGCGCTCCCACGCGCCGTCGCCCGACAGCCTGCCGAGCGCCCGCAGGGCAACGTGGGCCACCGCCTGGACGTCGGCATCGGCCTGCGGCGGCCGCGGCATGCTGCCGTCGGGGCGCACGATGCCGCCGCCCTCGGGGTGGTCCTCAACGGGCGCCATGGCGTCGCGCCAGCCCTGCTGGGCGAGGCCGCCCGGGCGCTCGCGCGGGCCGTAGCGGACGAGGCCTCCGCCGGCCTCCAGCGCGCGCGCCACCCACCCCCCGGCCGCCGTCCAGACCGGCTCGAGCTCGGCCGCCAGCGCAGCGTCCCCGAGCGCGGCGAGCACGACGAGGAACCACAGCGTCGAGTCCGCCGATCCGTAGTAGAGGAGCTCGCCGTCGCGCACGGGCCAGCCCGCGTCGACGATCCAGCCCGGCGCCTGCGGGCGGTGCTCGTGCAGGATCCTGCCGGGCTGCTCGTCGGTGTCGGCGTCCTCGCGCGTGCCCTGCAGCGCCGCCAGCGCGCGCAGCGTGGCGGCGGCCACCTCGGGACGCTCGGGCAGCACCTGCAGCGCGGTGATCAGCGAGTCGCGGCCGAACAGCGCGTGGAAGCGGCCGGGATCGCCGGGCTCGACCGGCGGCGCCGACGCGTAGGGCCAGCCCTCGTCAGAGAGGAGCCCGTCGACCGGCGGCGAGCTCACCCGCGCAGCTCGATCACGGCGCCCCGCCAGGGGCCGAGCACGAGCTCCCCCTGCACGGCTTCGCCATCGCGCCCGCGATCGGTGGCGATCGCCACGACGCCCTCGACCCCGTCGACCGTGACCTCGGAGCCGCAGAGGTTCAGCGCCACCGCGAGCGCCTCCCCGCGCCGCCACGCCCACGCACCCTCGGGCGCGGGCAGCCCGGAGTAGGCGCCGCCGCGCAGCTCCGGCCGCGAGCGCCGCAGCGCGATCAGGTCTCGCACGAGATGAAGCGGCGAGCGCAGGTCCTCGCGCTGGGCGGCCACGTTGTGGGCCTGGAGGTCGCCGAGCGGCAGCCACGGCCGGGCGCCCGCTCGCGTGAACCCGCCGCCGTCCTGCGCGCTCCAGTGCATCGGCGTGCGGCAGGGGTCGCGGTTGCGCTCGGGGTCGCCCGTGCGCCGCGCCACGGGGTCGAGCGCGTGCTCGAGCTCGAGCGGCGTGTCGGGCAGGGCGATCTCGTCGCCGTAGTAGAGGAACGGCGTGCCGCGCAGCGTGAGCAGCATCATCAGCGCCACGCGCGCCTTCGCGTCGCTGCCGCCCGCCCAGCGCGTGGCCAGGCGCCCGGCGTCGTGGTTGGAGCCGGTCCACACCGGCCAGGAGTCCGGCGGCAGCTTCGCCTCGATGCCTTCGACGATCGCGCGCATCGCGCCGGCGTCGAGCTCGGAGTGGACGAAGAGGAAGTTGAACGCGAGGTTCAGCTCGTCCTCTCCCTCCCCGTAGAACGGCATGAGCTGGTCGAGGTCGAGCACGTAGGTCTCTCCGACGAGGATCCGCGGCGGGTCCTCGGCGTCGGCGACCCCGCGCCAGCGGCGCAGCACGTCGTGGACCTCCGGCCGGTTCATCGAGAACTTCTGCTTGAACCCGCGCTTCTGAACGAGCGGATGGTCCTCCGGGGTCGCCGCCGGGTCGTCGCGCAGCTCGCGGTCCTTGACGATCCCGTGCGTGACGTCGATCCGGAAGCCCGCGATCCCGCACGCGAACCAGAAGCGCAGGATGTCGTCGAAGGCGTCGCGCACCTCCTCGCTCCACCAGTTGAGGTCGGGCTGGGTCGGGAGGAAGTTGTGCAGGTAGTACTGGCCGCTTGGCTCGTCGAGCGCCCATGCCGGTCCGCCGAACGAGCTCTGCCAGTTGTTGGGCGGGGAGCCGTCGGGCTTCGGGTCCGCCCACACGTAGAAGTCGCGGTGCGCCGCGTCGCGGCCCCGCAGCGCGTCCTGAAACCAGGCATGGCGGTCGCTGGTGTGGTTGGGGACGAGGTCGAGCAGCACCCGGATCCCGCGGCGCCCGGCCTCCTCGATCAGCGCCTCGAGGTCCTCCAGCGTGCCGAGGTCGGGATGCACCGCGGTGAAGTCCGCGACGTCATAGCCCCAGTCAGCGTTGGGCGACGGCATGGTCGGGTTCAGCCAGATGCCGTCGATCCCGAGCCACTCCAGGTGGTCGAGGTGCGCGATGACCCCGCGCAGGTCGCCGATCCCGTCGCCGTCGGAGTCGCCGAAGGAGCGTGGGTAGATCTGGTAGAGCACGCCGTCGCGCCACCACGACGGCGCGACCTCCTCCCCTCCGTGCCGGGCCTCCCCCATGGCGGCGCAGCATACGGGCCTACCGTTTGACAGGCACGAGCGGCGGTGCTTGGATGGAACCGCTTCCACGGGAGAGGGCAGTCTGCGGTGACGACGATCTCGAGAGTCGCGTCCCTGGCCGGCGTCGGCGTCGGCACGGTGTCGCGCGTGCTCAACGACTCAGGCTCGGTGAGCGCTCCCACGCGCGTGCGCGTCCTCGAGGCGATCGCGGCGCTGGAGTACGAGCCGAGCGCCGCGGCCCGGGCGCTGTCGACCGGGCGCACGGGCGCGATCGGCGTGCTCGCCCCCTTCTTCACCGAGCCCTCGGTGGTCGAGCGCCTGCGCGGCGTGACCCAGCGCCTGTCGCGCGCCGGCTATCAGGTGGTCCTCTTCGACGTGGAAAGCCCCGAACAGGGCGACCGGGCCGTCAGGTCGCTCGCCGCAAAGGGACGGGTCGACGGCCTGCTGGTCCTGTCGCTGCCGCCCACCGGGGCGCAGCTCGCGCGCCTGGAGGCGGCGGGCGTGCCCGTCGTGCTCGTGGATCGCAAGGACGAGGGCGGATCGTCGGTATTCACCGATGACCGCGCCGGAGGCCGGCTCGCGGCCGAGCACCTGCTCGAGCTCGGGCATGAGCGCATCGCGTTCGTCGGCGACATCGAGGACGGCCCGTTCGGCTTCACCTCGAGCCGGCTGCGCCGCGAGGGCTTCGCCGCCGCGCTCGCCGAGGCCGGCGTGCCGCTTCAGCCCGATCTCGTCCGCGCCGGGCCGCACCGGCGCGACGCGGCGCGCGCGCACGGTCACGAGCTGCTGGCGCTGCCCGCCCCGCCGACCGCCGTCTTCGCCGCCTCCGACCACCAGGCGCTCGGCCTCCTGGAGGCGGCGACGAACGCGGGGGTGCGTGTGCCCGACCGGCTTTCGGTCATCGGGTTCGACGACGTGGAGATCGCTCGCTACGCCGGCCTCACGACCGTCGCGCAGCCGCTGGAGGCAAGCGGGGCGCGCGGCGCCGAGCTCCTGCTCGAGGCGCTGGCCGGTGAGCGCCCGCGATCGCTCGAGCTGGCGCTCGAGCTGCGCGTGCGAGCGACGACTGCGCCCCCGCCCGGCGGGGGTAGGCACGGTGATCAGCGTCGCGGCGCGCGGACGTTTCTGGTGAATGACATGATTCGCAAGTCCCAAGCCACTTGAGGGGGAGAACATGAAGGGTCACAAGGTTCTGTGGGTCGCCTGTCTGGCGGTCGCCATCGCAATCGGAGTCGCTGCCTGCGGCAGCAGCAGCAGCAGCGGAGGCGGTGGTGGGGGCGGCAGCTCCGACACCGGGCAGACCAAGGGGGCCAAGGCCATCGACCCGGCGTCGATGGCCAGCGCGAAGGGCAACGTCACCTACTGCACCGGCAAGGACACCTCTGGTGACCTCATCGAGGGCGTCAAGGAGTTCAACAAGGCCAACCCCGGCATGAAGGCCAAGCTCCTCGAGTTCCCGGAGTCCGCCGACGAGCAGCGCAACCAGTTCATCCAGCGCGAGCGCGCGAAGTCCGCCGACTGCGACGTCTTCGAGTCAGACGTGGTGTGGACCGCCGAGTTCGCCTCGCAGAAGTGGCTGCTCGACATGACCCCCTACGTCGAGAAGCGCAAGAGCGAGTTCGTCCCGTCGACGCTCTCCACCGTGACCTACGAGGGCAAGATGTGGGGCGTCCCGCGTTCGTCCGACGCCGGCCTCCTCTACTACCGCAAGGACAAGGTCAAGACGGTCCCGGCGACGTGGCAGGACGTCTACAAGCAGGCCCAGGGCGGCAAGGGCATCGTTTACCAGGGCGCGTCCTACGAGGGCCTGACGGTGAACTTCCTCGAGCTGGCCTTCGCGGCCGGCGGCCAGGTCCTCTCCCCCGACGGCAAGAAGTCGGTCATCAACTCCCCGCAGAACGTCAAGGCCCTGCAGTTCATGGTCGACGGCATCAAGAACGGCGCCGCCCCCAAGGCCGTGACGACCTACATGGAGGAAGAGGCACGCCGCACCTTCGAGGCCGGCCGCGCCGACTTCGAGCGCCAGTGGCCCTACGCCTACGCGCTGGGCAACATGAAGGGCTCCAAGGTCGCGGGCAAGTTCGCCGTGGCTCCGTACCCAACCTTCCAAGGGGGCGGCAAGGCCGCGATCCTGGGCGGCCACAACTCGGTGATCTCCGCCTACTCCAAGAACCCGGGCGGGGCGCTCAAGCTGGTGGACTACCTGACGTCGGAGAAGCGGATCACCAGGAACGCGTCGAAGTTCTCAAAGACGCCGGTGCTCAACGCCTCCTACGCCGACCCGGCGGTGAAGAAGTCGCTGCCGTTCATCGATCAGCTCAAGCAGGCCGTCGAGCAGGCCAAGAGCCGGCCCGTCTCGCCGGTCTACAGCCAGATCTCCCAGGCGATCTACAAGAACGTCAACAACGCCCTGTCAGGGCAGACCGACCCGAAGGCAGCTCTGCAGAAGGCGCAGAGCGACATGGACAAGGCCCTGGCGACCTTCTAGGCGCCGAGTCCAATGGAAGCCGCCTCAATCAAGGCCGGCACGCCGCGCAGGGGGCGCTCACGGGGAATCCCGGAGCGCCGCCTTGCGGTGATGATGGTGTCGCCGTCGATGATCCTCATTGCGATCGTCGCGGCGTACCCCATCGGCTACGCGATCTGGCTCTCGCTGCACGAGTACAGCGTGCGCGTCGCGGGCCTGTCGCGCTGGTCCGGCATCAAGAACTACACCTCGGCACTCTCGGACTCCGCGTTCTGGGACGCCGTCAGGACGACGTTCATCTTCACCGCCGGGTCGGTGGTGTTCGAGACGGGTCTCGGGCTGGTGATGGCGCTGGCCATGCACGCCGCGTTCCGCGGGCAGGGCCTGCTGCGCACCGTCGTGCTCGTCCCGTGGGCGATCCTCACGGTCGTCACGGCGATCACGTGGCAGACGATCTTCGAGCCGTCGCTGGGCTTCGTGAACAGCCTGCTCGGCGCGGTCGGCCTGCCCAACGACACCGTCTGGCTCGGCCAGTCGCCCGAGGCGCTGATCGTGATGATCATCGCCGACGTCTGGAAGACCGCGCCGTTCATGGCACTGCTGCTGCTCGCCGGGCTGCAGGTGATCCCCGACGACATCTACGAGGCGGCGAAGGTCGACGGTGCGACCGCGTGGCAGCGCTTCACGCGCATCACGCTCCCGCTCCTGAAGCCCGCGCTGCTCGTGGCGCTGATCTTCCGCACGCTCGACGCGCTGCGGATCTTCGACCTGCCGTTCGTGCTCACCCAGGGCTCGCACGGCACGACGACCCTGTCGCTCATCGCCTATGAGACGTTCCAGACCAACCGGATCCTCGGGCTTGGCTCTGCGCTGGCGATCCTCACGTTCGTGATCGTGATGATCGTCTCGTTCGTCTACATCCGCTTCGTGGGCGGCAACATCCGAGGCCTGGCGGAGGAATAGACATGGAAGCCGCAAGCATCGGCAGGGCCGACGTCATCGACCGCGCCGAACCGCGCGTCGCCACCAAGAAGAAGGCGAAGAAGGAGGGCACGCCGTGGTGGATGTGGCTGGTCGTCGCAGCCATCGTGCTCTTCTGCCTGTTCCCCTTCTACTGGCTGATCAACGTCTCGCTGAGGACGGGGCCCGACCTCTCGAGCTCGACGATCGTGCCGCCGCATCCCACGCTGGCCAACTACTCGTCGATCTTCAAGAACGGCGACTTCACACATTCACTGCTCAACAGCGCGATCGTGAGCCTGATCACCACGGCGCTGTCGCTGGTCGTGGGCTCGTTCTGCGCCTACGCGCTCGCGCGGCTGAAACTGCGGGGGAAGTTCTGGATCCTCGCGATCGTGCTGTCGATCACCACGTTCCCGGCGATCGCGATCGCGGCCCCGATCTTCAAGCTGTGGACGGACATCGGGCTGTTCAACACGATCCCGGGGCTGATCATCCCGTACCTGTGCTTCTCGCTGCCGCTCGCGATCTACATCCTCGTGTCGTTCTTCAAGGAGATCCCGCGGGACCTCGAAGAGGCTGCGCTGGTGGACGGGGCGACGAACTTCCAGGCGTTCACGAAGATCGTGATCCCGCTGGCCGCGCCGGGCATGGCGACCACCGCGATCCTGACCTTCATCTTCGCCTGGAACGAGTTCCTGCTCGCGGTCACGCTGACGTCCTCTCCGAAGGCGCGCACGGTGCCGGCGGCGATCGCGTTCTTCACGGGCTCGACGCAGTTCGAGAAGCCGCTCGGGACGATCAGCGCGGCGTCGGTCGTCATCTCGATCCCGCTGATCCTGCTCGTCCTGTTCTTCCAAAAGCGAATCGTCGCGGGCCTCACGGCCGGCGCCGTCAAGGGGTGATTCCGTATGGCTGAGATCACATTGCGGGGCGTGACCAAGCGCTATCCGGACGGCACCGAGGCGGTCAAGGCGATCGACCTCGACATCGCCGACGGCGAGTTCATGATCCTCGTCGGCCCGTCGGGCTGCGGGAAGTCGACGGCCCTGCGGATGATCGCCGGGCTCGAGGACATCTCCGACGGCGAGCTGATCATCGGCGGCGAGGTGGTCAACGACCTCGCCCCGAAGGACCGCGACATCGCGATGGTCTTCCAGAACTACGCGCTCTATCCGCACATGACGGTGCGCGACAACATGGGCTTCGCGCTCAAGCTCGCGAAGGCCGACCAAGGCGAGATCGACCGCAAGGTGACCGAGGCGGCGAAGATCCTCGACC
>JBBRYA010000081.1:0-13202 GCA_038238015.1 Solirubrobacterales bacterium
CAGCGTCGGCATCGTGAGTTACGTTCCTCATGGCGGTTCTCCTGTCCTCGATGGATGACTTCGCACTCGCCACGCTCCCAGCAGGAGCAGACGAGGCGGGAGAACCGCCACCTCAAGTTCTACGAGCTACGGGACAACCTCAGCCTACCTTTCGCCACTCTCCAGGATGCGCTTCCACTGACCCCCAGAACGCTGACGGCTCGCGCGACGAGGGGCAGTGTCGTTCGAGCGTTCCCGCGCTTCTGCTCCTCGACGAAGGGAGGAGTCTGCGCGCCTCCCTCGATGCGCCGCTCACTGTAGGGTCGGCGGGAGGCGCCCGGTTCCGCGCGGCTGTGCCGACTGGTTCCGGTGTCCTCGCGCCGCCGCATCGATCCGTGCATGTTCTCCCGCACACGGCTCACCGACGCCCTTCGCCGCGGCATTCGGCTTGGCCCGCCAGTCCCGGAAGGGTCTGGGTGTGACGTCGACCCCGTTCGGCGGCATGAAGGCCTCCGGGCACGGGCGCGACCGCTCGCTGCACGCGCTCGAGCACTGCACGCAGCTCAAGACGACGTGGATCGCGCTCACGTGAGCACGCGCGTGGCGTTCGTCGGCCTGGGGCACATGGGCGCCCCGATGTGTGAGCGTGTCGTGCGAGGCGGCTTCGAGGTCAGCGCGTTTGACCTGCGCCGGGAGGCGCTCGACGCGGCCGTCGTCGCCGGCGCCGCGCCCGCCGCCTCGGCCGCGGAGTGCGCCGCGACAGCCGAGGTGCTCGTGACCATGCTCCCGGCTCCGCCGCACGTCGAGGACGTGCTGCTCGGCTCCGGCGGGGCGCTCGCCGCGCTGCCCGACGGGGCGCTGGCGATCGACATGAGCACGAGCTCGCCGGAGCTCGGGCGACGCATCGCCGAAGCGGCCGCACCGCGCGGCATCGGCTTCCTCGACGCTCCGGTGGCCGACGCGCTGAAGGCGAGTGAGGGCGACCTGCACATCTTCGTCGGCGGCGAGCCCGCGGACGTCGCCCGCGCCCGCCCGGTGCTGGAGACGATGGGGCACCCCGAGCGCGTCGTGCACGTCGGGCCCCGGGGTGCCGGCTACGCGGTCAAGCTGCTCGTGAACCTGCAGTGGTTCGTGCACGCCGCCGCGGCCGCCGAGGCGCTCGTGATCGGCACGCGCGCGGGGATCGACCTTCGGACACTGCACACGGCCCTCGCCGCCGGCCCGGCGCGATCCTCGTTCCTCGAGAACGAGGCGCTCGAGGTGCTCGAGGACGGCGAGTACGGAGAGCGCTTCCCGCTCGGCCTGGTGGCGAAGGACCTTGGGATGGCGCTCGAGCTCGCGCACGAGTCGGGCATCCCGGCCGAGCTGTCGGCGCGCACCCACGACCTCTACGACCGCGTGCTGGAGCGCTACGGCGCCGCCGCGGGGGAGATGGCGGTGGTGCGCTACTACGAGGACCTCGCGGGGGTGCGGCTGCGCTTCGGGGCGCCCGATGGCGGTTGAGGCTGCGCTGCGCGTCCCCCCGCGCCCCGAGATGGTGCTCGGCGACGGGGCCGTGGACGACCTCCCGGAGCTCGTGGGGCGGCTCGGGGAGGACGCCGCCTTCGTGGTCACCGACCGCGGGCTGGTCGACGCCGGGTGGCCGGCCTCGTGGCGGGGCGGCTCGAGGCCGCCGGGCTGCGCAGCGCCGTCCACGACGGCGTCGGGGCAAACCCGTGCGCGGCCGACGTGGTGGCCGGCTCGGCGGCGCTGCGCGCCTTCGGCCGCGCCGTGATCGTCGCCGTCGACGGCCTCGAGCACCGCGGCAGGCGTGAGCTGCTGCGCGCACCGGTGGTCGACAGGGCGGGTGGGGTGCCGGAACCGGGTCTTGAGCGACCGTGGCCGGCTGCCACTGTGATCTGCCTGATCCTTCTAGGTGGCGGACACGGCGGCCGGGCTTGAGCCTTCGTAGCCGAGCTCTTGTGAGATCTCGTGGGTGTGGCCGGTCATGAAGGTCGCGAGCTTGGTCATGTCGAGCTGTCGGAGGCGGGCGAGTGGCGCCGAGACGCTGATCGCGGCGATGGCGTGCCCGTTGTCGTCGAGGATGGGCACGCCGACGCAGCCGACGTCGGTCTCGTACTCCTCGTTCTCGATGGCGTATCCGCGGGCTCGGATGCGGTCCAGCTCCTGGCGCATCGCCGTGGCGCTGGTGATCGTGTGGGAGGTGAGGCTCTTCAGGGGCGCGGCGGCGAGCAGGTCGGCGCGGGCCTCGTCGGGTTGGAAGGCGAGCATCGCTTTGCCTCCGCCGCAGGCGTGGGCGACCGCGCGCAGTCCGATCTGCGTGAACATGCGGACTGCTCGTGAGCTCTCGGCCTGGTCGACGTAGGCGGCCGTGAACTGCTCGAGCACGACGAGGTTGGTGGTCTCGTCGCCGTGGTCGCGGATCGCCTCGAGATGCGGGTGCGCGATGGCGCGCAGGCGAGCGACGCGGAGCTCCGGGCCGCCGGCCAACGCGACGACCTTGTGGCTGAGGCGGTAGCGGCCGGAGCGCTTGTTCTGCACGACATAGCCGCACGCGATCAGCGTGGCGAGCAGGCGGTGCACGGTGCTGGGCTGCAGCCCGGTCTCGCGGCCGAGGGCGACGAGGCCGACCTCGTCACGCGCCGCGACGGCTTCGAGCAGCGCCAGCGCTCTGGCTACGGACTGCACGGTGGGTTGAGACTGGGAGGTCCCCCCGACAGCTTCCGGCATACGGAAATTGTAGACCACTTGACGGAAAGCCGCGGAAGCTGATAAACCGTCCAATATACGAAACAGTGTTTCCGTCTTACGGAAGCCTGGGGGCGGCCAGAGGAGGAGGAGAGGCATCTACCTGCAATCGACCGCCTGGCTCTCGTGGATGGTGCCGTGAACCCGAATCCCTCCGACGGAAGGCTCCCATGAGCTCACCCGCCCCGTCCGCGACCCAGATGCCCGCCATGGACGCGGTCGTGAAGGTCCTCGAGTCCGAGGGGGTCGATCTCGTCTTTGGGATCCCCGGCGCGGCGATCCTGCCCTTCTACAAGGCGCTGATCGGCTCCTCGATCCGCCACGTCACGGTTCGCCACGAGGAGGGCGGGACCCACGCCGCGGACGGCTACTCGCGCGCCACCGGCAGGATCGGCGTCGCGGCCGGGACCTCGGGCCCGGCGGGAACGAACATGGTCACCGGGCTCTATACCGCGATCGCGGACTCGGTGCCGATCCTCACGATCACGGGGCAGGTCCCAATCGACCAGCTCGACCGCGAGGGCTTCCAGGCGGTCGACATCGCCGAGATCGTGCGGCCCGTGGTGAAGAAGAGCTACCTGGTCAGCCAGGCTGCCCAACTTCCTTGGGTGTTCCGCGAGGCCTTTCAGATCATGCGCTCGGGCCGCCCCGGGCCGGTGCACATCGACCTGCCGGTCGACGTCCAGCAGGAGCTGATCACCTACGACCCCGAGGTAGACGGTCCGCTGCCCGTGCGTCGTGAGGCGCCGCACCCGGTGGCCGTCGAGCGCGCCATCGACCTGCTGCTGAGCGCCAAGCGGCCGCTGCTCATGCCGGGCGGCGGCGTCATCACCGCAGAGGCCTCCGACGTGCTCGTGGAGCTGGCCGAGCTGCTGCAGATCCCGGTCCTGCCGACGCTGATGGGCTGGGGCGCGATCCCGAACGACCATCCGCTCTACGTCGGCCTGGCCGGGATACAGACCCAGACGCGCGCCGGCAACGCGGCGTTCTTGGAGGCCGACCTGGTGCTCGCGGTCGGCGCGCGCTTCGCCGAGCGCCACACGGGCGACCTGGAGGTCTACCGGCAGGGGCGCCGCTTCATCCACATCGACGTGGACCCCACCCAGCTCGGCAAGGTGTTCTCGCCCGATTTGGGCATCGTGGCCGACGCGCGGCTGGCGCTCGAAGCGCTGCTGGTGGCCGCAGGGCAGCGCGTCGGGCGGCGGGACACGTCGGGGTGGGCGGCGGGGGTGCCCGAGCGGCGCGAGCAGCTCGCGCGCCGGACCGACTACGACGACGTGCCGATCAAGCCCCAACGCGTCTTTAGGGAGATCAACGAGGTCTTCGACGCCGACACGGTGTTCGTGACGGCGATCGGCCTCTATCAGATCTGGTCGGGTCAGTTCCAGGAGGTCTACAAGCCGCGCCACTACCTGATCTGCGGCCAGGCCGGGCCGCTCGGATGGGAGATCCCCGCGTGCCTGGGCGTGAAGATGGCCGACCCCGACAAGACGGTGGTCGGGGTGGTCGGCGACTACTCCTTCCAGTTCCTCATGGAGGAGGTCGCGGTCGCCTGCCAGTACGAGGTTCCGTTCGTGCTCGTGATGCTCAACAACGCCTACCTCGGGCTGATCCGCCAGGCCGAGCTCAAGTACGAGATGAACCACGGGGTGGACATCGCCTTCGACGAGTCCTACGGCATCGACCACGTGAAGGTGATGGAGGGCATGGGCGCGTTCGGGCGCCGGGTCAGCGAGCCCGAGCAGATCGCCCCAGCGCTGGCGTGGGCGACCGAGACGGCCGAGCGCGAGCGGCGCCCGGTGCTCGTCGAGGTGCTGATCGAGCGCGAAGCCAACGCCGCGATGGGCCCGGCGCTCGACGCCATCAAGGAATGGGAGCCCGCCGACGCCGGCGACCCGGTCGGCACGGGGGCCACCGCGGCGGCGGTAGGGGACTAGCCGATGCCGCGCTTTGCCGCCAACCTGACCATGCTGTTCACCGAGCGCCCGTTCCTAGAGCGCTTCGGTGCGGCGGCCGCGTCCGGGTTCGAGCACGTCGAGTTCCTGTTCCCCTACGAGCATCCCGCCGACGAGGTGCGGGCGGCGCTGCATGACGCCGGGCTCGGGCAGGTGCTGTTCAACCTGCCCGCGGGAGACTGGGCGACCGGGGACCGCGGCATCGCCGCCGACCCCGGCCGGGTCGACGAGTTCCGGGCTGGCGTGGACCGCGCGCTGGAGTACGCGGCCGCCCTGGAGTGCCCGCGGCTGAACTGCCTCGCGGGCCTGCGGCTCGAGGGCGTGGCTCACGCAAAGCAGTGGGACGCGCTGGTCGACAACGTTCGCTACGCCGCCGGGCGCCTGGCCGAGGAGGCCCGGACGCTGGTCGTGGAGCCCGTCAACGACAAGGACGTCCCCGGCTTCTTTCTGCCGACCACCGCCGACGCCATCCGGCTGCTCGACGAGGTGGCCGATCCCAGCGTCCGCCTGCAATTCGACGTATACCACGTGCAGCGCATGGAGGGCGACGTCACCGCGCGGCTGCGCGCGCTGCTGCCGCGCATCGCCCACGTGCAGGTGGCCGACAACCCCGGGCGCCACCAGCCTGGCACGGGCGAGCTCAACTTCGCGTTCCTGTTCGACGAGCTCGACCGGCTCGGCTACGACGGGCTCGTCGGCCTCGAGTACGTCCCCGACCCCGATACCGCCGGGTCGTTCGCGTGGCGCGAGCGGCTCGAGTCGACCGTCTCAGACACAGGAGCGTGACGAACATGGAACGCATCGGCTTCATCGGCTTGGGGATCATGGGCAAGCCCATGGCGGCGCGACTCGTCCGCGCCGGCTTCCCCGTGGTCGTCCATAACCGCAGCTCCGGGCCGGCCGACGAGCTGGCCGGCGAGGGCGCGGAGGTAGCCAGCTCGCCGCGCGAGGTGGCCGAGCGCTCAGACGTCGTGGTCACGATGCTCCCCGACTCGCCCGACGTGCAGGCGGTGGCCCTCGCCGACGACGGCGTGCTGGCCGGCGTGCGCGACGGGATGCTGTTCGTCGACATGTCGACGATCGCGCCCGCCACCACGCGCGCCGTGCACGCCGCCTTGGCGGAGCGCGGCGTGGAGGCAGTCGATGCCCCGGTGTCCGGTGGCGAGCCGGCCGCGATCGATGGGCAACTCTCGATCATGGCCGGCGGCAGCGAGGAGGCCGTCGCGCGCGCCCAGCCCGTGTTTGACGAGCTCGGCAAGGCCACCACCCACATCGGGCCGGCGGGCGCCGGGCAGGTGGCCAAGGCCGCCAACCAGGTCGTGGTGGCGCTGACCATCCAGGCGGTGGCCGAGGCGCTGACCCTGGCGCGCAGAGCGGGCGTGGATGCCGCGCGCGTGCGGGAGGCGCTGCTCGGAGGGCTCGCGGAGAGCAAGATCCTCGAGGTGCACGGCGAGCGCATGCTCGAGGGCCGCTACGAGCCGGGCTTCCGGATCGAGCTGCACCGCAAGGACCTCGCGATCGCGCTGCAGGCTGCACGCGAGGAGGGTGTGCCGCTGCTCGCCACCGCCCAGGTGGCCGAGCTGCTCAACGCCCTGATCGCCCAGGGCGCCGGAGGACGGGACCACAGCGCGCTCGTCACGCTCTACGAACAGCTCAGCGCGGCGGCCGACCCCGCCCCGGCCTGAAGACCGGCCGCGAGGAGGAGAAAACCATGGGTGTTCCCGAGCTGCTCACCTCGCTGCGCGAGCTCTATCCGCCCAAGCGCCTGCTGACAACGCCGGCGCAGCTCACGCCGTTTGAGTCCGATGCCCTGACCGCGTTCCGCGCCCGCCCGGAGGCCGTGGTCCTCGCCGAAACCCAGCAGGAGGTCATCGACACCGTCCGCCTCTGTCACCGCGAGGGCGTCCCGTTCGTGGCTCGCGGAAGCGGCACGTCGCTGTCGGGCGGCTCGCTGCCGGTCGAGGGCGGGATCGTCATCGCCCTGAACCGCCTCAACCGGGTGCTGCGGCTCGATCCCGAGCAGCGCATCGCGGTGGTCGAGCCCGGCGTGATCAACGACCACGTCACCCGCGCCGCCGCCCCGCACGGTCTCTACTACGCGCCGGACCCATCGAGCCAGTCCGTGTGCACCATCGGCGGCAACCTGGCCTTCAACTCAGGCGGCGCGCACTGCCTTAAGCACGGCATGACCAGCAACCACGTGCTCGGCATCAGGGCGGTGCTGCCCGACGGCGAGGTCGTCGAGCTCGGCGGCGAGAGTACCGAACCGGTGGGCCCGGACTGGACCGGCATGTTCTGCGGCTCAGAAGGCCTCTTCGGCATCGCGCTGGAGATCACGCTGCGGCTCGTCCCGGTGGCTGAGAGCACCCACACGGTGCTGGCCGCCTATGACAGCCTGCAGGCAGCGGGCGACGCCGTCGCCCAGGTCGTGGCCTCGGGACTGCTGCCCGTCGCCATGGAGATCATGGACGCGCTGGCCATCGAGGCGGCCGAGGCGTCCGTGAAGCCGAACTACCCCAAGGGCGTTCCCGTGCTGCTGATCGTCGAGCTCGAGGGCGAGCGCGAGGTCGTCGACGCCGACGCGGCCCGCCTGCGGGCCGTCATCGAGGCCTCCGGCGCCACCGACGTGACCATCACGGAGAAGGCGGAGGAGCGGGCGCTGATCTGGAAGGGCCGCAAGAGCGCCTTCTCGGCGGTCGGCTGGCTCGCGCCCGACTTCCTCGTTCAGGATGGCGTCGTCCCGCGCAGCCGCCTCGGCGAGGCGCTGGGCGAGATCGACCGCATGAGCACCGAGGCCGGCGTCCGCGTCGCCAACGTCTTCCACGCCGGGGACGGCAACCTGCACCCGCTCATCCTCTTCGACGGCCGCGAGTCCGACGCCCTCCACCACGCGGAGGAGCTGGCCGGGGACATCCTGCGCCTCTGCGTGCGCCTCGGCGGCTCGATCACCGGCGAGCACGGCGTAGGCGTGGAGAAGCGCTCCTACCTGCCGATCATGTTCACCGAAGACGACATGGCGCTCATGCGCCGACTGCGCTCCGCCGTGGACCCGAGGGAACTCGCCAACCGCGGCAAGATGCTCGAGCCCACCCACACGCCCGACCCGCACATCGACGCCGAGGACGACGGACCGGGCACCTCGCCCCGCGCCGTTCCCTCCGCGGGAGCGCCGACATGAGCCTAGCCGCCGGCAGGGTCGAGGCCCTCCAGGACGTCGTCCGCCAAGGCCCACGCGTCCTGCCCCACGGCGCCGGTACCAAGCCGGCGCTCTGCACCCCGCCCGACGACGTCGTCGCCCTCGACGTCTCCGGGCTATCGGACATCCTCGAGTACGATCCCGCCGAGCTGACCTTCACCGCCCTGGCCGGGACGCCAGTCGCGGAAGTGACCGAAGCGCTCGCCGAACACGGCCAGTACCTCCCCTTCGACCCACCCCTCAGCCGAGCCGGAGCGACCCTCGGCGGCGTGGTCGCCGCGGGCACCTCGGGGCCCAACGCCTTCCGCCACGGCGGCGTGCGCGACTTCATCATCGAGGTGCGCTTCATCGACGGCACCGGCCGGCTGGTCACCGGCGGCGGCAAGGTGGTCAAGAACGCCGCAGGCTTTGACCTGCCCAAGCTGATGATCGGCTCACTCGGGCGCCTCGGCGTGCTCGTGCAGCTCTCCTTCAAGGTCTTCCCGCGCCCAGAGGCGACCACCACTCTGCGCGTCGACCTCGGCTCCACCGAGGCCGCCCTCACGACGATGGCGGCGCTCGGCCGCGGGCCGCTGGACCTCGACGCGCTCGACCTCGAGCCGCCCGGCCGCCTGATCCTGCGCCTCGGCGGCGCGAAAGAGACGCTGCCGGCGCGCGCCGCCCGCCTGGAGTCGCTGCTCGACGCGCCGGCCGAGCACCTCGATGACGAGGCCGACGCGCAGGAGTGGCGTCAAGCGGCCGAGCTGAGCTGGGCGCCGAGCGGGAGCACGCTCGTCAAGGTCGGACTCACCGCCCGTCGGATTCCCGCACTCGAGGCCGCCCTCGCCCAGGGGGGCGCCCGCGCGCGCTATAGCCTCGCTGGAAACCTGGGCTGGCTGGCCTGGCCCGGCGACCGGGACCTCGCCGAGCTCGACGGCGCTCTGCGCGCCCTCGAGATCGCCGGCGTCGTGCTCACCGGGACCCCCGGCCACGTCCTGATCGGCCGCAAAGACGGCGGCGCCTTCGCTACGCGTGTTCGCGCGGCTCTCGATCCCCAAGCCCGCTTTCTGGAGGTCTGACTCATGCGGCACAGCATCCCCGTGGACGAGCTCGAGCCGCAGGCCGAGAACATGGCCAGCGCCATCGGATCGTGCGTGCACTGCGGGTTCTGCCTGCCGAGCTGCCCGACCTACGTGACGATGGGCGAAGAGATGGACTCCCCGCGCGGGCGGATCTTCCTCATGAAGGAGGTCCTCGAGGGCGAGCTCGAGCTCGAGACCGCGCTGCCGTTCATCGACAACTGCCTGGGCTGCCAGGCCTGTGTCACGTCGTGCCCGTCGGGCGTCGAGTACGGCGAACTGATCACCCCGTTTCGCGCCTACGCGGAGGAGCGCCGCAAGCGCCCGGCCATGGAACGCGCCCAGCGCGAGATGATCCTGCGCACGCTGCCATACCCCGCCCGCTTCCGGCTCGCCGCGCGGCTCGGTCGCCTCGGACGTCCGTTCGCCCGCCTCATGCCCGACACGCTGGGCGCGATGCTGCGCCTGCTGCCCGCGACGCTGCCCAAGGCGCAGCCGCTGCCCGAGGTCCATCCCGCCGAAGGCACCCGACGCGCGCGCGTCGGGCTGCTCGCCGGCTGCGCCCAGCAGGTGCTGGCCCCCGACATCGGATGGGCCACGCTGCGGGTACTGGCCCGCAACGGCGTGGAGACCGTGATCCCGCGCGGACAGCGGTGCTGCGGCGCCTTGGCGATGCACACCGGGGCGTCCGAGCGCGCCAAGCCACTCGCCCGGCGAAACCTCAAGGCGTTTCCGCCCGACGTCGACGCGATCGTGACCAACGCGGCCGGCTGCGGGTCGGGCATGCAGGAGTACGGGCTGCTGCTCAAAGGTGGCCCGGAGCACGAGGCCGCCGAGCGCTTCGCCGACCGAGTGGTCGACGTCAGCGTCTTCCTCGACGCCCTCGGACTCTCAGCCGCACCGCCCGCCATGCCCGCGCCGACGAAGGTCGCCTACCACGACGCCTGCCACCTCGCCCACGCCCAAGGCGTCCGCAACGCGCCGCGCGCCCTGCTCGAAGCGGTCGAGAACCTCACACTCGTCGAGCCTGACGAGTGGGAGATCTGCTGCGGCTCGGCCGGCACCTACAACGTCGAGAAACCCGACACCGCCGCCGAGCTCGGCGAGCGAAAGGCGCGCAACCTGCTGGCCACCGGGGCACAGCTGATCGCCACCGGCAACATCGGCTGCCTCACCCAGATCCAGACCCACCTGCGCGCCCTCGGTCACGAGCTTCCCGTCGTGCACACCCTCCAGGTGCTCGACCAAGCGTATGCGCGCAACGCTTGAAGCGTCCTTCCGCGCCGCGCTCAAGGACACCGACCCCTACGCCCTCGACCTGCCGGCCGCCCGCACTCACCTCGAGCGTGGTGCACACGGCGACCTGCCCGAAACCCCCAAGCCCGGCGACGCGCGCCTCGCGCGCGTCGAGAACCGCGTGATCGGCAGCGGCTGGCAGCTGCTCGCCGCCGCCGCGCGCTTCTGGCGTGCCGAGGGCGTCGGGGACGTCGCCGCGCTCTCCGACCGCTTCGGCGGTGAGGCGCGCGAGCTGGCGCGCTTCCACGCGAACGTCGTGCAGTCGATTCGCGCCCACCACGCGCCCTTTGCTCCCCCGGTCGTGTTGCTCTCCGGCGGCGAGGCGTCGGTGACGGTCCGCGGCGACGGGCTCGGCGGGCGCAACCAGGAGTTCCTGCTGTGGCTCGCCGACTTCCTCGGCGACGGCGTATGGGCGATCGCCTGCGACACCGACGGCATCGACGGCAACACCGAGGCCACTGGCGCGGTCATCGGCCCCAACACCCTGCCGCGCGCCACGGCGCGCGGCCTCGACGTGGCGCGCAGCCTCGAGCGCAACAACACCCACCGCGTCTTCGCCGAGCTCGACGACCTCGTCACTACCGGCCCGACGCGCCACAACCTCAATGACTATCGCGCCATCCTCGTCGCCGCCTAGCGTCCTGACCGCAGCGGCCGTGGTCCCCGAACCCGGCCACCACGTTCCCGATGACCACGTCATCGTCCTGTTCGGCGCCGGCGGCGACCTCGCGCGGCGCGTCTCGGCCTCGAGGACCGCAGCGACCTCGCGCAGCGCGCGGTCACCGGCCTGGTGGCCGAGCACGTGTTTAGTCCTTGAAGCGGTCGAGGCCATGGAGCGCGGGGCAGAAGCCCTCGCAGTGGCGCTCGGCGCGAGCGGCGAGCTCGTCCAGACCGATTCTGATGGGCGCGGCCCGGTTCGAACGGGCGACCTCTCGGTTGTAAGCCGAGTGCTCTGACCAGCTGAGCTACGCGCCCGAGCCGAGGTCAAGCCCTAACGGAACACAACGATGCACAACGAACGCTTCTGGGGGAAGCGAGGCGCGAACGGTGGTCCTGTTGAAACTTGACGACATCGGTTGAAGCGTCGGGCGGCTCTGCTTGTAAGGCAGGCGCTCTGACCAGCTGAGCTAACCGCCCGCGCGACGCTCGATGCTAGTGCCATGATCCCGCCGATGAACGGGACCGCGCGGACGGCCAGCATCTGATGGACCTCGGGCTCGAGGGCCGCGTCGCGCTCGTCACCGGCGGATCGAAGGGGATCGGGCTGGGGATCGCGAGCGCGCTCGCGGCCGAGGGCGCGCGCGTTGCGATCGCGTCACGCTCGCGGGAGAGCGTGGACGCGGCGGCGAAGCGGATCGGCGCGAGCGGCTTCGTCTTCGACTCGCGCGACCTCGACGCGGTCGACGGCCTCGTCGATGCGATCGACGCCGATCTCGGGCCGGTCGACATCTACGTCGCCAACACCGGCGGGCCGCCGCCGAACCCGGATCCGCTCGGCTTCACGCGCGAGCAGTGGGAGGAGGCGCACCGCACGCTCGTGCTCTCCCCGATGCGCTTCATCGAGCGGGTGCTGCCGGGCATGCGCGAGCGCGGCTGGGGCCGCGTGCTCGCGGTGTCCTCGAGCGCGGTCAGGGAGCCGATACCCGCGCTCCAGCTCTCAAACGCCCACCGCCCGGGGCTAATTGTCGCCTTCAAGGTGCTCGCGCGCCAGGCCGCCGGCGACGGCGTCACCTTCAACACCCTGCTGCCCGGGCGCATCGCCACCGACCGGATCAGCGACATCGCCGGCTCACGCGAGGCGGCCGAGGCGGCCGCGCGCGACAGCATCCCCGCGGGCCGGCTCGGAGAACCCGCCGACATGGGCTCGGCCGCAGCCTTCCTCGCCTCAGACCTCGCGGGCTACGTCACCGGCACGACGCTGCTCGTGGACGGGGGACTGACGGTGAGCGCCTAGGCCGCCCGACCCTAGAATGGCTCGCCTCGCCCCCATGGTGTAGCGGTTAGCACGCAAGCCTTTCACGCTTGTAGCGCGAGTTCGATTCTCGCTGGGGGTACTGCGGCCGTCGGGCGCGATGCCCCCGGAAGGATTCGAACCTTCGCCGCGCGGGTTAAAAGCCCGCCGCTCTGACCGCCTGAGCTACGGGGGCGCCGCGCGATCATAGGCTCGAACCGGCTCGCAACTCGGGGAGTCGTGTCTACCTTGGTGCGCGTGAGCACCGGGGGGCGATCGATGACCGGGGCGCCGCGACGCAGGCGGCGCTCGCCGGAGGCGGCTGAGCGCGAGATCATCGCGGCGGCCGAAGGCCTGCTGCGCGAGCGGCCGTTCCGGGATCTGACCGTCGACGAGGTGATGCGCCGGACCGGGCTGTCGCGCCCGTCGTTCTACGTCTACTTCCGCGACCGCCACCACCTCGTTCTGCGCGTCGTCGAGCGCCTGGGCGGCGAGCTGTGGACGATGTCTGAGCGCTGGCTCCGGGGCGGAGGCGATGGGGTGATGCGTGCGCGCGAGGCGCTCGGGCGTCGTCGCGGTCTTCGTCGAGCACGGCCCGGTCATGCACGCGCTCTCGGACGCGGCGGCCGACGACCCCGATGTGGAGCTGGCCTACGGACAGCTCATGGACAGCTTCATCGCCGTCACCGCCGGGCACATCGAGCGCGAGATCGAGGCCGGGCGCATCCTTCCGGTCGACCCGTGGGAGACCGCCAAGGCGCTGACGCTGATGAACGAGCGCTATCTCACCCTGTCGCTCGGCCGCCGGCGCACCGCCGCGCCCGAGACCGTGATCGCCACGCTCGGAACGATCTGGACGCGCACGCTCTACGGCGAGGGGTAGCTATTTGCCCCGGACAAACTCGGGGTGAGGAGCGGGCGAAATGAAACGGCCGCGCGGGTGCGCGGCCGTTTCTGCGAGTTGGCGCTCGGGGTGAGCGGCGGCCCGGGAGGATCTCAATCGGTTCGGATGGCGAGCG
>JBBRYA010000082.1:0-13137 GCA_038238015.1 Solirubrobacterales bacterium
ACCGGCGCCGGGGCGCCGAGACGGCTGCCGGCTGCGCGCCCCGCGGTCGCGCGCACCGCCACGAGCACCGCCACCGCCGTCGCCGGGCCGCGCCAGGCCGCGGCGCACGGTGCAGGGCCCGCCCCCTCGATGACGTCGAGCGCCGGCCGCGCGAGCGTGAGCCGGTCGCCGCGCCGGCCGTCCGACGGCTCGGCCACAAGCCCCCTGGCGAGAGCGTCGCAGGCCTCCGCTACGGGGGGCGTCGTGCAGCGCGCGATCAGCCGCCTGCGCGGCGACGAGCCGGAGCCCACCGAGATGCCCGCGCCCGAGCCGGCGGGCGTCGAACCCGACCGCCCTGTCATGCAGCTGCGCGACGCGCCGGCCCCTGCGCCCGCACCGGCCCCCGCCGCCATCTCGCGCGCGCCGATGGCCGCACCCTCCACCGAGGGCACGAGCGCGCAGATGCTCGCCCGCGCCGTCGGCAGCGAGGTGGGCTACTCCGACGCCGGCGCGGCCGAGGTGACGTTCCCGTCGCCCGACGGGTCACCGGCGCCCTTCGTGCCGTTCTCGACCACGCCCCGCACGATCTCGCGCGCGGCCGAGGCCTCCCATGAGGCGAGCCAGGCGTCGGTGCCTCACGCAGTCCAGAGCAACCACGACGGCGCAGCCGCGGCGGCCGAGGCTCCACCCCCGCTCGACAAGGACGCGCTGTACGAGGAGTTCGTCACGCGCCTGCGGCGCGACCTCCTGCACGAGCGCGAGCAGCACGGGCTGTTGATCGACGAGCGTCCATACCGCTGATGCAAAGGAACCGACCGTGACCACACTCAGATCACCGAGCAACACCGGGTCCAGGCAGACCGACCCGGTCGCCGAGCTGCGCTTCAGGCTCCAGCTCACCACGCCGCGCGGGCCGATCGGGCGCTTCCAGGAGGTCACCGGCCTGGGCGCCGAGCTCGAGGTCAAGGAGTACCCCGAGGGCGGGATGAACGACTTCGTCCACAAGCTCCCCACGCGCGTGAAGTGGCCCAACATCGTGCTCAAGCGCGGCGTCACGCACGAGAAGGAGCTGCTGCAGTGGTTCTGGGACACGCGCGTGTCCGGACTGGCGGCGAACGTCCTCGGCGTCACGCTCAGCCTGCAGGGGCCGGGTAGCCAGTCGGTCCGCACCTGGGCGCTGCAGGGGGCCTTCCCGGTCAAGTGGACCGGGCCGGCCCTCAACGCCGGGTCCAACGCCGTCGCAACCGAGCAGCTCGAGATCGCGCACCGCGGCCTGGAGCAGGTCACATGAGCCCGCCGCCCAACTATGAGAAGGCGCAGCTCCAGATCGACGGCGGCGCGACGATCCACTGCCTCTTCAACCCGACCGAGTTCACGGTCACCAAGACCAACACCTGGACCTTCAAGGAGATCAAGGGCAACTCGTTCCCGCCGCCGGAGTACGGCGGCGGCGCGCCGCGCGAGCTCTCGGTCAACCTGCTCTTCGACGCCTCGCTGCTGCCGGCCACGCCGTCGGTGATGTCGATCTGCGACGACCTCTTTCGCATGATGGAGGTGCCGGGCGGCCAGCACGCCGCGGGCGCGCAGTCGGCCCCGCCCTACCTGACGTTCTCGTGGGGCTCCTACCAGGGCTTCAAGGCCGCGTGCACCTCGCTGACCGTCGCCTACCAGCTGTTCAATCAGAACGGCGAGCCGATCCGCGCCGACGTCCGGATGACGCTCAAGCAGACCGAGGCGGCGAGCACCGCGTCGGCGCCGACCGCCAACGCGCCCACGAACCCCACCACGCAGTCCGCGGGCCTGCAGGGCATCCACACCGTGCAGGACGGCGATTCCCTTCCCGCCATCGCCTACCGCGCCTATGGCGACGCCACGCGCTGGCGCAGCATCGCCGAGGCCAACGGCGTCGACAACCCGTTCCACCTGCGCCGCGGCACCCCGCTCACCCTCCCGAGGCTGGAGAGCTGATGGCGAGCACCTCGGCCGTCGCGGCCGTCGGATGCGTGGTCAAGGTCGACGGCTCTGACCTGACGGCGGCGCAGATGGGCTCGCTGCTCGAGGTCAAGGTGCAGGAGAACGTCATGTCGCCGGCGGTCGCGTCGATCCGCATGACGGCCTCGGACGCCGGGAACTCGCACCCGGCCGGCCAGGTCGACGACAGCCCCTTCCGCATCGGCAAGACGCTCGAGATCCAGATGGGCGAGCGTTCCGCCAACTCGACCACGAGCGTCTTCAAGGGCGTGATCGTGGCCGAGGAGCCCGTCTTCGAGGAGGGCCACGCCGAGATCACCGTGCGCGCCTACGATCGCGCGCACAAGCTCAACCGCGAGCGCAAGACGCGCACCTTCCAGCAGGTCAGCGCCTCGGACATCGTGAGCAGGGTGGCCCCCGATCACGGGCTCACGGCCGACCCGACGTCGACGTCGGACGTCTTCGACCACGTGATGCAGGCCAACGAGACCGACTGGGAGCTGCTGTGGCGCCTGGCGCTCATGTACGACTACGAGATCGTGGTCGACGACCGGTTGCTGAAGTTCCGCCCGGGCAGCACCGACGTCGGCACCGAGGTCACGCTCAGGTACACCGAGGCCCTCACGGCCTTCCGGCCGCGCGTGACCGCCGCCGCCGAGGTCGCGAAGGTCACCGTGCGCGGGTGGGACCCGAAGCAGAAGCAGGCGATCGTGGGCAACAGCAGCGCCCCGACGCTGCGCTCGGACGCCTCCGCGGCCAGCGGTCACGCCAGGGCGGCCACCGACGCCGGGGCCAACAGCAACGGGACGCTGGTCTCCGACATGGGCCCGGCCACGCAGTCGCACGCGACCAAGATCGCGACGTCGATCATGCAGCGCCTCGCGAGCGCGAGCATCGAGGCCGAGGGATCGTCGTTCGGCAACCCCGCCCTGCGCGCGGGCGTGAAGGTGCAGATCGAGGGCGTCGGGACGCGCTTCAGCGGCAAGTATCGCCTCTCCTCGGTGACCCACGTCTACCGCAGCGCGGGCTACTACACCCACTTCGCCATCAGCGGTGTCGCCGCCCGCGGGCTGCTCGACCTCGTGCAGCCCAAGGCCCAGCGCGAGTGGGGCAGCCAGCTGATGGTCGGCGTCGTGAGCGACAACAACGATCCCGACAAGACCGGCCGGGTCAAGGTCAAGATCCCCGCGCTGTCTGACAGCGACACGACCTGGTGGGCGCGCGTCGTCTCGCCCAGCGCCGGCTCCAGTCACGGGATCTTCTCGATGCCCGCCGTCAACGACGAGGTGATCATCGGCTTCGAGAACGGCAACACGATGTACCCCTACGTGCTCGGCTCGCTGTTCAACGGCAGGGACAAGCCCGTGGACGACATGGTCACCGGCCAGGCATCGGGCAGCCACGGCAACTACGTCGCCAACACCCAGGAGAAGTACCTCGTCAACGCCGAGAAGGAGATGGAGCTCAAGGGCAAGAAGCCGATCCTCGTCGAGGGCAAGGACACGCTGAAGATCCACTCCGAGAAGGCGATGACCATCGAGGTCAAGGGCCAGGGTGACATGACGCTCGACTCCAGCGGGGGGATCACCGAGACGGCCTCCCAGGCGGTGAGCATCCAGGGCGGGACGTCGGTCTCGATCAAGGGCAGCTCGGGTGTGACCGTCGAGAGCTCGGCCCAGCTCACGCTCAAGGGCGGGGCCGGCGTGACCATCAGCGGCGCGACCATCAACATCGGATAGCGTCGGCAGAGATGGCGGAGATCCTCGGCTCAGGCATCGCGTTCCCACTCCAGGTGGACCGCAGGGGCGGCATCGCGCTCGCACACGACGAGACCGACGTCGACCAGGCGATCCAGCTGATCCTGGGCACCGCCCCAGGCGAGCGCCCGATGCGCCCGGAGTTCGGCTGCGGGGTCCACGACTTCGTGTTCGACACGATCGACGCGAGCACCGTCGCGCAGATGGAGATCGCCATCCGCGCCGCCCTGGACCGCTGGGAGCCTCGCATCGAGGTGACCGGCCTGGACTTCGACCTCGACGAGGTCGGCCGCGGCGAGCTGATCATCACCATCGCCTACCGCCTGCGGGCGACCAACCACATGCGCAATCTCGTCTACCCCTTCTACGTGATCCCGGCCGAGGAGTCGGAGCCAGAATGAGACTCCCAGAGATCCAGCTCGACGACCGGCGCTTCCAGGACCTCGTCTCCGAGGCCCGGCTGCGCATCAACCGCTCGTGCCCCGAGTGGACAGAGCACAACGTCTCCGATCCCGGCATCACGCTGATCGAGCTGTTCGCGTGGATGACGGAGATGACGATCTACCGGCTCAACCGCGTGCCCGACAAGCTCCACGTCAAGCTGCTCGAGCTGCTGGGGATCCAGCTCGACGGGCCGAGCGCCGCCACCGCCGAGCTTCGCTTCCGCCTCTCTGAGCCCGCCGAGGAGGCGCTGCTGATCCCCGGCGGCAGCACCGAGGTGGGGACGCCACGCACGCCCAACGAGGAGTCGATCGTCTTCCAGGTCGACGAGGACTTCACGGTGCCCGCCGCCAAGCCCGCGGCGTACGTGCTCCAGCGCGGCGGCCAGGTCAAGGACGTCGGCCTCGCCAAGGGTGTCGCACGGCCGCAGGGCGCCGACCAGCTTCCCTTCGGCAGCCCGCCCGTCGTCGGCGACGCGCTCTACCTCGGCTTCGAGGAGCCGCTGGACCGGCTGCTCATGCAGATCGAGGTCGACGCGTCGCAGGCGCGCGGCGCGGGCGTCAACCCCGAGGACCCGCCGCTGCGCTGGGAGGTCTCCCAGGGCGACAACGTCTGGGGGGAGGCCGTCGTCCTCGAAGACCTGACCGGCGGCTTCAACTACGGCGCCGGCACGCTCGAGCTCCAGCTGCCCTCGCGCAGCGCGATCCAGCCGCTCGGCGGCCATCGCATGCACTGGCTGCGCTGCCGGATCGACGACAAGACCCGCTACGGCAGCGCCGCGACGACCTACACCCACCCGCCCGAGGTCTACTCGATCACCGCCGCGCCGGTCGGAGCGCTGCTGCCCTCCACCCACGCGTCGCGTGAGGAGAACGAGGTCGTCGGCGTCTCAGACGGCACGCCCGGCCAGATCTTCCCGCTGCGCTTCAGCCCGGTGCTCAAGCCGGCCATGGGCGAGACGCTCGAGATCCAGGACCCCGAGTCCGGCGACTGGTCGACGTGGGAGCTGCGCGAGGACTTCGTCGGCTCCACGGAGTTCGACCGCCACTACATCCTCGACGAGGTCTCGGGCGAGCTCGAGTTCGGCCCGGCGATCCGGGAGACCGACGGCGGCTGGTCGCAGTACGGGTCGGTCGCGCCCAAGGGCGCGGTCCTGCGCTTCACGCGCTACCGCCACGGCGGCGGGCGCCTCGGCAACGTCGCGGCCGAGTCGATCACCACGCTCAAGAGCACGCTGGCGGGCGTCTCCACCGTCACGAACCCCCACGGCGCGACCGGCGGCGTCGACGCCGAGCGCCTCGAGCACGCGCGCCAGCGCGCCGCGATGGAGATCCGCACGCGCTACCGCGCCGTCACCGCGGAGGACTTCGAGTTCCTCGCCGGCGAGGCCACCCCGCGCGTGGCCCGCGCCGTGTGCATCCCGCCGGCGGAGGGCGGCCCGGTCCCGCTGCACCTGCTGCCGCACGTCTACCCCGCAGACCGCCGGCTCGCCTACGACGAGCTCGCACCCGGCGAGGACATGCTCTCGGAGGTGGCCGAGTACCTCGACGAGCGCCGCCTGATCGGAACGACGATCGAGCTCAAGCCCTGCCGCTTCCAGGGCCTGTCGGTCGTCGTCAACCTGCAGGCCTCCCCGCTCGCGGACACTACGCGCGTCGAGGAGGACGTCGCCCACGCCCTCTACACCTACCTCAACCCGCTGGTCGGCGGCAACGTGGCGGGGATGGGTGCGGGCTGGCCCTTCGGGCGCGCGCTGAACCAGGGCGAGCTCTACGGCGTCGTGCACGCCGTCGACGGCGTCGAGTTCGTCAAGATCCTGCGCATGTACGAGACCAACCTGGAGACCGGCGAGCAGTCGCCCAAGCCGGCCGGCAGCCACATCGTGCTCGAGCCCGACCAGCTCCTCGCCTCCGGGCAGCACATCGTGAAGGCCACGCACCGGGAGACTTGAGCGCGATGGCCGAGATCGGCGGCAACGGGACCGGGCCCGAGTACCAGACCTTCATGGGCGCCGGCTTCGGCACCCTGCTGGTCCAGCTCTCGGCCGGCAAGAAGGAGACGCCGCAGGTCGCGACCAATCGCGCCTACCTGCGCAACGAGCTGCCCGCGCTCTATCAGGAGAGCGACTTCGGGATGCGCTTCATCGCCGGCCTCGAGGGCCTGCTCGACCCGCTGATGGCGGTGCTCGACGGGCTGCCGGCGCACTTCGACCCCGACTACGCGCCGCGCGACATCCTCAGCCTGCTGAGCGCCTGGCTCGGCGTGGACCTCGACGAGAGCCAGACCATGCTGGCCCAGCGCGAGCTGGTCCGCCACGCGGCCGAGCTCGGCCGCCGGCGCGGCACGGTCGCCGGCCTGCAGCTCGCGCTGGAGCTCTCGTTCCCTGACCTGCCGCTGCGGGTCGAGGACAACGGCGGCGTCGTGTGGGCCAAGGACGGCGCGGTCGAGCCCAAGCCGCCGCAGTTCTACGTCTACTGCGACAAGCCAATCCCCGAGGAGACCCAGGCGGCCGTCGCCCGTTGCATCGAGACGGTGAAGCCTGTACACACCGCATATCGCCTGCGCGTGAAGGCTCCGAAGAAGAAGACGACCGAATCATGAGGACTTGCCAGAGCTGTGGCCGGGAGAACCCGGACGACCGGGACTTCTGCGACTGCGGGGAGTACCTGCGGTGGGATCCGACCGGGATCGTCCAGGCGGTCACGCCCGAGATGGCCGCGCAGGCGCTCGAGCAGGCCCAGCCCGCCGCACAGACCACGGCTCCGCCGCCGCCCCCCGCGGCTCCGGCGGGCCCCCAGGCCGCGCCGCAGCATGCCGTGCCGCCGCCACAGGCTCCGCACGAGGCCCCGCCGGCCCCGGCGGCTCCCGCTGGGCCCAACGGCGGCAACGGCGCGGGCGTCACCTCGGGGGATCCGCTCGCCGGCGCGCCACCGGCCGCACCGCCCGTCCCCGCCGCACCGCCCGTCCCCGCCGCGCCGGCCGCGGCCGTGTCCAAGACCCAGGTCCACGGCGCGATCCCCGCGCCCCCGCCGGCGCCCGCCGCGACCCCCGAGCCCGAGCCCGATCCCGCAGCCATCACGCTGCGCCTGCCCGACCGCGACAGCGAGAAGGGCGAGACCCTCGCGCTCGGCATCAACCCCGGGGACCGCGAGCGCGTCCTGGCGCTCGTTCGCAACCAGAGCGGCATCGTGGACAACTACGAGCTGTCATTACGCGGACTTCCGCGCGAGTGGTGCACGTTCTATCCCGACACGGTCTACCTCGTGCCGTTCGGGACGGGCGGCACCTATGAGCAGGAGGTGGAGATCCACCTCCACCCGCCCAAGTCCGCGGAGGCCGAGGCGCGCATCTGGGAGCTCGCGGTGGTCGCGGAGTCCAAGGCCTACTCGCGCCAGGCGGCCGCGGCGCCGCTCATGCTCGGCATCCAGCCGTTCCAGGACTTCGAGACCAAGGTCAAGCCCGAGCGCGTCTCGGGCCGGCGCAAGGCCGAGTACCAGGTCACGATCAAGAACAAGGCCAACGCCACGCTGGTCGCGGCCCTCGACGCGGCCGACCAGGACTCCGAGATGGGCTACCTCTACACCCCCGCCAAGCTCGAGGTCGAGCCCGGCGAGACGCTCACCGCCACGCTGCAGGTCCGCCCCCCCAAGCAGATCTGGCTGGGTCGCCCCCAGGAGCGGCGCTTCGACGTGCTGACCAAGACAGGCGAGGAGGCCGCGGCGATGGAGGCCGAGGCGCCGGTGCCCGAGGGCGTGGAGGACGAGTTCGCCGGCCAGCAGCTCGATGAGGAGTACCCCGAGGGCGAGTACCCCGAGGGCGAGCAGCCCGAGCCGCCCAGGCGCGGGCGCTTCGGGCGCAGGCGGCAGGTGCCCGGGGTGCAGGGGCCGCACGTCTACAAGCCCCAGGTCTACAAGCCCAACGCCTACCTGGGCCCGCAGGGCATCCAGATCCAGAAGCCGATGGTGACCGGGCCGCGCATGTCGGGCCCGCAGGCGAGCGGGATGCAGCTCAACCTGTCGAGCCTCAAGCCCGGCGGCGGCGCGCCCGCCGTCGTCAGCGGCCCGCTGCTGCCCTCCCAGGCCGTCTTCCGCCAGAAGCCGTGGCTGCCGTGGTGGCTGGCCATCGTCATCCCGCTGCTGATCCTCGCCGCGATCGCGCTCTACCTGCTGCTCCCGAGGAACACCCTGGTGCCGAACGTCGTCGGGACCACCTCCACCTTCGCGGCCGAGAAGAAGCTGACAGAGGCCAACCTCAAGCTCAACCCCACCACGAAGGACAAGGTGGACGGCAAGGCCAAGCCCGGCACGATCATCGGCCAGACGCCGAAGGCGGGCGCGAAGGTCAAGAAGGACTCCGAGGTCGCGCTGCTGGTCGCGGTCGGCACCGGGCAGGTGAAGGTCCCGAAGATCGCCGGGCTCAACTCGCCCAACGCCGAGAAGGCGTTGCGCAAGGCACGCCTCACGCTGGGCTCGGCGTCGCCCCAGCCGGCTGACCCGAAGGCCAAGATCAACAGCCAGATCCCCGCAGCCGGCGAGCTCGTCAAGGAGGGCACGCCCGTCAACGTCTTCCTGCCCAAGCCCGGCGCGGCCGGCAAGGGCAAGGGCAAGGGCAAGAAGGACGCGGCCGGCGGCGGCGCGGGCGGCGGCGGAGGCGGAGGCGGAGGCGGCGGCGCCGACATCACGGTGAAGGCGATCGGAAAGCTCGACCTCGCGGGCTACGCCAAGGCGGCGGCGACCGACGGGCTCGTGCCCCAGAAGGTCCTGCAGTTCGCCGACCAGCCGCGCGGCACGCTGTTCGCGACCGATCCGCCCGGCGGCACCAAGGTCAAGGCCGGCGCGACGGTCAAGCTGCTGGTCTCCGGCGGCTTCCCCCAGCTCGCCTTCGACAACGGCAAGGACGTCCTGCTCGTCGACGGGGCGACCGGCAAGCCCCAGAAGGCAGTCGCCAAGGGACCCCAGCTCGAGAAGGACCCGACGTTCTCCTTCGACGGCACCAAGGTCGCCTACGTCGGCGGCAAGCGCGTCTTCCTCTCCGATCGCGCCAAGCCCGACCAGCCGCCGGTCGCGCTGACCGCCGAGGGCGAGGAGTTCTCCGACCTCGCGTGGGCCCCGACCGCCGACCTCAACCTGCTCGCGATGTTCCGCAGGAAGGGCACCGACGGCGATCTCTGCCTCGGTCAGATCACCAAGAACGGGATGACGCCGCAGTGCATCTCCGACCCGAACATCAACATGATCAAGACCGTTCACTGGGCGCCCGACGGAAAGGCGATCTACGGCCTCGGCGTCAAGACGCTGGGGACGTTCGGCATCGTGCGCTGGACGTCGAAGAAGGCCTTCTCCCCGGACGCCAAGGACTGGGGCCAGGGCAAGTTCGTCACCGACATCTCCCAGCCCAACAAGGGCGCGATCGACTTGGCGATCTCCCCCGACGGCAAGCGCATGGCGACGGTCGCCAACTTCGAGGGCAACGTCTTCCAGCTCTACCTGGGCAAGCCCAAGGACTTCCCGCTGACCGACGCCAAGGCGCAGGGTGTGCGCGCCTGCAAGGTCGCCTGGCGCTCTGACAGCCAGGTGCTCGTGCTCGTCCAGGCCGACGAGGCCTGCTCGGAGGCCAACGGGCAGCTCGTGCGAATGCCGGCGGACAAGCCGACCGAGCAGCGCCAGCTCGGGCTCTCGGGCGACAATCCCACCTTCCAGCCGCTGACCCTCGGCTAGCCATGCTCTGCCCGAGCTGCCGTCGTCAGCTCTCGCGGGGGGCCGGCTACTGCGGCAACTGCGGCGCCCCGCTCGCCGGTGCCGAGGCGCCCCTCGAGCTCGTGCTCGCCGACCAGACGCGCGTGCCCGTGGTGGCGGACATGGTCATCGGCCGCGCTCCGGGCAGCACGCTGGTGCTCGAGGACCCGAGCGTCTCACGCGTGCACGCGCGCATCTCGACCGGCGCCAACGGAGGCGGCGCGCAGATCGAGGACGCCGGCTCCAGCGCGGGAACGCTGCTGGACGGCGTGGCGATCGACGCCGCGATGCCGTTGCGCGACGGGGCGCGCCTGCAGCTGGGCAGCCAGCAGCTGAAGATCGAGCGCCGTCGCGACAGCGCCGAGGCCGGCCGCACGATCGTGGTGCGCCCGGGAGCCAGCCTGCTCGTCCCCGCCATCGGGCCGCCCGGGGTCACCGCCGCAGCGACGCAGTTCGGGATGCGCCCGCGCATCCGCTCGGGCTACGCGCTCAAGCGCCTCGAGGCCAGCGAGGGCTCCAAGCGCTGGGTCCTGCGCGACCTCACGAGCGATTCCTTCCTGCGCCTCTCTGACAACGACGCCAAGCTCTTCAGGCTCTTCGACGGCACGCACTCGCTCTCGGATCTGATCGGGCTGGCCGAGCAGCAGTTCGGCGCGGCGGGCGCCCCACGCCTCGCGCGACTGCTGGCGGACCTCGGGGAACGCGGCTACCTCGCCGGTGTGGCGGGCACCAAATCGGCGCCCGAGGAGCCCGAGCCGAGCCGGCTCAAGCGCCTGTTCAAGCCACGCGAGAAGACGTTCGACAGCGTCAGCAACTGGTTTGAGTCCGTCTACGGCCGCGGCGGCTGGGTGCTGTTCACGCGCCCGGCGCTGATCACGATCGGAGCGCTGATCGTGCTCGGGCTCCTGAGCTTCGCCTACCTCGTGGTCGGGCGCTACGGGACCCCGTTCGTGGTCTCGAAGCGCGTGGGGCTCGGCGCGCTGGTCTTCCTGCTGGGGCGCTTCGCCGTCGTGGCGGTCCACGAGACCGCTCACGGCCTGACCATGGCGTCCTTCGGGCGGCGCATCCACAAGGCCGGGCTGAAGCTGGTGGTGATCTTCCCCTACGCCTTCGTGGACACCTCGGAGGCCTGGTTTGAGCCGCGCCCCCGCCGCATCGCGATCTCGGCGGCCGGCCCGGTGTCGGACTTCGCCCTGGGCGGGATCTTCTCGATCTGCTGCGTGGTGGTCTCGGGCACGGTGCGCGACGTCTTCTTCCAGCTGGCGTTCGCCGGCTACGTCGGGGCGTTCTTTAACCTCAACCCGTTCATCGACCGCGACGGCTACCACATGCTGGTCGACTACCTGCGCGAGCCGGGGCTGCGGCGGCGCGCCAAGGACCAGTTCAGCCGCCGGCTTTCGGGACGGGGGCGCAGCGGGGACTCGCCCGTGCTCGCCCGCTACTCGATTGCCGGCCTCGGTTGGTCGATAATGGCCGCAGGGTTTGCCATCTTCATGTCACTGCGCTATCAGCCCATCATGTCCGCCTTCGCCCCCTCATACGTGGTCTGGACTGTGCTCGGCACGATGTGGGTGGCCCTGTTCATCCCTGTGATCATCGTGCTCGGCAAGCCGCTCGCCGAGCGCATCCGCGGTGACGGCGCCGCCGCCTGAGGGACCGCGAATGGCCGCCACCGAGTCAGACGTCGCCGCCCAGCTGATCGAGCGCCTGCTCGTCGATCCGGCGTTCCGCGCGAGCTTCCGCCGCAACCCCGCCGCGGCGTGCCGGGAGGCGGGGCTCGAGTCGCTGGCCGAGGAGATGTCGATCGGCGCGGGCAAGGCGATGATGACCCTCGACCTGCGCGAGTCGAAGTCGAGCCTGGCCGGCGTGATGATGGCCGCCGCCATGGAGGGCGTCGGCGTCATGCAGTTCGCCGAGCACGTCGCGCCCCATCTCGACGACATCCCGGAGGCGATCGGGGACGTCCTGAGCCGCGTGAACCTGCCGGCGATCGGCAGCCTCGGCGGTGGTGCGCCCAAGCCGTCGGTTCCGCTGCCCCACGTCGCGGATGCCGCAGACGCCGGCGGCGCTGGTGGTGGCGGCGCCGCGGACGCGGCCGCCGCCGGAACGCCCGACGCCCCTGCGGCGGCGCCCGCGGCCGCCCCGGCCCTCGCTCCCGCCGATGCCCCCGCGCCCGCCGCGGCCGGCGGTAGCGGCGCGAACCCGGAGGCCGCCGCGGCGGCAGCGGTGGACAAGCCCAAGGCGGCGCCGCCGGGCCAGGCCGCCGCGGACAAGATCATGGCCGCGGAGTCGCCGGCGTCCAAGAGCGCGGCGAAGGGCGCGGCAGCAGCGGATCAGATCGCGCAGGACGCCAAGGATCTTCCGAGCGCCACGGACACGCCCTCGGCGACCGTGGAGCCGCAGGCCTCCGTCGACGCCGGGGCCAAGCCGGTTGCCGCGGCGCCCGCCGCGACACCCGAGCAAGCGGCCGCCGCCCCCGCGGCCGCGCCGGCTGCCGCCCCCGCTGTGGGCGCTCCCCCGGTCGACCAGGCCGCCGCTCCCGGCGCGCCGGCGGATGCCGCGCAGCCGGCGGGTACGGGCACGGCGGCCGACCAGCTGCAGGGCGCCGCCAAGTCGCGGCCGATCGACCCGGCCGAGTACGGGCAGGCCGGTCACGGCGGCGCGCTGTCTCCCGAGGGCGCGGCGCTGCTGAAGAACAAGAGCCTCGAGTTCGACTCGGCAGGGGTCGCGGACATCAAGGCGGGCAGGATCGACCCGCGCGTGATCGCCGCGCTGACCAAGCTCTCCGAGCACCACAAGCTGAAGATCTCGTCCATGTGCTCGGATCATCCGAAGTTCGCCGCGGATGGCACGGTCTCCGACAGCGCCCACGGCCGGGGCCTGGACATCGCCTCGGTCGACGGCGAGCCGGTCCGTCCCGACTCGGGCGCGGCGCGCGACCTGGCCAGCACGCTCTCAGAGCTCGATCCGAACTACCGCCCGGACACGATCGGCTCACCCTTTGCGATCGCGGGGCACGGCTACTTCACCGACGCCGCGCACCAGGACAACGTCCACATCGGCTTCAAGCAGGAGATCGCCAAGGACTGGAAGGCGCCGGCGGACGTCACCGCGGGCGGCGGCAGCGCGCCGGCGGCCGACGCGGCGGCGGCTCCCGCGGCCCCGGTCGCGGCGGCGGCTCCCGCAGCGCCGGCTCCGGTGGCGGCCCCCGCCGCGACCGCCGCGACCGCGCCGGACCCCAACGCCGCGCCCGC
>JBBRYA010000083.1:0-12624 GCA_038238015.1 Solirubrobacterales bacterium
ATCAAGCCGCAGGTCGACGAGTGGCGCTTCTCCGACGGCCACTCGATCATCGTGCTCTCCGAGGGCCGCCTGCTGAACCTCGGCAACGCCACCGGGCACCCGAGCTTCGTGATGTCCAACTCGTTCACCAACCAGACGATCGCCCAGATCGAGCTGTTCACCAAGCGCGACGAGTACTCAAACCAGGTCTACGTGCTGCCCAAGCACCTCGACGAGAAGGTCGCCCGGCTGCACCTCGATGCGCTCGGCGTCAGGCTCACCGAGCTGACGACCGAGCAGGCCGCCTACATCGACGTTCCGATCGAGGGCCCCTTCAAGCCGGACACCTACCGCTACTAACCCCGTGGCGGACTCGCAGGTGGCCGATCCGGGCCTGGCCGACGAGGGCCAGGCCCGGATCAAGTGGGCCGACGCGCAAATGCCCGTGCTGCGCTCGATCCGCGAGCGCTTCGAGGGCGAGCGGCCGCTCGCGGGGATCCGCGTCGCCGCGTGCCTGCACGTCACGGCCGAGACCGCGAACCTGATGCGGACGCTGTCCGGGGGCGGGGCGCAGGTCGCGCTGTGCGCGGCCAACCCGCTTTCCACCCAGGACGACGTCGCCGCCGCGCTGGCAGCGTGGCACGGTACGGAGGTGCACGCCGTCCGCGGCGAGGATGCCGGCGCGTACGCGGCCAACGTGTCCGCGCTGATCGACGGGCGCCCGCAGATCACCCTCGACGACGGCGCCGACCTGCTGAGCGCGCTGCACGACACCCGGCCGGAGCGGCTGGGGGACATGCTCGGCGGAACTGAGGAGACGACCACGGGACTGCTCCGGGTCCGCGCGCTCCAGGCCGAGGGGAGGCTCGCCTGCCCCGTCCTGGCGGTGAACGAGGCGCGGACCGAGCGCCTCTTCAACGACCACTACGGCACCGGCCAGTCCACGCTCGACGGGATCCTGCGCGCGACCAACCTGCTGCTCGCCGGACGGACCTTCGTCGTGCTCGGCTACGGCTGGACGGGCAAGGGCATCGCGCTGCGCGCACGCGGTGCCGGCGCCCAGGTGATCGTCTGCGAGGTCGACCCGATGCGCGCGCTCGAAGCGCGGATGGAGGGGCTGGAGGTCATGCCGGCGCTGGCGGCCGCCGAGCGCGGCGACATCTTCGTGACCGTCACCGGCAGCCGCGACGTGCTCAGCACGGAGCACTTCGCGGGCATGAAGGACGGCGCGGTGCTGGCCAACGCAGGGCACTTCGACATCGAGATCGACCTTCCGGCGCTGCGCGCGGCGGCGACCGGCGGCTCGGTCGCCGTCCTGCCCTTCGTCGAGCAGTACGACCTCGGCGACCGCCGGCTGAACCTGCTGGCCAGCGGCCGCGTGGTCAACCTCGCCGCCGGCGAGGGCCACCCGGCCTCGGTGATGGACATGTCGTTCGCCAACCAGGCGCTCGCCGTCGAGCACCTGGTCCGGGATGGGCGGGAGCTCGGGCCGGGCGTGCACCCGGTGCCCGAGACGATCGACCGCGAGGTCGCCCGGCTCAAGCTCGCGTCGCTTGGGGTGAAGATCGACTCGCTGAGCGAGGCGCAGCGGGAGTACCTGCGGTCGTGGAGCTGAGGACGGCGCCAGGGGTTAGACCACCCCGGCGCTACGGCGACCTCGTCACCTCATACCGCTCCGCCCGCTCGTCCTCGCGATCGGCCTCGCCGAGCATGCGCGCGAACAGGTAGGCGAGGGCGATGCCCATGACGATCGACTGCTCCAGCGCCATCAGCAGGCCGGCCACGTGCAGGTCGTCGAGCGCGCTCATGCCCCAGCGCGCGCCCGGGTGGTCGTAGGCGCCGTAGAGCAGGCTCGGCGAGAAGGCCAGGAAGATCCCGAGGAAGCCGACGAGGATCTTGGTGGAGCCCATGTAGAGGATCGGTCCGAGCCCGCCAAGGCGCAGCCGCGAGCGGATCGGCGAGAGCAGGTGCCACCAGTACAACAGCCCCGCGCCCGCGAAGGAGAGGTGCTCGAGCACGTGGACTCCCGAGTGGCGCAGGGCGGCGTCGTAGAGCGCGGGCACGTGCCAGAGCCACATCGCGCCGACGTAGGCGACGACGCCGAACGCCGGGTGCCCGAGCGGTCCGGCGGCGCGCTCGATGCGGTGGATGACCCGCGTGGCCGGGCGCAGGATCCACCTGGTCAGCCCCAGCGTGAGCAGGATCGGCGCGAGGTCGGCGATCAGCAGGTGCTGGACCATGTGCGCCGAGGCCAACTGCTCGCCGAGGCGGTCGACGGGAGAGATCAGCGCCACGAAGAGGCACAGCAGCCCGCCCGCCCACGCCGCCGCGCGCCAGCCGCCGGCCGCCCGTGCGCCGCCCTCGGCCCGCGCGCGTCGCCAGCGCAGGCCGTAGACCCATCCGTAGCCTGCGAGTGCGACCAGGAAGGCGGGCGCGAAGCTCCACGAAGTGTCGACGGGCACCGCACACGATTGTGACGATCGCGTGCTGACTTGTGACGCGCCTCGCGGCAAGCTGCCGTCATGACCTTCTTCGCCGAGCTGCTCGCGGTGCTCGCGCCACCGGCTTGCCTGGCCTGCCGGGCACCCGTCTCCGCAGCGCTGCCGCTCTGCCCGGAGTGCCTGCGCGCGCTGCCGTGGCTGCGCGGCGTGCGCTGTCCGCGCTGCGCGCTGCCACGCCACCGCGGTGCGGGCTGTCCGGCGGCGGGCGCGTCGTTTGACCGCGCGTGGTCGCCGCTCGCGCACACGGGCGTCGCCCGTGACGTGGTCGCCGCCCTGAAGATCCGCGGCGCGGCGCCGGCGGCGCGGGTGATGGGCGCGCAGCTCGCCGCCAACCTGCCCGCGGAGCTCCTGGCCGGCACCCCGGCGCTCGTGGCGGCGCCCGCGATGCGGCTATGACCCGGCCGGGATGCTCACGCGCGCTCTTGCCGCGCGCAGCGGGGTTGATCGCGCCGACTGCCTGCGCCGAATGGACCGCGCGGGGCGCCAGGTCGGCGCAGGGGCGGGCCAGCGCCGCCAGGCGGGCCGCATCGCGGTCGGGCTGACGCGAGCCCCGCCGCGGCTGGTGCTGCTCGTCGACGACGTCCACACCACCGGGGCGACGCTCGAGGCCTGCGCGCGGGCGCTGCGCGACGGCGGGTCGGAGCGGATCGCCGCCCTGACGTACACCCGGGCGCTGTGAACGGCGGGATGTAGCATCGGGGGGTCGTGTCATCCGGCACATGAGAGGAGTCCCATGCGGATCGAGGTCAAGGGACGCAACCTTCCGGTCACCGACGAGCTGCGCGAGCACGTGGCGCGGCGCTTCGAGAAGATCGCCAAGCAGGTCAGCGAGCTGGCGGTGCTCGAGGTGGAGCTCTGCGAGGAGCGCAATCCCGCCAACCCGGACAACCAGGTCGCCGAGGCGACGCTCTACCTCAAGGGCGTCACGCTGCGGGCTCGGGACAGCTCACGCGACAGCAGGCACTCCGTCAACCTCGTCGCCGACGAGCTCGCCCGCCAGGTCAAGCGCCACCGCGAGAAGCGCCGCAACCGGCGCGAGGGTCGCGACAGCGCGGAGGGCGCCCCGCCGCCGATCGTGGGCGTCCCGCCTGCCGCCGGGGAGGGCCCCGGCGGGCAGCTCCCGGCGATCTGACCGCAGGCCCTCGCCCTACACTGGGAGCCATGACGATCCTGGACCGCGCCCTTCGGATGGGCGAGGGGAAGCAGTTCAAGCAGTACGCGAAGCGCGTCGAGCGCATCAACTCCTGGGAGCCCGAGCTCGAGCTGCTCGACGACGCTGAGCTGCGCGAGCAGGCCGACGGCCTGCGTGAGCGCGCCCGCGGCGGCGAATCGCTCGACGAACTGCTCCCGGAGACCTTCGCGGTGGTCCGCGAGGTCTCCAAGCGCACGCTGGGGATGCGCCACTTCGACGTCCAGTTGATCGGCGGCATGGTGCTCCACGGCGGGTCGATCGCGGAGATGAAGACCGGCGAGGGCAAGACGCTCACCGCCACCCTCGCGGTCGCCCTCAACGCGCTGGCCGGCGAGGGCGTGCACCTCGTCACCGTCAACGACTACCTCGCGCGTCGCGACGCGGAGTGGATGGGCCGCATCTACACGGCGCTCGGGCTCTCGATCGGGATTCTGCAGAACATGCAGCCCTACGAGGAGAAGCGCGCCGCCTACGCCGCGGACATCACCTACGGGACCAACTCGGAGTTCGGCTTCGACTACCTGCGCGACAACATGGCCGTCACGCTCGAGGAGAAGGTCCAGCACGGCGGGCGCTTCACCGAGGACGGCAAGCCGCTGAGCTCGCACCACTTTGCGATCGTCGACGAGGTCGACAACATCCTCATCGACGAGGCGCGCACGCCGCTGATCATCTCCGGCGCCCCCGAGCAGGCCGCTGACCTCTACGGCCGCTTCGCCAAGCTCGCCCCCCAGCTGACCGCGGGCAAGAAGCCGGAGGGAATGGACCCCAAGGCCAAGAAGGACTTCACGGCCGACTTCGACTTCGAGTACGAGGAGAAGCACAAGACGGTGTCGGTGACCGAGCGCGGGGTCGCCAAGACCGAGCGCTTCCTGGGGATCGACCACCTCTACCGGGCCGAGAACGGGCCGCTGGTCAACCACCTGATCCAGTCGCTGCGCGCCGAGGCGCTCTACAAGCGCGACGTCGACTACGCCGTCGTCGACGGCGAGGTCAAGATCATCGACGAGTTCACCGGCCGCATCCTCGACGGCCGCCGCTGGTCTGAGGGCCTGCACCAGGCGGTGGAGGCCAAGGAGGGCGTGCGCGTGCAGGAGGAGAACCAGACGCTCGCCACGATCACGCTGCAGAACTACTTCCGGATGTACGACAAGCTCGCGGGCATGACCGGTACGGCGCTCACCGAGGCCAACGAGTTCATGAAGATCTACAAGCTTCCCGTCGTGCAGATCCCCACCAACCGCCCGATGGTTCGCCGTGACGAGAACGACCAGGTCTTCAAGACCAAGGACGGGAAGTGGGCGGCCGTCGTGCGCGAGATCGAGGCGCGCCACGCTGCCCGCCAGCCCGTGCTGGTGGGCACGATCTCTGTCGAGGTCTCAGAGCTGCTGGGCAAGCAGCTCGAGCGCAAGGGCATCCCGCACGCCGTGCTCAACGCCAAGCCCGAGTACGCCGAGCTCGAGGGCGAGACGATCGCCGAGGCCGGGCGCCCCGGCGCGGTCACGATCGCCACCAACATGGCCGGCCGCGGCGTCGACATCAAGCTCGGAGGCAACGCGGAGCATCAGGCCCGGCTGGAGCTCGCCAAGCTCGGGCTGCGCCCCGGCGATCCCGACTTCGACGAGCGCATGGCCGACGTGCTGCCCACGATCGACGCCCGCATCGAGGCCGATCGCGAGACCGTGCTCACGGCCGGCGGCCTGTTCATCTGCGGCACCGAGCGCCACGAGTCTCGCCGCATCGACAACCAGCTGCGCGGCCGCGCCGGCCGCCAGGGTGACCCGGGCGAGTCGCGCTTCTTCCTCTCCGCCGAGGACGACCTCGTGCGCCTGTTCGCCGGCGACCGGATCTACCGCATCCTCGACCGGCTCGGCCCGGTCAACGAGGAGGGCGAGGAGGAGCCGATCGAGGCGAAGATGCTCTCCAAGCAGATCGAGGGCGCCCAGCGCAAGGTCGAGGAGCAGAACTTCCTCATCCGCAAGCGCGTTCTCGAGTACGACGACGTGATGAACCAGCAGCGCGAGATCGTCTACAAGTACCGCGACGAGGTGCTCGAGGGCCGCGACATGGGCCCGGTCGCACGCGAGCAGATCGCCGAGGTCGTCGCGCGTCTCGTCGAGGAGTACACACCCGGCGACTACATCGAGGAGTGGGACCTCGACGGCCTCTGGACCCAGCTCGATCAGGTCTACCAGGTCGACTTCGGGCCCGAGGAGCTCGACCGCGAGGCACTCGACCGCGACGAGCTCAGCCGCCTGCTGACCGAGGACGCGCTCAAGCTCTACGCCGAGCGCGAGGAAGAGCTGGGCGAGGAGCTCATGCGCGCGCTGGAGCGCTACCTGCTGCTGCAGATCATCGACCAGCGCTGGCGCGAGCACCTCTACGACATGGACTATCTGCGCGAGGGCATCCACCTCCGCGGGTTTGCCCAGATCGACCCGCTGGTCGCCTACAAGAACGAGGGCTTCACGCTCTTCCAGGACCTGATGAACTCGATCTGGTCGGACTTCGCGCGCATGATCTACAACGTCGAGGTCGAGATCGAGGGCGAGAACGGCGACGCGGGCACCACCGTGCCGCTCCCGACCCCGGGTGGCGGTTCGAGCGGGTCCTCCACCTCGACGGCGAGCTTCTCCTATTCCGGCGGGACGCTCGACGACCAGCCGAGCGCCTACGGCGGGGATTCCGAGGACGGCTACGGCGTCGACGCCGAGGCGTCAGAGCCGGTCACTGTGCAGCAGCGCAGGGTCGACGAGAACGACCAGATCGGCCGCAACGACCCGTGCTGGTGCGGGAGCGGCAAGAAGTTCAAGAAGTGCCACGGCGCCTGAGCTGAGGCGTTGCCCGGAGCCTTAGCTGCGCCGGCCGCCCGGGAGGCGGTCGGCGATGCGCCCAAGGCGCTCGGCGGTGCCCTGGAGTGGCTCGGCGGCGGACGCGAGCGTCTTGGTCGCGCTCTGGAGCTCGCGGATCGATCCGAGCGCCTCGTCGAGCGCGGGCAGGCCGTCGCGCAGGTCGGCCGCCAGGCGCACCAGCTCGGCCACCTCGCGCTCGACGTCGTCGATCCGCTCGACTGCCCCCAGCAGCGACTCGGCGCGATCGTTGGTGCGGTCAACGGCGGCGACCATCTCCGCCGCGCGCCGGTTGAGCTCGCGCAGGACACCGGCGCTCTCCATCGCCTCGCGGAGGGTCTGCTCGGCGGAGGCCAGCCGCGCGTCGAGACGTCGCTCGACCGCCGGGAGCTCGCGCGCCGCGGTCGCGATCGCGTGCAGGTCCTCCAGCGCGCGCGCCAGCGAGCGAGGGTCGATCAGGAAGGGGAGCGCCACGGCCCCGCAGTCTAAGAGCGCTGCGGTAGCCTCAGCTTGATCATGGCCGGCCCCGCCACATCCCAGCCGACGCCGCAGCGCCTTGCGGCTATCCGCGAGCAGCTCACGCTCCTCGCGGACTATCTTTGACCCCGCTTCGCTGAAGGGGCGGGGCGCCGAGCTCGAGGAGCAGATGGGCCGGCCGGGGTTCTGGGACGAGCCGGAGGCCGCAGGCAAGGTCGGCGCGGAGCACGCGCGCCTGAATCGCCGCCTGGACACCTACGCGTTGCTCGCCGCTGACGTCGAGGACCTCGAGGGGCTCGCCGAGCTCGCCGAGGAGGACCAGGAGATGGCGGCCGAGTTCGAGAGCACGGTCGCCTCGGTGGAGGAACGCCTCGAGGCGCTCGAGCTCGAGCGGCTGTTCTCGGGGCCCTACGACGCCGGTGACGCGCTGGTCGCCGTCAACGCCGGCGCAGGCGGAACCGACGCGCAGGACTGGGCCGAGATGGTGCTGCGCATGCTGATGCGCTGGGCCGAGCGGCGCGGCTTCTCCGTCGAGCTGCTGGAGGCCAGCCCCGGGGAGGAGGCCGGGATCAAGTCCGCCACCTTCCGGGCCAGCGGCGAGAACGCCTACGGGCTCTACGCGGCGGAGAAGGGCGTCCACCGGCTCGTGCGGCTCTCGCCGTTCGACGCCGCCAATCGCCGCCAGACCTCCTTCGCGGGGGTCGAGGTCTCGCCCGTGGTCGAGGAGACGGGGGAGATCGTGATCGAGGACGACGACCTCCAGGTCGACACGTATCGCGCGTCCGGCGCCGGCGGCCAGCACGTCAACAAGACCGATTCCGCGGTGCGCCTGACCCACAAACCGACCGGGATCGTCGTGCAGTGCCAGAACGAGCGCTCGCAGTCCTCCAACCGCGCCACCGCGATGGCGATGCTGCGCTCGAAGATCGCCGAGCTCGAGGAGCGCAAGCGTCGCGAGGAGATCGCGAAGGAGCGCGGCGAGGCCCAGGACGTCAACTTCGGGTCCCAGATCCGCTCCTACGTGCTGCATCCGTACACGATGGTCAAGGACCACCGCACCGACGAGGAGATGGGCGACGCCAACCGCGTGCTCGACGGCGACCTCGACGGCTTCGTCCGCGCCTACCTCCTCCAGCAGGCGAAGTAGCGGCCCGCCAGTGGCGATCTCCAACGACCCCTACGCGCCCGTCTCGCTCGGCCCCGGCGGCGTCGTGCCCTCCGACCAGCCGACGGCGCCCTACCTGGACGCACTGGTGGCCTACGGCTTCCGCGGCTCGACGCGCTTCCACGTCCCCGGCCACAAGGCCGGGGCGGGCGCCGACCCCGGCCTGCGCGCCGCGATCGGCGAGGACGCGCTGATGCTCGACGTCCCCCAGGACATCCACGGGATCGACCTCGGGGCCGAGCCGACGCCGTTCCAGCGCGCCGAGCAGCTCGCGGCCGAGGCCCACGGCGCCGCGCGCTCGTGGTTTCTCACCAACGGCGCGACCCAGGGCAACCACGCGCTGTGCCTCGCGCTCGCCCCGCTGGGGGCGCCGCTGGTGATGCAGCGCAACTCGCACGCCTCGGTGATCGACGGCCTCGTGCTCTCCGGCGGGCACCCGAGCTTCGTCGCGCCGGTCTACGAGGAGGAGCTCGGGATGGCGCAGGGCGTGACCCCGGAGGCGCTGGAGGCCGTGCTCGCCGAGACGCCCGGCGCGCGCGCCGCGTGGATCGTGTCCCCCACCTACTACGGGATGGCCGCCGACGTCGCCGGCTGCGCGGCGGTCTGCGAGCGGGCCGGCGTGCCGCTCGTGGTCGACCAGGCGTGGGGCTCGCACTTCGGCTTCCACCCCGAGCTGCCGCCGTCCGCGCTCCAGCAGGGGGCGGGCGCGGTGCTGACCTCCACCCACAAGATCGTCGGCTCGCTGACGCAGTCGGCGATGCTCCACGTCGCTCCCGGCGGCGCGATCGACCCCGACGTGGTCGGGCGCGCCGTGCGGCTGCTGCGCACCACCTCGCCCTCGGCGCTGCTCATGGCCTCGCTCGACGCCGCGCGCCGGCAGCTGGTCATCCACGGCGAGGCGCTGCTGTCGGGCACCATCGCGGCGTCCGAGCGGGCACGCGAGGCGATCGACGCGATCGCTGGCTGCCGCGTGGTCGGCGAGGAGTTCGTCGGGCAGCCCGGCGTCGCGGGGTGGGACCCGCTGCGGATCGTCATCGACGTGCGCGCCACGGGCTGCAGCGGCTACGAGGTCGCCACGGCGTTGCGCTCGGCCTACGACATCCACGTCGAGCTCGCCACGCACGCCACGCTCGTGCTGGTGCTCGGCATGGATCAGCACGCCGACGCGCTGGACCGCTTCACGCACGACTTCGCCCAGACCGTCCGGCGCATCAGCCGCCCCGGTGAGGCCCAGGCGCTCGTCCGCGGGCCCGGCGCCCTGGTCAACGAGGTGGTCGTCCCGCCGCGCGAGGCGTTCCTCGGCGAGGCTGAGCCCGTGGAGATCGAGCTCGCCGCCGGGCGTGTGTCGGCCGAGACGATCGCCGGCTACCCGCCCGGGATCCCGGCGCTGCTGCCGGGCGAGCGGATCACCACGGAGGCGATCGCCTACCTGCGCGAGCTGCGCGAGGCGGGTGGCCGCCTGCACGGGGCGAGCGACCCGAGCTTCAGCACCATCGTCGTGCTCTGTGGCCAGCACTGAGGCGCGAACTGGCCAGAACGGCAAAAACGCCGCGCATCTCGCACGGCGCGTACTAGCTTGTGACGGTCGCGTCATCGAGCGAGGGGGGACCATGCGACTGAATTGGGCCTTAGGGGCCGCGACAGCAGGAGTGCTGCTCGGGGCGGCGCCGGCTGCGGCGGTCGTAGACGCACCAGTCCCGGCCAGCGGCGTGAGCACGTACCGCCGAGGGGTGCAACGGCGCGCAGTCCGGCACGCTCTACCGCAACACGGAACTCGAGCCCTACGTCGACGTCAACCCGCAGAGCACCTCTGACGCCGCCGCTCGGCTGATCGGCGTCTACCAGCAGGATCGCTACTCCAACGGGGGCGCTCGCGGCCTCGGCACCAGCGTGTCGAGTAACGGCGGTCGCAGCTGGCGGATCCTGCCGGCAGGAGAGCAGCCGAGCTTCACCCAGTGCACGGGCAACGCGCTCTACGAGCGCGCCTCGGATCCATGGGCCAGCTTCTCGTCCTCGCCCAACGGCATCGCCCACCAGATCGCGATCTCGTTCAACGATCGCGCGAACCTCGACAACGCGGTCCTGGTCAGCAGGTCCGGCGACGACGGCAACAGCTGGAGCCCGCCGAAGACGCTGCTCCGCGACACGAACCCGGCGGTCTTCAACGACAAGGAGTCGATCACCGCCGACCAGACCGACGCGCGCTACGTCTACGCCATCTGGGACCGGCTCGTGTTTCCGAACGAGCGCACCCACGGCAAGTCGTACTTGAACACGGCCGCCTTCCGTGGCCCCGTGTGGTTCTCACGAAGCACCGACAACGGCAACAGCTACGAGCGGGCGCACCCGATCTTCGATCCGGGCCAGAACGACCAGACGATCGGCAACCAGATCGCGGTGCTGGGCACCGGCCAGCTCGTGGACGTGACCGACGTGCTCTCCAACGACAACCGCCACAAGCGTCGCGGCGGCACGGTGGCCGTGCTTCGCTCGACCGACAAGGGCGTCAGCTGGTCCGGCCAGATCGACGTCGACCGGCTCGGGTCGATCGGCGTGACCGATCCCGACACCGGCCACGCCGTCAGGACGGGGGACATCATCCCCGAGATCGCGTCCGACGAGGCGACCACTGGACCGAGGTCCGACGACGTCTACGTCGTCTGGCAGGACGCCCGCTTCAACGGCTTCCAGCGTGAGCAGATCGCGTTCTCGCGCTCCCAGGACGGCGGGCTCACCTGGTCGCCGACCGTGCGGATCAGCACGCACAACGAGACGCAGGCGTTCAACCCGCAGATCAAGGTCGACGCCAACGGCAACGTGGGGGTGACCTACGACGACTTCCGCAACCATGTCGCCGGGTCGCCCGCGCTGGAGACCGACGTGTGGTTCACCCGCTCGACCGACGGCGGCCACACGTGGAAGGAGGAGCGGGTCACCAACGAAGGCCCGTTCGACATGCGGACGGCTCCTGACGCCGGGGGCTACTTCGTGGGCGACTACGAGGGTCTGACCGCGCTGGGGACCACGTTCTACCCGTTCAGCGCGGAGTCGCGCGGGTCCACCGACGTGTTCTCCTACCGGGCCAACGCGCCGTTCGGCGGCAGCACCTATACGCCGTCGGGCAACGAGAACAACGCACCGGCCGCGGCGGCCTTCCCCGTGATCAAGGGGAAGCCGACGCCCCGCTGAGGCGGCACTGAAGCCTGGACAGAGCGGGGCCGGCGCGACCGGCCCCGCTCTCTAACCTGCGCGGTCACATGGACCGCGAGCTCGAGGAGCTGATCGGGCGCGCGCTGGCCGAGGACGTCGGCGAGGGCGACGCCACGACCGCCGCCACCGTGGACGCGGGCGCGCGGGCGCGGGCGACGATCACTCAGAAGGCCGCGGGGGTGATCTCGGGCCTCGCGATGGCCGAGGCCGTGTTCCTCCGGCTCGACCCCGGCGCCCGCGTGCGGCGGCTCGGCCCCGAGGGCGAGTGGCGCGAGGCGGGCGCGGGCGTGCTCGAGGTCGAGGGCTCCGCCCGCGCGCTGCTTACCGCCGAGCGCACGGCGCTGAACTTCCTCGGGCGCCTGTCGGGGATCGCCACGCTCACCGCGAACGTGGTCGGCCAAGTCCGCGAGGCCGGCGGCACGGCGCGCATCCTCGACACGCGCAAGACGACACCCGGTCTGCGCCGGCTCGAGAAGGCGGCGGTGGCCGACGGCGGCGGCGTCAACCACCGCGCCGGCCTCTACGACGCGATCCTGATCAAGGAGAACCACTCGGCCGCCGCGGGCGGCGTGGGCGAGGCGGTGCGCCGGGCGCGCGCCGCCCGGCCGGACCTGGCGCTGTCGGTCGAGGTGCGCGACGAGCGGGAGATCGCCGAGGCACTCGAGGCGGATGCCCCGCGCCTCCTGCTCGACAACATGTCGCCCGGGGAGGTGCGCGCCGCGGTGGCCCAGGTGGCCGGCCGCGCGGAGCTCGAGGTGTCCGGAGGGGTGAGCCCCGAGACAATTTTGGTCTATGCGACCATTGATGGAGTACACTACGTCTCGATGGGTGCGCTGACCCACAGCGCACCCGGACTCGACCTCTCCCTCGCACTGGAGGCCATCCGGTGACGCTCCTCACCCTTCTCGACATCCCCGCCCTGCAGGACGAGGTACGCTCGCTCGCCGCCGAGCGCGGCGCGGTGATCCTCGCCCACAACTACCAGCTGCCCGAGGTCCAGCAGGTCGCCGACTACGTGGGCGACTCGCTCGGGCTCTCCCAGCAGGCGGCGGCCTCCGGCGAGCAGACGATCGCGTTCTGCGGCGTGCACTTCATGGCCGAGACTGCGTCGATCCTGTGCCCGGAGAAGACCGTGCTGCTGCCCGACCCCGACGCCGGCTGCTCGCTCGCGGACTCGATCACCGCGCCGCAGCTGCGCGCTTGGAAGGCCAAGCATCCGGGCTCCGTCGTGGTCATGTACGTCAACACCAC
>JBBRYA010000084.1:0-12436 GCA_038238015.1 Solirubrobacterales bacterium
TCGCGCGACCGGCTGATCGACGGTCTCTGGGAGGAGGAGCCGCCGAAGACGGCGCAGAAGGCGCTGCAGGTGTACGTCTCGCAGCTGCGCAAGCTGCTGGGCAACGAGCGCGTGCAGACCAAGGCACCCGGCTACCTGCTTCACGTCGATCCCGACGCGCTCGATCTATCGCGCTTCCAGCGCTTGCATGAAGAGGGACGGCTTCAAGAGGCGCTCTCGCTTTGGCGAGGGCCGCCGCTCACCGATCTCGCCGAGCAGCGCTTCGCCCAGCCGGAGATTGCCCGTCTGGCGGAGCTGCGCCTCGTCTGCCTCGAGGAACGGATCGAGCAGGATCTCGCCGCGGGCCGCAGCGCCGAGCTCGTCGGCGAGCTCGAGGCGCTGGTGAAGCAGCACCCGCTGCGCGAGGGTCTACGGGCCCAGCTGATGCTGGGCCTCTACTGCTCCGGCCGCCAAGCGGAGGCGCTCGACGCGTATCAGGCCACGCGGGCGGCGTACGTCGACGAGCTCGGCATCGAGCCCGGCCGCCGGCTGCGCGAGATTCACCAGGCGATGCTGCGACAGGACCCAGGACTGGACCTCGCGGCGGTGGCGGAGGCGGTCGAGAAGCCACGGGGCGCGTTCGTCGGCCGTGGAACCGAGCTCGCGTACCTCGTTGGCGGTCTCGACGACGCCGTCGACGGCCGCGGCCGTCTATTCCTGCTGGCCGGCGAGCCCGGCATCGGGAAGAGCCGCCTCGCCGACGAGCTGATCGCGCACGCAAGCGCCCGAGGCGTGCGGGTGCTCGTCGGCCGTTGCTGGGAGGCGGGCGGGGCCCCGGCCTACTGGCCCTGGGTGCAGTCGCTGCGCGCCTACGTGCGGGACAGCGATACGGCCACGCTGCGCGCACAGCTCGGATCCGGCGGCGCGGAGCTTGCGCAGATCCTGCCTGAGCTGCATCAGCATCTTCCCGATCTGAACGAGCCGCGATCGCGCGAATCGGAGAGCGCGCGCTTCCGCCTCTTCGACGCGACCGCCGGTTTCCTCCGAAGCGCGTCCGAGAACCGGCCGGTCCTGCTCGTGCTGGACGATCTGCACGCGGCCGATACGCCGTCGCTCCTGCTCCTGCGGTTCATCGCGCGCGAACTCGGGTCGGTACGAATGATGCTGCTCGGCGCCTACCGAGATGTCGACCCGATTCCCGGACATCCCCTGACGGAGATGCTGGCGGAGGCCAGCCGGGAGCCGGTGACCCGTCGGATCGCGCTCGGCGGACTCAGCGAGCGCGACGTTGCCGCGTACGTCGAGGCGACGGCGGCGAAGCTCGCGTCTCCGGCGCTCATCGCAGCAGTTCACGAGGAGGCCGCGGGGAATCCGCTCTTCGTCGGCGAGATCGTGCGCCTGCTCTGCGTCGAGGGCCTCCGACCCGAGTCGACCGCCGAGGTTCAGCTCGCCATCCCTCAGAGCGTCCGCTACGTCATCGCCCGTCGGCTGACGCACCTCGCCGACGAGTGCAACCGGGTGCTGGTGCTCGCGTCAGTGCTCGGTCGGGAGTTCGGCCTCGAGGCGCTCGCTCGCGTGAGCGCGGTCTCGGTGGACGACCTGCTCGAGACGCTGGATGAGGCGATGGCCGCTCGCGTCCTCTCGGACGCCCCCGCCGCAACTGGTCACCTCCGCTTCGAGCACGTCCTCATCCGTGACACGCTCTACGAAGGGCTCACTCCGGCGCGTCGAGCACGGCTGCACAGGCTGGCGGTCGACGCGCTCGAGGCGCTGTACGGCGACGAGCCCGGGCAACATCTGGCCGAGCTGGCGCACCATGCCATCGCCGGGAGGGACTTCGAGAAGAGTCTGCGCTACGCCCGGCGGGCAGGAGACCGATCGCTGACGCTCCTCGCCTACGAGGAGGCGGCGCGCCTCTACGCGACAGCGCTCGACGCGCTCGACCTCAGCGCCGTCGCGGACGAGAGGACGCGCTGCGAGTTGCTGCTCGCGCTCGGCGATGCCCAGGCGCGGGCGGGGAACATGCCGCTGGCCAAGAGTGCATTCCTCGACGCCGCCGAGATCGCGCGGCGTCTCGGGCTGGCCCGCGCGCTCGCGCTGGCGGCGGCGGGTTACGGCGGACGCATCGTCTGGGTGCGGGCCGAAGACGACGATCGGCTCGTGGCGCTGCTCGAGGAGGGCCTCGCAGCGCTACCCGAGGATGAGGTCGAGCTTCGGGCCCGGCTCCTTGCCCGTCTTTCGGGTGCGCTTCGTGACGAGCACTCGCGGGATCGCCGTGACCGGCTGAGTAGAGAGGCGCTCGAGCTCGCTCGCCAGACGGGCAATTCCGCCGCACTCGCATACGCGCTCGCCGGCCGCGCACATGCCATCACCGCCCCGGACACCGTCACCGCACTCCTCGCGCTCGGCAGCGAGCTCCGCGATGTGGCCGAGCGCAGCGGAGACCGAGAGCGGATGCTGGCCGGGCACTCGCTCCGGATCATGGCGCAGCTCATGGCGGGAGACATCCCCGGAGCGGAGGCCGACCTGGAGGCGTTGAGCCGGATCGCCGACGAGCTCAGACAGCCTGCTCAGCTGTGGGAAGTCCGCAGCACGGGGGCGATGCTGGCGCTGGCGAAGGGCAGGCTAAGCGACGCTGAGAAGCTCATCCCGCAGGCCTTCGCGCTCGGCGAGCGCGCGCTGCCGCAGGGTGCGATCACCCATTACGGGCTCCACCGGTACACGCTCTGCGACTTCCGCGGCTGCCTGGAAGAGGTCGAGCCGACTATTCGCGACCTCGTCGCCGACTATCCGGCTCGCCCGGTCTTCCGCTGCGTGCTCGCTCATCTGCATGCACGGCTCGGGCGGCGGCCGGAAGCGAAGGGTGCGCTCGACGACCTGACGCGGGAGGACTGCTCGGCGCTGCCCTTCGATCAGGAGTGGCTGTATGGCATGAGCCTGCTTGCCGAGACGTCTGCGCTCGTGGACGACAGCGCCGCGGGGAGCGTTCTGTATCGGTTGCTCGTTCCCTGGGAAACGCTTAGCGCGGTGGACGTGGGCGAGGGCTTCAGGGGCTCGGTCTCTCGCTACCTCGGCATCCTCGCGACGATGACCGGACGCCTCGATGAAGCGGAGCGTCACTTCGAAGAAGGACTTGCCAGGAACGCGGACATGGGCGTGCTCCCATGGCTCGCCCACACCCAGAGCGACTACGCGCGCATGCTGCTCGCCCGTGGCGGTGCCGGCGACGCCGCGCACGCCCAAAGCCTTCGGCACGCCGCGCTCTCGACCTACGGCGAGCTCGGCATGTCCGGCTCAGCGGACGCTGCCGTTTCGATGAGCCCGATCTGAGCGGATCGCGGCTTTACCGGCGATCACCCAGCGCCTTTACCGCCCTGCCGGACAGTGCTCGTCACCAGGGCCGCGACGGGCGGCCCTCCAGGAAGGGAAAGACAGATGCGCCGCCACCGTTACACCACCGTCCGCAGCATCGTGCTCGCCGGCGTCATGAGCGCTGCGCTGGGCGTGCCCGCCATGGCCCAGGACCTGCGTAGCCCCGACGTCCGCGACCAAGGCTCGCAGGCTGTCGCCGCGGTCGACCTGCGCTCGCCTGACGCTCGCGATGCCGGGTCGGTCCAGGCGCTCGACCTACGCTCGCCCGACGCCAGCGACCCGGTCCGTCTGCCCGCGCCGCCCCCGGTCGCAGCGCCGTCGGCCGTGTCCAGCCCGCACGGCGGGGGCTTCGACCTCGTCTCGGCGCTCATCGGCGCCGGGATCGCCCTGACACTCACGCTCGCGGGCTTCGGATCGGCGGGGGCGCTCGGCCGCCGGCGGGGCAGCGCCTCGCGGCGCGGCGTTGCCGCGATCGGCGGCTGACGCCCTCGACCGAGCCGGAAGCGTGAGAGGAGGCCCGCTCCGGCGGGCCTCCTTCGCGCGCGACGCTCCGTCCTTAACTTCCGCAGCGCGCCAGGGGTGAGCCAAGGCCACAGCGGGACGGCGCCTGACCTCCCATTAAAGCGGCAGTCGATGCTTCCGCCGGTTGGTCCGCCACCGCAAGCCGATCTGCTGACCGCCCGTCGCGCGAGACGATTCTTCCGCAATTTGCTCAAATCGTGGGTGGTGCGCCGGGGCGAGCCACGGGCTGCTGGCTCCTACAGCTGTTGAATGGAGCCCGGGTCCAGGGACGTGATGCAGATCGCAGTGGAGGGGGCGCCCGTCGGGGCGCGGTTGAGTGCGCGGCAGGCCGATGAGCTCGTGCTCGAGCTCGTGACCGCGCACGCCGATTCGCTGCTGCGGGTCGCGCGGAGGTTTCGTTGTGCGCCGACGACGCGCACGACGCCTATCACCGCGGCATGGAGATCCTGCTGCGCCACGCGCGGCGCCTGGACCCCGACCGGGCCTCGGGCTGGCTGCACACTGTGGTGTTAACGACAGATTGGCACCCGCGAGTGCCGGCGAGAGCCCCGAGTCTACGAAACCGCTCACCTACCAGGTTCGGAGCCGGTCGTCGCAGGACAGCTACGACTGGGCCTGACGAGGATCGGTCGAAGCTATTGCCGGGCCAGACCACCCCGCTGCTGGAACGGCACGACGGTCAACGTCGCCGCGCGCCTGTGCGCCGCCGCGGGCGGCGGGCAGGTCCTCGTCAGTGCGGTCACGCAGCGGGCCGCCGACGGGCCCGATGGCGTCCGCTGTGGCGATCGGCGCTTCTACCGACTGCGCAACCTGCGCGAGCCAGTCGCCGCCCACCTCGTCGCGCGCGCGCCCCAGCTCGCGCGGCGGACGCGGCGCCGCCGCGACGGACGGGCGTGGTCAGTGCGGCTGCAGGTCGGAGAGCGACACGAGGCCTGACGCGAGCGCACGCTGGGCGAGCGTCGCGCGCTTCTGGTGCTGGGGCAGGTCTCCCAGCGCGAAGGCCTCCACCAGGGCGCTCATGTGCGTCTTCACGGTCTCCACTCCGATGACGAGATCCTCGGCGATCTGCCGGTTCGACGCGGCCACCGCGAACGACCCCGCCGCGCAGGGCCGGCAGAGTGCGATCAGCACCCGCCGCTGTCCCGCCGAGATGCGCGGGACCGCGATCTGATCGGACGTGTCCGTGCGCACGGACTCGCGGCCAGTGGGAGCGCGGAACACCAGCGCCGTGCGCCCGACGACGATCACGTCACCGTCGCGCAGGCGGCGCCGGCCCTGGACACGCCGGCCGTCGACGTAGGAGCCGTTGCGCGACCGGCCGTCGTCGACGATGGTCCACTCGTCGCCGACGCGCTCGAGGCTCGCGTGCACGCGCGAGACCTCGCCGTCCCACGGGACGGCGACCTCGCTGGTCGCGCTGCGCCCGATGGTCAGCCGCTCGGGCGCGCCGTCGAGGTCGATGATGCGCTGTACGCCGTCACCGTCGCGCAGCAGGAGGAACGGCCGCCGGCGGCGCTCGGCCTCGATGCGCTCCTTGAGCTCAACTGGCGTGGCGCGGTGCAAGGCGTGCGGGAGTTCCGTCACGCCCTCTGCGCCTCCCCGCGCTCCGTGAACCGGATGAGGTCGAGCATGGTGAACGTCTCGAGGGGGCCGTCGAGCCCGGGCCGCCAGTTCGGCCACTGGCGCGGGTACGAGCTCGGATCGCCCTCGAGCAGGCCGATGAGCACCTCACTCACGATCCGCCCGCCGACGGGGCCGAGATGCGAGCCGGTGATGTCGACGCCCGTCGCCGCCTCCTGCAGGACGTAGTACCACAGCGGCGTGGCGCAGAGCAGCGCCTCGCGCGACTTTGCATCGCGGACGATCTCGAGCCCGAGGTGGTCCTCGCCCAGCGCCTCGAGGCCCATGGCGTGCGCCACGTCGGCGCCCGCGGGCAGCCCGAGCGCGCGGCCGCGCTGAAGGTTCAGGCCCGCGAGCGAGGCATCGTCGGACGGGAGGCGAAAGAGGGCCTCGGAGAGGTGTGCGTCGATGCGCATGCTGCTCATGCGCGCCGGCGCCCCGCCGACCGGCACGAAGAAGCGAGGCCACTGGATGACCAGCGCGGCGGGGAGCGGACGGAACCCGCGGAGGTGATGGGACGACGCCGCGCCCGTCGCGCCGGGTGGCGGGAAGATCGGGACGACCCCCGCGGTGTCGTTGAGGCTGTAGGTCCCGCGGACCATGCTGTGGCCGAAGCGGAAGGCCGCCCCGGAGAACTCGACCGGGATGAACGGCGCTTTGCGCCAGGTGAAAAACCGGCGCTTGAACCCCTCGAGCGGGTCGCCGACGACCCGGGGCAGGTACTCGTGGCGGACGATCCACTGGTAGTGCCAGCGCACGAGGCGCTGCGCCTCCTCGAACAGCTCGACGGCGTCCCAGCGCCCCGCCGTCGCGCGGAGGTGCTCGACGACCTGGTTGTGGAAGCGCAGGAAGAGCAGGTGCAGTTGCGCGATGATCAGGTTCTCGTCGTTGCGCGCGTCCCCGATGACCGCGCGGCCCTGCCGGTTCCGCGGCAGGTCGACCGCCGCCTCCGCGCAGTCGGCCGGGCCCGCACCGATGAGCAGCTTCACGCCGGGGTGCTCGGCGTCGTGCCAGTCGTAGAGGTAGGGCTGGTCCGCCGGGCCCGACCCGTAGACGGAGTCGAGGTCCAGGCGCGGTGTGCGGAAGTCGACCAGCGCGTCGGGGTCATTGTCGCGCTGCAGCTTCGACGTCGGGTCGAAGCTGATGTCGTGGTCGATGAACTGGCCGAGGTAGGTGTGGCCGGCGGGGATCCGGTCGTTGGAGCCGAGACCTTCGGCCGTCGGCAGCGCGGCGGCCAGCGCCTTGATGGCGCCGGCGCCGGCGTCGCGGCGCGCGAGCTGCGGGAACATCCGCCCAAAGCGTCCGCCGCCCGAGCCGGGGATCGGGCCCAGCCCGCGCGGGACGGCGACGCCGTGGTCGGCGAGGCCCGCGCCCGCCGGGTGGCGGCGCTCAGGCGTCAGGCCTGTCCCTGGATCTCGAATCCGCCCTGCCACACGAACGGATCGCGGTGGGCGCGCCGCGCGACGCCGATGACGAACACGAAGTGGCCCGTCGCGAACGGCGTGGCGCCGGCGGGGAACACCGCCTCCCAATCATCCAGCTGAGGGTCGGCCACGGGCGCCGAGCGCGGCTCGTCGCTGCCGTGCACCAACGACACGAGGATCGCGTCCGTCCCGTCGCGCGGCACTGACTGGCCGCCGACGCTCAGCGCACCGTCGTCGCGAAGCCTGACGTGCGTGAAGTTGGAGTTGAAGGCCATCTACGTCTCCCTCGTCCGGCGGTTCAGCAGCGCCCGCGCCCGCGCGGCGCCGACAGCGCTGCCCTTCTGCTCGTACAGCGCCAGCGCCCCCCGCACGCTCGCCGCCGACTCATCCGCCCGCGAGCACCTGTGCAGCACCTCGCCGAGGTCGAGCATCGCATCAGCGTGGTGGGAGAGCAAGTCGGTCGGCGCGACGAGCGCGACCGCGCCGCGGGCGAGCGCGATCGCCTCCTCGCATCGTCCGTCGGCGGCGAGCAGCTTGGCCGTGACCGCGCGCCAGATCATCTGCGTGACGATGTCGTCGTCGGCCGCCGCGTCGGCGGTCCTACGGCAGAGCGCGCCGGCCTCCTCGCGCCCGCCCTGGGCGAAGACGGCCTGGGCGAGCATGGCCGTCGTCGTCGCCAGCAGCGCGCGGTCGCTCATGGCCTGCAGGGCCGCCACGCCGGCGCGCAGCGAGGCCTCGGCACGCGACGGCTGGTCGGCGAGCAGCAGGACGAGCGCTTCGTGATGCGACACGCTCGCGCCCAGGCCGCCGAGCTCGTGCAGCGTCCCGTTGGCCTCCTGCAGGGCGCGCTCGGCGAGGGCGAACTCGCCCCGCATCGCGTGCAGTGACGCCAGCGGGTTGACCATCGACGCCACGGCCACGGGGCTCGCGCCCACGACCGCGCGAAACGCCACGCAGCGGCGGATCGCCTCGTCGACGGGCGTCGGCCCGAGCACGGCCGCGGTGGCGCGCCAGCCCAGGATGCCGAACAGCTCACGCTCGTCGGCGGCACGCTCAGCACACGCCGCGGCGTGCTCCCACGAGGCGTCGGCCTCGCCCACGCGGCCCGCGGTCCACGACGCCTGCGCGCGCAGCGACCAGGCCCGGGCTTCCCCGTCGTCCTCGCCGGTCTCGGTGAGGACGGCGAGCGCACCGTCCGCCACGCGCGCCGCGTGCCCGGCGCTGACGCTCGTGTCGGCCTCCAGGCGCAGGAACGCCCGCTCGACCTGCGCGCGGGCGCGCAGGGCCGGCGTAGGAGCCCGGTCGATGGCGTCGTCGAGAACGCTGGCGGCCTCGGACATGCGACCCGCCTCGAAGAGCGAGCTGCCTAGGGCCGGCAGCAGAGCCGCGCCGTCGGGCCCGCGGAGCGCAACCGCGCGCTCCAGGAGCGCGGCCGCGGCCGCCGGGTCACCGCGCCCCAGCGCCGTCCGCGACGCGGCCTGCAGCCGCCGGGCGGCGCGTGTGGCGAGCGCGCGCTCGGGCTCGCCCGTGCGCCCCACCTCGGCTGACAGGCGACAGGCCAACTCGAGGTGGTGGCCGACGATCTCGTCGGCCGCCCGGGGCCGGCCCTCGAGCCAGTCGGCGAGCGTCGTGTGGAGCTCGGCGCGCAGCTGCTTGGGTACGCCCGCGTAGGCGGCCTCGCGGATCAGCGCATGGGCGAAGCGGAACGCGTCCTCGCCCGGGTACTGCGTCTCGTCGCCGGTGATCAGGCCCTTGCGCGCCAGTCCGACCAGACGCGTGCCGGCGCCGCGCTCGCCTTCGGGCAGCAGGGCGGCCAGCGCGCCGGCGTGGAAGGTCCTGCCCTCGATCGCCGCGCGCTGGAGCAGCGTCCGCTCGCCGGCGTCGAGACCGTCGATGCGGGCGGCGAGCACCGCCTGGATGCTCACCGGCAGTTCGTCGGGGCCGGCGTCGACGGCGACGAGCTGCTCGACGAACAACGGGTTGCCCTCGGCGCGCCGGGCGATCCGCTCGACGTCGCGGTCCTCGGCACCGAGGCGCTGCGCGAGGTCGCGGGCCTCGCCGTCTCCGAGTGCGTCGAGGACCAGGACGGAGCGGCGGGGCTGCGGCGCGGACCACGCCGGTCGCCGCTCCAGGAGGTCGGATCGGGTGAGGCAGAGCAGTAGGATCGGCGCCCCGCTGGAGAGCGTCACGACGTGATCGAGCAGCTCCAGCAGCGCGTCGTGTGCCCAGTGGATGTCCTCGATCGCGACGACGAGCGGGCGCTCGTGCGCGACACGTTCCAGCAGACGGCGCAGGGCCCAGGACGTCTCCTCGACGTGCGCCGGCTCGTCGGAGAGGCCGAGCGCGCCGAGCAGGCCGCGGACCGCCTGGTCGTCCCCGGCCAGCAGCTCCTCGATGCGCGTGCGCGGGTCGTCGCCGCCCAGACCGCGGGCGAGGTCCCTGACCGGACGGTACGCCGTGCCCTCGCCGTAGGCCGGGCAGCGGCCGGCGAGCACGGTGGCCCCCCGGTCGCGCACCGCGGCGATGAACTCGCCGGCCAGGCGCGACTTGCCGATGCCCGGCGCGCCGACCACCGTCACCAGGCGGCACGCGCGATCGTCGCGCGCCTGCGTGAACGCCGCGTGGAGCTGGTCGAGCTCGCGCGCGCGGCCGACGAACGGCGTCACGGGCCCGCGCAGCAGGGCCGGCTGCTCGGCGTACAGCTCGAGCAGCCGCCCGCTCGCGTCGACGTTCGCCTCCTGGGTGACCGCCTGACGGATCGCCTCACCGAGCAGGATCTCGCCCACCGCGGCGTCCTCCGCCAGGCGTCCGGCCGCCGTGACGGCGGTGCCGGTGACCGTCGTCGCGCCGCGCGCGCCTGGGGAGACGTAGACCTCGCCGGCCTCGATGCCCAGCCGCAGCTCGCCCGTGACCCCGCGGAGCTCGACGGCGGCGCGGGCAGCGCGCAACCCTTCGTCGCCGTGGGACTCGCTCACCCCGAACAGGCCGACCAGCGCGTTGCCGAGGTGATGCTGCACGATGCCACCGTGCTGCGCGATGACGGCCGCACAGCGGTCGAGCATCCCGTACAGGGCTTCGGGATCTCCGCCCTCGACGCGCGCGGCGAGCACGGAGATCACGCGACGCGCCTGCGGCAGTGGTGGCGTGCCCGAGGCCGTGGGCGCGAGCGCGGCGAGCGCGCCGGCGACGTCGGCGGCCGATGCGGGGCGCTGCCGCGGGTCCTTGGCCAGCAGCTCGAGGATCAGCTGCTCGAGCGCTCGGGGGAGATCGGGCGCGTGCTCCGCGGGCGGGACGGGTTCGGCGGTGAGGTGCTGCGCGAACACGGCTGCCGGCTCGTGCCCGCTGAAGGGCGGCCGCCCGGCGACGAGCTCGTACAACGTGACGCCCAGCGCGTACAGGTCGGTCGCCGGGCCGGCGTCCTCGCCGCGGATCTGCTCGGGCGCGATGTACCGGACGGTGCCGACGACGACGCCCTCGGCCGTGAGGCGATCGGCGCCGAGCTCGTGGGCCACGCCGAAGTCGCCCAGCGCCGCGGTGCCGTCGTCGGCCAGCCACACGTTGTCGGGTTTGACGTCCCGGTGGACGACGCCGTGCGCGTGCGCGTGGGCGAGAGCCGCGGCGACGTCGCGGCCGATGCGGATCGCCTCGGCCGTCGACACGCGCCCGTGAGCCAGGGCGTCGGCCAGGGAGCCTCGCGACATGGCGCGCAGCACGAGGTAGGGCACGCCGTCGACCTCGCCGGTGTCGTAGACGGTCACGACGTTCGGATGGTCGCCGAGCCGCCCCGTGACCCGGGCCTCGCGCTCGACGCGCGCGCGGCCGGCCGGGGTCTCGCCGCCGCCCACGACGATCGCCAGTGCGACCTCGCGGTCCAGTCGCTCGTCGTAGGCGAGGTGGACCTCCTTCGACGCCCCGCGGCCGAGGCGGGAGCGGAGCTGATAGCGGCCCGCGACGAGCTTTCCGGCGCTGGAGAGCGCTGAAGCGAGAGTCGGCGAGTCGCCTGGCGCGTCGTCCATCGGTGTGCCCCGGGGCCAGCGTACATCCGCGCCCGTGGCTCGACAGACGACGGAGCGGCCCCGAGCCCGGGGCCGCTCCGCCGTCGTGGCGGGTGCCGGTCATGCCGGCGAGGCGCTCAGCGGGAGCCGACGAGCGTCTCGGCCTTCCGCGCCGTGTCCCTGCGCCGGGTGGCGGCCATCGCCCCGGAGGCGATGAGCAGCAAGCCGGTCGCGGCCCCGCCGATGAGCGCGACGTCGCCCCAGTCGGTGCCGTTGGACGGGCCGGCGAGGTGGGCGGACGCTCCGCGCGAGCGGGCGACACGGGTGGTGGCGGGGACGAAGGCCCCGCGACCGCCCACGGCGTGCGCAGCGTCGCGAGCGTCCGGAGAGCGCTGGTCCACCTGCGCGGGCACCGGTCGGGCGGCGTCCTGGCCGTCGGGGCTGCGCAGGTCGACGGGACTGCTGGTGCCGGCCAGCGACGACATGACCCGCATGTCGGGCGTGACCCGCTGAGCGGGTGGCGGGACGTCCGTACGGGCCTGCGCCGCGGGCACCGCGAGCGCGACGAGGGCCAGGGCGAGGGTGGCGATGTGGGTGCTGCGGTGATGGGCCATGGTGCGGCTCCTCCGGTAGTTGATGGCGTGTCCGGAGACTCGCCTCCAAGGGCCGCGCCGCCGATCCCCCAGCGTGGGGAACGGGCTCACCCGCGGTTCCGTTGACCGGCGCGCAGGTCGGCCGTCAGAGCTCTCGCCGCGGGAGTGCCGTGAGGCTAGAGTCCGAGCATGCGCCGTGTCCTGGTGTTGGGCGCTGTCCTCGCGATCCTCGTCGGCGCAGCATTCGTGGTGCGCGACCGCTCAGGCCAGGGGCGTTCGCGCTGATCGCCAGCCCCCCACGAGAAGGGAACCGGCCCGCTCGCGGTGTTCGTACGGGACCGACAGCGCGCCACCACGACCCCGGCCCTACTGGTGAATGCGGTTGGCCGGGTCGCACGGCAAGACCGACACGATCGGGGTCGTCGACCAGGGACGGGACATCCGGTTCTCGTTCGAGGACATGCTCAAGTACCACGGACCGGGCTCGCCGGGGGGCGTCGCGCACGCCTTCAGGGTGCTGGAGCGGGCCGAGCGGTTCGTGTTTCGCGTCGGATACCGGGGCCGAGCGGTGACACTGATCGTCCGCGAGGGATTCGTGACCGCCGAGTTCATCGTGCTGGCCCGTCAGAAGGTGCGCACGATCGCGGAGGAGCGCCATCTCCGCGACCTGAAGCTCGACATGGCCGGCCGGGTGATGTCGGCCCCGGCCGAGGCGGTGTAGTGCGTCCAGTAGTTACGCGTGTCGCCAACGGTCTTGGCAAAGCCTTGCGGCGTATCGCCAAGCACCGGCGCGGCGGCAGCCGCGACGCCTTCGACGAGTTGACACGATCCTTAGGGCCTATGCCGGTAGGGCGGCGTGCGCTTTCTTGAAGGCGATCAGGCCGCTGGCGAGTTGCAGCAGGGCGAGGTGGTTCTCGTCCTTCTTAGACCA
>JBBRYA010000085.1:0-12006 GCA_038238015.1 Solirubrobacterales bacterium
CATCGAACGCCCCGCCGAGCAATACCGCGGCCGCTACGCCATGCGCCTCGGAGAAGCCCAAACCCTCCTCAAAAAGGCCGGCGACACCCCCACCCCCGCCGCGACCGCCGCGACCGCGCCGGACCCCAACGCCGCGCCCGCATCCGCACCCGCCGCCGCGCCTGCGACACAGACGCCCGGCGACTCCGAGCAGTTCATGTCGGCCAAGGCGCAAACCGCCGGGCGTCGGAGCACGGTGCAGTTCATGAAGGCGGTCGATCCGAAGGCCGCCGACGCGGCGACCGCCGCTTCGGCCCCGGCGGCGGCGCCCGACCCGGCCGCCGCCGCGCCTGCCGCGGCCGCGGCTCCGGCGGACGCCGCCGCGGCTCCCGCGGTCGCCCCCGGCGACGCGACGGCCGCCCCGGCCGCCGGCGTCACGCCGATCGACAACGTGGCCGGCGGACCGAGCGACTACCCGGGCAACAGCGCGTCCAAGGATCAGCTCGCCAAGTGGCTGGCGGAGCAGGCGAAGAAGGCCGGCCTGCCACCCGAGCTGCCGGTGATGGCCTCGCTGGTCGAATCGGGCGTGAAGAACATCAACTACGGCGACGCCGACTCGGTCGGGTTCTTCCAGATGCGCGTCGGGACCTGGAACCAGGGCGACTACGCCGGGTTCCCCGACAAGCCCGAGCTGCAGGCCAAGTGGTTCATCGACAACGCCCTCGCGGTCAAGAAGGCCGCGATCGCCCGCGGCGACGCGAACTTCGGCAAGGACCCCTCGAAGTGGGGCGAGTGGATCGCCGACATCGAGCGACCCGCCGCCCAGTACCGCGGGCGCTACCAGCTGCGCCTCAACGAGGCGCAGTCGCTGCTCAAGAAGCCCTAGAAACGCCGAACGGCCCAGGAAGCGCTTCCCCGGGCCGCCGGATCAGTCGTGGGCTCTGTCGGACTAGCCGTCGCCGTTGCCGACGGTGCCGGTCGTCGGCGCGGCCGGCTTGGGCGCCGTGGGCTTCGGTGCCGAGGGCTTCGGCGCTGTGGGACGCGAGACGGGCGCAGGAGCCGACGGCTTCGAGGCGGTCGTGGTCGGCGTCGAGGGCTTGGAGGCCGTCGTGGTCTTCGTCGTCGAAGGCTGGGACGCCGTGCTCGTGCTCGTGCTGCTGGGCTTGTGGCTGGCGGCCTTCTTCTTGTGGGCCGGGGCCTTCTTCTTGACGCTGCTCTGCAGGCCGGGCATCACGCCGCCGACCGCCACGCCCTTGATGGCCGCCGGGGAAGCGACCTGAATCGGCTGGGCGCCCACGCCTGCGGTCGAGGTCTTGCTGCTGGTCGCCTTGCCGGCGCCGAAAGCCACCGCGAAGGCAGCAACTACGGCGATCAGGCCTATGGCGATGGAACGGGTCTCCATGGGACTCACTTTCTCGCGCGCCGCGCGCTGCCATGACTTGTGTCGCTCATGGTGTAGCGCAAACGAAGCGTTTTGCAAGGCGGTAGATGGGGTATCGGCACCGGCTTTCTCATGCTCGATCGCAACTCTCTCGCGTCCGGGCGGGCCGCGTGGTGGCGTTCTTCACACTCGTTCATCCCTGGGCGACCTTGTAGCCGGCGGCCTGGAGCCCTCGTAGCGCTCCCGCGATCGCCTGCTCGCCCGTGGCCACGGTCTTGCCCGCCTTCGCGAAGCCGCCCTTGTCGCCCTTGGAGGCAGCGGAGGCGAGCTTGGCGTAGGCCGTGCCGGTGGCCTTCATCGAGTCCGCGAGCTGCGTGTTGGCGGTCCGGTCGGCCGGGCTGAGCGCGAGCGAACCGAGCGACTTGGAGGTGGCGAGGTAGGCCGTGCTGATCTGGGCGGCGCCCTTGGCCTGTGCCTTGCCGGTCTTGCCCTTCTGCAGCGCGATGCGCCCGGCCTGGACCTTGGCGTTGAGCCCGCCGAGCTGCGTGCTCAGCGCCGCGGCGTACGTCTTGCTCGGCCCGACCGGGAGCGGCGTCCCGGACGTGAGCTTGAGCGTGTTGGCGATCGCCTCGCAGTCCGGGCCCGGCGCGATGCAGGCGACGGTCGCGACCCCCTTGGAGGTGGGTGACGCGAAGACGGTCACGGGCTTGCCCAGGCCCTTGGGGTTGAGCCCGGCGTAGCGGTAGGCCTCCAGCTTGTTCTCCGACAGCCGCACGGCCTCGCGCTTGGGTGCCGACGAGGGGTCCAGCCCCAGCGAGTTGCGGAAGGCGGACGGCAGCAGGGTCGAGTTGGCCGCGCTCTGCCCAGCGACGCCGAGGACCACGCTCGGGCCCGAGGCGTCGCCCTTGGGCGCCAGCGCGACCGCGTTCGCGAGCGCAAGCCCGGGGATCGCGGGGGCCTTGGCGAGCTTGGACCAGCCGCTCGGGAACTTCGCCGCGAGGTCCGCGCTGGAGGCGGCCTTCGTCGGCGTGGCACTGCCGCCGCTGCTGCCGGATCCCCCACCCGATCCGGCGATGACGAAGCCGATCACCGCGGCGACGACGGCCGCGATGCCGAAGCCGACGAGCACACCGGTGTTGGCGCCCGGCTTGGCTCCGGCCTGGCCCGGCGCCCGCGTGGCGCCCGCGGGCTTGGGTGCCTTTGGCGCCTTGGGTGTCTTGGCGGGCTTGGCCGCCTTCGGTGCCTTGGCGACCTTCTGCGCCTTCGGCTTGGGCGCGGGCTTGGGAGCCCTCGGCCTGGCGGCCGGCTTCTTCTCCTCCAGCGGCGCGGCCGGCGGCTTGAGCGCCTGGGGCATCACCGTCGCCGCGATGTCCTGAACGGGAGGGGCCGCCGGCGCGGGCGGCGGAGGGGTCGGAGCCGGTGGCGGCGGAGGCGGAGGCGGAGCGGCGGCGGGCTCCGGCGGCGGCGCGGGGGCCGGCTCGGCGGGCAGCGCCGGCGCATCAGCCGGAGCGTCCTCGGTTGGCGGTCGCAGCGGGGCCGGGGCGATGTAGGTCTCAAAGCCCGCCTCGTCCACAGGCGCGTCCGCGGGCGCAGCCTCGGCCGGCGGCGCGGCCGGGGCTTCGGCGGCCGGCGCGGGCGAGGCCGCCGGCGGGGCGGTCGGGGCGCCCGCGAGGATGTCGCTGGGCGGAGCCGCAGGGGCCCCATCGACCGCCAGCGGGTCGCCGGAGGAGATCGCGGGAGCCTCGGCGGCGGGGATCGGCGGTCCGGCGGCCGCGGTCGCCGGGTCGCCGGCCTCGAGCGGGGGCGGCTCGGCGGCGGGAGTCGGAGCGGGCGCCGAGGCGGGGCCGGCCAGCGGCTCGCCGGGCGCGACGGCCGGAGGCTCGGCGGCCGCGGGCGCGCCGAAGGTCACGAAGCCCGGATCGCCGTCGCCATCGGCGTCCGCGGCCGGCGCGGGCACGGCCTCGGAGGGCGGCAGCGGGGTGGGCGGCCCGACGGTCGGCTCGGGCGGCAGCGGCGCCGCGTCGGACGGCGGCGGCGTCGCCGGGCCCGGAGGCGCGCCGGCGGGGGCGCCGGCCGCCGGGGTGCCCCAGGCGAAGCTCTGGAAGTCGCCATCGGAGACGGCGGCGTCGGAGGAGGTGCCCTCGAACGGCGCGGGGGTCAGCGGAGCCGGTGTGTCGATCTGCTCCGCGCGCTGGAGCAGCCGCGCCGAGCGCCGCCACCGCGGGCCCTGCAGCCCGATGATGACCTCCTCGAACTCGTCCCACGCCTCCGAGGCCGACTGGATGCGCTTGGAGGGGTCCTTGAGCAGCAGCTTCTCGATCCAGTCCGAGATGTCCTGGTCGATGCTCGGATCCACCGACTTCGCGGGCGCGATCGGCTCGTTGACGTGGCGCAGCAGGATCGCCATCGGCGCGTCGGTGTCGTGGAAGGGCACCCGGCCGGTGAACATCTCGAAGGCCATGCAGCCGACGGAGTAGAGGTCGGTCGAGGGCCCGATCTCCTGCGCCATGGCCTGCTCGGGCGCCATGTAGGTCGGGGTCCCGACCGTTGTGCCCGTAGCCGTCAGGAAGGCGCCGGTCTGCATCTGGTTGGTCGCCTTGGCGATCCCGAAGTCGGCGATCTTCACGCGGCCGTCGGAGGTGACCATCAGGTTCTCGGGCTTGAGGTCGCGGTGCACGATCCCGTTCTGCTCGCCGTGGGCGAGCCCCGCGAGCAGGCCCTCGAGCACCCCGGCGGACTGCGCCATCGTCATGTGGCCCACGTAGGGGCGCAGCGAGCCGCGCTCGACGTACTCCATGGCGATGTAGGGCGTGCCCTCGTGCTCGAAGTAGTCGTGGACCGTGACGATGTTCGGATGGCTCAGCGAGCCGGCGACGCGCGACTCGCGCAGGAAGCGCTGGGCGAAGGAGGGATCGGAGGCGTGGAAGGCCCCGAGCTCCTTGAGCGCCACGAACCGGTCGAGGTCGGTCTGCCGGGCCAGATAGACCATGGCCATGCCTCCGCGACCCACCTCGCGGAGGATCTCGTAGCGGCCAACCGTCTTCATCACTTCCGGCATCGTGCTCCTTCTCGGCTTCAGTCCCTGCTGCTGCCCGACCCGCGGCGGTTGCCCGCGGCCCCGGATCGCGCGTAGTATCGCGTCAGCCGCCCGGCTTGGTCAACGTGAACCTCTTCGTTCTCGATCCTCACACCATCTATCGTCGTGGCCTCGCCGCCTGCCTCGAGCTGCTCGCCGGGGTCGACGCCGTCGCCCATGCCGAGACCGTGCGCGACGCGTGGGAGCACACCGCGCTGTTCGAGTCCGACCTCATCATCCTCGATCACGCGATCCCGGGCGGACACGACTTCATCTCCGCGGTCGCCGAGGCGACGGACGCGCGCGTGCTCGTCTGCACCTCCGAATGCGACGACGACGCGGTGCTGAGCGCCATCCAGGCCGGCGCCGTGGGGTTCCTGCGCAAGGACACGCTGACCACCGAGGGCCTCTCGGCGGCGGTGGCCGCCGCCGCCAACGGTGCGGGAGTCGTGGCCCCGGACCTGCTCGGCAACCTGCTGCGCGGCCTCGCCCCCAACGGCGCGGTCAACGGCCGGCCCTCGCTGGGCCGGCTCACTGAGCGCGAGCAGCAGGTCCTCTCGCTGATCGCGAAGGGCCATCCGACCCGCGAGGTGGCCCAGGAGCTCTCCTACTCCGAGCGAACCGTGAAGAACGTCCTGCACGACGTGGTGACCAAGCTCAACGCCCGCAGTCGCTCCCAGGCCGTCGCGCACGCGGTGCGCGAGGGCCTCATCTAGAGCCGCGGCGCGGAGCCGGGGCCCATCCGCTGATTTTGTCTGCGCGATGACATCGGTCGTTCCCCTGCTCGACGGCAAGCGGATCGTCATCTGCGCCGGCTCAGGCGGCGTCGGCAAGACGACCACATCGGCGGCGCTCGCCATGGGCATGGCCGCAGACGGCCTGCGCGTTGCGGTCGTGACCATCGACCCGGCCAAGCGGCTCGCCAACGCGCTCGGGATGGAGGAGCTCGGCAACGAACCGCGGCTCGTGGACCCGGCGCGCTTCACGCCTCACGGGATCGAGATGCGGGGCGAGCTGTGGGCGCTGATGCTCGACGGCAAGCGCACGTTCGACGCGCTGATCGAGCGCCTCGCGCCTGACGCCGACACGCGCGACGAGATCTTCGAGAACCGCATCTACCAGCAGCTCTCGGGCGCCGTCGCGGGCTCGCAGGAGTTCACCGCGATCGCCAAGCTCTACGAGCTCGATCAGGACGGCGGCTTTGACCTGCTCGTGCTCGACACCCCGCCGTCGCGCAACGCGCTGGACTTCCTCGAGGCGCCCGACCGCCTGATGGGCTTCTTCCACGGCCGGGCGATCCGGATCTTCCTGCGCCCGGCGGGCCTGGGCGGCAAGCTCATCGGCCGCGGCACCGGCATGGTGTTCTCCGTGCTCAAGCGCGTCACCGGCGTCGACCTGCTGCAGGACCTGTCGGTGTTCTTCCGCTCCCTGGGGGGCCTGATCGACGGCTTCACCGAGCGCGCGGAGCGCGTCGGCGCGCTGCTCTCGGACTCCGGCACGACGTTCCTGATCGTGACCTCGCCGCAGCACGACCCGGTCGAGGAGGCTGTCTTCTTCCACCGCAAGCTCAGCGAGGCGGGGATGCCGTTCGGCGGCATGGTCGTCAACCGCGTGCACGCCCCGGCCGAGGCGACCGCGACGACGCCGCCCGAGCTGGTCTCAGAGCTCGGCGGGCCGCTGGCCGACCGAGTGGCGCGCTCGGCGCGCGAGCAGGCCATCCTGGCCGACCGCGACCAGGCCGCCATCGCGCTGCTCGACGCCGAGCTCGGCTCGCCGCCCACCGTGCTCGTCCCCGAGCTCGACGACGACGTGCACGACCTCGGCGGGCTCGCCCTGATGCGAGCCCACCTGTTCTCGGCGAACGGCGAGGTCCTCTAGGAGACCGAGGGCTCGGGCGCCTCGGCCAGGATCTCCTCGGCCAGGACGCGCACCGCCGGGTCCAGGTGGCCGCACAGGACGTCGCGCAGGATCGCGCGCAGGTAGCCGCCCAGGTCCTCCACGAGCGCCTCGACCTCGGGGTCGGGCGAGACGTGCCCCGCCACGGCGGCGCGCTCCAGCGCCGCCGTGTCGCGCAGGCGGCGTGTGAGCGCCTCGCGCTCCTCCGGTGCCGCGCAGATCGCGGCCAGCCGCCGGCACAGGGCGTCGTCGCCCGCCGCGTCGGGGTCCCCGAGCAGCGCGCGGCCGGCCAGCAGCCAGTCGGTCAGCGCCTCCCAGGCGCTCGGGCGCTCGCAGCCGAGCTCGAAGCGCCGCAGCGACCACGCGAGCTCTCCGGCGCGCGGAGTCCGCCGCGCCACCAGCGCGCAGAACGCGCGCAGCTGGTCTTCCTCCTCCACGCCGAGCAGGCAGTCCTCCTCGCTGCGGCGCACGCCGTTGGCGAGCGGAACGCTCATCCAGGGCGCGCCGTCGGTGCGCGCCCATGCGACCGGCGCCAGCGACGGCTCGGCGTCGTCCCACAGTCGCAGCGCGGTCTGCAGGCGGCGCAGCCGCCGGCCCGCGCCCGAGAGCCCCGCGGGCTCCCCCGCGCCGGCGTCGAGGTGGAGCACGGCCACCGTCGCGTAGTCGTCGCCGCGCAGGTCGGTCGGCGTCTCGGCGAGCGTCGAGCCGCGCACGAGCGCGAGCCCTTGGCCGAGCGCGACCTCCTCGGACTCGATCACCAGGCCCTCCACCGGGACCAGCACGACCGACAGCGAGCGCCCCTGGTAGACCGCGTTCTCGAGCTCGGCGTAGGCGCTGTCGAAGCGCTCGCGGTCGTAGACGAAGTCGGTGGCCTCGCCCCAGAGCGCCGAGAGGAAGGCCTCGAGCGCCGAGTTGGCCTGGGCCCGGCGGTCGGGCGAGGGCGTGCGCCGGCCGCGCGCGACCAGGTAGGCCGAGAGATCGGGGAGCGCCTCGAACGCCTGCGCCGCTCCCGGGTAGGAGGGCACGCGGGCCAGCATGCCGAGGTGGTCGGCGATGAAGCGGTCGGTCAGCGGGCGGTAGCAGTACAGCGGCGCCGAGGCGCGGCCCTGCTCGAGCAGCTCGAAGGGGACCTCCGCTCCCGCGGAGACCTCCTCGGCCAGCTGCCAGGCGGCTTCCTCGACGAAAGCGGCCAGAGTGTCGTGGAGCGCGCGGTTGTGCATGTGCGGCCCGTTCGCCGCCGCATGGCGCGCTCCTTCGAGCGCAGGCGCGATTGCAGTCGTCGTGCTAGGCGAGCGCGGCGACGCGAGGCTCGGCAGCCTCGGCGCACGAGCCGTCGGCCTCGAGCCACTCGCTGCCGTAGGAGCGCATCGACTCGATGATCGGCACGAGCGCGCGGCCCTTCTCGGTCAGCGCGTACTCGACGCGCGGCGGAACCTCGGGATAGGTCTGGCGGGCGAGGATGCCCTCCTCCTCGAGCGCGCGCAGGCGCAGCGAGAGCGTGCGCGGCGAGATGCCCTCGAGTGAGCGCTCGAGCTCGCAGAAACGCGAGCGCCCGTCGGCGAGGTCACGGATGACCAGGAGGGTCCACTTGCCGCAGACGATGTCGGCGGTGCGACAGACCGGGCAATCAGAGTTGGGCACGACAGGTGATTCTAACGCAATGCTTCATCTATTGAAGTGGGACGGCGACCTCGCGCTCCTCGGCACCGCGGACGACGCCCAGGGTCAGCGCCTGTGGGCCGCCGTCGAGCGCGTCGAAGAGATCGTCGGGGCTGCCGAGCGGCCGTCCGTCGACGGAGACGAGCAGGTCGCCGCGCTCGATCCCCGCCCGGCCGGCGGGCGAGTCTGGCACGACCGCGCGCACGAGCAGGCCGTCGCGCTCGGGCAGGCCGACCGCGCTGCGCAGCCGGCGCGCGGCCCGCGGCGGGGCCAGCGCGACGCCGAGGCGGGGGCGCTCGGGCGCCGCACCGCCCGCGAGCGCGTCGGCGCGGCGGCGCAGCGCGGCGTCGGCCGGCAGCGCAAGGATGAGGCCGCCCTCGAGGCGGATCGCGTTCAGGCCCAGCAGCCGGCCGGAGGCGTCGACCAGCGGACCGCCGGAGGAGCCGCGCGGCAGCGGCGCGGTGTGCTCGATGGAGCCGCCGATGCGGCGGCCGCCCGGGCCGCGGAAGGACCGGCCCGTCGCCGACACGAGGCCGAAGGTCGTGCGCAGCCCGCGGCCGCCGGGGTTGGCGAGGGCGAACACCGGCGTCCCGGCGGCGACGTCGGCGACCGCGGAGTCCTCCCAGGGGATGGCGGGCGCGTCGCCGGTCTCCACCGCGATGGCGGCGAGGTCGAGGTCGGCGTCGGCGCCCGCCAGCTGGCCCTGCTCGGTGCGGCCGTCGGCGAAGGTCACCGCGACCTCCTCGCCGCGCAGCACGTGGGCGTTGGTCAGCACCCGCCCCGGTGCGATCACGACCCCGGATCCGCGGCCCCAGCCGCGACCGAGGCCGACGACCGACGGGCCGACGCGCTCGGCGCTGCCCACGACCGCCTGCTGAAGCTCTTCGAGTACCGGCATCGTGTCCTCCACCTAGTGACTTGCTGATTGCAAGTGACCACGGTACCAGGCCCGCTGACGAGTCAGGCTAGGCTCGGTGCGTGCGCCACCGCGCGAACGTGCCGCCGTCACCGCTCGCCGATGCGCTGGCCCGCGTGGGCGACCGCTGGACGCTCCTGATCGTCGCGGCGCTGCTCGACGGCCCCAAGCGCTTCAACGAGCTCCAGGACGAGCTCGGCGGGATCGCCCCGAACGTCCTGAGCGCCCGCCTCAAGGGCCTCGCGGAGAACGCGCTGGTCGTCGCGCAGGCCTACTCGGACCGCCCGCCGCGCTTCGCCTATGAGCTGTCTGAGTCCGGCCGCGAGTTGGCCGGCGCGCTGCGCCTGCTCGCCGACTGGGGCGCGCGGTCCTCGGGGCTCTCCGACCCGCTGCGCCACGGCGTCTGCGGCACGCCGCTGCAGGCGCGCTGGTGGTGCCCGGCCTGCGAGGCGCCCGTCGAGAACCCCGACGCCGAGGACGACCTCATCCACGTCTGACGTAGCCCGCCTCCCGCCGGGCTCGGCGGGAGGCGCCCTCCAGACCGCTTCTCAGCCGTTGAGCAGGCTCCCCAGGCCGCCCCCGGCAGACGAGCTGGAGCTGGACGCCGCTCCCGCGACCTGCCCCTCGGAGGGCTGCACGAGCACCCAGCCCTGGCCCGTGAACGCCATCTGGATCGACTCGCCCGAACCGCGCCCGATCAGGTTCTTGAGCTTGACGTCGGTCTTGATGCCCACGGAGACGCCCGAGGACCACGTGATCGCGGCCTGCGCGTCGGCGAAGGTCGGCGCCTGGGCCACGTTGAGCAGCACGGGCGGCCCGTCGGAGAGGATCGCGACCCAGCCCGTGCCCGAGAGCGACGTGTTGTAGAGCCCGCCGGCCATCGCGCCGGCCGCGCCGCCCTGCAGGCGCTGGATGTCCCAGTCGATGCCCGCGTCGAAGGCGAGGACGTTCGGCCCGTTGACCGTGATGTTGTCGTTCTCCAGGTAGATCAGGTGGATGTCCTGCGCCTGGTCGGCGACGAAGACCTCGCCGGTGCCGGTCACCTTCATCAGCTGCGTGCCCTCGCCGGTGACGGCCTTCTTGAGCATGCGCCCGAGCCCGCCGGAGCCCGCGTGCTCGAAGGTGACGTCGCCCTGGTAGGCGACCATCGAGCCGAGCTTCGTCTGCACCGTGACCTGGTTGAGGGAGATCTTCAGCAGCTTGGAGTTCTGCAGCGCGAAGGCGTCCGTGGACTGGGTCTCATTGAACTGGGCGAGCGTCGTCTGCACGGGGGCAGGTCCTTTCGTCGGGAGTGGCGCGCGGCAACCTTCTCGACCCTGGAGGGTCGAGTCAAGCGCCGGCGCGGCCGTCCGCGCTCAGGAAGCGACGCCGGGCGGCGGTGCCGACGCGCCCGGGGGTGCCGGAGCCGCCGGGGGAGCCGGGGGCGCCTGCTGATAGGCCGGCGCGGGGGGTGCCGGGGGGGCGCTGGGCGCGGGCGGGTGCGGCGCGGCCGGGGGGCCGCCCTGCGGCGGTGCCTGCGGTGCCGGGGCCGGGGCCGCACCGGGGGGTGCAGAGGTCGGAACCGGCGGCACCGAGGGATTCGACTCGGGCGGGCCCTCGATCCTGCCCTTGTCGGGGTGCGACCGCGGGGAGATCCGCGTCTGCGCGGCGACCATCAGCTTGAAGTCGTGCGGCGAGGACGCCACGCGCGTGGCCTCCTCCAGCGAGATCCGGCCCGCGGAGAGGTGCTCGAGCAGGTGCTGGTCGAAGGTCTGCATCCCGTAGTAGGCGCCCTCGGCGACGACCTCGCCGAGCTGGGCGGTCTGCTTGGGATCCATGATCATGTCGTGCACGCGGCCGGTCATGACCATGATCTCGCAGGTCGCGACCCGGCCGAGGCCGTCGACGGTCTTGACCAGGCGCTGGGAGACGATGCCCTTCAGCGTGCCGGCGATCATCGCGCGGGCCTGCTGCTGCTGGTGGGGAGGGAAGAAGTCGATGATGCGGTTGATGGTCTCCGGCGCGTCCACGGTGTGCAGCGTGGAGAGCACGAGGTGGCCGGTCTCCGCCGCCGACAGGGCGGTGTGGACGGTCTCCTCGTCGCGCATCTCCCCGACCAGGATCACGTCCGGGTCCTGGCGCAGCACGCGGCGCAGGGCGCGCTTGAAGGACGCCGTGTCCTGGCCGACCTCGCGCTGGTTGATGATCGAGTTGCGGTCGCGGTGCAGGAACTCGATCGGGTCCTCGATCGTGACGATGTGCTTGTGCATCGTCCGGTTCATGTGGTCGATCATCGCCGCGAGCGTCGTCGACTTGCCCGAGCCGGTCGTACCGGTGAGCAGCAGGATCCCGCGCTCCTCCTCGGCCAGGCGCGAGACGACGGGCGGGAGGTTGAGCTCCTCGACGGACTTGATGTTCACCGGGATCGCCCGCATGACCACCGACACGGAGCCGCGCTGGTAGAAGGCGTTGACGCGGAAGCGCGCGAGGCCCTCCAGCGAGTAGGAGAAGTCGACCTCGTTCTCGGCCTCGAACTCGGCGAGCTTGTTGGGGTCGGAGAGCATCTCCTGAACGGCGCCGATCGTGTCGGAGGGCGACAGGGGCTCGGAGCCGGGGATGGACTCCAGCTCGCCGTTGATGCGGACGAGCGGAGGCGAGGGGACCTTCAGGTGCAGGTCTGAGCCCTCGGAGGCGATGAGGTAGCGGAGCGCGTGGTCAAGGTCGAAAGGCATACCCCGCCTTCATCGGCTGGGGCCCCCCGGGTCTTGAGCGTTTAGGCGATCAGGCTATCCTCTTCGCTTCGCTCAGTGACGTGCTCTGACTTCGTCAGGCTACGTCGCGGAGCTTCTGGGCCTCCGCAAGCGACTGCAGCTTCTTCAGCGACTGGTTCTCGATCTGGCGGATGCGCTCGCGCGTGACGTTGAACGTGCGGCCGACCTCGTCGAGCGTCCGGGGGTGCTCCCCGCCCAGGCCGTAGCGCAGTTCGAGCACGCGGCGCTCGCGATAGGAGAGGTTCTCCAGCGCTTCGCGCAGCGCCTCCTTGGTGAGGATCTCGGCGGCGCGCTCGTAGGGCGACTCGGCCCGCTCGTCGGCGATGAACTGGCCGAACTCGGACTCCTC
>JBBRYA010000086.1:0-11971 GCA_038238015.1 Solirubrobacterales bacterium
CAGCAGTTCGGCGCCTCGGCGATCGCCCAGGTCCTCGACGCGTTCAAGGACCTCGGCTTCCGCTACGCGACGCAGGCCGGCGTGACCATCTCCAAGAACGACGTGGTGGTCCCGCCCTCCAAGCCCGAGATCCTCGCCAAGTACGAGAAGCTCGTGCAGGAGCACCAGGACCAGTACGACGACGGCCTGATCACCCAGGAGGAGCGTCACCTGGCGGTCACCGACCAGTGGAACGCCGCCACCGACGAGGTCGCCGAGGCGATGGTGGCCAACCTCGACGAGCTGAACCCCATCTACATGATGGCCAACTCGGGCGCCCGCGGGTCCTTCAAGCAGATCCGCCAGCTGGCGGGCATGCGAGGCCTGATGGCCAACCCGAAGGGCGAGATCATCGAGCGTCCCGTGAAGGCGAACTTCATGGAGGGGCTCGACGTGCTCGAGTACTTCACCTCGACGCACGGCGCCCGCAAGGGCCTTGCGGACACCGCGCTGCGCACCGCCGACTCGGGCTACCTCACCCGGCGCCTGGTCGACGTCTCGCAGGACGTGATCATCCGCATCGAGGACTGCGGGACCGACGAGCACATCGACGCGCCGCTGCGGACGACGACGCGTGAGCCCAACACGATGCTGATCGGCCGCGTGGCGGCGCTGGACGTCAAGACCAAGCGCGGCCGCGTGCTGCTCGAGCGCCATCAGATGATCGGCCGCGAGCAGCTGGCCGAGCTGATCGAGGCCTTCGACGGCGACGACGCCGTCACGGTCCCCATCCGCACGGTGCTCAAGTGCCGCGCGACCTCGGGTGTGTGCCAGCACTGCTACGGACGCTCGCTGGCCAGCGGCATCACGGCGCAGATCGGCGACGCGGTGGGCATCATCGCCGCCCAGTCGATCGGCGAGCCCGGCACGCAGCTGACGATGCGGACGTTCCACACCGGCGGCGTCGCCGGGGCGGACATCACGCACGGCCTGCCGCGCATCGTCGAGCTGTTCGAGGCGCGCAAGCCCAAGGGCCTCGCCAAGATCGCCACGGTGGCGGGCACGATCACGATCGAGGACACCGATCGCGCACGGACGGTCGTCATCACCGACGACGCCGGCGAGGAGCACCGCGAGACGTTCCCGCGGCGCACCCGCGTGCTCGTCGAGGAGGGCGCCAAGGTCGACATCGGCGCGCAGCTCAACGAGGGGAACCTGTATCCCCACGAGCTGCTGTCGCACGGCGGCAAGACGCCGCTCGAGCGGCGGACCCGCGTCGAGGTCTACCTCGTCGACCAGGTCCAGGAGGTCTACAAGTCCCAGGGCGTGGACATCAACGACAAGCACATCGAGCTGATCGTGCGCCAGATGCTCAAGAAGGTCCGCGTCGACCAGAAGGGCGACACGAACCTGCTCCCGGGCCAGTTCGTGGACCGCTACGAGTACGCCAAGATCAACGAGGCCATGGTCGCGGAGGGCAAGGAGCCCGCGCAGGCCGAGGAGATCATCCTCGGCATCACCAAGGCGTCGCTTGCGACGGACTCGTTCCTGTCGGCGGCCTCCTTCCAGGAGACCACGAAGGTCCTCACCGACGCGGCGCTCGAGGGCAAGATCGACCGCCTCGCGGGCCTGAAGGAGAACGTGATCATCGGGAAGCTGATCCCGGCGGCCACGGGCCTCAAGCGCTACCGCTCGATCGAGATCGAGCCGTCCGAGCCGCTCCCCCGCGGGATCGACGACGTCGGCCTGCTGGAGGGCGACGACCTCGCCGCCGAGCTGGGCCTCGCCGACGGCGAGGGCCTGCAGGGCTTCGGCCCGGCGTTCGACGCTGCCGAGCTCGAGGAGATCGGGTCGGGCTTCGGCACGACGACCGGGGGCGGCTTCGACGACCTCGGCGAGCTCGGCGACATCGGCAAGGACGACGACAAGAAGTAGTGATCGTGGGGCCGGCTCCGCTCCGGCGGGGCCGGCCCGCGCTGCTCTTGGGCCTCGCGGCGCTCGCCGCGTGGGCCGCGTGGATCGAGCCCCGGCGGCTGGTCGTCCGGCACGTCGAGGTTGGCCTGCCGGGCTGGCCGCCCGAGCACGACGGCCTGCGCGTCGGCCTGCTCTCGGACCTTCACGCAGGCATGGCGCACGCCGGCCCGCCGGCGATCGAGCGCGCGGTGCGGGCGCTCAACCGCGAGGCGCCGGACCTCGTCTGCCTGCTCGGGGACTTCCTGGACCGCAAGGCGCCGGTCTCACGCGCCGTGGATGCGCGGACGGTCGCACGCTGCCTGGCGCCGCTGCGCGCGCGGCTCGGCGTGTTCGCGGTGCTCGGCAACCACGACTGGTTCGCGGGCGGCCGGCGGATCGCCGTCGCGCTGGAGGAGGCCGGCATCCCGGTCTTCGAGGACGAGGCTCGCGAGCTCTCACCGCACCTCTGGCTGGCCGGGGTCTCCGACGACCGCACGCGCGGCGCGGACGTCGAGCAGGCGTTGCGCGAGGTCGGCGAGGACGCCGCGGTGATCCTGCTCAGCCACGATCCCGACGTCTTCCCGCGCGTCCCGCCGAGCGTCGCCCTCACGCTCTCCGGGCACACGCACGGCGGCCAGGTCGACATCCCCGGCCTGCCGCTGCGCCTGCCCTCGCGCTACGGCCAGCGCTACGCCTCCGGCCACGTGGCGGAGGGCGGACGCCAGCTCTACGTCACCTCCGGGACCGGCACGAGCGGGCTGCCGCTGCGCTTCCGCCGGCCGCCCGAGGTGGTCATCCTGCGACTCATGCGCGCCAGCTGAGCAGCGCCTCGACGTGCTCGGCGGTCAGGCCGACCGCGGGGTCGGTCGCCACCAGGCGGGTCGGCCCGGGGCGCTCGGCGGCCCAGCGGCGGCAGGACTCGTCGTGGGCGTCGTCGATCCAGGCCATCGGACGGTCAGCGCCCACGTAGGCGTCGATCGCCGCGAGCTTCCAGTGCTCGGCCTGCTCCGCCGCGGCCGAGAAACGCAGGTGGGGCCAGCCCCGCGGCGAATCGAGCAGGTGGGGCAGGTGCTCGTCGGCGCGATCCTCCCAGCCCGTGCACCACACGCACTCGAACGATCGCGCCAGCCGCACCAGCAACTCCCCGGCCCGGTCGGAGAGCAGGTGCGGCAGGCCGTCGACGATCGCGTAGCGGCCCTGGGGAGGGGCGGTTTGCTCGAAGCCGAAAAGGGAGATCACCCCGTCAACGTCGATCAGGAGCACCGGAGGCTTCAACCACTAGGACGTTAGTCTGCTTTGCTCTTGTTGGGCCTCAAGGCAGGGGCACTGGGACCCGATGACCTGACGTGACGGCAACCCCGCCGTCGCCTCAACTCGCCGCTCCGGCGGCCCGACACCTCTCTCTTTATCTCATGATGAACTTGGGCATTCTGCTTGCGCTCGCGTGCGCTGTCGCCACGCAGCTGGGCTTCCTCTACAAGCACCGGGGCGCAAACGCCGCGCCCGACGTGGACGTCCGTCACCCCCTGCGCACGATCCGCTCGCTGTTCTCCTCCAAGTGGTTCGCCATCGGCATGGCGGTCGCCACCGGCGCCTGGCTCTTCCACGTCGCGGCCCTCGCCTTCGCGCCGCTCTCGACGGTGCAGGCGGTGCTCTCCACCGGCGTCGTGATGATGGCCGTGATGGCCGAGCGGATGTTCGGCTACGAGGTTCGCCCGCGCCAGTGGATCGGCGTCGGCATGACCGCCGTCGGGCTGTTCCTGCTCGTCATCACCTTGCCGACCAACACGGGCACGCACTCGGCCTTCTCGCTCGCGGCGATGATCGGCTTCGAGTCCGCGATGCTCGCGATCGGCGCGCTGCTGATCTCCGGGCCGCGCTTCGGCGCCCCCGACCATCACCACGGCGTGATGCTCGGCGCCGCCGCCGGCGTGCTCTTCGGCGTCTCCGACGTGGCCATCAAGGCGCTCACGGGCCTCGGCCACACCGGACTGCTGGGCGTGGTGCTCTCGCCGTGGATGGGCATCGCGGTGCTGGCCTCGATCATCGCCTTCTACGCCTCCGCCCGCGGCCTTCAGGGCAGCGAGGCCGTCCCGGTGATCGCCGCCACCTCGACCGCCGCCAACGTCTCCTGCATCGCCGGCGGCATCATCGTCTTCGGCGACCCGATGCCCGGCGACGCGCTCGGCGTCGCGGTCCAGATCGTCGCCTTCGCGATGGTCATCCTCGCCGCGCTGGTCACGCCGCCGCCCATGCGGGTCGCGGCCTCGCCCGCCTAGCCCTCGATCACGCGGGCGTAGGCCTCCGGGTCCGTCGGCCCCTCGGTCGCGAGCAGCAGCACGCGGGCGGCGGGCCCGAGCCGGACGGCCTCGCGCAGCCCGGCGCATCCGGGCTCGGCGGCGAGGGCGCGCAGCGCGGCGAGCGGTGCGGCGCCGCAGTCGCCGATCGCCAGCCCCGCGGCGGCGAGCTCGCGCATCGCGGCGCGCACCTCACCGTCCTCGACCGTGAGCGTCCCGTGCACCCCGTCGCGCAGCGAGGGCCAGGCCGCCTCGGAGACCTCCGCGCAGTCCATGCCCGCCAGGCTCGTCCCCGGCGTCGGCACCGCGGTCGGGTCGCCGGCTGCCAGCGAGGCGGTCAGGCAGGCCGCGGTCGCGGGCTCGACGCCGACGACACGGGCACCCGAGTGGGCCGCGAACCGCGCGGCGGCGGCGGCCAGCGACCCGACCCCCACCGGCACGAGCAGGACGTCGAAGGGCTCCACGAGCTCGGCGAACAGCGTCGCGTAGCCGTCGATGACCCAGTGCGCGGGGCCCGAGGCGCCGACGTCGGCGATCTCGAGCACGCCCGCCTGCGCGCCCTCGGCGGCGGCCTGCGCCACCGCGTCCTCATAGCTGCCGTCGACGACGACGACCTCGGCGCCCTCCGCCGCGATCGCCTCGCGGCGCGCGGGCGCGGAGCGCGCCGGCAGGTGCACGCGACAACGCAGGCCGCGGAGCGCGGCGACGTGGGCGACGGCGCGGCCGTGGTTGCCCGCGCTCGCCGCGACGAGCGCGTGCGCGGTGGGCTGCTCGCGCAGGGCGCGCTCCACCGCCCATGCCGCGCCGAGCACCTTGAAGGCTGGGAGGCCGAGCCGCCGCGACTCGTCCTTGAGCGCGACGGCGCCCACGCCGAGCTCGGCCGCCACGCCCGGCAGCTCGCGCAGCGGCGTCGGCCCGTAGCCCTCCAGGGCGGCGTGGAAGCTCGCGGCCTCCGGGCTGGGGGGCGCCACCGCGGCGGGCGTGACCGCCGGGTTGACGAGCGCCCTCACCCGCAGATGCGCAGGCCGGCCGCGACCAGCGTGCGCGTGACGGCCTCGGTGTCCGAGACGCTGACCCACTCCTCGGCGGCGTGGGCGCCCTCGCCGCCCGGGCCGAAGAGCACGGTGGGGATCCCGGCGGCCGCGAGGAACGCGGCGTCGGTCCAGAAGCTCGCGCCGGCGATCGCGGGCCGCGCGCCGAGCACCTCGGCGACCGCCTCGCGAAGCACCTCCACCACCTCGGCGCCCTCGTCGACCGCGAAGGGTTCGCGGACCAGCAGCGTCCGCCCCACCGCTTCGAGGCCGGGGTCGGCGCCGCGGCAGCCGGCGAGCAGAGCTTCGAGCTCGCCCTCGACGTCAGCGGCGCTCTCGCCCGGGAGCGTGCGCCGCTCGAGGCCGAGCACGCAGCGCGCGGGGTAGCTGGAGAGCTCGACGCCGCCCTCGATCTGCGACGCGTGCACCGAGCCGCGGCCCAGCAGTGGATGGCGGCGCTCGCCGAGCGCATCGTCGAGCGCTCCCAGCGCGCTCAGCACCGGGCCGGCCTTGACGATCGCGTCGACGCCGAGCTCCGGCCGGGAGCCGTGGGCCGCGCGGCCGGCGATCTCGATCTCCATCCAGGTGAAGCCCTTGTGGGCCACGACCAGCTCGAGCTGGGTCGGCTCGGTGACCACCGCGGCGTCGGCGCCCGCCTGGCGCAGCACCTCCTGCACGCCGAGGCTCGCGTGCTCCTCGTCGGCCACCGCGGCCACGACCACGTCGCCGGCGAGCGAAGCGGCGGCCAGCTCCCGGCACGCCAGCAGCGCCGCGGCGAGGCCCGCCTTCATGTCGTAGGCGCCGCGGCCGTGCAGCCGGTCGCCCTCCAGTCGCGCGTCGTGCCCTCCCGCCATGCCCTCCACCCCGACCGTGTCGAGGTGCGCGCACAGCAGCAGCGTGCGCCCGCCGCCGGTTCCCGCAGCGCGGACGATCACGCTCGGGCGCCCGTTGGTCGCCTCCACCACGTCCGCCGCGAGCCCGTGCGCTTCCGCCCAGCGGGCCACGAAGGCCGCGATCTCCCCCTCGCCGGCACCTCCAGGAACGAGCGCCGGGTTCACCGAGTCGATCTCGACAAGACGGGAGACCAGCTCGATGACGTCCTCGCGCATCAGCCGCCGCTCGCCTCCACCAGCACGCGGGCGACCTGCTCGGGATCGTCCCAGGTCGGGACGTGGCCGCAGCCCCACAGCGTCACGTGCGTCGCGCCGGGCAGCAGCCGCCGCGCGCGTGCGCTTTGGCGGCTGAAGAGCAGCAGGCGGTCGCGCTCGCCCCACGCCACGGTCACCGGGCACGGCGGCGACGCGCCTCCGAAGCGGTGGTCGGCGATGGCCTCAAGCGTCGCCTCGAAGCCCGGCGAGCGACCGAGGTTGCGCATGGCCCCGGCGGCCTCCTCGGGCGGGACACGCCAGGGGCGGGCCACGAGGTGCCAGAAGGCGAGCGTCCGGCCGGCCGGGCGTGCGGTCAGCACGTCGGCCGCGGGTGACATCAGGCCGGCTCCGCGGTGTGAGCTCTCGAGCAGCACGCGCGCCCACTGGCCCTCTCGCATGTTCCCGAAGCCGGCGGGCGAGAGCACGCACACCGATGCGGCGCGCCCCCGGCGGCCGAGCTCGAGCGCAACGGCGCCGCCCAGCGAGTTGCCGGCGACGTGGGCGTCCTCGATGCCGAGCTCGTCCAGGGTCTGGGCGACCGATTCCGCAAGCGCCTCCACGGTCGGGCGGCCCGGCAGTGGCGGCGAGTCGCCAAAGCCGGGGAGGTCGAGCGCCACGACGTCGCGCCGCTGCGCCAGGCGATCGAGCACCGGCTCCCACATCTCCAGCTGGGAGCCGATTCCGTGAATGAGGACAAGTGGGGGGCCCGACCCGGCCCGGCGGTGTGCGAGTGGCAGTGGCATCTTGCGGCAGGGTAGGGACAACGGGTAGCTTGTACAGATCGGCGCATCGCTAGCGCCAAAATGGAGAACGCGTCGGAGGGAGGCCACCTGATGGCCGCAGTAGAGGATCAGGCAGTCACGACCGGCAGCGCCGAGGGCGGCTCGCGCCTGCAGGCGCTGGCGCGCAAGCACCTGTGGATGCACTTCACCCAGATGGGCGGCTACGCCGACCACGAGGTGCCGATCATCGTCAAGGGCGACGGTTGCTACGTCTACGACGAGCACGGCAAGCGCTACCTCGACGGGCTCGCCGCGCTGTTCTGCGTGAACATCGGCCATGGCCGCGGGGACGTCGCGCAGGCCGGCGCCGACCAGGCCAAGGAGCTCGGCTTCTACACCAACTGGTCCTACGCGCACCCGCAGGCCATCGAGCTCGCCGCGCGCATCGCCGGCCTCGCCCCCGGCGACCTCAACCGCGTGTTCTTCACGTCGGGCGGCTCAGAGGCCGTGGAGACCGCGCTCAAGCTCAGCCGCCAGTACCACAAGCTCACGGGCAACGCCGGGCGCTACAAGGTGATCTCGCGCAAGCTCGCCTACCACGGGACCACCATGGGCGCGCTCACCGCGACCGGGATCCCCGACGTCCGCCGTCCGTTCGAGCCGCTGTTCCCGGGCAGCGCGCACGTGGCGAACACGAACCGCTATCGCCCCGAGGTCGAGGATCCCGCCGAAGCGATCTACGAGCGGATCCTCTTCGAGGGGCCCGAGACGGTCTCGTGCGTGATCCTCGAGCCGGTCCAGAACTCCGGCGGCTGCTTCACGCCGCCGGAGGGCTACTTCCAGCGCGTGCGCGAGATCTGCGACGAGTTCGGGATCCTGTTCATCTCCGACGAGGTCATCTGCTCGTGGGGGCGCCTGGGCACCTACTTCGGGGCCGATCGCTACGACTACGTGCCCGACATCATCACCACGGCGAAGGGGATCACCTCCTCCTACGCTCCGATGGGCGCCGTGATCGCGTCCGACCGGGTCGCCGAGCCGTTCATGGCCCCCGGCAACAGCTTCACCCACGGCCTCACCTTCGGCGGGCACCCGGTAAGCGCCGCCGTCGCGATGGCCAACCTCGACGTGTTCGCCAACGAGGGCGTGATCGAGAACGTGCGCACCCACGAGGACGCCTTCGGGGCGATGCTCGAAGGGCTGCTGGACATCCCCATCGTCGGCGACGTGCGCGGCGAGGGCTACTTCCGCGCGATCGAGCTCGTGCGCGACCGTGAGACGAAGGAGACGATCACGGGCGAGGAGGAGGAGTGGCTGCTGCGCGGCTTCCTCTCCCCCGAGCTGTTCAGCCGCGGCCTGATCTGCCGCGCCGACGACCGCGGCGACCCGGTCATCCAGCTCTCACCGCCGTGTATCGCGGGGCCGGAGCAGTTCGCGGAGATGGAGTCCGTGCTGCGCCCGGTGCTCGAGGAGGCCTCTGAGCGCCTCGGCCTGCACTGAAGGCATGCTGGAGCTGGGCGATCTGATCAAGGACCTCGACCTCCGCCTGGTGGCAGGGGAGGGCGGGTTGTCGAACCCGGTCCGCTGGGTGCATATCTCAGAGATCGAGGATCCGACGCCGTGGCTGTCGGGCGGCGAGCTGCTGCTCACGACGGGCATGGCGCTCGGCGAGCCCGCCGACCAGCGTGCGTTCATCGGCCGGCTGGCGGGCCACGGGCTCGCCGGACTGGGCCTTGGCCTCGGGTTCGCCCACGACACGGTGCCGCCGGCGCTGCGCGAGGCCGCCGAGGAACACTCCTTCCCGCTGCTGGAGGTGCCCTACGACGTGCCGTTCATCGCCGTCACCGAGAAGGCGGCCACGCACATCGTCAACGAGCACTACGCCGTGCTCCAGCATGCGCTCTCGGCGCACGAGCGCCTCCAGCGGGTCGTGCTCTCCGAGCGCGGCCTCGACGGGGTCGTGGAGGCGCTGGCGGCGCTGATCTCCGGGCCGGCGCTGATCTTCGACGCCCGCGGGAACGAGCTGGCGCGCTGCACCCACCGCAAGGCGCTCGGGGAGGAGGCGGCGCAGGAGCTCGCCGGGGAGCTGCGCGGCCGGATCGACGACGGCGCTCGCCGCGGCTACGCCCCCGGCGGCGAGCTCGACGGTCGCGCGCTGGCTCTGCCGGTCGTGCGCATCCCCTCAGCCGACGGCGAGCCCGCCGCCCCGCACGCCTGGCTCGTCGGCGCCAAGGACAGCGGCCCGCTGGGCGAGCTCGATCGCCTCACGCTGCATCAGGCGGTCACGGTCGTCGCGCTCGAGCTGCTGCGCCGGCGAGTCGCCGAGGACACCGAGCGCCGGCTCGCCGGCGACGTGCTGACCGCGATGGCCTCGGGCGAGCTCACGGGGGCCGAGCTGTCGCGCCGCCTGCAGCCCTTCGGGCTCAACGGGCACGTCGGCGTGCTCGTGCTCGAGCCGTCGCGCGGCGTCCGCGGCGAGGTCGAGCAGGCACTGAGCGCCGCGGTGCGCGAGGAGGCGCGCGGCGGGCTGGCGGCGGCGACCGGCCAGTTCTCGTGCGCGCTGCTCTCCCAGCCGCGCGGCGAGGACGCCGAGGGCTTCGAGCTCGCCGAGCGCGTGCGCGCCCACGTGGCCCGCGCGGTCGGCCAGGACATGGCCGCCGGCGCCGGGCGCGCCGCGCCGCCCGGCGAGCTGCGCCGCTCCTTCCACGAGGCCCGCTGCGCGCTGGAGGCGCGCGCGCTGTCGGGCGGCGACAAGGAGGCCAGCACCCCGCTGCTGGCCACCTACCGCGACCTCGGGTCCTTCCAGCTCCTGCTCTCGCTCCAGGACGACGACGCCCTGCGGCTGTTCTGCGACTCGATCCTCTCGCCCATCGAGGAGGGCGAGGGCGCCTACGGCGGCGAGCTGATGCGCTCGCTGGAGGCGTTCATCGAGAGCAACGGGCAGTGGGAGAAGGCCGCGCGCCAGCTCTTCTGCCACCGCCACACGCTGCGCTACCGGATCCGCCGCGTCGAGGAGCTGACGGGGCGCTCGCTGGACTCCGCGCGCGACCGCATCGACTTCTGGCTCGCCTTGCGAGGCCGCGAGCTCATCGACTAGAAAGGACCCGCGAGTGAAGGTCGGCGTTCCCACCGAGATCAAGACGGACGAATACCGCGTGGCGCTCACGCCCGCGGGCGTGCGTGAGCTGACCGAGCACGGCCACGACGTGGTGATCCAGGCCGGCGCGGGGGTCGGCTCGGCGATCGAGGACTCCCAGTACGAGGCCCAGGGGGCGAGCATGCTCCCCGACGCCGCGGCCGTGTTCGGCGAGGCCGACATGATCGTCAAGGTGAAGGAGCCCCAGGCTCCCGAAGTGGCGATGCTCGAGTCGCGCCACACGCTCTTCACCTACCTGCACCTCGCGCCCGACCCCGAGCTGACGCGCGGCCTCGTCGAGTCGGGCGCCACCTGCGTCGCCTACGAAACGGTCGAGGACGACCGCGGGCGCCTGCCGCTGCTAGCGCCGATGAGCGAGGTGGCCGGGAAGATCGCCACGCAGGCCGGCGCCTTCATGCTCGAGAAGCCGCTCGGCGGCCGCGGGCTGCTGCTCGGGGGCGTCCCCGGAGTGGCGGCCGGCAAGGTGCTGGTGATCGGCGGCGGCGTCGTCGGCATGAACGCGGCGATCATCGCGCTCGGGATGCAGGCCGAGACCTACGTCTTCGACCGCAACATCGACCGCCTGCGCGATCTCGAGTCGATGCTCAACTGGCGCGCCTCGACGGTCTACGCCTCGACGCTCGCGATCGAGGAGCATCTCCCCGAGGCCGACCTCGTGATCGGCGCCGTGCTCGTGCACGGCGCCAGGGCCCCGCACGTGATCACACGGGCGCAGCTCGGGCTGATGCAGAAGCACGCGGTGCTCGTCGACGTCTCGATCGACCAGGGCGGCTGCTTTGAGACCTCGCGCCCCACGACGCACTCGGACCCGACCTACGAGGTGGACGGCATCACGCACTACTGCGTGGCCAACATGCCCGGCGCGGTGCCGATCACCTCGACGTTCGCGCTGACCAACGCGACCATGCCCTACGTCGTGGACCTGGCCGACAAGGGGGTCGCCCAGGCGGCGAAGGACAACCCGGGCCTCGCCCCAGGCGTGAACGTCGTCGGGGGCAAGGTCACCTACGCGCCCGTGGCCGAGGCGACCGGCCACGACTACACCCCGCTGTCCGACGCGCTGGGGGAGCACGCGGCGGCCTAAGGCCGCCCCGGTGCTACAGTTTCGCGCCGCATGCCGACGACCTCACAGCTGGTCCGAAAGGGCCGCACGCCGACGAAGAAGAAGCTCGCGACCCCGGGTCTGAAGTCCGGCAAGGGCCGCAAGAAGCGCGTCGCCGCCCCGCAGCGGCGCGGCGTCTGCACGCGCGTCTACACGACCACCCCGAAGAAGCCGAACTCCGCGCTGCGCAAGGTCGCGCGCGTCCGGCTGACCAACGGGATGGAGGTCACGGTCTACATCCCCGGCGAGGGCCACAACCTTCAGGAGCACTCCGTCGTGCTCGTCCGCGGCGGCCGCGTCAAGGACCTCCCGGGCGTCCGCTACAAGGTCGTCCGCGGGACGCTCGACGCCGCCGGCGTCTCGGACCGCAAGAAGGCCCGCTCGCAGTACGGCGTCAAGGCCAAGTAGTGCAACGGTCTCTCAACCCAATGTGCAGTTCGAGCGCAGCGAGAACGCAGTAGTGCCGCGCCGCGCCGCCGCAGCGATCCGGCCGATCGAGCCCGACGCCATCCATCGCTCCAAGCTCGTCCAGCAGGTCATCAACAAGGTGATGCTCGACGGCAAGAAGTCGACCGCCGAGCG
>JBBRYA010000087.1:0-11943 GCA_038238015.1 Solirubrobacterales bacterium
ACGATCGCCCGCTCGGCGAGCGCGCCGTGGCCGATGTCACGGCGCTTGGGGCCGCGCATGAAGCCCGCCTCCCCGACCGAGAAGGGCGGGAAGTTGTAGTGGTGGAAGTAGCGCTTGGAGGTCTCCAGCCCGAGCGTGTCGAGCCGCATCTCCTCGCGCGTGGTGCCCAGCGCGGCGACCGACAGCGCCTGGGTCTGCCCGCGCGTGAACAGCGCGGAGCCGTGCGTGCGCGGCAGCAGGCCGGCCTCGATCGTGATCGCGCGGATCTCGTCGGTGCCGCGGCCGTCCGGGCGCTTCTTCTGGATCGCGATGCGCTCGCGGATGATCGCCTTCTCGAGCTTGTCGAAGGCGAGCTGCGCCTTGCCGCGGTTCTCGGCGTACTCGGGCGACTCGGCGTCACCGGAGTACTGGGCGAGGATGTCCTCCTCGACGGCCTTGGTGGCGTCCTGGCGGGCGAGCTTGTCCTCGACTGACGTGGCCTCGTCGAGCTTCTGCCCGTGCGAGCCCTTGATCTGCTCGAGCAGGCCGGCGTCGACCTGCGGCGTCTCGACCTCGAGCTTGGGGGACCTGCCGGCCTTCTCGCCGAGCTCGCGCATCGCGGCGCAGAGCTTCTTGATCTCCGAGTGCGCGATGTCGAGCGCATCGAGGATCTCGGCCTCCGGGATCTCGTTGGCCCCGGCCTCGACCATCAGGATGGCCTCCTCGGTGCCCGAGACCACGAGGTCCAGGTCAGCGGTGAGGAGGTCCTCCTCCGGCGGGTTGACGACGAAGTTGCCGTCGATCTTGCCGATCCGCACCGCGCCGACGGGCATCGGGAACGGGATGTTGGAGACCATCAGAGCGGCGGAGGCGCCGTTCATGGCGAGGATGTCGTAGGGCACGACATGGTCGATCGACAGCGGGATCGAGACCAGCTGGGTCTCGCGGTGCCAGCCCTTGGGGAAGAGCGGGCGCAGGGGGCGGTCGATCATGCGGGCGACGAGCGTGCCCTTCTCGCCGGAGCGGCCCTCGCGCTTGAAGAAGGATCCGGGGATCTTGCCCGCGGAGTACATGCGCTCCTCGACGTCCACCGTCAGCGGGAGGAAGTCGACGTCACGCGGGTTGCCGGCGGTCGCGGTGCCCAGCACCATCGTCTCACCAGCGCTCACGACGACGGATCCGGAGGCCTGCTTGGCCAGGCGGCCCGTCTCGAACGTGATCTCGGTACCGCCGATGTCGACGGAGACCGAATGCACTTCAGACATATGTTCCTTTCGTTGCCCGCCTCTCGGTGTGCGGGCCCTTGGCATCTCTTGACGCTTCGGTATTGGCTCTGACCCATCCTAGCGAGGCGGTCGCCCGTACCCGAGGGGTGTTCGCCCATCACACCCTGCGCCGCGAGCAGCGGCTGCCCGGCTCGCCCGAGCAAGTGTTCCCGTTCTTCGCCGACGCGGGCAACCTCGAGGCGATCACGCCGCCCTGGCTCGGGTTCGAGGTCGTCACCCCGCGGCCGATCGAGATGCGCGTGGGCGCGCTGATCGAGTACCGGCTGCGCCTGCACGGGCTGTCGATCGGCTGGCTGACGCGGATCGAGGAGTGGGAGCCCGGCGTGCGCTTCGTCGACGTGCAGCTCGCCGGGCCCTACAAGCTGTGGCACCACACGCACGAGTTCGAGCCCGCCCCCGGCGGCGGCACGCTGATGCGCGACAGCGTGCGCTACGCCCTGCCCCTCGGGCCCCTGGGCGAGCTCGCGCACCGGCTGCTCGTGCGGCGCGACCTGCGGCGGATCTTCGACTTCCGGGCGCGGGCGATCCGCGCCCGCCTCACTTGACCGTGAGCTTGCCCTCCATGCCCGATCCGCGGTGGCCGTCGACCGGGCAGTAGAAGTCGTAGGTCCCGGGCTTGAGGTCGACGGTGGTCTTCGAAGTGCCGCCCTTGGTGACGACCTGCCCCTTGCCCTCGACGCCGTTGCCCTCGATCTCGATCGCGTGCGGGATCTGCGAGGGGTTGGCCATCACGATCGTGACCTTGCCCGCCTTGGCGCTCAGGGCCTTCTTGTCGAACTTCAGCGCTGACGGGTCGGCGGAGATGTTGATCGTCTGGGCGGCGCCGCCCCCGGAACTCGCCGCGGCCGCGGTTGCGGTCGGCGTCGGGGTCGGGGCGGAGGAGGACTTCGAGGAACTGCTGCTGCTGCCGCAGGCGGCGAGCGCGAGGGTCATGGCGAGCGCGAGGAGGACGAGAGGAGTACGCATGGCGCGGTATACGCAGGACTCCCCGCCGCAGTTCGGCTCGCGCTAGAAGATCCGCCCCGCGAGCACCTCGTCGCCGCCCTGGGCGATCACCCGGATGCGGTCGTACTCGCCGACGCGCGCCGCGGTGGTGAGCTGCGCGTCGACGCGGCCGGAGGCGTCGGCCCGGAAGCTGCCGGCGCTCGCGCTCAGGTGGGCGCCTTCGCAGCGCATCTCGTAGACGCGCCCCGGCCCCGCCGGAAGGCCGCTCGCCCACAGGTGCACGCTTGTGCCGCCGCGAACCTTCGCGAGTGCCACCCGGGCGCGCGCGCCCGGGGCGGCGACGCCCGCCCGCAGCGGCAGCACGTAGGCGCCGTTCCAGCGCCCCGACGGCGCTGCGGGTGCGCCGTCGCCGAGCACCGCGACCGTGCCGGCCCCGAGCGCGGCGGCGATGAGCGCGCCGGCCACGGCCACCCGCGGGCGCGTCCAGTCAAGGCTCGGCGGCCAGCGCAGATCGCGCCGCCGCGGGCGCGCCGCGCGGTCTCGCGCGACGCGGTCCAGCAACGCCTCCTCGGCGGCGGGCGGCAGCGGCTGGACGGGCTGCTCGACGCCGACGGACAGATCCAGCAGCGCGGGCAGGCCGGCGAGCGACGCGTGCTCGGCGGTGCACTCCGGGCACCCACGCAGGTGCTCGCGCAGCTCGGCCGCCTCGGCGGGCTCGAGGGCCTCGAGGACGTAGCCGCCGAGCAGCGGGCGCAGGTGGTCGCAGTCGCTCATCGCACCCCCATCTCCTCGAGCACGAGCCGCAGCTGGCGCAGCGCGTACCACGTGCGGCTCTTGACCGTGCCGAGCGGGATCTTGGTCTCGGCCGCGATCTCGCGCAGGGTCATGCCCTGGAGGTGGGCGAGCCGGATCATCTGCCGGTGGTCCGGCGTCAGGCGCTCGAGCGCGGTCGCCACCTGCCAGCCGAGCATCGCCTGCTCGAGCGTCTCGCCGGCGGGCTCCTCCCCGGGGCGCGCCTCGTAGCGTGGAAGGCCCGGGCGCACCGACGCGCGACGGCGCTGATCGATGATCGCGTGACGGGCGATCTGGTAGAGCCAGGTCCGCACGCTCGCGCGATCGGGGTCGTAGCGCTCGGCGTGGCGCCAGGCGCGGGTGAACACCTCCTGCACGAGCTCCTCCGCCGCTCCGCGCTCGCCGAGCGCGTTGTTGGCGAAGCCGAACAGCTCCCCGGAGTAGTTCCGGTACAGCGCGCGCAGGGACTCGCCCGACTCGTCGGTGCGGAGCTGCGCGATCAACTGGGCGTCGGAGGCCACGAGCACGACAGGTATACGCCTCGGCAGCAGGCGCGGTTCGAATCAGGCCTCGCCCGCGAGCGCCTCGAGCACTCCGGCCGCCGGGCGCCCGGAGTGGCGCACGCCGCCCGCGAACAGCGTCGGGGTGGTCGCGACGCCCGCGCGCACGCCCGATCGGAAGTCGGCGGCGATCCGGGCCTCGACGGCGTCGGAACGGCGGTCGGACTCGAAGCGCTCGAGGTCGAGGCCGAGATCCTGCGCGCGCGCCCACAGGTGCGGATCCTCGAGACGGCCCTGGTCGGCGAACAGCGCATCGTGGAACTCCCAGAAGCGCCCCTGAGCGGCGGCCGCCTCCGCCGCCCGAGCCGCGGGCCAGGCGCGCGGATGGCTCGTGCGCACGGGGAAGTGGCGGAACACCACGGAGAGCGGGAGCTCGCGCAGGCGCACGTCGAGCACGGCGCAGAACGGGCACTCGAAGTCCGCATAGAGGACCACCGGCGGTGCCCCGGCGGGTCCCCGGATGTGATCGCCCGCGTCGGGTGCGGACAGCGGTGACGAGCCGAGCCGGCTCAGGCGCGCGTCGTCTGGAGCGCGTCGAAGATCAGGTTCGCGCCCGGCAGGTCGCCCGGCGACTGCGTTTCATAGCTCCACTCCACGTTCCCGTCGGGCCCGACCAGCACGAGCGCGCGCTGTGGGAAGCCGCCGGGGTGCAGCACCCCGAACGCACGGCACGCGGCGCCCTTGGGCTCGAAGTCCGAGAGCTGCTCGATGTCGATGCCGAGCTTCTCGCGGAAGGCCTCCTGTGACCAGACGGCGTCGCAGGAGACGCCGTAGAGCGTCGCCCCCTCGGCGGCGAAGTCCGCGAGCACCTCGTTGTAGACGCTGAGCTGATCGGTGCAGGTCGGCGAGAACGCGAACGGGTAGAAGACGAGCACCGTCCGCCTGCCCATGAGGCTCTCCTGCGTGAAGGGCTCCCCGTCACGGCGGGCGAGCGAGAACTCGGGCACTGGCTGCCCGGCCTCGATGACCGCCATCAGCCGCTACCGGCGAAGGCCGAGCTCGCTGATCAGCGAGCGGTACCCGTCCAGGTTCTTCTTCTGGAGGTAGTTGAGGAAGCGCCGGCGGCGCCCGACCAGCATGAGCAGGCCGCGGCGCGAATGATGATCGCCCTGGTGCTCGCGCAGGTGCTCGGTCAGATCATTGATGCGGCGCGTCAGCAGCGCAATCTGGACCTCGGTGGACCCCGTGTCGCCCGCGTCCTTGCCGAAGCGCTCGGCGACTTCTCGCTTGTCCTCTGCGGTCAGGGTCATGTGCGACGGCGCAGCGTAGCAGAGAGGGTCTGGCCTCCCCGCACCGTGTTGCGGCCCGCTCGCTTGGCTTCGTAGAGCGCAATATCGGCCCTCCGGAGCAGCTCGTCGACGTCCTCTTCGCGGTCCCAGGTGGCCCATCCCACGCTGATCGTGACCGAGAGGTCGAGGCCGTCGAGACCGATGCGCAGGGCCTCGACGCTCGCGCGCACGCTCTCGGCGACGGCGGCCGCCGCGCGCTCGTCGGCGTCGGGCAGCAGGATCAGGAACTCCTCGCCGCCGAGGCGGCCCACCTCGTCCTCGGCGCGCAGGCGCTCGCGCAGCGCCAGCGCAAGCGCGACCAGGGCGGCGTCGCCCGCCTCGTGGCCGTACTCGTCGTTGAGCGGCTTGAAGAAGTCGATGTCGGCCATCGCCACCGACAGCGGACGGCCGTGGCGGCGCGCGCCGCTGATGAGCCCGCTCAGGCGGGTGAGCACGTAGCGGCGGTTGAACAGCCCAGTGAGCGGGTCCTCGTGCAGCAGCGTCTCGAGGCGGCTGCCCTGGCCCACGAGCTCCTCCTGCAGCACCTTCATGCGCGCTGCGGCGTGCATGCGGGCCAGCAGTTCGATCTTCGACACCGGCTCGAGCAGCACGTCGTGAGCCCCCCGGCGCAGCGCGTCCTCGGCGCGCTCGGAGGTCAGCCCCTCGCGTGGCAGGAGGATCACGATCGCGGTGGTGAAGGTCGCCGGGTCGCTCTTGAGCTGGTCGACGATCGACACGCCGTCCTCAGCGACGAGCGAGCCGTCGACGAGCGCCGCGTCGGGCTGCGCCGCGAGGCAGACGTCGAGCAGCGCCGTCGCGTCGGCGACCTCAATCACCTCGTAGCCCGCGCGCTCCAAGGGGTCGCGTAGGGCCTGCCGCTCTGCGGGCGAGGGGTGCGCGACGACGACGATCACAGACTTTATGGTGTACCCACCGGAGCGGGTGAGTAGCCGCGGCTCAAGCGGCGATCGCGCGCGCCTCTTCGACGTCTCGGTGCATCTGCTCCACGAGCGCTTCCGCGCTGTCGAAGCGCCGCTCCCCGCGCAGTCGGGCCAGGAACGTGACCCGCAGCTCGCGGCCGTAGAGGTCGCCCTCGAAGTCCAGCAGGTAGGCCTCGATCAGCAGGCCGCGCCCGGTCTCGAAGGTCGGGCGCACGCCGACGCTGGTCGCCGCCGGGCGCCACTGCCACTCGCCGTCCTCCACGAACGCCGCGCGGCAGGCGTAGACGCCGTTGCCGGGGCACACCAGCGCGTTGTGCGGGATCAGGTTGGCGGTCGGGTAGCCGAGCCTGCGCCCGCGCCGGTCGCCGGGCACGACCGGGCGGCGCAGCTGAAACGGCGAGCCGAGGAAGCGCCCGGCCTGCTCGACGTCCCCGGCCACGACCAGCCCGCGGATGTGGGTCGAAGAGACGATCTCGCCGTCGAGCTCGACCAGCCGCGCCACGTGGGTCTCGAAGGCGTCCTGGGCGCGCAGCAGCTCCACGTCGCCGCTGGCCTTGTGGCCGAAGCGGAAGTTCTCCCCCACCGACACGGTGTGGGCGCCAAGGCGCTCGACCAGCACGCGGTCGATGAACTCCTGCGGCTCCTGCGCCGCGAACGCGCGGTCGAAGGGGATGACCACGAGCTCGCGCACCCCGAGCCCGGCGAGCAGGTCCGCCTTCAGCTCCAGGGGGGTCAGCAGCTTGGGCGCCGCGTCCGGGGCCACGACGGCGCGGGGGTGCGGCTCGAAGGTGAGCACGGTGTCGGCGCCGCGGATGACCTCGCGGTGGCCCAGGTGCACGCCGTCGAACTCGCCCACGGCGACGTGGCGCGGGCGCGGCTGCGCGTCGGGGAGCCAGGTGACGTCCACTACGGCCGGAAGCCTACGGAGGGCTTGAGCATGACCCCGTCCTCACCGATCCGCGGCTCGGCCAGTGCGATCAGGCCTTCGGAGTCCAGCAGGCGCACCATGCCCGTCGCCTCGATCGACTGGGCCGGCACGGCCACGCCGTGGGAGGCGCGGCGGGCGTCCTCGCCCTCGAGCAGCAGCGAGGGCAGGAACTCCAGCGCGCGGTCGAGCCCCAGCACGCGCTCCGGGTCGGCGTCGGTCACCTCGAAGGGCCCGATGCCCGTGCGCCGCAGCTCCTCGCAATAGGCGTCGCCGAGGTCGGCGACCAACGAGCGGACGTAGGTCCCCGACGCGCAGTCGACCGCCAGCCCGGCGCGCTCGCCCTCGCGCCACTGCAGCTCAAAGCGCGTGACCTCGACCTCGCGCTCGGGGAGCTCCACCTGCTCGCCGGCGCGTGCCCGCTCATAGGCGCGCCGGCCGCCGACCTTGATCGCCGAATAGGCCGGCGGGCGCTGGAGCAGCCGGCCGGTCGGCAGCACGAGCGGCTCGGGCGGTATGCGCCCCGGGGCCAGCTCGCCGTCGCGGTCCCCCGTGGTCGAGGTCCAGCCCAGCCGGGCCACGGTCTCGTAGCGCTTGGGCAGCGCCATCAGGAAGCGCTGCGCGCGCGTCGCGCGGCCGACCAGCACCAGCAGCAGCCCGGTCGCGAACGGGTCGAGCGTCCCGGAGTGGCCGACCTTGACCCCGCGGCCCAGCCGCCGCCGGGTGCGGGCCACGACGTCATGGGAGGTCACCCCCGCCTCCTTGTCGACGAGCATGACCCCGCTGTCAGGAGTCAGAGCTGGTCTGCCAGGCCGGCGCGCAGGAACTCGACGAGCTCGGGGAACTCCATCGTGGTCGAGAAGCCCGCGGCGCGGCGGTGCCCGCCGCCACCCTGAGCCCGCGCGATCTGCGACACATCCACGCGATCGTCGGTCGCGCGCAGCGAGACCTTGCGCCGCGGCGGCTCGGGTCGCCCGTCGCAGTCGAGGTCGCGCACCAACCCGGCCATCGCGGTGCCCTCGAGCGCGCGCAGGTGGTCCACCACGCCCTCGGAGTAGCTCTCGTCCGCGCCGGTCGCGCGGTAGTCGTCGCGCGTGAGGTGCGTGACCGTGAGCAGGCCGCCGTCGAAGCGCTGGACTCCGGTCAGGCCGCGGGCCAGCAGCTCGAGCTTGCCCTGCGGGACGCCCTCGTACAGGCGGCGGTAGATCGTGTGGACGTCGACGCCTGCGGCGATCAGGTCCGCGGCCATCTCGTGCGCGCGCGACCCGGTGTTCTCGTACATGAACTTGCCCGTGTCGGTGACCAGCCCGACGTAGAGCGCCTCGGCGATCGGCAGGTCGAGCTCGACGCCGAGCCCGGGCATCAGGTCCCAGATGATCTCCGCCGTGCACGAGGCGTCGCCGACCACGTGGTTGACCGTCCCGAAGCAGGTGTTGTCGTGGTGGTGGTCGATGTTGAGGATGTGGGAGTCCTCGCCGCGCGGCAGCTCGGTCGGGTTGCGATCGATGTTGCCGCAGTCCAGGTAGACCAGCGTGCGCTCGTGGACGTCGGCCGGCGGCTCGTGGACGAGGCCGGCGACCTCGATGAAGTCGTACTCGTACGGGAGTGGGAACTCGCCCTCGGCCATGCACGAGACGGCGTCCTTGCCGGCCTTGGTCAGCACGCGCTGCATCGCCGAGAGCGAGCCCAGGGCGTCACCGTCGGGGTTCTCGTGGGTGATGAGCACGAAGCGCTCGCCCGCGAGGATCTCGTCGATCACGATCTGGCGCGAGGAGCGCGCGCCGTTTGCGCCGCTCACCGCTCGCCCTCGCGCTCGAGCAGCGACTGGATCCGCAGCGAGCGGTCGACCGAGTCGTCGTAGACGAAATCGAGCGTCGGCGTGTGCTTGATCCTCAGCTCGGTGGCCACGCGGCGCTGCAGGAAGCCGTGCGCCGAGCGCAGGCCGTCCATCGAGCGCCGGCGCTGCGCGTCGTCGCCCAGCACCGAGACGAACACGCGGGCGTGGCGAAGGTCGGGTGAGGTCTCGACGGCGGTCACGGTCACGAAGCCGATGCGTGGGTCTTTCACCTCTTGGGTGATCGCGCCGGAGAGGACCTCGCGGACGGCCTCGTCGACGCGACGCATACGGTCCGAGGTCATCCTAGTCCGTCCAGGTCTGACCACGAGGCCAGGCGGCGCTCGATCCGGGCGCCCTGTGGGAAGTGCGCGTCCAGGTAGCGCCCGACGTCGTCGGCGGCCGCATCGCAGCGCCCGGGTGAGCCGCCCGACAGCGCCACGGCGAGCGTCGAGCGCTGCCAAGTGTCCTGGTGGTCGACCTCCGCCACGGAGGCGCCGTGGCGCTGGCGCAGGTGCGCCTTGACGCGGTTGAGCTCGGCGCGCTTGGCCTTCAACGATCCGGACTCAGGGAAGAACAGGTGGACCTGCAGGAGGACGACGAAGGAGCGGTCACCCACTAGCTGAGGGTGCGCTCCACCTGCCTGGTGTCGTAGACCTCGATCTGGTCCCCGTCCTTGACGTCCATGAAGTCCTTGAGCACGACGCCGCACTCGAACCCGTTCAGGACCTCGCGCACGTCGTCGTTGAAGCGGCGCAGCGAGGCGATCTCGCCGTGGTAGACGATCGTGCCGTCGCGCACCAGGCGCGCCTTGGCGCCGCGCGTGGCCTTGCCCTCGGTCACCATGCAGCCGGCGATCACGCCGACCTTGGAGGCGCGGAACGTCGTGCGGACCTCCAGCGTGCCGACCGTCTCCTCGACCTCCTCCGGGGCGAGCATGCCCTGCATGGCGTCGCGCAGCTCGTCAATCGCGCGGTAGATCACCGAGTAGGTGCGGATCTCCACGCCCTCGCGATCCGCGAGCTGGCGGGCGTCGCCGACCGGGCGGACGTTGAAGCCGAGGATGACGGCGCCTGAGGCGGCGGCCAGCGAGACGTCTGACTCGGTGATGCCGCCGACGGCGGAGCGCACGACGGAGACCGAGACCTCCTGCTGGGGCAGCTTGGCGATCTCGTCCTGGAAGGCCTCCAGCGAGCCCGAGACGTCCGCCTTGAGCACGAGGTTGAGCTCCTTGACGACCAGCGCGCCGCGCTCGCGGTCGAAGATGTCCTCGAGCGAGAACTTCTTGCCGCCGCGGCGGGCCAGCGACTCGGTCTTGATTCGGTGCGCCTTCTCGCCGGCCAGCGAGCGGGCCGTGCGGTCGTTCTCCACGACGCGGACGAACTCGCCCGCCTCGGGCACGGAGTCGAAGCCGAGGATCTCGACGGGCTCGCCCGGGAGGGCGCGCTTGACCTTGTCGCCCTTGTAGTCGTGCATCGCGCGGACGCGGCCCCAGTGGGCGCCGGCCACTACGGCGTCGCCGACCTTCAGCGTGCCGCGCTGGACGAGGATGGTCACCACGGCGCCGCGGCCGGGGTCGAGCTTCGATTCCACGACCACGCCGGAGGCCTCGGCGTTCGGGTTGGCCTTGAGCTCCTCGACCTCGGCCAGCAGGACGATCGACTCGAGCAGGTCGTCGAGGTTCTCCTTGGTCTTGGCCGAGACGTCGACGAACATGGTCTCGCCGCCCCACTCCTCAGGCTGCAGGCCGAGCGTGGTCAGCTCGGTGCGGACGCGGTCGGGCTGGGCGCCCTCCTTGTCGATCTTGTTGACCGCCACGAGCATCGGGACCTCGGCGGCCTTGGCGTGGTCGACCGCCTCGCGGGTCTGGGGCATCACGCCGTCGTCGGCGGCGACGACGATCACCGCGATGTCGGTGACCTGCGCGCCGCGGGCGCGCATCGCGGTGAACGCCTCGTGGCCGGGGGTGTCGAGGAAGGTGATGGTCTTGTCGCCGTGGTGGACCTGGTAGGCGCCGATGTGCTGGGTGATCCCGCCGGCCTCGCCGCCGACGACGTCGGCCTGGCGGATGGCGTCCAGCAGCGAGGTCTTGCCGTGGTCGACGTGGCCCATGATCGTGACCACGGGCGGGCGGCCGACGAGGTCCTCCTCGGCGTCCTCGAACTCGGGCTCGGCGTCGACCTCGTCGGCGGCGTGGACGATCTCGATCTGCTTGTCGAACTCGTCGGCCAGCACCTGAATGGCATCGTCGGCCAGCGTCTGGGTAAGCGTGGCCATCTCCCCTAGCTGCATGAGCTTCTTGATGATCTCCGGGATCGCGACGCCCAGGTACTCCGCGACGTCCTTGACCGTCGAGCCGGAGTTGACGCGGATGACGTCGGCCTTCAGCGACTCGCGATCCTGCGGGACCGGCTCGACGTAGGCGCCACGGCGCCGGCGCCCGCCGCGGCGCGGCGGGCGGCGCTGGGGGCCGGGGGGTCCGCCGCCGGGGCCGCCCTGGCGGCGCGAGGCCTGCGAGTCGATGACCACGCGGCGCACCCCGCCGGCGGCGCCGGGGGCGCGCTCGCCCTGCAGCGAGGAGCGCGTCGGGCGCTTGGGCGCGGCCTTGTCGCCGTCCTCGGCGGGCTTGCCATTGGCCTGGGCCTCGGCGCCCGCGCCGTTGGCGGAGGGCTCCTCCTTGGGGGGCTTGCCCGTGAGCGCGCGGTCGGCGGCGTCCTCGTCGACCGCCGACGCGGCGGCCTTGACCTCGATACCGGCAGCCGCCAGCTTCTCCAAGACCACCTTGGAGGGCATGTCGTACTGCTTGGCTAGCTCGTGGACGCGCTTCTTGGCCATGTGTGAATGAACTCTACGGTTTCGTCGGGGATGGTCACGGGCGCTCGGAAGGCCCGGTTGAAGCCCCGCCGGCGAGCGGCGAGGTCGAAGCATTGGCGGTCGGGGTGCAGCCAGGCTCCCCGGCCTGGGAGAGCCCGCCGCGGGTCGGGCACGACCCGCCCCTCCACGTTAGCGAAGCGCCGGAGCGCCGACTGCCCCGCGGGGAGCCGGCAGCCCACGCATGTTCGCTCGGGCTCAGGCCTGCCCGACGACGTCTGAGTCCTTGCCGGCCAGCGCCTGGTGAGCGTCCAGCCCGCAGTAGCGCGAACCCGGCATCGCGGCGTTCGGGCAGCGCCGGCCGTTGGAGAGGATCGCCGCGCAGTGCCCGCCGGTCTCCTCCTCCTCGCCGTAACCGGACTCGGCCTCCTCCTTGGCGAACTCCGTCTCGGAGCGGATGTCCACCCTCCAGCCGGTGAGGCGGGCGGCGAGGCGGGCGTTCTGGCCCTCGCGGCCGATCGCCAGCGAGAGCTGGTCGTCGGGGACGATCACCGTCGCCTGCTTGTTGGAGTCGTCGACCAGGACCTCGCGCACGCGGGCGG
>JBBRYA010000088.1:0-10578 GCA_038238015.1 Solirubrobacterales bacterium
CCTGCGGCTCCCGCCTGAGCCGCGCCCGCGGCACCAGCGGCTCCGGCCTGCCCCGCGCCCGCGGCCTGCGCCGCCTGCGCGCCGCTCGCGGCGCCCGCCTGCACGAGCTGGCCGACGTCGACGGTGCCCCGACCGCCGCCCCCCGTGGGTGCCGACCCGCGAGCGCCCCCGCCGCCGCCGGGAGCGCCGCCGCCGCCGCCACCACCACCACCGCCACCACCGCCGCCCGGCGCCGGATCCTCCGGCGGCGCGGCCGCCGCGCGCGGGCCGCCCGCGTCCTCGCCGAGCAGCGGGAACGGCGCCTGGCGCCCGTCGCGCAGCGCCTGGGCCCACACGATCGCGCCGTCGATCGCCGGCCCGATCTCGTTCCAGGTCTGCCGGATGTCGTCGATCTTGAAGTCCGAGTGGAAGCCCACCAGCTCGAAGATCTCGCCGATGATCATGTTCACCACGTCCTCGAAGGAGTGGCACTTGGCGAGCTTGCCTCCGATGTCGGCCACCTTCTTCTGCCCGACCTGGATCTGCGTGCGCGCCTCGTCGGTGACGACCTGGAAGAACGCCCCGATGTCGACCGCGTTGGCCTTGAGGTCCACCATCGCCGGGCGGATCGTGCCCTTGGCCTCGTCGATCGCGCCGTTGAGCTGGCCGACGAGCAGGTTCACGCCGGCGCCGGCCACCTGCCCGCCGAGGTTGAGCACGCCCTCCGCCGCCTGGGAGACCGCGTCGTCGCCGATGTGGGCCTCGGGGATCTTGATGTCGGGCACCTTGATCGCGTCCATGAGCCCGAGCACCTTGTCGGCGAAGGCGGTGACCGCCGCGGTCTTCTCGGTCGCGCTCGACGCCATGACCTCCATCTCCGCGAGCTCGCCGATCCGCTTGGACATCGTGTCGAGCCCCGTGACCGCGGCGTCGCGCGCGGTGATGAACGGGTCCTTGCCGCCCAGCGCCGTGGTGGCCGCGGTGTTGAGCTCGGCGATCTGCTGCGCGACGAGGTCCGCCGTCGTGGCGATGATCGCGTCGCCGACGATGTAACACGCCTTCATCTGGTCCAGCTCGGCGAGCATGAGGATCGCGGCCTGCTGCTCGGCCTGGCGCCCGAGCCCGCCGCCGGGCGCGCCCTTCTCGAAGCCCTTGCTCCCCCACACCCCGAACCAGCCCTGCAGCACAGACTTCACGAGCCCCTTGACCAGCTTGGCCGTGTTGAAGACGCCCTTGGCCGCGCTGGCCCCCGCCTTGACCGGGCCGGCGTTGGCGAAGCCGGCGCTGCTGAGGTCCATGACGTCGAACACACCGCCGACGAGATCGCCCAGGAGGTTGGCCTCGTAGTTGGCCACCATGCCGTCCCACGCGTCCCGCGACGCTCCGGGCGGGGCGGTCATCGAGCGGTACTTGGCGCCGCAGATGAGGCCGAAGTCGAGCAGCGTCTGGGCGCCGTCAAGTCCGACCTTGACGGTCAGCAGCGCCTCGTCGACGGTCGCGGTGACGGCGTCTAGCTCGGCCCCGACGACCGACGCGGTCGCGAGGTCCTGGATCAGCTCGGTCACGTAGACGAGGTGGCCGACGCCGTTGTTGACGATCATCACCGCGCTGCGGAGGGTGAGCGCGCCCTTGATCCAGGGCGCCTCTTCGCCCTTGATCGCCTCGAAGTCCTGCTTGGTGTTGATGAGGTCCGAGGCGCCGCCGGCCAGCAGTCCCCACCCCGGGTAGAGGCGCAGGACCTCGAGGACGGTGCGGATCTCGCCCGGGCCGTTGCCCGCCCAGAACGCGTCCCAGTCGATCCCGTCGGCGGTGGGGGCGGCCGGGCCGGCGGGGCCCGGCGGGGCGGCGCCCGGCGCGGGAGCGGGCGCGTGTGCGGGCGCCGGCGCGGTCGCCGTGCCCGCCCCGGGCTTGCGGGCCAGGCCGCCTCCCCGGCCCGGCACGAGCATCCTGCCGACGGCGTGGTTGCCGACGGTGCGCTGCAGCGCCAGCACGTCGGCGGCGCTGAGGTTGCGCGGGAGGCTGCGTCCGACCGTCTGAAACCCGCCCACTGCGCCCAGCGCCGCGGGCGAGAGGAAGGCCGCGCCCGCCGCTCCGGGCGCCGCAGGGGCCGGTCCTACGGGGACCGGGGCTTCCTGCTCGGTGGCCTTCGCGTTGGTTTCGCCCATCGTGGAGAGCCCGGCGATGATCAGAGCCGCGCCGCGCCACGCTAGCCAGAGCGGCCACCTCGCCGCAAGAGCCGATCGGGCAGCGCTTCGGCTAGGAGTCCGTCGGGAAAGTGCTCGCTAACCGGGGATGGGCCGCATCCGGCCCCGAGGACTTTTTCGACGGGCTCCCAGCGGTGGATCAGGGCTCGAGCTCGTACGGGAACTTCGTGAGGACCTCGGCGCCGTCCTCGGTGATCAGGACCAGGTCCTCCAGCCGCACGCCGCCGAAGCCGCGGCGGTAGCAGCCGGGCTCGACCGTCACGACGTCCCCGGCGACCAGCGTCTCGTCGGAGCGCCCGAGGTTGGGCGGCTCGTGGACCTCGAGGCCCACGCCATGGCCGAGGCCGTGGAAGAAGCCGTCAACCAGCGTCGTGCCCGGAGCCTTGGTGCGGACCGTCGGCTGCCCCGCTGCCTCGTAGGGCTCGCAGGCGAGGCCGAAGAGGTCGCGGCAGACGGCGCCCGGGCGCAGCGCGGCGGTCACCGCCTGGAGCGAGGCATGCGTCAGCTGCCAGTACTCGCGCAGCTCGGCGGGCGCCTGCGCGCCGCCGGCCACGAACGTGCGGGTCATGTCCGCCCAGCAGCGCGAGCGGCGGTCGCGCGGCCAGATGTCGACGAGGACGACGTCGCCGCGGGCGATCGGCCCCGAGCCCGAGTCGTGGCCGAGCGCGGACTGCTCGTTGCGCGCGACGATCACGGTGTCGGGCAGCTCGCAGCCGCGCTGGGCGCAGTCGGCCTGCATCGCCTCGCGCAGCGACTCGCTCGACAGCCCGTCGGGAAGCTCGCGGAGCATCCGGGCGGCCAGCGCCATCGCGGCGTCGGCCGCCGCCTGGGCGCGGCGGATCCCGTCCAGCTCGCTTCCGGTCTTGACGCGCCGGCGGATCACGAAGCGGTCACGGTCGACGGTCAGCTCGATGCCGCCGGCCCGCAGCTTCTCCGCCACCGCGAGCGGGAACTCCGGCGGCACCGCCGCGCGCTCGATGCCCAGCTCGCGGCAGGCGCGGAGGTCGATCTCCAGCTCGGCGTCCGGGTAGCTCACACCGCTGTCGAGCAGCGCGTCGAAGCCGAGCGAGAAGAAGTCCAGCACCTCGATCCCGGTGCCCAGGCCGTTGATTCGGTCCGTCTCCAGCACGCTGTTGACCGCCACCTTGCGCCCTCCGATCTCGGCGTAGAGGAACGGGTCGACGATGTCGAGGGGGATCGCGTGGAAGAGGTCAGCCGAGTGGATCGTGTCGGCCTTGATGAGCAGCGGCGCGTCGCTCATGCCGCCGCCGGCTCGAGGATCGCGTCGAGGCGCGCGAGCAGCTCGGGGACGTGGCGGACGAACTGCCCGTAGTCGAAGATCGCATCGAGGTCGAGCCCGGCGGCGTCGGGCTCGGCGGCGAGCAGCCCGCGCAGCGGCGTCTGCGTGTCCCACGCCTGCTGGGCCGTGCGCTGGACGAGCCGGTAGGCGTCGTCCCGGCTCATCCCGCCCTGCACGAGCGCGAGCAGCACCGCTTGAGAGAACAGCGCCCCGCAGGTCAGCTCCAGGTTGCGCGCCATGCGGTCGGGGTGGACCGTCATCCCGCGCACGACCCGGATCGCGAGGTGCTGCATGTAGTCGAGCAGGATCGTCGCGTCCGGCAGGATCACGCGCTCGGCACCGGAGTGCGAGATGTCGCGCTCGTGCCACAGCGCGACGTTCTCGTTCGCCGCCTGGGCGTAGCCGCGCAGCACGCGCGCAAGGCCGGTGATGCGCTCGGTGGTGATCGGGTTGCGCTTGTGGGGCATCGCGCTCGAGCCCTTCTGCCCGGCGCGGAAGGGCTCCTCGACCTCGCGCACCTCCGTGCGCTGGAGATGGCGGATCTCGGTGGCGAAGCGCTCGAGCCCGGCGCCGGCCAGCGCGATCGCCGACAGCAGCTCGGCGTGGCGGTCGCGCGGCACGACCTGGGTCGACACGGGCTCGCCCGGGAGGCCGAGGCGGTCGAGCACGCGCCCCTCGTAGGCGGGGTCATGGGACGCGTAGGTGCCGACCGCGCCGGAGATCGCGCCGACGGCCGCCTGCTCGAAGGCGCGCTCCAGGCGCTCGAGGTTGCGCTGGGCCTCGAAGGCGAAGCCCGCCAGCTTGAGCCCGAACGTGGTCGGCTCGGCGTGGACCCCGTGGGTGCGCCCGGCGCACAGCGTGTCCCCGAACTCGCGCGCGCGCTCGGCCAGCGCGATCGCATACGCGCGCGCGCCGTCGAGGATCGGGGCGCCGGCGCGGCGGATCTGCAGCGCCAGCGCCGTGTCGAGCACGTCCGAGGACGTGAGTCCGTAGTGGATCCAGCGCCCCCCTGGGCCCGCGGAGCCCGACAGGACGTCGACGAAGGCGGCGACGTCGTGGTCGGTGACCGCCTCGCGCTCCTTGACCGCCTCGACCGTGAAGCTCGCCGCGCGGATCGCTTCGACCTCCTCGGACGTGGGGCCTTGCTCGAGCGCCTCGGCGGCCGCGACCTCCACGTCGCGCCAGGCGGTCATCCGGGCCTCGTCGGTCCAGACCGCGCCGAGCTCGGGCCGGGTGTAGCGCGCGATCATGCGCTCATCGTAGGGAGGCACCCGAACGTCAACGGCGCCGGGTAGGGAAGCGGTGGTTCGATCGGTCGCGGTCTCGCGCGAGCGCCGTTACTGACACGACGGTTCCGCCTTTGACCCCCCATACGGGGGTCAACTGCAGAAGCGACGGGCTCTGCCCCCGCGGACGGCTCCCTCGCTCGCCTACCCAGCCGCAGTCGACGTTGACCTTCGCCCGCCCTACGCGTCGATCGTCGCCATCCCTGAGCGGTCGTAGCGCTCGCCGGCCGCGGCCGGGAGCTCGGCGTCGATGCGGGCGAGGTCGTCGGGGGTGAGGGTCACGTCGGCCGCGCCCAGGTTCTCCTCGAGGTAGCTGCGGCGCTTGGTCCCGGGGATCGGCACGACGTCCTCGCCGTGGGCGAGCACCCAGGCGAGCGCGAGCTGGCCGGCCGTGCAGCCCTTCTCGGCAGCGAGCTCCTCCAGCTTGCCCACGAGCTTGAGGTTCTGCTCGAGCGCGTCGCCCGTGAAGCGCGGACCGCTACGCCGGAAGTCACCCTCGTCGAGCTCCTCGGGTGACTTGAAGCGGCCCGAGAGGAAGCCGCGGCCGAGCGGCGAGTAGGGCACGAGGCCGATCCCGAGCTCCCGGCAAGCCGGGAGGATCTCGGCCTCGACGTCGCGCGTCCACAGCGAGTACTCCGTCTGCAACGCGGCGATCGGGTGCACGGCCGCGGCGCGGCGCAGCGTCTCCGGCGAGGCCTCGCTGAGCCCGAGGTGGCGGACCTTGCCCTCCTGCACGAGCTCGGCCATCGCACCGACGGTGTCCTCGATCGGCGTCTTCGGATCGACGCGGTGCAGGTAGTAGAGGTCGACATGATCGGTCCCGAGTCGCTCCAGCGAGCCCTCGACCGAGCGACGCACGTTCTCGGGCGACCCGTCGAGCATCCGGCCGTTGGGGTTCTCGTCCGTCGGCGCGGGCCGGATCCCGAACTTGGTCGCGACGACGACCTCGTCGCGGCGGCCCGCGATCGCCTTGCCCACGAGCTGCTCGTTCGTGTAGGGCCCGTACATCTCCGCGGTGTCGAGGAAGTTGCAGCCCAGCTCGAGCGCGCGGTCGATGGTCGCGAGCGCTTCGCCCTCGTCGGTGGTCCCGTAGAAGGCGGACATGCCCATGCAGCCGAGGCCGAGGGCGGGGACAGTGAGGGCACCGAGGTTGCGCTGGTTCATGCGCCCAGTATGCGCGCAGCGAGCACGGCGGCGTTCTTGGCGCTGTCCACCCCGACGCAGGCGACCGGGACCCCCGGCGGCATCTGCACGATCGAGAGCACCGCGTCCAGGCCACCGGCGATCGAGCGCGCGGAGGTCAGCGGGACGCCGATGACCGGCAGCTCGGTGTGGGCGGCGACCACGCCCGGGAGCGCGGCGGACAGGCCGGCGCCCGCGATGATCACCCGCAGGCCCCGCATCTTGGCGTTGCGCGCGTACTCGGCGACCATCTCGGGGTCGCGGTGGGCCGACATCACCCGCACCTCGTGGAGGATGTCGCGCGTCTCGAGTTCCCTGGCGGCCGCGTCCATCGCCTCCATGTCGCTCTTGGAGCCCATGAGGATGCCGACGACCGGGGCGTCGACGGCGAGCCCCTCGAACTCGGCCTCGGCCTCGGCCACGGTCTCCGTGGCCAGCTCGGGCGCGGCTGGCGCGGCCAGGTCAGGTGGTTCGGGCTGCTCGCTCACCGGCGATGTCCTCTCGCATCTGGCTTCCGTCGAACTCGATCATCCGCGCGGCAGCATACGCGGCCTCGCGGGCCGCGCCGGCGTCGTCGCCAAGCGCGGTCACGTTGAGCACGCGCCCGCCCGCGGTGACCACCGAGCCCTCGACCTCGGCGGTCCCCGCGTGGGTCAGCTCGACGTCCGGCGGGACGCGCTCCAGGCCGTCGATGACGTCGCCGGTGGACGAGGACTCCGGGTACCCGCGCGACGCGAGCACGACGGTGACCGCGGTGCGCGGATCCCACTCGAGCGAGGCGCCGGCCAGGCCGCCCGGCTCGGTCGCCGCGAGCAGCAGCTCCAGCAGGTCCGAGCGCAGGCGCGGCAGCACCACCTGCGTCTCCGGGTCGCCGAAGCGGACGTTGAACTCGAGCACCTGGGGGCCGTCCGGGGTCAGCATCAGCCCCGCGTAGAGGACGCCGTGGAACGCGATGCCGCGGGCGCGCAACTCGTCGAGCACCGGCTGGTGGACGCTCGCGACGAGCTCGGCCAGCCGGTCCTCGCCGATGTCTCCAACCGGCGAGAAGGCCCCCATCCCCCCGGTGTTCGGGCCCGTGTCCCCGTCGCCGATGCGCTTGTAGTCGCGCGCCGGCGCGAGCGCCAGCGCGCGCTCGCCGTCGCACAGCGCGAGCACCGACAGCTCGTCGCCCTCGAGCAGCTCCTCGATCACGACCGGGTGCGCGCCGAAGCGGCGCTGCTCGAGCATCGCGACGAGCGCCTCGCGCGCCTGGGCCTCGTCGGCGGCGATCACCACGCCCTTGCCGGCGGCGAGGCCGTCGGCCTTGATCACCGCGGGGTAGGCGCCGATCGCCTCCAGGCCCGCGGAGACGGTGCGCACGACCCAGTGGCGCCCCGTGGGCACGCCGGCGGCGTCCATGATCTCCTTCGCAAAGGCCTTGGAGCCCTCGAGGCGCGCGCCGGCGCGCCCGGGCCCGAAGCAGCGGACGCCTGCCGCGCGCAGCTCGTCGGCCAGGCCCGCGACGAGCGGGGCCTCCGGCCCGACGATCGCGAGGTCCACGCCGGCCTTCGCCGCCGCCGCGGAGAACGCGGCCGGATCGCCGGGGTCGCCGTCGAGCAGCCGCGCCTCGGCGCGGATCCCGGCGTTGCCGGGCGCGCACAGCAGCTCGGGAGCCTGTGGCGAGCGCGCGAGCGCCCGGACGAGCGCGTGCTCGCGCCCGCCGGATCCGACGACGAGAACCCTCACCTAGAGCGAGGAGATGAAGTCGTCAATCGGGATCGCGGACAGCGACTCGTAGTGCGCGGTGCCGCGCGAGCCGAGCTCGAGCGAGACGCGCGCCATCGTCTTCTCGTCAGGCGCCTCGACGATGTTGATGAAGTCGAAGTGCCCCAGGGTCGCCCACTGGGCCTTGACCGTGGCGCCGAGCTGCTCGATCTCCTTGTTGACTTCGCGGATGCGCTGCGGGTTGTTGCGAACGGTCTGCACGCCTTCAGGGGTAAGGGTCGAGAGCATGATCCAGGTCGGCACGGGTCCTCCTCGCGGGTTCGGTCCTCGGCGGTTCTACCCGATCCTTCTCCCCCGGTGCCGTGTTGTCGTCCCGGTATGGATACTTCGCGCATGCGATCCCCCGCCTTCGCGCGCTCCGCCGGCGCCGCGGCGCTGCTCCTGCTCGCCGCGCCCGCGGGCGCCTCGGCGGCGCCGACGCTCGATCCGATCAAGCCCTGCTACGTGTCGATCACGACCAGGGAGCACAGCAAGACGGTGATCCTGCGCGAGAAGCTCCCCCTCGCCGGGAGCGGCTTCGCGCCGAACGCCCTCGTCGACGTCGCGCTCGACGGCAAGGTGATCCGCGCCGGCGTGCTGACCGACGCCGGCGGGAACCTGCCGACTCAGACCATCGAGGCGCCGTACCGCTCCAAGGGCGAGCGCCCGTTCTCCGTCGCGGTCACCGAGCGGGCCAACCCCGCCGCGGGCGCGACGCTGGCCGCGGGCGTCACCGCCCTGAACGTCGGCGCGCAGCCGCGCAACGCCCGGCCCTCGCAGGTCGTGACCTTCCGCGGCCGCGGCTTCACCGGCCCGGGCAACGTCTACGGGCACTACGTGTTCCGCGGCAAGGAGCGCAAGACGGTCACCCTCGCGCAGCGGAGCGGGGCCTGCGGCACCTTCGCGGTCCGCCGCCGCCAGCTGCCGGTGCGCCATCCGCACGTAGGTACCTGGACGCTACAGGTCGACCAGCAGCGCACCTACTCGCCGAACCCGCAGAGCGTGTTCGTCGACGTGGACATCACGCTGCGCCGGGTCGTCCGGCTGGCGGCCCTGGCCGCCCGCGGTCGCTAGACCGCCGCGGGCTCGGCCGGCTTGGCCGCGCTGAAGTGCAGCTCGCCGTCCTGGGCGTCGACCAGCACGCGCTCGCCGGGCTCGAAGTCGCCCTGCAGCAGCCCGCGCGCCAGCGGATCGACCAGGTTGCGCTGGATCACCCGCTTGAGCGGGCGGGCGCCGTAGACCGGGTCATAGCCCAGCTTGCCGAGCAGGTCGAGCGCCGCCTCGGTCAGCTCGACCTCGACGCCGCGCTCGGCGACCCGGCGGATCAGGAGGTTGACCTGGATGTCCACGATCCGGCGCAGCTGCTCCTCCGAGAGGCTGTCGAACTCGATGATGTCGTCGAGGCGGTTGATGAACTCGGGCTTGAAGGTCAGCTCGGCGCCCTCCCGCGGAGAGGTGCCCCGCCCGCCCAAGTTCGAGGTCATGATCAGCACGCAGTTGCGGAAGTCCACGGTGCGGCCCTGGCCGTCGGTCAGGCGGCCGTCGTCGAACACCTGCAGCAGGATGTTGAACACGTCGGAGTGGGCCTTCTCGATCTCGTCGAGCAGGATCACCGAGTAGGGGCGCCGGCGCACCGCCTCGGTGAGCTGGCCGCCCTCTTCGTAGCCCACGTAGCCGGGGGGCGCGCCGACAAGCCGGGCCACGGAGTGCTTCTCCATGTACTCCGACATGTCGATGCGGACCATCGCGTCCTGGGAGTCGAACATGTACTCGGCGAGCGCGCGCGCCAGCTCGGTCTTGCCGACGCCGGTGGGGCCGAGGAAGAGGAACACGCCGATTGGGCGGTCGGGGTCCGAGAGGCCCGCGCGCGAGCGGCGCAGGGCGTTGGACACCGCCTCGACGGCCTCGTGCTGGCCGATGACGCGCTGGTGCAGGCGGTCCTCCATCGAGAGCAGCTTGGCCATCTCGGTCTCCATCAGGCGCGACACCGGGATTCCGGTCCACTTGCCCACGACCTCGGCGACGTCGTCTGCGTCGACGTGCTCGCGCAGGTAGACGGCGGGCTCGTCGCTGGGCTCGCGCGCGTCGGCCTCGGCGAGCTTGCGCTCGAGCTCGGGGATCTCGCCGTGGCGCAGCTCGGCCGCACGCTGGTAGTCGAGCTCGCGCTCGGCGCGCTCGAGCTCGGAGCGCGCCTCGTCGAGGCGCTCGGTGACCTTGCCCAGGCCGTCGGCCTGCTCCTTCTCGCGCTCCCACTGGGCGCGCATGCCCGCGGCCTGCTCGCGCTGCTCGGCCAGCTCGCGCTCGATCTCCGCGCCGCGCGCGGTCGCCGACTTGTCCTGGGAGACCGCGACCTGCTCGATCTCGAGCTGCTTGATGCGCCGCTCGACCTCGTCGATCTCGGTCGGCACCGAAGACAGCTCGATCGAGATCCGCGAGGCGGCCTCGTCGACGAGGTCGATCGCCTTGTCGGGCAAGAAGCGGTCGGCGATGTAGCGGTTGGAGAGCATCGCCGCGGCGATCAGCGCGGCGTCGGTGATGCGGACGTGGTGGTGGGCCTCGTAGCGCTCCTTGAGGCCGCGCAGGATCGCGATCGTGTCCTCGACCGAGGGCTCGCCGACGAAGATCGGCTGGAAGCGGCGCTCGAGCGCGGGGTCCTTCTCGATGTGCTTCTTGTACTCGTCGAGCGTGGTGGCGCCGACCGCGCGCAGCTCGCCGCGGGCGAGCATCGGCTTCAGCAGGTTGGCGGCGTCCACCGCGCCCTCGGCCGCGCCGGCGCCGACGATGGTGTGCAGCTCGTCCATGAACAGGATGATCTGGCCGCCCGCCTCGGAGATCTCCTTGAGCACCGCCTTCAGGCGCTCTTCGAACTCGCCGCGGTACTTCG
>JBBRYA010000089.1:0-10537 GCA_038238015.1 Solirubrobacterales bacterium
CTGTCCGACATCGCAGGGGTGGAGGATCACCTCGGCGACATGGACTTCAAGGTCGCCGGCACCGAGAACGGCATCACCGCCCTGCAGATGGACATCAAGATCACGGGCGTGACCTTCGACATCCTGCGTGACGCGCTCACGCAGGCCAAGGAGGGCCGGACGCACATCCTCGGCAAGATGGCCGAGGTCATCAGCACGCCGCGCGAGGAGCTCTCCAAGTACGCCCCGCGCATCTCGTCGATCAAGATCGACCCGGACAAGATCGGCCTGCTGATCGGCAAGGGCGGCGAGACCATCCGCGGCCTCTCCGACGAGTTCGAGGCGCAGATCGACGTCGACGACGAGGGCCAGGTCCGCGTGTACGCGCAGACCGGCACCCAGGGCGACGCGCTCATCGACCGCATCCGGTCGATGACCAAGGAGGTCGCGGTCGGCGACGAGTTCCAGGGCAAGGTCGTCAAGACCACGACCTTCGGGGCGTTCGTCGAGCTCGCCAAGGGCACCGACGGCCTGCTGCACATCTCCAACGTCTCGCCCGGGCAGCGGGTCGCGACGGTCGAGGAGGTCCTCAACAAGGGCGACGACATCGCCGTGCGCGTGGTCGAGGTCGACCGCGAGCGCGGGCGCATCGGCCTGCGCCTCGCCGAGGACCCCGAGATCGCCGGCAAGTCCGTCGAGGAGCTGGCCGGCGTCGGCTCCGGCGGCGGCGGTGGCGGTGGCGGTGGGAGCCGCAACGGCGGCGACCGCGGCCCGCGCCGTGACGGGCGCAGCGGCGGCGGCGGCGGAGACCGCGGCGGCCGCGGGCGCGAGCGCGATCGCGGGCCCCGCCCGCCGCGCGCGGACCGGGACCCGGACCGCTCGTGAGGTAACTGCCGGGCCGATTCAGCCGAGCTTGCTCGGATGGGTCGGACCGGCCACCTTTCTCCCGATGCCAGATCATCGCCTAACGGAACTTGATTCGGGGCTGCGGATCGCCACGGAGGCCATGCCCTCCGTGCGGTCCGCGGCCCTCGGGTTCTTCGTGGGCGCAGGCTCACGGGGGGAGACCGAGGCCGAGGCCGGCCTCTCGCACTTCCTGGAGCACATGCTCTTCCGGGGCACCGATCGTTTTGAGTCCACCGAGATCGACCAGCTCTTCGACGGCATGGGCGCCGAGCTCAACGCCGGCACTGACAAGGAGGGCACCACGGTCTACGCGCGGCTGCTCGACCAGCATCTGCCGGTGGCCTTCGACGTCATGGCCGACATGGTCTGGCGCCCCGCCTTCCGCGATGTCGATCCCGAGCGCAAGGTCGTGCTCGAAGAGATCGCGATGTACGAGGACGACCCGCAGGACATGGTCTTCGACGTGCTCGGCGCCGCCGTCTACGGCGAGCACCCGCTCGGCCGGCCCATCATCGGCCGCGCCCCGGTGATCCGCGACACCCCGGTGGACGCGGTCTCCGCGTTCCACGCGAGCCGCTACGTCCCGGGCTCGGTGGTCATCGCCGCCGCCGGCTCGGTCGACCACGACGCGATCGTCGAGCTCGCCGAGCGCACGCTCGGCTCCCTGCGCCCGGGCCAGTCGGGCCCGGCGCCGCTGCCCGCCCCGGCGCAGCCGCCGGCCAGCCTGCGCTTCCAGACCAAGGACACCGAGCAGGTCCACGTGTGCCTCGGGGCGGTCGGGGTCCGGCGCGCCGACGATCGGCGCTTCGCGGTCCGCGTGCTCGACGCGATCCTGGGCGGCCTGTCCTCCTCACGGCTGTTTCAGGCCGTGCGCGAGGAGCGCGGCCTGGCCTACGCCGTCTACTCCTTCGCGGCCTCCTTCACGGATTCGGGCGAGATCGGCCTCTACGTCGGCACGCGGCCCGAGAACCTCGCCGAGGCGATGCAGGTCGTCGGCGCCGAGCTCGAGCGCCTGCGCAGCGGGGGCGTCACCGAGGTCGAGCTGACCCGCGTGCGCGAGAACGTCAAGGCGCGCATCGTGCTCGGGCTCGAGTCCCCGCCCGCGCGGATGAGCCGCCTGGGCGCGTCAGTGCTCTACGGCCTGCCGCTGCTCGAGCTCGACGAGATCATGGCCAAGATCGACGCGGTGACCCTCGACGACCTGGCCGAGCTCGTGGCCGAGCTGTGGGCTCCCGAGGGGCTCTCGGCGGCCGGCATCGGCCCCGACGAGGACGCCTTCGTCGCCGCCGTGGCGGCGGTCTGCCCGGCCGCGGAGCGCGTCGCCGCGTGATCCGCGTCGCGGTCGCCGGCGCCGCGGGACGGATGGGCCAGGCGGTCTGCGCCGCCGTGGAGGACGCCGAGGACCTGGAGCTGACGGGCCGCGCCGACCCGGCGCTGGACACCACCCTGGCCGAGGTGCTCGGCGACGCCGACGTGGTCGTCGACTTCACCCACCCCGATCAGGCGATCGCCAACGCCCGAGCGTGCCTGGAGGCGGGGGTGCACGTGGTGATCGGCACGACGGGTTTCGCCGCCGAGGACCTGCTCGCGGCGGCCGACGGTGCGAGCGCGAACGTCTTCGCGGCGCCCAACTTCGCGATCGGCGCGGTGCTGATGATGCGCTTCGCCGCCGAGGCGGCGCGCCACATGGACGGCGCCGAGATCATCGAGTTCCACCACCCGGCCAAGCTCGACGCCCCCTCCGGGACCGCGAAGCGCACAGCCGAGCTGATGAGCGGCGACGTGCCGATCCACTCCGTGCGCCTGCCCGGCATCGTGGCCGACCAGGAGGTCATCCTCGGCTCGGCCGCCCAGACCCTCTCGATCCGCCACACGACCACCGACCGCACGAGCTTCATGCCCGGCGTCCTGCTCGCAGTGCGCCGCGTCGCGGACCTGGAGCAGTCGCCGGTGATCGGGCTCGAGCACCTGCTGTGGCCTGACTCCTGACGGTGCCGAGCGCCCCGCTCGTCGCCGTCACCGACCACGCCGTCGAGCGCTACCGCCAGCGCGTGCGCGGAGGCCTGGACCAGCGCCCGGAGATCGCCGGGCGCGTCTCGCGCGCGTGGGCGGCGGGGCAGGTCTCCGAGGAGCCTCCCGACGGGGCGGCCGCGCAGCGCGGGTCGGTCTACGTGCGCGACGGCGACGTGGTCTTCGTCTGCCTCCACGATCGCCCGCGCGGCGAGCTGATCGTGGTGACGCTGTGGGAGGAGGGGGAGGGGGCGCAGGTGCACCGGCGCTTCACCGATGCCTTGAAGCAGCGGCGGAGGTCGGGTTGACGGCCGCGGGCACCAGCGGGGCCGGAGGGTCAGGGCCCTCGTGTCACGTTGGCGCAAGATCGGCGGTCTAGCCTGGGGGGCTTGACCCCGGCCCAATCCAGGCATGCGGCGCCGGCTCCGCGCTGAGCCGCGCCTGCTCGCGGGCGCGGGTGCCGGATTCGTCGCCGGCGCCGTGATCGGCGCGCTGCGCACCGGACAGCCCGATCCGGCGCCGCACATCGCCGAGCTCTCGGCCCACGGCACGGGCCTGCTCGCCTGGCTGATCCTCGGACCGCTGCTCGGGGTCGTCCTCGCGCGCTTCACCAGCCGCGGGATGGGCACCGGCCCGGCCGTCGCGGCGAGCGGCGTGCTGCTCGGCATGGTGCTCTGGGTGATCTGGTCGCTCAGCCTGCTCCCGCTGCTGGTCGGCGAGGCGCCGCGGTGGTCGGCGCCGCTGGCGGGACAGGCCTACGGCGAGCTGATCGCGGCGACGATGGCCGGCGGCCTCAGCGCGGTGGTGCTGATCGCGCTCGGCCCCTTGATTCCCGCTCCCGCGGCTCGCGCCGCCGCGCAGGAGGAGCGCACGCGGATCGTCATCCTCGGTGGAGGCTTCGCGGGGGTGAGCGCCGCCCGCCGGCTCGAGTCGCTCGCACCCCGCAGCCGCGGCTGGGACGTGACCCTCGTCAGCCGCAGCAACTACCTGCTGTTCACACCGATGCTGGCCGAGGTCGCGTCGGGCGCGATCGAGGCGCACCACATCGGGGCGCCGGTCCGCGTCGCCGTTCCACGTACGCGCTTCGTGCGCGGGGAAGCCCTCGACGTCGACCTCGCCCGGCGCTGCGTCCGCGTCGGCGCGGGCGAGCGGGAGCAGGAGCTGCCCTACGACCAGCTCGTGCTGGCGCTGGGCGCCGAGCCGACCTACCGCGACCTGCCGGGGCTCGCCGAGCACACGCTGACCCTGAAGTCGCTGGCCGACGCCTCCGCGGTGCGCAACCACGTCCTCGCCCAGCTCGAGGCTGCCGAGGGGGAGGAGGACCCCGCCGAGCGCCGGCGGCTGCTGACCTTCGCCGTGGTCGGGGGCGGGTTCGCCGGCACGGAGCTGCTCGCCGAGCTGCGCGACCTCGTGGCGGCGGTCGCGCGCTTCTTCCCCGACGTCCGCGGGGAGCCCATGCGCTATCTGCTCGTCCACAGCCGCGAGCGGATCCTGCCCGAGGTCTCCGCGGGCCTGGCGGCCTTCGCGCTGCGCCAGCTGCGCGAGCGCGGGATCGAGTTCCGGCTCGGTGCTCGGGTGGCCGGTGCCACCGAGCGGGCACTGCTGCTCGAGGGTGGGGAGAGCATCGAGGCCGGCACGATCGTGTGGACCGCGGGCAATCAGACCAGCCCGGTGGTGCAGGCGCTACCGCTGGAGCAGAGCGCTGCGGGCGCGGTGAAGGTCGACGCGTGCCTCCGCGTCCCCGGCGCCGAGGGTGTGTGGGCGATCGGCGACTGCGCGGCGATCCCGAAGGGCGACGGACAGCATCCACCGACCGCACAGCACGCGCTGCGCGAGGGCAAGGCGCTGGCCGACAACCTCGCTGCGGCGCTGCGCGGAGGCGAGCCACGCCCCTTCCGCTTTGAGGGCGTCGGCATGCTCGTGGCGCTGGGCCACCGGACGGCGGTTGCCGAGCTGCGGGGCGCGCGCTTCACCGGCTTCGTCGCATGGCTGATGTGGCGTGCCGTCTACCTCGGCAAGCTGCCCGGGCTCGAGAAGAAGGTCCGGGTCCTGGTCGACTGGGTCGTCGACCTGGCCTTCCCGCGCGACATCGTGCTCACGGGGGCGCCCGACCGGTTGTCCGAGCACCAGGCCGAAGCTCCGGCAGAGGCGGCGTCGTGACGGCGGCTGCGGCCGCGCCTCGACCGGCGTCGCTCGTGCGGAGGGTCCCGGCCGGAGCCGGCGCCGGCGCGCTGGCCGGCCTCGCCGGCGGGCTCGCGTTCGGCGCGGCCATGGTCGAGCAGGGCGACATGCTGCCGACGATCGCCGCCATCGTGCGCAGCGACGCGCCGGGGGTGGGCTTCCTCGTCCACATGGTCTTCGCGGCCGTCATCGGCGCCCTCTTCGGCATGCTCGTGGGCCGCGAGGGCGTCCGTTCTGCCGAGGCGATCATCTGGGGGGTCACCTATGGCGCCTTCTGGTGGTTCCTGGGCGCGTTGACCCTGCTGCCGCTGCTGACTGACAACGCGGTGCTATGGACGCTCGAAGCGGCCCAGGCGGGGTTGCCGAGCCTGTTCGGGCACCTGCTCTACGGCCTGGTCACTGCAGGCGTCCTGGTCCTGGTGCGCGGACCGCGCTCGGCCGCCTCGCGCCGGGCGCCGACACCGGCCCTGGCGCGCGGAGCCGCAGCGGGCGCGGTTGCCGCAGCCGCGCTGCTCTGGATTCTGACCGCCAATGCCGCCCTGCTTGCGGACTCGGGGTTCGCGGGCGGCAGCCGGGCGCTGCTGTGGCTCGCCGGCCTCGCCACCGGGGGCCTGGCCGGGGGCGCCTACGGTGCCGTCTACCCGCGGCCGCGCGGAGGCGGGGGCCCGGCGATGATCCGCGGCCTGGCCTACGGGGTCGCGCTGTGGGCCGGCGTGGCGGTCACCCTCGTCCCCCTGCTCGCCGGCGACGGCCTCGCCTGGGACCTGGCGGGGGCGCGCGCCCGCACCGCCTCCCTGCCCGGCTTCGCGCTCGCCGGGCTTGCGCTGGTCGTCCTCTATCGCGCCGTCAGCGCGCTCGTTGGCTCGCTGTTCGAGGACGACCCCCGCGCCGACGAGGACGAGGGCGCCGGCACGCGCTTCCTGCGCGCGCTCGGGACCGGCACGCTGGCGGGGCTGGCAGGCGGGCTGCTGTTCACCGGCGTACTGCTCGAGGTCGACGGACTCCCCACAATCGCGGGCATTGCGGGCGGGCGCTCGACCTTCGCCGGGCTCGCGCTGCACCTGCTCATCGCGGTCCTCATCGGCGCGAGCTTCGCGGTGCTGTTTCGCCGCGAGACCTTCGACGGCGCGTCCTCACTGGCCTGGGGGGTGTGTTACGGGGTGGCGTGGTGGTTCATCGGCAACCTCACGATGCTGCCGTGGCTGCTCGGCGAGCGCCCGGAGTGGACGGCCGCCGACCTCGGCGAGGGGTTCCCGTCGCTGGTCGGCCACGTGCTCTACGGCGCCGCCCTCGGCATCACGCTGGGCGTGCTGCGGCTGCGCTCGCGAGCCTGGTGGGTCAGCACGAGCGCGGCGCGCGGCGAGCGCGCACAGCGACAGCGCGAGCAGCTGTTGAGCGCAGCGCCGGCGCTCTGGGCCCTCGTCGCGGTGATCGCCCTGGTGCTTCCGCTGCTCGTGGCGCGGGCGTGAAGATCGCGCGCAGGCGGGACCACATGCGGGCCGAGCTTCACCGGCGCCTTGAAGACGCTGCGGAGGTCGGGTTGACTGTCGGTCGCAGCCGACACAGAGGAGACGAACGTGGGATTCATGGACAAGGCCAAGAAGATGGCCGAGCAGGCGCAGGCCAAGCTCGACGAGGCACAGAAGTCCTTCAACAGCTCGGGCCAGCAGCAGGGCGGGGGCGGCGGCTCCACCGTGGAGTACGACAAGCACGGCCGGCCGATCCAGGCCGACCCCGTCGCGCAGACCCCCGGCGTCCCGGTCACGGGCAGCGCCGCGCCTCCCGAGGCCGCAGCCGCGCCGACGCCTGACCCCGGCGCTCCCGGCGTGCCCACCACCCACGCACCCGCGCCGCCGAGCGCACCAGCGCCGGTCGATCCCAACGCGCCCGCCGCTGCCGGCGGCCCAGCTCCGGCGAGCCCGAAGCGCGAGGGCGGCGAGCCGCCGAAGATGTCCTCGGGCGACCCGCTCGCCGGGTAGCGACGAGGCACCCGGGGTCCCTGCGACACTGTGGCCATGCCCGCCTACGAAGGCCTGCTCACCGCGATGGTGACGCCGTTCCAGCCCGACGGAGCGGTCAACGAGGAGGGGGCGGTCGCGCTCGGCCGCCACCTGCTCGCGCACGGCTCCAACGGCCTCGTGATCGCCGGGACGACCGGCGAGGCGGCCACGATGACCGACGAGGAACAGGTCGCCCTCGTCGAGCTGATCGTGCGCGAGCTCGGGCAGGAGGGCACGATCGTCGCCGGCGCCGGCTCGAACGACACCCGCCACGCCGTGCACCTCACCGAGGCGGTCGTGGCGGCGGGCGCCGACGCCGTCCTCTCGGTCACGCCGTACTACAACAAGCCCAACCGCCGCGGCATCCGCCGTCACTTCGAGGAGGTCGCCCGCGCCGCCGGCGGCACGCCCGTGATCCTCTACAACATCCCCGGGCGCACGGCGACCAACATGCCGCCCGACCTGCTCGCCGAGCTGGCGCAGATCGACGGCATCGCCGCGGTCAAGCAGGCCAACGCAGACGAGCTGCAGCTCATCGACGGGCTCCACGTGCTCGCCGGCAACGACGATGACCTGGCCGCCACGCTCGACATGGGAGGCGCCGGCGGCATCTGCGTCGCCTCGCACATCGTCGGCGACGCGATGCGGCGCCTCTTCGACGAGCCCGAGCAGCGCGCGGAGATCGACGCGTCGCTGCGCGACGTCTACGCCACGCTCTTCCTCACCGCCAGCCCCACCTGCACGAAGGCGGCGCTGACGCTGCTCGGCCACGACGTCGGCGGGCTGCGCCTCCCGATGGTCGAGGCCGACGAGCACGAGCTCGAGGAGGTCAAGGCCATGCTTTCGCGCCACGGCCTGCTCGAGAGGGCCGCCACCGCGTGAGCGGAACGCTGCGCGTCCTCCCGCTCGGGGGCCTGGGGGAGATCGGCAAGAACATGACCGTCGTCGAGTACGACGGCCGCATCGTGGTGGTCGACTGCGGGCTGCGTTTTCCGACCGCGGAGATGATGGGCATCGACCTCGTCCTGCCCGACTTCACTTACCTGCGCGACCACGCCGACGCGATCGAGGCGATCGTGATCACGCACGGCCACGAGGACCACATCGGCGCGCTGCCCTGGGTCCTGCGCGAGCTCGGCCAGAAGACCGTCCCGGTCGTCTACGGCGGTCAGCTCACGGTCGCGATGGGCCGCTCAAAGCTCGACGAGCACCGCCTCAAGGACGTCCGCATGGAGGTGCTGCCCACGGGCCAGGTCGCGCAGGCGGGCCCGTTCAGCATCGAGCTCGTGCACCTCACGCACTCGATCCCCGACATGTCCGGTGTGATCCTCGGCTGCGAGCTCGGCACGGTCCTCTTCACCGGCGACTACAAGTTCGACCAGACCCCGGTCGGCGGCAACGCCGCCGACGTCTCGCGCCTGGCCGAGCTCGGCCGCGACGGGCTGCTGCTGCTCTGCGGCGACTCCACCAACGCCGACCGCCCCGGCACCTCGATCTCCGAGCGCGTCGTGGGCCCCAACCTCGAGCGCGTCTTCGCCCGCTGCGAGGGCCGCATCGTCGTCACGAGCTTCGCGTCGAACATCCACCGCGTTCAGCAGGTCGTCGACGCTGCCACCGCGCTCGGGCGCAAGGTCGCGCTGGTCGGGCGCTCGATGCGCAAGAACGTCAACATCGGCCGCACGCTCGGCCACATCACCGTGCCCGAGGGCCAGCTGATCCAGCCGCGCGAGATCGACCAGTGGGCCGACGAGAAGGTCGTGATCATCTCCACCGGCTCCCAGGGGGAGCCGCTGAGCGCCCTGCGGCGCATGGCCTATCGCGACCACAAGCAGATCGAGCTCCACGACGGCGACACGATCGTCTTCTCCGCCACGCCGATCCCGGGCAACGAGCGCGCCGTCAACGAGACGATCGACCGGCTCTACCACATCGGCTGCGACGTCATCACGCCCGCCGACGAGGTCATCCACGCCTCCGGCCATGGCTATCAGGAGGAGATCAAGCTGATGCTCAACCTGACCCGGCCGCGCTACGTGATGCCCGTCCACGGCGACCACAAGCGCCTGCGCCTGCACGCTCAGCTCGCGCAGTCGGTCGGCATCGCGCCCGAGGACACCTTCCAGGGCGAGAACGGCCTGCCGCTGGAGATCGACGCCAAGGGCGCCCGCTGGGGCAAGCGCGAGACCGCCGGGATGGTGTTCGTCGACGGCGTGGACATCGGCGACGTCGCCGATGTCGCCCTGCGCGACCGCCGCATGCTCTCCGCGGACGGCATCTTCATCATCGTGGCCACGATCTCCGAGCAGGACGGCAGCTCTGTCGTGCCACCGGAGGTGATGGCGCGAGGCGTCCCCTTCCTCACCGACGACGGCAGCTTCATCGAACAGCTCCGCGAGGCCGTCGAGGACTCCCTCGACAAGGCCGCCGCCGAGCGCATCACCGAGATCGACCAGCTCCAGAGCATGCTCCACGACGACCTCGGGAGCTTCATCTACGAGAAGCTCAAGCGGCGGCCGATGGTGCTGCCGGTGGTGGTGGAGGTCTAGCTCGAGCCTCGGCTGGAGCATGGTAGATTCCTTACCATGCGTACTACCATTGACGGCGCCGGACGGATCGTGATCCCGAAGCCGATGCGTGATCGCCTGGCCCTCACAGGGGGCGAGGAGGTCGAGATCCAGGAGCACGACGGCCGAATCGAGATCCGGCGCCCTGGCAACGACGCGCCGCTCGTCCCGACGCCAGGAGGGCTCTTGACGATGACATCAGGGCCGGGGCTCGGACCCGAGGAGGTCCGCGCGCTTCTCGATCATTCGCGACGGTGATCGCGCCCGACAGCTCGGTGTTGATCGCCGGCGCCGACCCGCAGCATCCGTTCTTCGATGCGGCTGTGAGTGCGCTGCTCGAGGTTCGCGACCGCGGCGTCGTGGTGGCTCACACCCTTGCGGAGTCCTATTCGGTCCTGACCGGCCCCAACTACCGGCGTTCCGGCCTCCGGGTGTCCGAGTTCCTGCAACAGTTCCTCAAGCACGACCCGATCGGGATTGCCCCCGATCACTACCCCGCGGCGCTCGATGAACTCGCGGCGGCGGGGATCTCCGGCGGCGCGCTCTATGACGGCCTGATCGCGCTCGGCGCCCGAGCTCACCACGCGACGCTCGTCAGCTTCGACCGGCGCGCCGCAGGTACCTATCGTCGCGCTCAGGTCGAATTCCGCCTGTTGCTTCCGGAGGGCTGAGCTGGAAGGGGGTCAGCGCAGCAGGCCGAGGCGCAGCAGGCCGCGACGGCGGCGGACTGAAGGACTCAGCTTCGCAAGCAGAGTTGGTGCGGTAGCTATTTGCCCCGGACAAACTCGGGGTGAGGAGCGGGCGAAATGAAACGGCCGCGCGGGTGCGCGGCCGTTTCTGCGAGTTGGCGCTCGGGGTGAGCGGCGGCCCGGGAGGATCTCAATCGGTTCGGATGGC
>JBBRYA010000090.1:0-10272 GCA_038238015.1 Solirubrobacterales bacterium
CTGGATCGAGTGCTTCCACGCCTACCAGGGCCTCGGCCCACCCGACACGCACTGGTCGCTGGAGCACTTCCAGAAGTACTCCGTGGAGGACTACGAGAAGGACGTCTTCACCGACGGCTACGTCGACATGGCGATCCTCCAGTCGACCTACCTACGCGAGTGGTACGTCAACGGTTTCAACGACATCGAGCAGAACGCGTCGCTGCTCGAGCGCTTCCCCGGCAAGCTCATCCTCAACGGGCGCTGGGATCCGCGCGAGGGCGACGCCGGCCTGCGCCAGCTCGAATCCGATCACGAGCGCTACGGCCTGCAGGGCGTGAAGCTCTACACCGCCGAATGGCGCGACGGCTCGCGCGGCTGGACGCTCGCCGATCCGGAGGCACAGCGCTTCCTCGAGCGCTGCCAGGAGCTCGGGATCAAGAACATCCACGTCCACAAGGGGCCGACGATCTGGCCGCTGGACAAGGACGGCTTCGACGTCAAGGACGTCGACGTCGCGGCGACGACCAACCCGGAGCTCAACTTCATCGTCGAGCACGTCGGGCTGCCGCGGATCGAGGACTTCTGCTTCATGGCGACGCAGGAGCCCAACGTCTACGCCGGCCTGTCCGTCGTCGTCGGCGCGCTCATGCATGCCCGCCCGCGCTTCTTCGCAAAGGTCATGGGCGAGCTGTTGTTCTGGGTCGGCGAGGACAAGATGCTGTTCGGCTCCGACTACGGCATCTGGGAGCCCAAGTGGCAGGTCGAGGGACTGGTCGAATGGAACTACCCGGACGACACGTTCTCGGACTTCCCTGCCTACACCACGGAGTCCAAGAAGAAGATCCTCGGCCTCAACGCCGCCAAGCTCTACGGAGTCGAGGTGCCGGAGCAGCTCCAGCTCCCCGGCGGCGCCGGGACCCCGGCCGCCCGTGAGGACGCCGAACTGGTCGGTCCCGCGTGACCGACCGCGAGCGCGTCCTCGACGCGCTCGGGACGGTCTATGACCCCGAGCTTGACGAGCCGATCACGTCGCTGGCGTTCGTGAGCGCCTGCGACGTGTCGGCCGGCGGGGACGTGGACGTCCGGCTCCGGCTCCCGACGCCGCAGTGCGCGCCGAACTTCGCCTACCTGATGGTTGCCGACGCGCGCAGTGCCGTGCGCCGGCTGCCGGGGGTCGGCGAGGTCACGGTGGTTCTCGAGGATCACTACACGGGCGATGAGATCAACGCCGCCGTCGGGCGCGGCGGCGAGTTCGCGGACGCCTTCCCGGGCGAGACCGAAGGCGACTTGGACGCGCTGCGCCAGCTGTTTCACCGCAAGGCGCTCGTCGCGCGCCAGTCGCGGCTGTGCGAGGCGCTCGTCGCCGAGGGCATGACGCACGACGAGCTGTGCACGCAGCACGTGGCTGATCTCCCCGACGATCCAGGGGCGCGCCGCTGCCTCGAGTTGCGCGAGCACCTGGGCATCGCAGTGGACGGCGCCGCACCCGCGTTCGTGCTGCCCGACGGCCAGCCGATCGCGGCGGCCGACATGCGCCGCTGGCTGCGCATGGCCCAGCTCGTGCGGCTGAGCCTGGAGACCAACGGGGGCATCTGCCGGTCGCTGTTGGCCTCCCGCTACGGCATTCCCGACCCCGAGGAGGTGGCCGCATGAGGGCCGCGAGACTGCACGCCTACAAGGAAGCCCTGAAGCTCGACGAGGTCGACGAGCCCAAGGCCACCGAGCCCTTCGACGTGGTGGTGCGGATCGGCGCGGCGGGGCTCTGCCGCACCGACCTGCATATCCAGGAGGGTCAGTGGGCCGAGAAGTCCGAGGTCAAGCTTCCCTACACGCCCGGGCACGAGAACGCCGGCTGGGTGCACGAGGTCGGCTCGGCGGTCACCAACGTCGAGGTCGGCGACACGGTGATCGTGCATCCGTTCATCTCCTGCGGGCTGTGCATGCCGTGCCGCTCCGGTGACGACATGCACTGCCTGACGGGCTCCTTCCCGGGCATCAACCGCGACGGCGGGTTCGCCGACTTCCTGCTCACCAGCGCGCGCTCGGTCGTCAAGCTCGATCCGTCCCTCGAGCCGAAGGCGATCGCCGCGCTGGCCGACGCCGGGCTCACCGCGATCCACGCGGTCAAGAAGGCGATCCCGGTGCTGGGCGCGGGCACGAAGGTCGTCGTGATCGGCGCCGGTGGGCTCGGGCACATCGGAATCCAGTGCCTGAAGGCCTACACGCCCGCCGAGATCATCGTCGTCGACCCCAACGAGAAGGCGCTCGCGCTCGCGGGCGAGCTCGGGGCCGACCATACGGTGAAGGTCGAGGGCGCCAAGCACGTCGAGACCGTCAAGGAAATGACCGACGGCCTCGGCGCGGAGGCGATCATCGACTTCGTCGGCGAGAAGGGCGCCGTCGAGGACGGCGTCGAGATGATCCGCGACGGCGGCTTCTACTACGTCATCGGCTACGGGCAGAACATCGACATCCCGACGATCGACGTGATCTCGCGGGAGATCTCCTTCATCGGCAACCTCGTCGGGACCTACGTCGACCTGCAGGAGCTGATGACGCTCACGGCTCAGGGCCAGGTCACGCTGCACACGAGCACCTATCCGCTGGACGCGGTGAACGACGCGATGGCCGACCTGGACCACGGCCGGCTCCAGGGCCGCGGCATCCTGATCCCGGCCGGCGCATAGGGGAGCCAAGACCATGGGAAAGATCCTGTACTTCAACCAGGACGCCCGCCGGCTGCTGCAGGCGGGCGTGGACGAGTTGGCCGACGCGGTCAAGGTGACGCTCGGCCCGAAGGGCCGCAACGTCGTGCTCGAGCGGATGACCGGCGTGCCGACGATCACCAACGACGGCGTGAGCATCGCGCGCGAGATCGAGCTCTCCAACCCGTTCAAGAACATGGGCGCCCAGCTCGTGCGCGAGGTCGCGACCAAGACCAGCGATCTCACAGGGGACGGCACGACGACGGCGACGGTGCTCGCCCAGGGGATCGTGCGCGAGGGCATGCGCACGATCGAGGAGGGCGCCAACCCGATGCTGCTGCGCCGCGGGATTGAGGTGGCGACGGAGCGCGTGGTCGCGGACCTGCGCCGCCAGGCCCGCCCGCTGTCGGGGCGCGACGACCTCCGCCACGTGGCCACGATCGCCGCCAAGGAGGACGAGCGCATCGGAGAGGCTGTGGCCGAGGCGCTCGACCGCGTCGGCGAGGACGGCGTGGTGACCGTCGAGGAGACTCCGCTGCCGGGCCTCTCGGTCGCCTTCGTGGAGGGCATGGTGGTCGAGAACGGGCTGATCTCCCCCTACATGGCCGCCGATCAGACGCGCATGGAGACGGTCTACGAGGACCCCTACATCTTCATGACCACCAAGCCGATCTCGGCGGTGGCCGACGTGATGCCGCTGCTGGACCAGGTCATGAAGGAGCCTCGGCCGCTCGTGATCCTGTCCGAGAAGGTCGAGGGCGCCGCGCTCGGGATGCTCGTCAACAACGTGTCGCATGGCACACTCGAGGCGGTCGCCGTCCGCGCTCCCGGCTTCGGCCACCGGCGCATCGCCCACCTCAAGGATCTGGCGGCGTTCACGGGAGGGGACGTCATCACCGAGGAGGCCGGCCTCTCGCTCCAGAGCGTCAAGCGCGAGCACCTGGGTTCGGCGCGGCGAGTGATCGTCACCGAGCACTCCTGCACCTTCATCGAGGGCGGCGGCACTCCTGAGGCGGTCCAGGCGCGGCTGTCGCAGATCCGCAACGAGGTCGAGCGGGCGCCCCACGAGCAGGATCGCGAGGTCGCCCGCGAGCGCCTGGCCAAGCTCTCCAGCAGCCTCGCGGCCATCAACGTGGGCGCCGCTACCGAGGTCGTGCTCGACGAGATGCGCCATCGCACCGAGGGCGCCCTCGCCGCCACCCGCGCCGCGGTGTCGGAGGGGATCGTCCCGGGCGGCGGCACGGCGCTGCTGCGTGCCGAGCGCGCGCTCGAGAACCTCGGGCTCGAGGGCGACTACGCCACAGGCGCGGATCTCGTCCGGCGCGTGCTCTCCGAACCGCTGTTCTGGATCGCCACCAACGCCGGCTACGACGGGCGCGCGGCCATCGACCAGGTCCGCGCGATGCCCGAGGGCGGCGGTTTGAACGCGCTCACGGGCGAGTTCGGCGACCTGATCGAGGGCGGTGTGATCGACCCCGTGCGCGTCACGAGGCTCACAATCGAGAACGCCGCCGCGGTCGCAGCGCTGCTCCTGACCACCGAGGCGGTGGTCGCCGAGGAGCTGCTCGCCCAGCCGGGCGCCATCATCGCTCCCGGGTTCGGGGACCTCGCCGAGGGGCTGGCGCGTCCTTCCTCGCCCGTCTGAGAGGCTGCCGCGGTGCCCGGCGGCCTCGTCCACACCTGCGTCCGGGTCCTCGACGTGGACGCCTCCGTGCGCTTCTACGGGGCGCTCGGCTTCGAGGAGCGCGGGCGGCTGAACTTCGCCGGCGCGTACAACGTCTACCTCGGGCTGCCCGGCGACGGCGACCGCCTCGAGCTCACGGTCAACGTCGGGCGCGAGGAGTCCTACGACCTCGGCGACGGCTACAACCACGTGGCCGTTGTCGTGGAGGACCTCGACGCCGCGCTCGCCCGCCTGGCGGAGATCGGCGTCGAGCCCGAGAAGCCGCCGTTTCATCCCGGCGACCGCGACGACCTCCCCCTGATCGCGTTCGTCGCCGACCCGGACGGCTACCGGGTCGAGCTCGTCGGCGGAGGCACCTTCGCCACGCCGCAGGACGCGGCCGATCCGGAGGCTTGAGCCTTCAGTCCACGAGCTTGATCGCCATGCGCCAGATGGCGAGGCGCCAGGTGATCAGGGCGAAGATGATCAGGGCGCCGACGCGCAGCAGATCCGTGCCCTCGAAGCCGAAAGCGGCGTGGCGCACGAGCTGCACGCAGTGGTGCAGCGGGTTGAACTCGCCGAGCACCTGCACCCACTTCGGCAGCTTCGTGAGCGGGAAGAACGTCCCGGCGGTCAGGAACAGCGGCGTGATCACCGTGCTGGTCACGTAGGAGAAGTGATCGATCGAGTTGAGCACCGCCGCGATGAAGATGCCGAAGCACGCCCAGCCGTAGCCGGTCAAGAAGCCGACGAAGGGGACGACGAGCATCCCCGGGCTCGGGTCCAGGCCGAAGACCATGGCCACGAGCAGCGGGGCGCAGCCGAACACCCCGGCGCGCGCGGCGATCCACAGCGCCTCGGCGGTCACGAGCTCTTCGGTGTCGACGGGCGCGGCGAGGATCGCGTCGTAGGTGCGCTGGAACTGGTACTTGACGAAGCTCCCGAACATCGCCGAGAACACGGAGGAGAACAGCACCGCCGTGGCGACCGTTCCGGTGCCGACGAACTGCACGTAGTCATAGCCGCCGACCTTCGACACGAGCGAGCCGAAGCCGAAGCCGAACGCGAGCAGGTAGATCGTCGGCTCGACCGTCGAGGAGAACACGCTGGAGCGCCAGAACGACGAGAAGTTGATGATCTCGCGCACGAGCACACCGGTGAGAGCGGAGCGCTCGAGCCGGCCGATGCGAGGGGCACGCGTCGCGCCACTCACGTGTCTGCTCCGCGTGCGCAGTCGGGCACTGACGGCGACGTCGAGCCGGTCGCGATCGTCATGCGATTTCCTCGCCCGTCAGCAGCACGAACACGTCCTCGAGGTTGGCAGGCCGTCGCTCGCCCTCGGGCGCGCGGCCGTTGGCGCCCTCGACGCCGAGCACGGAGATCGAGGTGCCGGTGCGCCGGGTGCGCAGGCCCGCCTCGCGCGCGTCGCGCTCGACCTCGGCGAGCCGCGCCGGCGGTCCGTAGACCTCGACGGCCTCGCGGCCGGCGTGCTCGGTCACAAGCTCGGACGGCCGCCCGGTCGCCACCGCGCGGCCGTGGGACATGATCACCACGGTGTCGGCGAGGCGCTCGGCCTCCTCGATGTAGTGCGTGGACATCAGGATCGAGACGCCCTCGGTGCGCAGCGCGTCGATCAGCGCCCACAGCTCCTGGCGCACCTGCGGGTCGAGGCCCACGGTCGGCTCGTCGAGCAGCACCAGCCGCGGCTGGTGCACGAGCGCGCGGGCGATCAGCAGCCGCCTGCGCATGCCGCCCGACAGCCTGTCGGCGCGGGTGTCGCGCCGGTCGGCGAGGTTGGCCATCTCCAGCGCGCGCTCGATCGCCGCCCGCCGCTCGGCGCGCGGGATCCGGTACAGGTGCGTGAAGACGCGGAGGTTCTGCTCCACCGTCAGCGTCGTGTCGAGGTTGTCGAGCTGCGGGACCACGCCGCACTCGGCGCGCGCGGCCTTGGAATCTCCGGGGAGCACGTGGCCGAGGACCTCGAGCTCGCCCTCGTCGGCGATCGCCTGCGCGGTCAGCATCCGCATCGTGGTCGACTTGCCCGCGCCGTTGGGCCCGAGCAGGCCGACGCAGGTCCCCTCGGGGACGTCGAGGTCGAGGTGGTCGACGGCGGTGATGGAGCCGTAGCGCTTGACGACCCCGCGCAGTGAGATGGCGGCGGGCACGCCCTCAGGATGACGGACGGCTCGGCCCGCTGACATCGTCATGCGGTACTTCGCCTGCCAAGGCGCCGGTCAACCCGCGCGGACCGGATCCCCGGTGGCGATCTCGCCGCCGGAGAGGACGCCGGCCCGCAGCCCGCCGCGGTGGACGAGCCCGCGCAGCACTCCGCGCTCGGTGAGCTTGGCCAGGCGGTTGCAGGGCTCGCAGAGCTCGACGCCCTCGCACTCCACTTCGCCCACCGTGAAGCGCCGGCCGACCAGGGCGTTGAGGTCGACCCCGCGCGTGAGGACGTTGCGGCGCGACGCCTCGTGGGAGAGCTCGAGCCCCGTCTCGAGCGTCAGCGCCTCGAGCGCCTCGGCGGCGATCAGCGTGATCGGCACGTCTCCGGCGCGGCCGTGGTACTCGCCCTCGAGCCCTTCGCCCATGCGGATCTGCACGCGCTCGACGCGAACCGGAAGCTCGCCCCGTACAGAGGCGATGGCGATCTGCTCGACGACTCCGGACATCGCCGCAGCCTAGCCCGTGTGCGCGATACATACCTTGGGTATATGTTCTCGCGGATGCACGACCGCCTCGCCAACCTGCTCGGGGTCACGGCGCTCGCGGCCGTCGACCGCCTGCGCGCGCCGGTCGAGGCCGAGCTCGGGCGGGGAGGGATCGCACCGGCGGTGCTCGTGCACGTACAGGCCCATCCCGGCCCGTCGATCGGCGAGCTCCAGCGCGTGCTCGGCATCTCCCAGCCCGCCACGGTCCGGGCCGTCGACCGCCTCATGGCCGACGGGCTGCTCGAGCGCAACCCGGGCCGCGACCGGCGCACGCTGGCGCTCACCTTGACCGCTGCCGGCGAGGCGATGGCCGACCGCCTGCTGGCCGGGCGCACCGCAGCGCTGCGGGAAATGCTCGCCACCCTCGACGAGGAGGAGGTGGCATGCCTCGAGCCGCTGCTGGAGCGGCTCACCGCGAGCCTCGCGCACGACCGGCCCGGCGCCCTGACCGCGTGCCGGCTGTGCGACCGCGGCTCATGCGCGAGCGGCCCGGGCTGCCCCCTGCAGCACACGGTGCCGTGAGCCCGCTGCGCCTCGCCTCCGCCGGTGCCGGCGTGATCGGGGCCTCCTACGGGATGGCGCGCTACGGCTACGGCCTGCTGCTGCCCGACATGCGCGCGACGTTCCGGCTCGGGACCGGCACGCTCGGGATCATCGCCTCGGGCTCCTACCTCGCCAACCTGCTCGCCACGCTCATCTCGGGCGCGTTCGCCGCGCGCCTGGGCCCGCGCTCGATGGTCCGCCGGCGGCACCTGCGGCGTCGCGGGCATGCTGATAATCGCGCTGTCCCCGGGGCCGGTTGCGCTCGCCGTCGGGGTGCTCGTCGCCGGTGCGAGCTCGGGGCTCGTGTTCCCACCGTTCGCGGACGCCGTCGCTCGCCAGATCGCCTCGCCGCAGCGCGGGCGGGTCTTCGCCGCGATCAGCTCGGGCACCGGCTACGGCGTGGGACTTGCGGCGCCGATCGCGATCGCGGCGGGGACCGCCTGGCGCATCGCGTGGCTCGCCTACGCGGCGCTCGCGCTGCTCGCCACGACGTGGGCCGTCGTGGTGCTGCCCGGCCGCGCCCCGCGCACCTCCGCGACGCCCGCGTTCCCCTGGCGCCTGAGCTGGTTCGCGTGCCCGCGCTCGCGCCCGCTGCTGATCGGGGCGCTGATGGTGGGCCTGTCCTGCTCGCTGTACTGGACCTTCGCGGTGGACTACCTCGTTGGCGAGGGCGGCCTCGGCACCACCGCCAGCCGCCTGCTGCTGGTCGTCGTCGGCGCGGCGAGCCTGCTGGGCAGCGGCGCCGCCGAGGCCGTCCGGCGCGCGGGAGCCCGCCCCGCGTTCGCCGGCGTCGCGCTGGCGCTCGGGGCGTCGCTCGCGCTGCTGGCGCTCGCGCCCGGGTCGATCGCGCTCGCACTCTTGTCGGCCGCGATCTTCGGGGCCGCCTACAACCTGCTCGTGGCGATGCAGGGGATCTGGAGCTCGCGGGTGTTCGCCGAGCGCCCCTCGACCGGACTTGCCGCGGTCATGTTCACGCTGGGCTGCGGCCTGCTGCTCGGCCCGCTGCTCGCCGGTCCCTTGGCGGACCGCGTCGGGCTCCAGCCGCTGCTGTTGTCGGCGGCCGTGCTCCTGGTCGGCACGGGCACGCTGGGGCCGCGCGAGCCGCTGCTGCAGCCCTAGCTCCTATCCTCAATCGCCGATGTCCTCCCAATACATCTTCACGATGTACAAGCTGTCCCGCACGCACCCGCCCGACAAGCAGGTGCTCAAGGACATCTCGCTGTCGTTCATGCCCGGCGCGAAGATCGGGGTGCTCGGCCTCAACGGCTCCGGCAAGTCGACGCTGCTGCGGATCATGGCCGGCCGCGACACGGAGTACCGCGGCGAGGCGCAGCTCGCCCCGAACGCGACCGTCGGGCTGCTCGAGCAGGAGCCCCAGCTCGATCCCGACAAGGACGTCCGCGGCAACGTCGAGGAGGGCGTCGCGGCGACGCGCGCGCTGCTGGACCGCTTCAACGAGCTGGCCGCCAACTACTCCGACGAGACTGCCGACGAGTTCGGCCGCATCCAGGAGAAGATCGACGCCGCCGACGCCTGGAACCTCGACACCCAGCTCGACACGGCGATGGACGCGCTGCGCCTGCCGCCCGCCGACGCCGCGGTCACCAACCTCTCCGGCGGCGAGCGTCGCCGCGTCGCGCTGTGCCGGCTGCTGCTCAGCGCGCCCGACCTGCTGCTGCTCGACGAGCCCACCAACCACCTCGACGCGGAGTCCGTCGGCTGGCTGGAGCGCCACCTCGAGGACTACAAGGGCACGATCGTGGCCGTCACCCACGATCGCTACTTCCTCGACAACGTCGCGGGCTGGATCCTCGAGCTCGACCGCGGCATGGGCATCCCCTTCCAGGGCAACTACTCGAGCTGGCTGGAGCAGAAGCAGGCGCGCCTGGCCGTCGAGGAGAAGCAGGACTCCGCGCGCAAGCGGACGATCGCCGCGGAGCTCGAGTGGGTGCGAGAGAACCCGAAGGGCCGGCGCAAGAAGTCCAAGGCGCGCCTGAACAACTACGAGCGCCTGCTGGCCGAGGACCGCAACCTCAAGGTCGACCAGATGCAGATCCACATCCCGCCCGGGCCGCGCCTGGGGGGCAAGGTCATCGACGCCGACGGCGTGCGCAAGGCCTTCGGCGACCGGCTGCTGATCGACGGGCTGTCCTTCACGCTGCCGCCGGCCGGGATCGTCGGCGTCATCGGCCCCAACGGCGCGGGCAAGACCACGCTGTTCCGGATGATCGTCGGCGACGAGCCAGCGGATGCGGGCGCGCTCGTGGTCGGCGACACCGTCGAGCTCGCCTACGTCGACCAGAGCCGCGATGCGCTGGACGCCGAGAAGACCGTCTGGGAGGAGATCTCCGACGGCTACGAGCACATCAAGGTCGGCGACCAGGAGGTCAACTCGCGCGCCTACGTCGCGGGCTTCAACTTCAAGGGCTCAGACCAGCAGCGCAAGGTCGGCGCGCTGTCGGGCGGCGAGCGCAACCGCGTCCACCTGGCCAAGCTCCTCAAGGAGGGCGGCAACGTCCTGCTGCTCGACGAGCCGACGAACGACCTCGACGTCGACACGCTGCGCGCGCTCGAGGAGGCCCTGCTCGCCTTTGCCGGCTGCGCCGTCGTGATCTCCCACGATCGCTGGTTCCTCGACCGGATCGCCACCCACGTGCTCGCCTTCGAGGGC
>JBBRYA010000091.1:0-10270 GCA_038238015.1 Solirubrobacterales bacterium
CTAGTGGGCCCGTCCGCAAGTTCTGAGCATTCCGACTGGCCCGGCCCGCGTCTGCTGGCACCCGGCATCCGGTCACGTGCCACCAGCATGCTTCCGGATGCCGTTGACCAGCAGACACGACCCGGACTGCGCCGGGTTATGCCCAGAACTTCCGGCCAGACCCACTAGCGCTGCGCGCTGACCGAGTAGACCGGAGGCAGGCGGGTCGCCGCCGAGGACCACGTCGCGCCCGCGTCGCCGGAGCCGAAGACCTCCCCCGAGGTCGCGCCGAAGTAGAGCTCGAAGCCCTCGTCGTCGCCGGCGCGGTCGAAGGCCTCGCGCAGGATCGTCAGGTACGCGTCCTGCTGGGGCAGCCCCTCGCCGCGCGCCGACCAGCTGGCGCCCGCGTCGCGCGTCTCGTAGACCCGCACGCGGCCCTCGGGCGTCACACGGTCCATGTCGGCGTTGAGCGGGATCACGTACGCGCTGTCGGGATCGACCGGGTCGAGCGCCAGCGGGAAGCCGAAGTCCGAGGGTAGGCCGCTGCCGATGGCGGTCCAGCTCTCGCCCGCGTCGTCTGAGCGGTACACGCCGCCGTGGAACTGCATGAACATGCGCTCAGGCTGCCTGGGAGCACGGTGCAGGCGGTGCACGCAGAGCCCGACCTCGTCCTCGGGCGTGTTCTCGGGCAGGTAGCGCGGCACCAGGCCCTTGTTGCCTCGCCGCCAGCTCGCGCCGCCGTCGTCGGTGAGCCACACGCCGGCGGCGGAGATCGCCACCGCGAGCCGGTCCGGCTCACCCGGCCAGGTCACGATCGAGTGCAGGCACATGCCGCCGCCGCCGGGCTGCCAAGAGCTCCGCGTCGGGTGCTCCCAGAGGCCGTGGTTGAGCTCCCAGCTGGCGCCGCCGTCGCGGCTTTCGAACAACACCCCCGGGTCGCCGCCGGCGTAGAGCGTCCCCTCGGCCTCGCCGGGAACGATCACCCAGATCCGCTCGAGCGCCGCATCCCCGCCCTCGGGCAGCGCGACGCCGGTGGCCTGCGTCCACTCGCCGGCCGGGTCGTCGGCGTACCACAGCTTCGGGCCGTAGAAGGGCGAGCTCACCGACGCGAGCATGCGCCCGGAGCGCCGGTCGCGCAGCGCGTACTCGACCGGCTCGCCGGCGAACGCCCGCGCGGTCAGCTCGAACGGAGCTCCGGGCTCCCCTTCGAGCACGAACAGGCCCTTCTTGGTTCCTACGAGCAGCTCGGTCATAGGCTCATCCTCCCGATATGGCGGGCAGCACGTCGACGGCGTCCTCGCCGCCGACCGCGGTCTCGGTCCCGCTGCGCTCGCCGTTGACGAAGACGTTGATGTGGCGGCGGATCATCCCGCGCTCGTCCAGGATCCACCCGCCCATCGCCGGATGCGCGCGCTCGAGCTCGCGCAGCAGCTCCCCGACCGTGGCCCCCGCGACGGCGTGGTCGGACCGGTTCTCGGCGAGGCCCTTCAGGGGTCCGCGGAGGCGCACGAGGGGCATGGCGGGAGCCTAGGCGAAGGGCCTGACGTCCGCCGCGGGCTCGCTCAGATCTGCCCGGAGCCCGCCGGAGCGTCGAGCACCTCGGCGCCTCGCGACCCCGGGATCCGCAGCCGTCGCGGCGCCGGCCGGCGCACGTAGCCGGTGAGCGCGCGGGCGATCACGAGCGCGGTGACGCCGAGGACGAGGCCTCCAAGGTCGTCGGCGACGTAGTGCCAGCCCAGGTAGACGGTCGAGGCCGTGCTGAGCGCGAACCAGACCCAGAGCCCGATCTGCAGGCGCCGTCCGGCGCCGACGAGATGCCCGATCATGGCGGCCGTGAAGTTCATCGATATGTGCAGCGAGGCGAACGCCGCGATCGCCTGCGGCGTGGCGGTCGTCGGGTCGCGGAGGAACTCGATGCGCTGGTCGAGCAGGACGGCCTGCAGGTGGGTGACCTCCGACGCGGGGAGGGCCGCGAAGGCGCCCGGCGTCGAGTAGACCGGTCCCAGCGACGGCAGCAGGAAGTAGCTCCCGGCGCCGATCAGCCAGTTGACCGACTGCGCGGTCGCGTAGAAGAGCCCGGCCCTCAGGTCGGCGGAGAAGACCAGCGCGACCGCGAGCGACAGGGGCAGGAAGACGATGAAGGCCACGTACACGGCCGACAGGAAGTGCGCCGTGATCCCGGTGCCGAGCAGCGTATGCGCCAGCTCCGCGGGGTCGCGCCCGGCGAACAGGCTGCGGTCGAAGTCGCCCAGCTGCCGGTCGAAGAGCTGGCCCGGCCTCAGCAGCGGAACGACGCTCTTGAGGTTGCGGTAGGCCATGTAGGTCACGTAGAAGCTGACGAGCGCGCTGCCCACCACCGCGCCCTGGGCGAGGGTCCAGCGCTCGGCCTGCACCTGCCGCATGGCGTCGCGGGACGGCGCGCGCGTCCCCGAGCGGTGCGCCGCGCGGACGACGATGTCGAGCCCGATCAGCAGCGCCACGCCGAAGCAGACCAGCGCGAGGTAGAGCGCGGCGACGTGGTCAGGATCGCGCAGGGGTACCCCTGCCGCCTCCGTCGCGACCAGGGCCGTGGGGACGGTCACGAGGGCCACGAGCGGGGCGGCGAGCACGCTGCGCCGCGAGGGCGAGCGCCGGGCTCGGGGGGCTGCCGTCACGCTGTGCTGGCCTCCCGAACGGGCGCTCGCCGGGGAACCCGAACCTCCACCCCCGTGAGCGCACGCGCGACGGCGAGCGCGAACACGGCGATGACCACGCCGCCGAGGTCGTCGGCGACGTAGTGCCAGCCCAGGTAGATGGTGGCCGTGACGGTGAGCGCGACCAGCCCCCACAACGCGATCTTCAGGCCCCGCCGCGCTCCGAGCAGGTGTGCCGCCACGGCAGCCGTGAACACGATCGACGTGTGCAGCGAGGCGAACGCCCCGATGCTCTGAGCCGCGCCGGCGGCCGACGGGGCGTTCAGGAACTCGAGGCGCTCGGCGAGCAGGAGGTTCTGCAGGTGCGTCGCGGGCGAGGTGGCGAGATCGGCGAAGACGTCCGGCGCGGCGTAGATCGGGCCCAGCGACGGCAGCAGGAAGTAGCTCGCCGCGCCGACCGCCCAGTTGACCGACAGCGCGGTCACGAAGAAGAGGCCGCCGGGGAGATCGTCGGAGAACACGAGCGCGACGCAGAGCGACAGCGGAATGAACACGAAAAAGGACATGTAGACCGCGGACAGCAGCTGTGCCGAGATGCCGGTGCCCAGCACGGTGTGGAGCAGCTCGCCCGGGTCGTGCCCGCCGAAGAACGCGCGATCGAGGTCGCCGAGCTGGCGGTCGAAGAGCTCGCCGGGCCGCAGCAGCGGAACCACGCTCTTGAGGTTGCGATAGGCCAGGTAGGACAAGTAGAAGCTGACGAGGCCCCCCCCTACGGCCAGCGACCGCGCCGTGGGCCAGCGCTCGGACCGCACGCTCCGCATCGCGCCGGGCAGCGCCGCGAGGCTCCTGGACCGCCGGATGGCCCGGACCGCGATGTCGAGCGCGACCAGCAGGAGGACCAGCACGCCGGCGAGCGCGAGGCGCCGCGCGGCGACGTGGTCGGGATCCCTGAACGGCACGCCTGCCGCCTGCGTCGCCACGATCGCGGCGAGGAGGGTGAGGACGGCCACCGCGGGGCCGGCCGCGACGTTGCGCCAGGAGAGAGGTTCCGAAGGAGGGCGAGCGATTTTGATGGCGCCAGGATACGAGCCGCCGCCGTCGCTCCCTTCGACTAGGCCTGCGTGAGGGCTGCCTCGGCGTCGTGCGGGCCCCCGGGCCCAGACTTGGCGAGCGACGGCCCGAGGCTCGCCATCGCGACCTGGTTGCGCCCCGCCGCCTTTGCGCGATAGAGCGCTTCGTCGGCACGAAGGAGCACCTGAGCCGGCGTCTCACCCGGCAGGAGGGCGGCGACGCCGGCGCTGAAGGTGAGGACTCCGAACGGGGGGTTGGCGGGGTGAGCCCACGCGGCTTGCGCCACTCCTTCGCGGTGACGCTCGGCGATGGATGCACCGGCGTCGGCGTCCTGGCGGGGCAGCACGAGCAGCAGTTCCTCGCCGCCGTAGCGGTACGCGCGGTCTCCGCCGCGGGTCTGCTCTGCCAGCAGCGCGGCAACGTCGCGAAGGGCACAGTCGCCCGCCTGATGGCCGAGCTGGTCGTTGTAGTCCTTGAAGCGGTCGAGATCGCAGAGCACGAGGCAGTACGTCTCGCCGTAGCGCTCAGCCCGGGCGGCAAGGTCGATGAAGTCCTCACGCAGGCGCAGGCGGTTGGCGAGCCGCGTCAGCGGGTCACTGCGCGACTCGGCGCTGAGGCGCCGGTTCACCTCGCGCAGCTCGCCCTCGCGCTCGTGCAGGCGCGCGAGCAGCGCGTCCTGCTCGCGGCGCAGCACGGAGGCGCGCCCGATCAGCATCGCGCCGACGACCGACATGCCGATGCCGAGCGCGAGCTCGGCGCCGGCCGTGCCATGGGACAGGATCACGAACGCCTGCACCGCGGCCAGGACGCCGAACGTCACGGACGGCAGGATCGCGCCCCTGCGGCGGCTGATCTGGTGGACGTCGGCGACCGCAGTGGGTGGGCTCGCTGCGGAGGCACCGAGCCCGACGAGCAGCATGCCGACGCTCCACAGCGCGTCGATGACGCTCGTGCCCGCAACGTAGGTGCCGTTCAGCAGCAGCGGGCTCCACAGGATGAACGCGATGGCCTCGATGACCAGGCCGGCCAGGACGGCGGCTAGGCCGCGGTTGCCACGTAGGTCGAGCGTCCCTGCGAGCACGGACTGCAGCATGACCAGCGCGGCCGAGACGTAGAACACCGGATAGCCGAGCGCCGTGACGGCCGCGGGCGCGGCGAGCGCTGACGCCTCGATGGTGTCCCACGACAGTGCAGCCAGGAGCGCGCACACCGCGACCACCAGCGGCGTGACCTCCACCCATGCCCGGGAGGGGCCCGCGGCGTCCCGCGGGTGGAGACGGTGGACGCCCAGGCCGGCGAACACGGCGGACACGAGCCAGCAGACGTCGGCCGCGTTGGGCGACTGGGGAAAACCGGTCGCGCTGTACACGGTCCAGAGGCACTGGCCGCCCAGCCACGCGGTGCAGCTGGCCAGCAGCAGCGTCCAGCCCGGCCGGCTCCGAGGGTCGCTGCGGCGCCGGGCCGCCCAGACGCCGATCACGCCCACCAGCACGCCCACGGTCCAGGCAGAGTTCGCCAGCCAGAGCCGGCCGTTCGCAGGCGCGAGGTACTCGCCGGCGGAGAGCACGAGCGCGGCCGCCGAGAGCACGACGAGGACGCCGCGCGGGCGGCGTGAAGCGGTTCGCGTCCGGCGGACCATGAGTGTGGCTTCTGTCCTTTCGGCAGCTGGGCCGTCTGCGAGAGACCCCTGGCTTTGCGAGCCCGCCTCACGACGGGGGTGCCCTTGTCGTCATGCGGCTCGGGTCGAGCCACTCGTACATTCGGCCTTGGGCGGCGCCAGCTTGAGCGCGACTGCTGCCGTTTCCCCCATCGCCGCGGGTGGGTGGCGCCCTGGCATGAGCCTCTTCAGGCAGTTGACCCGCGCGTACGTGATCAATCGGCTGGCCCGCGGCGGCCGGCGCGGCGCGGCGCAGCGGTCCTGGGGGTACGGTCGCGACCCGCGCGCGTACTCCCGTCGCTCGCGCGGCCGGGGGGGTTTCTTCGGCCCATTCCCGTACTACTCGGGGCGCACCCGGCGAGGCTCCAGGGTGACCGTCTCTGGCTGCTGCCTGCCGATCCCGCTCGGTCTGTTCGGCGCGCTCGCGATGGGCACGCGCCTGCTGCTCAGGCGCTGACGGCGCCCGCCTCGCCCGCGGCTCACTCGCCGTCGCGGGCGGCCTTCGCGGTGTCGGGGGTTGTCGGAGAACACGCCGTCGACCCCGAGCTCGAAGAACTGCTCGTACTCGGCGATCGCCGCGGTAGCCCAGCGGGCCTCGCGCCCCGTCGTCGGGCGCGCGCCGCAGCGTCTCGACCTCCGCGTCAAAGCCCGCGGCACGCACGCGCCGGGCGAGGTCCGCGGCGGCGGCGCGATCAGCGACAACGGCCACGTCAGCCGTCCAGCCGTCCTTCTTGGAAAGCGTCCCGCGGACGATCCTGGTGTAGGTGACTCCGGGCGCGAGCGTCTCCGAGGTCCGGGTCTCGCGTAACGACGGCGAGCCGAGCGGGAGGCCCTGCTTCGCCTCTGCGGCGGCGGGGACGGCGAGAAGGACGGCGACGAGGACGGCGAGTGCTCTGGGCATGGCGCCACGCTATGGCCGCCGCGGCGATTTCATGTTGCCGGGCAGTTGCGGGGCCGAACGTCAACGGCGGCGGGGGGGAGCGGGAGGTGCTTGCCGTGCGGTCGCTCTCAGCGCCGCGAGCCGGCGCTCACGGTCGAGGTTGCGATTGACCATGACAGTCATGGTCAATCGCGGTCTCGCGCTCGCCGGCCCGCCGCCGCGGCTCGAACGGCCGCCCTGCTTACCCGGCGCCGTTGACGTTCGCCGCGCCCGCCACCACGAGCCCGGACCGTGCCGCCGCCGCCCTCAGCACGCGCGCGGCGGTGCGCAGCTCGTCCTCGCTGTGCGACGCCATCGCCACGGCGCGCAGGCGCGAGGTGCCCTCCGGCACCGTCGGCGGCCGGATCGCCTGGGCGAACGCGCCGTGGCGCAGGGCGTCCTCGCACAGCGCCATCGCGGCCTCCGGGTCGCCGACGACGAGCGGGACGATCGGCATGTCGCCCAGGTCGACCGCGAAGCCCTCGGCCGCGAGCGCGGTGCGCAGCGTGCGCGCGTTGCGCAACAGGCGCTCGACGATCCAGGGCTCCTCGCGCAGGATCCGCAGCCCCTCGAGCGCGGCGCCGAGCACCGGCGGCGGCAGGGCGGTCGAATAGATCAGCGTGCGCGCGCGGTTGACGAGCAGCTCCGCCGTCGCCGCGTCACAGCACGCGAACGCGCCGTAGCTGCCGAGCGCCTTGCCGAGCGTGCCCACGACGACGTCGACGTCACCTTCGAGGCCGAGCGCGGCGACGAGCCCGCGCCCGCCGGGACCGACCACGCCGGTGGCGTGCGCCTCGTCGACGACGACGCTCGCTCCGTGGCGTCGCGCGAGCTCGACGATCCCGCACAGCGGCGCGAGGTCGCCGTCCATCGAGAAGACGGCGTCGGTGACGATCGTGGCGGCGCGGCGCCCGGCCCGGGCGAGCCCGTCCGCGAGCGCGTCGAGGTCGCTGTGCGCGTAGACGATCGTCTCCGCGCCGGCCAGGCGGCAGCCGTCGACGATCGACGCGTGGTTGAGTGCATCGGACAGCACGATCTCGCCGCGGCCCGCGAGCGCCGCCAGCACGCCGGTGTTCGCGAGGAAGCCCGAGCCGAACAGCACGCAGGCCTGCGCGCCCTTGAACGCCGCGAGCTGCTCCTCGAGCTCGCGATGCGGGGTCATGTTCCCCGAGACCAGCCGTGAGGAGCCCGCGCCGGCGCCCCACTCGTGCGCGGCCCGCGCCGCGGCGTCGGCGAGCCGCGGGTCGCCCGCGAGGCCGAGGTAGTCGTTGGAGCACAGCAGCAGCGCGTCGCGGCCGTCGACGTTCACCCACGGGCCCTGCGGCGTGCCGATCTCGCGCAGCCGGCGCAGCAGTCCGGCCGCGCGGATCTCCTCGATCGCCGCGGCGGGATCGATCACAGCGGGCCGCACTTCACGCAGCGTGCCGACCACCCGACCGGGAGCACCTGCACGACGAGCTTGCGCCCGCAGGCGGTGCACCAGCGCGGCGGGTCGGTGGCCGCCCGCCGCGCGCGGCAGCGCGCGTGATCGCCCTCCGCGGCGGGCCGGCCGCAGCCGTCGCAGAACGCGCCGACATGCTCGACCGCCGTCACAGCGTCTTCGACAACTCCTTCACCGGCATCGACAGCTCCGCGAGCAGGTCGAGGTCGTCCTGGGGGTCGCGGCCCAGGGTCGTCAGGTAGTTGCCGACGATCACCGCGTTGATCCCGCCCAGCACGCCCTGGCGCGCGCCGAGGTCGCCGAGGGTCAGCTCGCGCCCGCCCGCGAAGCGCAGGATCGTGCGCGGCAGCGCGAGGCGGAACGCCGCGATCGCGCGCAGCGCGTCGGCCGGCTCGACGGGCGCCATGTCCGCGAAGGGCGTGCCCGGCCGAGGGTCAAGGAAGTTCATCGGCACCTCGTCGGGATCGAGCTCGGCCAGCTGCGCGGCGAGCTCGGCGCGCTGCTCGAGCGTCTCGCCCATCCCGACGATGCAGCCGCAGCAGACCTCCATCCCGCGCTCGCGCACGAGCTCGAGCGTCTCGCGGCGCTCCTCCCAGGTGTGCGTCGTGACCACCTGCGGGAAGTGCGATCGCGCCGCCTCGAGGTTGTGGTTGTAGCGGTGTACGCCCATCGCCTGCAGCTCGTCTGCCTGCTCGGCGGTGAGGATCCCCAGCGAGCACGCGATGTTGATCTCCACCGCGTCGCGGATCGCCTCGATGCCGTCGCGCACCTGCGCCATCAGCCGCTCGTCCGGGCCGCGCACCGCCGCCACGATGCAGAACTCCGTCGCGCCCGTCCGCGCGGTCTGGCGCGCCGCCTCGACCAGCGACGGGATGTCGAGGCGGACCGCGCGCACCGGCGTCTCGAAGCGCCCCGACTGCGAGCAGAAGTGGCAGTCCTCCGGGCAGCCGCCGGTCTTGACCGACACGATCCCCTCGACCTCGACCTCGGGGCCGCACCAGCGCATCCGCACCTCATGCGCGAGCGCGAGCGCCTCCTCCACGCGCTCGTCGGGCAGGCGCAGCACCTCCAGCACCTGCGCCTCGCCGAGGCCCTCGCCAGCGCCGAGCACCTGCCCGCGGGCTGCCTCGAGGATGTCGGTCATAAGAGCTCCTCTGTTCTGATCCAGGTTTGGGCATCGCGGGCGAACGCCTCCGGCGCCAACGCGCCCGCGCCTTCGGGGACGCGGCCGAGCACCGCCTCGCCGGTATAGCCGGCAAGGTCGGCGAGGTTGCAGCGTGCGGCGACGTCGGGCTCGGCCGGCCACGCGCCGATGACCAGGCCCGCGCACGTGAGCCCTCGCGCGCGCAGCGCCTCGCAGGTCAGCGCGGCGTGGTTGAGCGTGCCCAGGCCGGCGCGCACGACGACGAGCACGCGCGCGCCGAGTAACGAGGCGACGTCGGCGAGGGTGTCGCCGCGGTCATCCAGGCGCACCAGCAGCCCCCCGGCGCCCTCGACGAGCACGACGTCGCGGTCGGCGAGCGAGTGCACGAGCTCGGCCACCTGTTCCGCGGGCACGCCAGGCGCTCCCTCGCGCCGCGCGGCGGTCGCGGGGGCGAGCGGCTCGAGGAAGCGGGCAAGCTCGTGCACGTCCTCGACGCCGCTGAGGCGCCGGACCTCGTCGAGGTCTCCCGGCTCACCGGCGGCGGCGCCCGTCTGGGCCGGCTTGACGACGGCGACCGAGCGACCCTGCGCTCGCGCGGCGACCGCCAGCGCCGCGGTGACGACCGTCTTGCCCACGCCGGTGTCGGTCCCGGCGACGGCGAGCACGCTCATGCGACCGCCGCCGCGGCGACCATGGCGGCGGCGATCCGCTCGAGGTCCGCGTCGCCCGTGACGTAAGGCGGCATCGCGTAGACGAGGTCGCGGAACGGCCGCAGCCAGACGCCCTCGGCCACGGCGGCGCCGGTCGCCGCCGCCACGTCGACCGCGCGGTCGAGCTGAATCACGCCGATAGCGCCGAGCACGCGGACGTCGAGTACCCCGGGCAGCTCTCGGGCGGGGGCGAGCCCGGCCTCCAGTCCCGCCTCGATGCGCGCGACGTCGCCGCGCCAGTCGCCGTCGAGCAGCAGCCCCGTCGAGGCCAGCGCGACGCTGCACGCCAGCGGGTTGGCCATGTAGGTCGGTCCGTGCATGAGCACGCCGCCCTCCAGCGACGTCGCCACCGCGGTGCTGCAGAGCGTCGCGGCGAGCGTCAGGTAGCCGCCCGTGAGCGCCTTGCCGACACACAGGACGTCGGGCGTGACCCCGGCGGCCTCGCACGCGAACAGCGTGCCGGTGCGGCCGAAGCCCGTCGCGATCTCGTCGAGCACGAGCAGCATGTCGTGGCGATCGCAGAGGTCGCGCAGCAGCGCCACGACCGCCGGGTCGTAGAACCACATGCCGCCGGCGCCCTGCACGACGGGCTCGACGATCGCCGCCGCCAGCTCGCCGGCGTGGCGCGCGAACAGCGCTTCGAGCTCGCGCGCGTAGGCGTCGTCGAGCTCGCGCGGCGGGCGCGGGGCGAAGACGTGCTCGGGCAGGGCACCTTC
>JBBRYA010000092.1:0-10095 GCA_038238015.1 Solirubrobacterales bacterium
GACGGAACCCTCACCCGCGTCACCCGCGGCATCGTCTCCGTCCGCGACTTCGCCCGCAAGAAGACGATCAGCGTCCGCGCCGGCAACAGCTACCTCGCCCGCGCCACCCGCGCCAGCATCAAGACCAAACGCCCCTGACGCGCCGAGCGCGTCAGCGCTCCGGGCGGCCGTTCCGCGCTTTCGCTTCGCGGCGAAGGCGCTGCTTCGACGGGTCCACAGGCGGACGGCCGCGGGTTGGCGCCGTTGTCGCTCGGGCGCGCGACGTTGAGCCCGAGGGCTGGATGGTCGATCGCGGCCTCGCGGGACAGCGCCTACGACGCGTCCGCTACCGCCGCCGCGGCCTCTTCGGCCATGAACTCCTCGATGAACCCCGTGGTGACGTCTCCGGAGCGGAAGCGCTCGTGCGCGAGCACCCGGAGGTGGAAGGGAATCGTGGTCTTCACCCCACGGCCCTCGATCTGGAACTCCGACAGCGCCCGCTCCATGCGCTCGATCGCCGCCAGCCGGTCGGGCGCCCACACGATCAGCTTGGCGATGAGCGAGTCGTAGTAGGGGGCGATCGTCCAGCCCGCGTAGCAGTGGGAGTCGACGCGCGTCCACGGCCCGCCGGGCGCGACGTAGGTGTCCAGCCGTCCCGCCGCGGGGGCGAAGTTGCGCTCGGGATCCTCGGCGTTGACGCGGCACTCGATCGCGTGCCCGCGCAGCGTGACGTCGTCCTGGGTGACCGACAGCTTCTCGCCGCTGGCCACGCGCAGCTGCTCCTGGATGAGGTCGACGCTGGTGACCATCTCGCTGACCGGGTGCTCGACCTGGATGCGGGCGTTCATCTCCATGAAGTAGAGGGAGCCGTCCGCGTCGAGCAGGAACTCCATCGTGCCCGCCCCCGTGTAGCCGACCGACAGCGCCCCGGCCACCGCCTTCTCGCCGATGTCGCGGCGCGCGTCCTCGGTGAGGTGGATCGACGGCGCCTCCTCGATCAGCTTCTGGTGGCGGCGCTGGACCGAGCAGTCGCGCTCGCCCAGGTAGACGCCGCTGCCGTGGCCGTCGCAGACGATCTGCACCTCGGTGTGGCGCGGCGCGGGCAGGTAGCGCTCGATGTACACGCCGCTGTTCTTGAAGATGGCCTGCGCGGTGGCGCGCGTCTGCGTGTACAGCCCGGCCAGGGCCGCGTGGCTCCAGACCACGCTCATCCCGCGCCCGCCGCCTCCCGCGACCGCCTTGATGATCACCGGGTAGCCGATCTCGTCGGCGATCGCCTGCGCCTCGTCGGAGGTGCCCACGGGCTCGATCGTCCCCGGCAGCAGCGGGAGGCCGGCCCTGCTCATCAGGTCACGGGCGGTGGCCTTGTCGCCGACCTTCTCCATCACCTCGGGCGTCGGCCCGATGAACGTGAGGTCCGAGTCCGCGCAGATCTCGGCGAAGTAGGGATCCTCGGACAGGAAGCCGTAGCCCGGGTGGATCGCCTGCGCGCCCGTGTTCAGCGCGGCGCCGATGAGGTTCGGGATGTGCAGGTAGCTGCGGGCGGCGTTCGCCGGGCCGATGTGCACGGCCTCGTCGGCGAAGCGCACGACCGCGGACTCGGCGTCGGCGGTCGAGTAGACCGCGACGGTCTTGATGCCCAGCTCACGGCAGGCGCGCGCCACCCGGAGCGCGATCTCGCCGCGATTGGCGATGAGGACCTTGTCGAACACTCGCTCCTCCGGTCCGTGGCTATTCGTCGTCGACGGGCTCGATGTGCATCAGCAGCTGCTCGTACTCCACGGCCTGCCCGTTCTCGGCCACGATCTTCACGATCTTCCCGCTGGTGGTGGCCTGCACCTCGTTCATCAGCTTCATCGCCTCGACGATGCCCACCGCCTGGCCGGCCTCGATGACGTCGCCGACCTCGACGAAGGCGTCGCTGCCCGGGGATGAGGAGCGGTAGAACGTGCCGACCAGCGGCGCGGTGATCGCCTGGCGCCCGGTGGGCGCGGCGGCGTCGCGGGCACCGCCGAGCGAGCCGGCGCCGATGGTGGGCATCACGCCCGACCCGCGCCGCGAGATCGGGAGGTCCACGGGCGGCGCCGCCGCCGGCACCGCCGCGGGGTCGCGCTCGATCTCGATGCTGGTGCCGCCGGCGGCGACCGCGAGGCGCTGCACGCTGGAGCCCTCCAGCCGCGCCATCAGCGACCGTGCCTCCGCCCACACCGACGCGATCAGCTCGGCGTCGGCGTTGCCGCTCTTCTTGTCAGCGTCGCTCATTGGTCTCCTATGGGGTCGAGGGTCGGCTGGCTCTCGGCCGTGCCGAACATCCGGAAGCGCGCGTAGCGCTGGCTGAGCAGCTCGTCGACCGGCAGCGCCACGAGCTCGTCCAGCGTCTCGACGACCGCCCGCTTGAGGTTCGCCGCGGCGGCGTCGTGGTCGGTCTGCGCTCCACCCTCGGGCTCGCGCACCGCCGCGTCCATCACCTTCAGGCGGATCAGGTCGGGCGCGGTGAGCCGCAGGGCCGCCGCCGCCTGCGGGGCCTTGGAGGCGTCCTTGAACAGGATCGTCGAGCAGCCCTCGGGGCTGATGACGGAGTAGTAGCTGTTCTCGAGCATGAGGACGCGGTCGGCGGCCGCCAGCGCGAGCGCTCCGCCGCTGCCCCCCTCGCCCGTCACCACGGTCACGCTCGGCACCGGGAGCCGCGACATCTCGAGGATGCTCTCGGCGATGGCGATCGACTGCCCGCGCTCCTCGGCCTCCAGCCCCGGGAACGCGCCGGGCGTGTCGACGAGCGCGACGATCGGCATCCCGAAGCGCGCCGCGTAGCGCATCAGCCGCAGCGCCTTGCGGTAGCCCTCGGGGTGAGGCATCCCGAAGTTGCGGTGCACCATCGTCTGCGTGGTGTGGCCCTTCTGGTGGCCGACCACCATCACCGTGCGGCCACCGATGCTCGCCAGCCCGCCGACGATCGCGGCGTCGTCGCGGTAGAGCCGATCGCCCTTGAACTCGACGAAGTCGTCGCACATCCGCTCGATGTAGTCGAGCGTGTGCGGGCGCTGGATGTCGCGCGCGAGCTGCACGACGTCCCACGCCGGGCGGGCCTCCAGGGCGTCGGGGTCGGTGACCGGCGCCTGCGCCTCGGGACCGGACGCCTCGAAGCGCGGCTCGGCCGCGGCGGCACCCCCGGCGTGCATCTTGAGGACCTTGCGGATCGTCTGGCGCAGGTTCTCGCGCGGCTCGACCACGTCGAGCTGGCCCTTCTCCATGAGGAAGGCGGCGGTCTGGAAGTCGTCGGGCAGCGTCTGGCGGATCGTCTGCTCGATCACGCTGCGCCCGGCGAAGCCGATCCGCGTCCCCGGCTCGGCGACCAGCAGGTCGCCCAGCGTGGCGAACGAGGCGCTGACGCCGCCGAACGTCGGGTCGGTGAGCAGCGAGATGTAGAGCACCCCGGCTTCCCGCAGCCGCGCGACGGCCTGGCTGGTCTTGACCATCTGCATCAGCGACACGGCGCCCTCCTGCATGCGCGCGCCGCCCGAGGCGGAGATGGCGATGAACGGGACTCTGCGCTCGAGCGCCAGCTCGGCGCCGCGGGTGATCGACTCCCCCACCGCGCCGCTCATGCTGCCGCCGATGAAGCCGAAGTCGATCATCGCCACGACGACCGGGTGACCGTCCGCCGTCCCGGTGCCGTAGACCGCCCCCGAGGGGTGCCGGCTCTTCTTCTGGGCTGCGGCGATGCGCTGGGGGTAGGGCTTCGTGTCCGCGAAGGAGAGGAAGTCGATCGGCGCGATGTCCTCGCTGAGATCCTCGAAGCTGCCCGGGTCGAGCAGCTGCTCGAGGCGCTCGGGGATGCGCAGCCGGAAGTGGTAGTTGCACTCCGGGCAGACGCCCAGATTGCGCTTGAGGTGCTTGTGGTAGATGAACGCCTCGCAGTTTGGGCACCGGGCCCACTGCGCTTCGGCGGCGGCCTCGGCGACGGCGGCCATCTCAGAACCCCAGCTCTTCGCCGAGGATCCGGCGGTATTCGGTGAGCGACTCCTGCAGGACGGCGTCGGCCTCGGCGCGCCCGGCGACGGGATTGCCCCGGGGCCCGACCGCCTGGCCGGCGAAGAAGCCGAGCACGGCCTCGGTCCGGCCCGAGGGGTCGATGCGCAGCGCCTCCTGCGCGAGCTCGAGCGCGCGCGCCCAGCCCTCCCGGCGCAGCTCCGCCTGCATCATGCCGTGGAGCGCGTAGACGTCGCGCTCGGGCTCGTCGTCGCTCTCGCGCAGCCGCGAGAAGGCGGCCAGCGCGTCGTCGGCGCGGTCGAGCTCGAGATCGAGCTCGGCCACGTCGAGCGCGGCGAGCGCGTCGTCCGGGTCGCCGTCGGCAAGCGTCTGCGCGGCGGTGCGCGCCTCGTCGAGGCGGCCGGCGCGGCGGTGGAGGTCCACGAGGCTGCGGAGGCTCGCGCGATCGCCGGGGTCGAGCTCGACGGCGCGCGCGAGCGCGGCGGCCGCCTCCTCGTCGCGCCCGGCGGCGCGGGCGCTCTGGCCGAGGTCGACCTGCGCGGCGGCGTCGTCGGGCCGCAGCTCCACGGCCTTGCGGAACGCGTCGGTGGCCTCCTGCATGCGGCCCTCGGCGGCCAGCGCCTGGCCGAGGTCGTGCCAGCCGCGCGCGTCGCCGGGGTCGAGGTCCGCGGCCCGCGTCAACAGCGAGACCGCGTCGTCGGAGGCCAGCTCGACCCCCGACTTGCCCGCCAGGCGCAGGAGCTCGAGGTCGTCGGCGTTGAACTCGAGCCCGGTCATCGACATGCGCCGCGCGCGCTCGAAGTCGCCGGTCTCGAAGCCCTTGCGCGCTTCGTCACGCGGATCGTCAGTCACGAGGTCCTCTCCACTCGGGCATCGGTATGGGTCCTGATCTGAGCGGTCATGGAGCGTGCCGCGAGACCGGGCTCATCCTCTTCGATCCGCGCCGTCGGCGTCAAGGCTCCGAACGCGATTCCGTGTCGCGTCCGGCCTCATCCCTGCCACGTCCACTCGAGGATCTCGGGCGGGTCGTTGCCCGCGACGACGACGTACTCGAGGTTCTCGGCCAGCTTGGCCTCGAGCCGGGCGATGATCTCGCTCGAGCCCGTGAACGACCGGACCGCGAACTCCCCGGAGGCCGAGCGCACGCTCTCGCGCAGCGCCTTGTCGGAGCGCTTGAGCGCCTCGATGGCCAGCTGGTAGCGATCGACCCCGTTCATCGCCAGCAGCGCGAACGGTGTGGTCGTGGTGCCCTCCTCGACGTACCCGCGCACGTGGAAGCGCTCCACGTGCGGGCGGTGGTGCGTGAGCTGGTGGATCGCCGACGGGTAGCCGTGGAAGTTGAAGATCACCGGCCGGTCGGCGGTGAACGTCTCGACGAACTCGTCATCCGAGAGGCCGCAGGGATGGCCGTGGGCGAGCGAGAACAGGTTGGTCACGTTGACCACGCGGACCCGTAGGTCAGGCACCTCCTCACGCAGGATCTTCGCCGAGGCGAGCGTCTCGATCGTCGGGATCGTGCCCGCGCACGCGAGGATCACGTCGGGCTCATCGACGACGGCCTCGCTGCCGGCCCAGGCCCAGGTCGAGCACCCGCGCTCGCAGTGGGCCTTGGCCTCCTCCATCGTCAGCCACTGCGGGAGCGGGTGCTTGGAGGCGATCACCAGGTTGATCTTGCCCTGGGACTCCAGGCAGGCCTCCATCGTCGCCAGCAGCGTGTTGGCGTCCGGCGGCAGGTAGACACGGGCGATGTAGTCCTTCTTGTTCAGCAGCGAGTTGATGAAGCCCGGCGCCTGGTGGGAGAAGCCGTTGTGGTCCTGGCGCCAGCCGATCGACGACAGGAGCAGGTTGACCGAGGAGACCGGGTCGCGCCACGGCGCCTCGTCACGCGACATCTTCATGAACTTCGCGTGCTGGTTGACCATCCCCTCGATGATCGCGATGAACGCCTCGTAGCACGGGACGATGCAGTGGCGGCCGGTCAGGACGTAGCCCTGCAGCCAGCCCTGGCAGTTGTGCTCGGAGAGCACCTCCATCACGCGGCCGTCGAGCGCGTGGACGGCCTGGTCCTCCTCGGAGGCCAGCGGCCACTGGAAGGCGTGCTTGGTGTGCGCGAAGACCGCGCCGAGGCGGTTGGAGGCCATCTCGTCGGGACAGACCATGCGGAAGTTGCGCGCCTCCGCGTTGCGGTCGAAGACCTCCCCCAGGTACTGCCCGAGCGCCTCCATCGCGCCGGCGTTGGCCCCCGGCTCGGGCACGTCGACGGCGTGCGCGTCCAGCGGCGGCAGGTCAAGAGGCTTGCGCAGGCGCCCGCCGTTGGCCTCCGGGACGGCGCCCATCCGCTTGTCGCCCTCGGGGCAGAGCGCGAGGAGCTCGTCGCTCGGCACCCCGTCTGCGAAGAGCTCCTCCGGGCGGTAGGAGCGCAGCCAGCCCTCCAGCGCCGCCAGGTGCTCGGGGTCGCTTCCCGCCTTCATCGCCGGCACCTGGTGCGAGCGCACGGTGCCGGTGATCTTCTCGCCGCCGAGCGTGTCGATCCCGGTCCAGCCCTTTTGCGAGCGGAGCACGATCATCGGCCACGCGGGCTTCGAGCGCGGCTGCCCGGAGCGCGCGTCACCCTGGATCGCGCGGATCTCGGCGTGGGCCTGGTCCAGGGCTCCCGCCATGGCGCTGTCGAGGTCGTCGCCCTCCACGAACAGCGGGTGCCAGCCGTAGCCCTCGAAGAGCTTGGTCAGCTCGGTGTCGTCCATCGCGGCGAAGATCGTCGGGTTGGCGATCTTGTAGCCGTTGACGTGCAGCACCGGCAGCACGGCGCCGTCGCCCACCGGGTCGAGGAACTTCGTCGAGTGCCAGGCGGTCGCGGTGGGGCCCGTCTCGGCCTCGCCGTCGCCGATGATGCAGGCGACGGTCAGGTGCGGGTTGTCGAACGCGGCGCCGAACGAGGTCGCCAGGGCGTAGCCGAGCTCGCCGCCCTCGTGGATCACCCCGGGGACGACCGGCGCCAGGTGGCTGGGAAAGCCCTTGGGCCAGGAGAAGCTGCGGATGAGCTGCGTGAGCCCCGCGCGGTCGCGCGTGAGCGCCGGGTCGACCTCCTCCAGCGAGCCCTCGAGCCACAGGTTGGCGAGGTTGGCGGGGGCGCCGTGGCCCACGCCGGTGACGAGCAGGACGCGCGCGTCGGTCGTCCGGATGAGCCGGTTGAGGCCCGCGTAGACGAGATTGATGCCGGGCACCGTGCCCCAGTGACCGAGCAGCCGGGGCTTGATGTGCTCGTGCGCGAGAGGCTCCTCCAGCAACACGTTGTCCTGCAGGTAGATCGCGGCGGCGGCGATGTAGTTGGTCGCGCGGCGGAAGAGCGCGAAGTCTGCAGACAAGGACGAAGAAGCCGGCTGAGCGGACACGCGATCTCCCGAGTAGGTTTCGACCGCGAAACCTAACCGCGGGCGCCCCGGCGGCGCAAGCGAATCCTCTCCGAACGAAAGGCCGATGGTGAGCGCGACCGACGATCTGCTCGAGCACAACCGGGCGTACGCGCGGGACTTCGCCCGCGGCGACCTCGCGGCACCGCCCCGACTGCGCGTGGCGGTGCTCGCGTGCATGGACGCCCGGCTGGACATGAGCCGCAGCCTCGGGCTGCACGAGGGCGACGTGCACGTGATCCGCAACGCGGGCGGCATCGTCACCGACGACGCGATCCGCTCGCTCGCGATCTCCCAGCACCTGATGGGCACCGAGGAGATCATGCTCGTCCACCACACCCGCTGCGGAATGATGTCCTTCAGCCGCCAGGAGTTCGGTGAGCGGATGGAGAACGTCGCGGGTGAGCGACCGCGGTGGAGCGCCGGTGGCTTCGGCGACCTCGAGCAGGACGTGCGCGACTCGATCGCCAAGCTGCAGGCCAGCCCGTTCATCCTGCGCAAGGGCTCGATCCGCGGCTTCGTCTACGAGGTGGAGAACGGACGGCTGCGCGAGGTGGAGCCCGGGGACGGCGCCTGAGCGGCGGTGGGGCGCAGAGTGGACACGCTCGCACCTGCGAGCTAGGTTCGTGGCCTCCAGAGCGCAACATCGATCATCGCCGTGGGATAGAGGATCAGGATGAATCGCACAGCCTTGAGGTTCCCCGGTCGCGTCGCCGTCGTCGCCGCCGCCCTGCTCGCCACGCTGCTCGTGCCGGCGGCCGGCCAGGCGGTGACGATCAGCTCCAACGGCCCGGTGTTCCAGATCGAGGTCAGTCCGACGCTCCAGTGCAACGCCAAGTACGTCAACGACACCTCCTTTGAGTTCTATGGCCCGTCCAGCGCGCAGGGCGATTGCGGCCCGCTGGTCGCGCGCGGCGGGCAGCTCTTCCGCTTCGGCGGCGGCTTCATCCCGGTGAGCCAGTCGGGCGTGACCGGTTCGGGGAGCTCGGTGGACCCGCTCAGGGTGACCACCACCGTCTGCGTCGGAGACTCCCTGGAGTGTTCGGCGAGCACGGCGCCGCTGCTGACCGCCGACGTCCGCTACGTCGTCGGCCAGGACTTCTACCGGACCGACCTCCGAATCAGCAGCCGCGGGGCGCCCGACACGATCGGCCTCTATCAGTACGGGGACTGCTACCTGCAGGGCACCGACGACGGCTTCGGCTTCTTCGACGCGTCCACCGGCGGGATCTACTGCTCGAAGAACGCGAACAACACGCCCGCGGCCAGGATCGAGGGCTTCGTGCCGATCGACCGGGGAAGCAGCTACCGCGAGGCGGGGTACTCAGTCGTCCTGGACGGGATCCTGCAGGGCAGCGGGGCACCGCTGCCGAACTCCTGCGAGTGCACGATCACGCAGGACAACGGCGCGGCGCTGGGCTGGACCGGCATCGGCCTCCCGGCCGGCGGATCGGTGCGGCGCTCGTTCCTCACCGCGTTCTCGCCGACCGGCGTCGCGGTCGACCCGCCCCCCACCGTCACGCTGACCGCACCGGCCCAGGGCAGCCAGACCGCCGACACCACGCCGGCCTACGGCGGCGACGCGGGCAACGAGCCCGGCGACTCGCCGACGGTCACCGTCGAGGTGTACGCCGGCCCGGTGATCCCCGAGGCGGCGCCGGCGCAGAGCCTCACCGCCACGCGGACGAACGTGACCGGCAGCGGACCTTCCACCTGGGCGGTCGACGGCGCCTCCCCCCTGCCCCCCGGCACCTACACCGCCCGCGCCCGTCAGCTCGACGCCGCCGGCAACGAGGGCATCAGCGATCCGCGCAGCTTCACCGTCCTCGGGCCCCCGGTCGATCCCAACCGCGACAGCGACGGCGACGGGGTGATCGACACGAAGGACAACTGCGCGAGCGTCGCCAACCCCGACCAGGCCGACCGCGACGCCGACGGGATCGGCGACGCGTGCGATCCGGTCGACAACCGTCCCACGGGCCTCCCGCCGGGCGTCGACGGCGACCGCGACCTGGTCCCGGACACCAAGGACAACTGCCCAGGCGTCTCCAACCCCGACCAGGCCGACCGGGACGCCGACGGGATCGGCGACGCGTGCGACGCCTCGGACGCCTCCAAGGGGCCGGCGCTGGCCAAGACGGTGATCGCGGAGGTCGTCAGCGGCGAGGTCTTCGTGCGCCGTCCTGGGGCCACCTCGAGGGCCGCCGCCGGCGCGGCCCAGGCCACGCAGGCCCCGAAGGGCTTCGTCGCGCTGAAGGGCGCCGAGGTGCTGCCCGTGGGGACGATCATCGACACCGTCCGGGGCCGCCTGGCCTTGACCTCGACCGCGGCCAAGGTCAAGGACCGCGCGCGTACGCAGCGTGCGGAGTTCTTCGACGGCATCTTCCAGGTCCGCCAGAAGAAGGCCAAGAAGCCGGTCACCGACCTGATCCTCAAGAGCGCGAGCTTCCCGCGCGTCTGCGGCGCCTCCGCGCGGGTGGCCGTCACCGGCTCGGCGGCCGCGGCGCGCCCGAAGAAGAAGGTCGTGGCGCGGCTGTTCGGCAACGGCAAGGGGCGCTTCCGCACCACCGGGCGCCAGAGCGCGGCGACCGTCCGCGGCACGATCTGGCTGACCGAGGAGCGCTGCGACGGAACGCTCACCCGCGTCATCCGCGGCGTCGTCTCCGTCCGCGACTTCGCCCGCAAGAAGACGATCAGCGTCCGCGCCGGCAACAGC
>JBBRYA010000093.1:0-9709 GCA_038238015.1 Solirubrobacterales bacterium
CGCAAGCCGATCTTCGGCTACAAGGCGATCGCGGCCGCCACCGCCGGCATCGCCTTCCTGGGGATGCTGGTGTGGGCGCACCACATGTTCGCGACCCCGATGTCGACGGTGGTGCTGGCCTTCTTCATGCTCTCGAGCTTCCTGATCGCGGTGCCGACCGGCGTGAAGATCTTCAACTGGCTGGCCACGCTGTGGCGCGGCACGATCGAGTACCGCACGGCGCTGCTGTTCGCCGTCGGGCTGATCGGCGTGTTCTTGATCGGCGGGATCTCGGGGATCTTCCTGGCCGTCTTCCCGATCGACTGGCAGCTCACCGACACCTACTTCGTGGTCGCCCATCTGCACTACGTGCTCTTCGGCGGGTCTGTGTTCGGGATCTTCTCCGGGATCTACTACTGGTTTCCCAAGATGTCGGGCCGGATGCTCTCCGAGCCGCTGGGCAAGGCGTCCTTCTGGACCATCCTCGTCGGCTTCAACCTCACCTTCCTGGTCCAGCACTCGGCCGGCCTGAGCGGGATGCCGCGCCGCATCTACGAGTACTACGACACCTCGTGGACGGCGTACAACCTGATCTCCACGGTCGGCTCGTTCGTGCTCGCGATCGGCGTCCTGCTGACCGTCATCAACGTCGTGCGCTCGCTGAAGGTCGGCGCGATCGCCGGGCCGGACCCGTGGAAGGCCAACACGCTCGAGTGGTTCACCTCCTCGCCGCCGCCGGAGAACAACTTCGACGCGGTCCCGCGCGTGCGCTCGGTCGAGCCGATGAAGGACATCCGCAGGCAGATCGAGCAGGAGACGGGGGTGCGCCAGCGCTTCGAGGCCGGCCGCCCGCAGTCGGGGCGCTAGGGGGCGCCCGGCATGGAGGCCTCACAGGTCACCCGTCAGTCCGCGTGGGCCGCCTCCGGCGTGCGCCAGGTGGTCGCCGACTACGTCACGCTGACCAAGCCACGGGTGCAGTCACTGCTGCTGCTGACGACGATCACGACGATGTACGTGGCGGGCGATCCCTCGCTGGAGCTCGTCGCGCTGACCTGCCTCGGCGGGTCGCTGTCGGCGGGCGGGGCCGGCGCGGTCAACCACTTCTACGACCGCGACATCGACGCGCAGATGGCCCGCACCGCGAAGCGGCCGGTGCCCTCCGGACGCGTGTCTCCGCGCGCGGCGCTCACCTTCGGCGTGCTGCTGGGGGCGCTCTCCTTCGCCGAGCTCTCGCTCGCGGTCAACGTCCTCAGCGCCTCGCTGGCGCTGTGCGGCTTCCTCGGCTACGTGTTCGTCTACACGATGTGGCTGAAGCGCTCGACGCCCCAAAACATCGTGATCGGTGGGGCCGCCGGGGCCGTCCCGCCGCTCGTCGGCTGGACCGCGGTCACGGGCTCGCTCGACCCGACCGCCCTGTACCTGTTCGCGATCGTCTTCTACTGGACGCCTCCGCACTTCTGGGCGCTGTCGCTGCTGATGAAGGACGAGTACGCGCGCGTCGGGGTGCCGATGATGCCGGTCGTCCACGGCGAGGCCGAGACGCGGCGCCAGATCGTCCTCTACACCTGCCTGCTGGTGGCGCTGACGCTGCTACCGGTGCTCTTCGGCTTCTTCGGCGCGCTCTACGCGGCGGCGGCGGTGGCGCTGGGCGGCGGCTTCCTGCTGCACTCGGTGCGCCTGCAACGCTCCGCCGACCGGCGCAGCGCCCTGCGCACCTACCTGTTCTCCCTGCTCTACCTCGCGTTGCTGTTCTGCGCGATGGTGGCCGACGCGCGGCTGTAGGATCTCGCCATGGACCGCCGACTCGCGCGCCGCAACCTCCGCACCGGCTTCGTGGCCGGGGCGATCATGCTCTTCATGTTCGGGATGACGTTCGTCGCGGCGCTCGTCTACACCGCCCCCTGATGGCCGGGCTGGAGCCAGACGCCCCGCCGGCGGGCGAGGAGCTGCACCTTCCCGAGCCCAGCCTCGTGCCCATCTTCAACGCCCTCGGCGTGGTGATCGCGCTGCTGGGCCTGACGATCTGGTCGGGGCTGCTCGTCGTCGGCGGGCTGCTGTTCCTCTTCACGCTGATCCGCTGGGTCCGTGACAGCGCGCGCGACATCGGCCAGCTGCCGCTGGAGCACGGCGGCGGCTCCCACTGACCCGCGAGGCGGTTGCGCCTAGCCCAACCGCCGCTGCGCGAATAGGCTCTGCGCCGTCGTGAGCGTGGAGAACTCAGAGGAGCGCGTGGACGCGATCACCGAGAGCGGCGCCAACTCGCTGGCGGTCCGCTACGGAGAAGCGTTCGCCGCACACCTCGCCGAGGGCGGCGAGAGCGGGCTCGGCGCCGCCTACGACCTCGGGCGCAAGGCCGTGGTCGAGCAACTCGGCGCGATCGATCTGACCGAGGCCCATCACCAGGCGCTCCAGGTGGCGCTCGCACGGGCCTCGACCGACCGCCACGACAAGGTCATCCGCGCCGCTGCCGAGTTCCTGCGCGAGGCCCTCTCGACCTTCGAGATCGCCGCACGCGGCTACCACGAGGTGCAGCAGACCGCGCGCATCGAGCACGAGCACGTCGAGCAGCTGCGCGCGCTCGCTGACGCCTCCGTGGCCATCAACTCGACGCTGAGCGCCGAGGAGATCCTCCAGCTGACCGCCGACGCCGCCCGCGAGGTGATCGGCGCCCGCCGCGCGTCGGTCGCGATCATGCACACCGAGCCGCGGCGCCCGCCGCTGAGCGCGACCTCGCCCCCGGGCCTGAGCGACGGGGAGGCCAACCCGGCGCGGCTGAGCGTCACGCTGCGCGCCCACGGGCAGGACCTCGGGGCCCTCGAGGTGGTCGACGTCCCCGGGCGCGTCTTCTCCCCGCGCGAGGACGCGATCCTCACCCAGCTCGGCCAGCTGAGCTCGGTGGCGATCGCCAACGCCCGCCTCTACGGCCGTGAGCGCACGATCGCGCGCACGCTGCAGCGCTCGCTGCGCCCCGGCGAGCTGCCCGAGGTGCCGGGGCTGGCCGCCGCCGTGCGCTTCCACCCCGCCGGCGAGGGGGTCGAGCTCGGCGGGGACTTCTACGACCTCTACCGGGCGCGCGACGGCGGCTGGGCGGCGCTGATCGGCGACATCCAGGGCAAGGGCCCCGAGGCCGCGGCGGCCACCGCGCTGGCCCGCCACACGCTGCGCGCCGCGGCGACCTACGAGCACCGTCCCAGCGGCGTGCTGAGCCTGTTGCACAAGGAGCTCCGCGAGCAACTCGGCGACGGGCGCTTCTGCACCGTCGCCTACGCGTACATGCAGGTCGTGCCCGGGCACGTGCGCCTCGAGCTGGCCTGCGGCGGGCACCCGCTGCCGATGGTGCTCCACCGAGACGGCACCGTCGAGGAGGTCGGGCGGCTGGGCACGCTGCTGGGCTCCGACGCCGACCCGCTGCTCGCCGACGTCGTGATCGAGCTCGACAACGGCGACGTGATCGTGTTCTACACCGACGGCGTCACCGAGGTGCGGCGCGACCGCCGCGAGATCTTCGGCTCCGATCAGCTGGCCGCGCTGCTGGCCACCTGCGGCGGGCTCGCGCCCGACCAGATCGCCGAGCGCGTCGAGCAGGCGGTGCTGGAGGCATCCCAGGGCCGGCTGCGCGACGACGTCGCGATCCTCGTTCTCGGCCCGGAGCCCGTGCCGGTCGGCGAGGCTGTCATTCTTCCCGCCGCCGAGTGACCAAGGAGACCGATGGCTGACAGCACACCCGAGCCCGCCCACCCCGCCCACCCCGACGGCCACGGCGACGCCAGCGCGCTACTGCGCGAGCTGGTCGCCCACCTGCGCGCCAACCGGACGCAGCTGCGCGAGGAGTGGGCCCGGCGGATCGGCGAGGCGGCGCTGCTGACGGCGCTGAGCCAGGAGGAGATCTTCTCCGAGGCCACCTCGGTCTACGACAACTACGTCGAGGTGCTGGAGACCGGCTCGGTCGAGGCGCTGCAGGACTACGCGCGCAACCTCTCCGAGCGCATCATCCCGCGCGGGGTCGAGGTCGACGAGGTCGTGGGCATCGTGCTGCTGCTGCGCGACGTGCTCGCGCGCTCGCTGTTCAAGAAGTACCAGTCGGACTTCGAGCTGCTCAACCGGGTGCTCGACGCCTACGAGCCGGCCGCCAACCGGATCTCCAACATCGTCGCCGGCAACTTCGTCGGTGAGCGCGAGCGCGTCATCCGCCAGCAGCAGGAGGCGATCCGCGAGCTCTCCACGCCGGTGCTCCAGGTCCGCGAGCGGCTGCTGATCCTGCCGATCATCGGCGTCCTCGACGGCCAGCGCGCGCGCCAGCTCACAGAGCAGCTCCTGCGCGGGATCCGCGACAACCGCGCGAAGGTCGTCGTGATCGACATCACGGGCGTCCCGACCATCGACTCGACGGTGGCCAACCACCTCGTGCAGACGGTCGAGGCCTCGCGGCTGATGGGCGCCAGCGTGATCATCACCGGCCTGTCCTCCGACATCGCCCAAACGCTCGTCACGCTCGGCGTCGACCTCTCCAAGGTCAACGCCGTGGGCGACCTGCAGGGCGGCATCGAGGAGGCCGAGCGCCTGCTGGGCTACGAGGTCACCCAGGGCGACTACCTGGCGCCAGAGGGCCGGTAGGCACCCGCCTTGGCGGTCCCGATCCTCAAGCAGGGCCCGGTGCTGATCGCCTCGATCCAGACCGCGCTCACCGACACCGACGTCCTGCAGCTGCGCGAGGACGTCATGGCGCAGGTCACCCGCCACCGCTCGCGGGGGATCATCGTCGACGTCACCTCGCTGGACGTCATGGACTCCTTCGTCTCGCGCTCGCTGCGCGGCATCGCGCACATGACCCGGTTGCGAGGGGCCGAAACGGTGATCGTCGGCATCCAGCCCGAGGTCGCCTTCGCGATGGTCCAGCTCGGGATGCAGTTCGAGGACGTGCAGACCGCGCTCGATCTCGAGGAGGGCCTCGCCCTGCTGAGCACCCAGCTCAAGGAGCCACTCGCCGGTGGCGGATGAGGAGCGGATCGCGATCGACTCCGATGCCGACGTCGTCACCGCACGCCAGCGCGCCCGCGAGCTGGCGGCAGGCCTGGACCTGAGCAGCACCGACCAGACCCTGCTGGCCACCGCGATCTCCGAGGTGGCCCGCAACATCACCCACTACGCCACCCGCGGCGAGGTGCGCCTGCGCGTCATCCAGGACCGCGACGGCCGGATGGGCGTGGAGGTCGTCGCGCAAGACAACGGCCCTGGCATCGAGGACCTCGACCTCGCGATGCAGGACGGCTACACCACCGGGGGCGGGCTCGGCCTGGGCCTCCCGGGCGCGCGCCGGCTGGTCGACGAGTTCGACGTCCAGAGCGCCGCGGGGGAGGGGACGACGGTCAAGCTGATCAAGTGGGCTCGCGCGCCGATTCGCCCCGCCCTGCGAAGCCACCGTGTCTGACCCCGAGGGCTGGCCGGACGCCCTGGAGCGCGGCGAGGCGGGAGCGCCGCTGGAGGGCGAGAGCCGCTCGGGTGACCTCGCGGTCTATGTCCCCTACGAAGGCGGGGCGCTGGTCGCGGCGATCGACGGGCTCGGGCACGGCGACGCCGCGGCCGACGCGGCCGCGGCCGCCTCGGACGCGCTGCGCGGCCATCCGCCCAAGCCCGCGAAGATGCTGCTCGAGCACTGCCACCGCCAGCTGCGCAAGACCCGCGGCGTGGTGGCCACCCTCGCCTGGTTCGACGTCGAATCGGGCCGGCTCGCGTGGACGGGCGTCGGCAACGTGGAGGGCCGGCTCATGCGCGCCGGGCGCAGCCGCGGGGACTCAGACGACTCCCCCATGCTGTTCGGCGGCGTACTCGGCTGGGGCCTCCCCGCCGTCCGGCTCGTCGATGCCGAGCTCGGGCCCGGCGACACCGTCGTGCTCGCCACGGACGGCATCGCCGCGGACTTCGGCAGCTCCATGCTGCCCGGGCTCGGGGCGCAGGCGCTCGCCGACCGCATCTTCGCCTCCCACGCGCGCGGCACCGACGACGCGCTCGTGGTCGCGGTTCGTTACGTGCCCTAGGGGCTTGAGCGCTGACGCGCCAGGTGTCAGCGTCGAGACCACGGGGGTCATCCGGCCGCGGCGCCGCAAACGTAACGCCGGTGTGCCCATTCAACGACAAGCAACCATTCGCCACCGGACCAGCCTGTTCGAGGACGCCGTCGCCATCGTGGAGGAGGACTTCTCCACGGACCTGTCCCTCGACGACATCGCCCGCCGCGTGGCCTCCTCGCGCCGCCAGCTCCAGCGCGCCTACGCCGAGATCGGCAACACCACGTTCCGCGAGCATCTCACGCGCGTGCGCATGCGCAACGCGGCGGACATGCTCGCCGCGCGGGCGCTGACCGTCAGGGAGGTGGCGCACCGCGTCGGGTACCGCCAGCCCGCCCAGTTCGCGAAGGCCTTCCGGCGCTACCAGGGCATGGCGCCCTCCGCGTTTCGCGCCGACGGCCGCCCTTCGAGCAACGGGACCGGCTACTACCCGCAGCACCAGGCCGCCTGACGCACCGCGGCTCCCGCGCGGCGGGGGCCCCTCCGTCGCTGCTCTCCCTTAGGATGCCGCGTCGATGAGGGCGCAGAGCGGGATCAGCCGGGCACACCTCGCCCGCATGGTGGTGATCGGGGCGCTCGCCTCGGCCGCCGGGATCGCGCTCGGCCTGCTTATCAACTGGTTCCCCGTCCAGGCCTCGGCGGAGGCCAAGTCCATCGACACGCTGTGGGACGTCCTCGTGATCGTCTCGGTGCCGATCTTCGTGCTGGTCATGACGATCGTGCTCTACAGCGTCTGGTTCTTTCGCGTGCGCCCGGGCGAGGAGCTCCTCGACGGGCCGCCGATCCACGGCAACACGCGCCTCGAGGTCGTCTGGACCGCGATCCCCGCGATCATCCTGGTCGCGCTGTGCTCCTACGCCTACGTCGTCCTGCGCGACATCGAGACGGCCAAGGGCAGCGCCGGCAAGGAGATGCGGGTGCGCGTGGTCGGCGAGCAGTTCACCTGGACCTTCTACTACCCCAACCCCGGCGGGAAGGAGATCGTCTCCAACCAGCTCTACCTGCCGGTGGGCAAGGGCGTGCGCTTCGCGATCCAGTCCAAGGACGTCCTGCACGACTTCTGGGTGCCGGCCTTCCGCCAGAAGATCGACGCGGTGCCGGGGATCACCACCTCCTTCCGGCTGACGCCGACCCTGCAGGGCAGCTTCCCGGTCGTCTGCGCCGAGCTCTGCGGCCTCGGGCACGCGGTGATGCGCCAGACCGCGCACGTCGTCGCGCCCGCCCAGTTCGACAAGTGGCTGGCCGACAAGAAGGCCAAGGCCCAGGGCGGCGGCGGCGCCGCGGCCGGCGGGGGCGCCACGGCGTCCGCGCCACCGGCCGACGGCAAGGCGCTGTTCACCAGCGTCGAGCCCAAGTGCAGCTCCTGCCACACGCTGGCCGACGCCAAGGCGACCGCGACCATCGGCCCTGACCTCGGCAAGGTCCTCAAGGGCAAGGACGCGAAGTTCATCCAGACCTCGATCACCAACCCGTCGGCGTTCGTCGAGAAGGGCTACCAGGACGGCATCATGCCGCCCAACTACGGCCAGACCCTGCAGCCCGAGGAGATCAAGGGCCTGACCGATTACCTTGTGAAGGTCGCCACCAAGTGACGAGGATGGGAATTCGATGACCGCCAGACTGCGAGGGCCGGGACTGACGCGCGCGGGGCTCTTCACCCTGCTGGGCGCGCTCTTCGCGTTCGCGATCGTCTCCGCCGTCCGCGCCGCCTACGGCTGGCACGTGCTCGACGCCGCGGCCGTGACGATCGTGGCGCTGATCGCGATGCCGCTGTTCTTCCTCGTCGGCCTCGGCGCCTTCGACTACTGGTTCTACTGGGCGTCGGGCAGGCCGACGCGACCGGAGGACCACTCCAGCCACGGCGCGCAGTCCTGGCGCGACTACTTCCGGGTCAACACCGATCACAAGGTGATCGGGATCCAGTACGTGGTCACGTCGTTCTTCTTCATGCTCGTCGGCGGGCTGCTCGCGATGCTGATCCGCGCCGAGCTGGCCGCGCCGGGGTCGCAGTTCGTCGACGCCAACACCTACAACGGGCTCTTCAGCGTCCACGCCGCGCTGATGATCTTCCTGTTCATCATCCCGGTCTTCGCGGGCCTGGCCAACTACGTGCTGCCGCTGATGATCGGCGCGCCGGACATGGCCTTCCCGCGCCTGAACGCGCTGTCGTTCTGGATGCTACCGCTCGGCGGCCTGATGATGACCGCGTCCTTCCTGGCCCCCGGCGGCTCGTTCGCGACCGGCTGGACGGCCTACGCACCGCTCTCGACCGACGTGCCGATCGGGCAGATGTTCTTCACCATCGGCGTGCAGTTCGCCGGCGCCTCCTCGATCGCCACGGCGCTGAACTTCCTCGTGACGATCATCACGATGCGCGCGCCGGGCATGAGCTTCTGGCGCATGCCGCTGCTCGTGTGGGCGAACTTCTCGACCTCGCTGCTGGTCGTCATCGCCACACCGTTCGTCGCCGCCTCGCAGTTCTTCGTTCTGCTCGACTACGCGCTGGGCTTCAACCTCTTCGTGCCGGAGCGGGGCGGTGACGTGCTGATGTACCAGCACGTCTTCTGTTTCTACTCGCACCCGGCGGTCTACATCATGATGCTGCCGGGCTTCGGGATCGTGTCGGAGATCCTCTCGGTCAAGTCGCGAAAGCCGATCTTCGGCTACCGCATGATGGCCTTCTCGCTGCTGGCGATCGTGCTGCTCGGCTTCACCGTGTGGGCGCACCACATGTTCGTCTCGGGCATGCAGAGCTGGATCCGGGTGCCGATGATGGTGACCACCGCGATCATCGCCGTCCCCACCGGGATCAAGATCTTCTCCTGGCTGGCCACGCTGTGGCGAGGCGTGTTGCACATAGACACGCCGATGCTGTTCGCGCTGGGCTTCCTGACCATGTTCGTGCTCGGCGGGATCTCGGGGGTGATGCTCGCCATGATCCCCGTGACCATCCACGTGTCGGACACCTACTTCATCGTCGCGCACATCCACTACGTGCTGTTCGGCGGATCGGTGTTCACGATCTTCGCGGGCGTCTACTACTGGTTCCCGAAGATGACCGGCCGGATGTACTCCGAGACACTCGGCCGGATCCACTTCTGGCTGACCTTCGTCGGCTTCAACCTGACCTTCGCGCCGATGCACCTGATCGGCGTGCAGGGCATGCCGCGCCGCGTCGCCGACTATGCCGACCAGTACGCGGGCTGGAACCTGGCGATCTCGATCGCGTCGTTCGGGCTCGGCCTGAGCTCGCTGATCTTCCTCTACAACATCGTCGCGTCCTGGCGCGGCGGTCCACGCGCCGTGGCCAACCCGTGGAAGGCGCTGACGCTCGAGTGGCAGGTGTCCTCGCCGCCGCCGATCTTCAACTTCGACGCGGTGCCGACGGTCGTCGGCGGACCTTACGAGTACGGCGTGCCCGGCGCCGTCCACGGCATCTTCGGCCCCGCGCGCCCGGCCGACGTCCCACAGCCCGCGGGTGCGCAGGCGACCGCCGGGCAGGAGCCCCGCGGTGACGTCACGGAGCCCGCGCCATGAAGACGATCCTCGTCGTCGCCAACGAGACGCTCGGCGGCGCCAAGCTGCTCGAGACGATCACCGACAAGGTCGGTGCCGAGGACCGCGCCGTCGTCTGCGTGCCGCGCAACCGCCCGCGCGACGGTCTC
>JBBRYA010000094.1:0-9464 GCA_038238015.1 Solirubrobacterales bacterium
CCAGGGGCCTTCCAAAAGAGGCCGGGGGCTCAACCTGGGCCTGGGCCGGGGGGCCTAAACCTCCTTGGGACCCCCAGTGCAAAAGCGGGTCCCGCTACTGCGGGGAGACGCCGAGCCAGAGCGCGATCGCCTCGGCCCGCGAGCTCACGCCGATCTTCTCGTAAATGCGGGACAGGTGGTTCTTGACCGTCTTGTGCGTGATCACCAGCTCGCCGGCGATGTCGCGGTTCGCGAGGCCGCGGGCGAGCAGGTTGAGCACCTCGCGCTCGCGGGAGGTCAGCGATCCCAAACCGGTCGCGTTCGCGTCGTTCGCCGGTCCCGGCGCGCGCCGCAGGGCGTCGAAGACCGCGGGGGTGACCGAGGGGCTGAGGACCATCTCGCCCGACGCGACGGAGCGGATGCGCTGCTCGAGCTCCTCGGGGTCGAAGCGCCCGTGCACGAGGTAGCCCGACGCGCCGGCGCGGATCGCGCCCGTGACGAGGTGCTCGTCCTCGGAGTAGCTCATCATGAGCACGCGCGAGCGCTCCGCCAGCGGGCCGGCGGCGGCCACGCCGTCCATGATCGGCATGCGCACGTCGAGGCACACGACGTCGGGCTTGAGCTCGGCGGCCACCGCGATCGCCGCGCGCCCGTCACCGGCCTCCCCCACGACCTCGATGCCGTCGGCGTCGGCGAGCAGACTCGCCAGGCCGCGGCGGACGATCGCGTTGTCGTCGACGAGGAGGACCCTGATCACTGCCATTGGAAGCCCGAGACCGTACGGGAGGCCTCGGCGGCAGGCGGCGCCGCGACCGGTGTCTCAGGCCCGGCCGAGGGGACCCAGGCCGAGACGGTGCAGCCCTCTCCGGGGGCCGACTCGACCATCAGCTCGCCGCCGGCGACCCGCGCGCGCTCGCGCATGCCGACCAGGCCGTAGTGCCGGTCGGCCGACAGCAGTCCCAGGTCCTCCGGCATATCGAAGCCGGGGCCGTCGTCGGCGACCGACAGCACGACGCGCCCGCCGAGGCGGCGCACGCGGACCTTGACCGTCGTCGTCTGCGGCGCGTGGCGCGTGACGTTGCGCAGCGCCTCCTTGAGGATCCAGCGCAGCTCGCGCGCGGCCACAGGGGCGAGCTCGTCGAGGTCGGCAGCGGACAGCTTGACGTCGATGCCCGAGTCCGCCTCCCACGCCGCCACCTCGGCGCGCAGCGCCGCGCCGGGCGAGCGGTCGGACTCCTGCTGGGCGCGCAGGCCGGCGATCAGGTCACGGGCCTGCTGGGCCGCGTGCTGGGCGTCCTCGGCCAGGAGGCGGGCATCGGTGGCCGCCGCCTGCGGGTCGCGCTCGATGCGACGCGAGAGCGCGAGCGCGGAGAAGCCGATCCCATGAACGGTCTTGGCCAGCGAGTCGTGCATGTCGCGCGCCAGGCGCCCGCGCTCGCGCTCGGCCGCCGCCGTCTCCTGCTGATGGCCCAGCTCGAGCTCGGCCGCGCTGATGCGGTCCAGCAGGATGCGCCCGACCGCCCCGGAGGCCCCCGCGATCAGATAGAGCCCCGGCAGCCCGACGTGCAGCTGGAAGGAGGGCGGCAGCGTCTCGACGCTCGAGCGAACGTCGACCACCCAGAAGTACACCCCGATCAGCATCGGCGAGAACAGGAGCGCTCCGGGCGGACCGTAGAGCAGGCCGGCGAGCGCGGCCGTGCCCAGCGTGTAGGTGAAGAACGGGCTCTCGACGCCGGTGAGGACGAGGATCAGCGCGCTGAGGACGATCTCGCCGCCCAGCCACAGCGGGTGGCGGACGAGCGTCGGCCCGATGCGGTCCCAGGTGCGCAGCGGGACGAGCGAGGCCGCCGCGGCGATCAGCAGCGCGACGAACAGCACCGCGGCGTGCTTGAGGCCCGGGTCGTACAGCACGGTGAGCAGCAGGGCGGTCGCGCGCAGGGCGATGACGAGCTTGACCGCCTGCTCGATCCAGCCGGCCGCCTCGCCGCCGCCCCCCTCGCGGAGCTTCTTCCAGTCCATCTCAGCCCGCTGTCTACCCGAGCAGCCCGCTGTCCAGCACGCCGGACCCGAGCAGCAGGGAGATGAGCAGCAGGATCATCGAGCCTGGGACGATCAGCGTCGTTGTGATCAGGCTCACGCGCGGGGCGGCACGCTGCGCGCGGCGGCGGGCCGCCTGATGGGCGAGGCGGCGCATGTCGATGGCGATGTCGTTGAGCGCGTCGGCGAGCGGCACGCCGAGCTCCTCCGCCTGCATCTGGGCGCCGACGAAGCTCTTCAGCGGCTCGGACTTGTTGCGGTCGCGCAGCCCCTCGAAGGCCTCGCGGCGCTGCTTGCCGAGGCCCATCTGGCGCAGGGCCGTGATCATCTCCTCGCCCACCGGGCCACCGAGCGAGTGCGCGACGCGCTCGAGCGCGAGCCGGTAGCCGAGGCCGGCGCGCACCGTGACCGCGAGGATGTCGAGGAAGTCCGGCAGGTCGCGGTCGATGCGCTCCTGGCGCAGGCGCCCGGTGCGCGAGAGCGTGACCTCCGGCAGACCCCAGCCCATCACGGCGCCGACGACCGTGAAGAACCAGCCCGAGCCGAGCAGGGCGAAGAAGCCGCCGCCCACCACGCCGAGGACGACGTAGGCCGCCTGCCGGCCGACGTAGCCCTGCACGGTCAGCTGCCCGGGGCGCCCGGCGTAGTCCAGGCGGCGATCGATCGACTCGCGGCGCCCGACGCTCAGCGCGGCGGTCAGGCGCGGGCCGAACCACAGAGCGAGGCGCTCGATCAGGCCGGCGAGGCCCTTCGGCCGGGCCGCGTCCGCGGCACCCTCGTCGTGCAGCGGGACAAAGCCCTCGGCGCGCATGCCTCCGATGGCGATCAGCGCGATCGCGAAGCACGCCGCGCCGAGCAGCCCGTAGACGCCGGGGTTCAGGCCCGAGGGGCTCACATGTCCACCCGCGTCGTCTGGCGGATCAAGACGAAGGCGATCCCCCACAGGATCCCGGCCACGGCGAGCGCGATCAGGCCGATGACGGAGTTGAACATCTGGCGCAGGACACCCGGCGAGAGGACGTTGAGCAAAAAGATCGTGCCGAAGCCGATGCCCGCGACCAGGTAGGCGGTGTACACGGTGCCGGCGAGCAGCGTGCGGACCTCGCGGCGCAGGTCCTTGCGCGCGTCGAGCGTCTCGGAGAGCTCCTGCAGCGCCCGCACCGTGTCTCCACCGGCGCGCTGCTGGATCGTGAGCGTGGTCACCAGCACGGCGGACTCGCGCGACGGCAGCCGCTTCTGCAGGCCCTCCAGCGCGTCGTCGAGGCCGCGCCCGAGGCGCAGCTCCTGGACGACGGCCCGCATCTCGGTGCCGGCGGGATCAGCGAGCTCCCGGGCCGTCAGCTGCACGGCGCCAATCATCGAGAGGCCCGCCGCCGAGGCGTTCGACAGCGTGCGGGCGAGCTCGGGAAGCTGCTGGATGAAGGCCTCGCTGCGCTGTCCGCGCAGGCGCTCGCCCCACGACCGGGCCCCCGCGAGCGTCCCCGCGACGCCGATGATGCCGGCGGCGGCGGGCGGGACGACCAGCATCCCCAGCAGCGCCACGACCACGGCGACGGCGACCACGATTCCGACGAAGTCCGCCGTCGCCAGCGGAGCGCCGCACGCGCGCAGCCACTCGTGCAGCCGCCGGCCCGGCCGCCCGCGCCGCAGCCGCAGGTCGATGAACTCCAGCACGCGCCGCAGGCTCGGCTCGCCGAGGTCCTCGCCGCCGCGGACCACCAGCTCGGCGCGGCGGGCGGAGCCCGTCACGAGCACCAGGATCCCCACGAAGGCCACGAGCAGCGCCCCGGCGAGGATCGCGAGCGCCTTCTGGTCCTCTCTCACACCGCGGCCCGTTCCTGCGCCACGTCGTCTGCCCTGGACGCGAACGCGGCCGGCAGGGCCTCGCCCCGCAACATGAAGTGCCGCGTCATCCACGGCGGCGGCTCGAAGTGGCGCATCGTGCCCGTGACGCGGCGCTCGGGGCCGATCGGGTCCACCTCGAACTGGGCGATCGTGGCCAGGCGGAACGGCTCGCGGCGCGCGGACGCGACGGCGGCGACCTCCGAGATGCGGCGGCCGCCGTCGGCGAAGCGATCGATCTGCACGATCACGTGGATGGCGGAGTTGATCTGGTCCGACAGCGCCTCGTAGGGGATCTGCAGCTCGCTCATCGTCGCCAGCGTGGCGATGCGGTGCAGGGCGTCGTCACACGAGTTGGCGTGCACGGTGACCAGTGAGCCCTCGTGGCCGGTGTTGAGCGCCTGAAGCATGTCGAGCGTCTCGGGGCCGCGGACCTCGCCGACGATGATGCGGTCGGGCCGCATGCGCAGCGAGTTGCGCACGAGGTCGCGGATGGTGACCTGGCCCTTGCCCTCGACGTTGGCGGGTCGCGCCTCGAGCGTCACGACGTGCGGCTGCTGCAGGCGCAGCTCGGCGGAGTCCTCGACCGTGATGACGCGCTCGCCGTGGGGCACCGCCGCCGAGAGCGCGTTGAGCAGCGTCGTCTTGCCCGCGCCGGTGCCGCCGGAGATCACGATGTTCAGCCGCGCCTTCACGCACGCCGTCATCAGGTCGCCGAGCGCGCGGTCGAAGGAGCCGAGGCCGATCAACTCGGCGATCGTGAACAGCCGCGGGAAGCGGCGGATGGTCATCGTCGGGCCGCGCAGCGCCAGCGGCGGGATGATCACGTTGACGCGCTCGCCGGTGGGCAGGCGCGCGTCGACCATCGGGGAGGCCTCGTCCACGCGGCGGTTGATCTGGGAGACGATGCGGTCGATCGTCTGATACAGCTGGGCCTCGTCGGAGAACCGCACGTCGGCGCGCTGGATGCGGCCGTCGCGCTCGACGTAGACCTCGTCGGTGCCGTTGACCATGATCTCCGTGACGGACTCGTCGGCGAGCAGCGGCTCGAGCACGCCGAGCCCGATCGCCTCGTCGATCACGCGCCGGATCAGGCGGGTGCGCTCCGCGTTTGAGAGCACCGGCCCCTCGCGCGAGACCATGCGCCCGACGACGCGCTCAAGCCGCGCGCGACGCTGCGCCTCGGAGAGCTCTGCGATCTCTGAGAGGTTGATCTCCTCCAGCAGGCGGCGGCGGTAGTACGTGACGCCGTCGCCGTCGGTCTGTGCCGCGCTCCCGTTGGAGGTGATGCGGTCCTTGAGGCCCATCAGGAAGGAAGCTCCGCCTGGCGCGTGATGGTGAACTGGCCGACGGAGAAGCCGGGGAAGATGATCGGGACGCGCACGTGCACCGTGACCTGGTCGTTGCGCACGTCCACCTGGCTGCCGTCGCGCAACGCCGAGGTCAGGGCGTCCGTCGCGGCGCGCTCGGGGTCGCCGCCGCGACCGACGATGCGGCTGCCGGTGCGCGCGGCGTTGGAGGCCTCGGTCATCGACCACGCCACGAGCATGACCTGCCAGATGGCGAGGGCCGCCAGCACCAGGTAGATCAGCATCCCCGCCAGCTCCGTCGCGGCCTGGCCGGACTCGTCGCGATGCAGGCGCCGGATCAACTTCCCGTCTCCGGGTCGGGCGTCGCGCCCGGCTTGGGCGGCAGCTGCTGGTCGGGCACGGGCTGGTCCTCGACGGAGGTGGCCGCGCTCGAGGACACGGAGATCGGCGAGTCAAAGCCGGGCATCACGAGCGGGATGTCGAGCTTGACCATCACCGTCACCGAGTCCGGACGGGTCACGGCGGCACCGCCGCGCCACGCGCTCGGGAGGTCCTCGCGCGCGGTCTGGGCATAGGGCGGGTCGTCCTTCGGCGTGTCGTCGGGCTTGGTGGCGAGCTCGCGGGCGCCCTCGCGGGCGGCGTGGCCGGCCAGGATGTAGGTGAAGCCGGCCAGCCCGATCTGCCACATCGCCAAAAAGATCAAGATGACGATCGGCATCACCCCCAGCGCCTCGACGGTGGACTGGCCGCGCTCGCCGGTGAGCCGGGCGAGCAGGCCGCCGCGCGAGCCGTTGAGCTCGTCCTCTTCGATCGGCATGACGTCGAGCTCGGCCGCGAGCTGGTCGTAGGCGGTGATGATCTTCTGGTCGGTCAGCCGGTCCGGCTGCCCCGTGTTCACGACGGGCTCGAAGGCGGAGAAGTCGGCCGGGATCGTCGTCTGCGCCACCACCCCGCCGACGACGCGGCGCGCCACGTCGGGCTGGACCTCGAGGCGTCGCGAGGTCCGGTTGAGCAGCACCATGGCGTCCTCGCCCTCGCGCGCCTGCACGCTGGAGAGCAGCGCCTTGAGCCGGCGCACGCCGCGCAGCGCGAGGATGTCCGGCGTCGTGACGATGATCAGCGTGGTGGCGGCCTCGACGGCGGCGACGCCCGCGTCGGACAGGCTCGACCCGACGTCGACCACGGTCAGCGCGTGGCGCGAGCGGACGGCGTCGAGGACGTTGCGCGCCGCCTCGGCGGTGACGTCCTCGCCGCGCCAGCCCTCCTCGGGCGACAGCAGCAGGCGCACGCCGGCGCGGTGGCTGTAGAGCGTCTCCTGCAGGTGGCGCACCGTGATCTCCGCCGCCACGTCAACGAGGTCGGCGACCGAGCGCCGCGGCGGCGTGTCGAGCATCGCGCGCAGGTCGCCCGTCTGCAGGTCGAAGTCCACCAGGCAGACCGGGCGGCCGGGGCCGGCGCGGGTCGCGGCGAGCGCGAGCTGCACGGCGACGGTCGTGGTCCCGACGCCGCCCTTTGACCCGGCGACGACGATCAGCTGGCCGCCGAGGCCGGAGGCCGCGCTCTCCTCGCCGGACACGCGCTCGCGCACGGTCTGCGACCACTGGGCCGCCGCGCGCACGCCGGCCTCGAGCTGCTCGAGCGTGAGCGGCAGCTGCACGACGTCGCGCAGTCCCGCCTGCATCGCCGCCCGCAGGAGCTCCGAGGAGTCCTCGTTGGCGATCAGCACCAGGCCGACCTCCGGGAAGTTGCCGGCGATCTCGCGGGCGAGGGTGAGGACGGGCGTGGTCCCGAGCGCGTCGTGCAGGACGACGACGTCGACGTCGTGGCGGCGCAGCGCGCGGGCGACCTCGTCGGGCTCGTCCACGGACGCGACGACCTCGAGGTCGTCGCCCTCGGAGGCCAGGACCGCCGCGCTCGCGGCGACGTCGGCGTCGGCGATCGCGAGCAGCAGGCGCCTCACTTGGTCGCCCTGCGCTGGAAGCGCTCTTCGCTGGGTTTGAGTGGGGTGACGTCGCCCGGGCGGCGCAGCGCCAGGCGCACGTCGGCGGCGTTGGTCTGCGCGTAGCTGACCCTGAGCGAGTCCTTCGGCGACAGCGCGAAGGTGACCGGGACGACCTGCTGGGGGTCCTGGCCCTGGTCGGCGCCCCCGGCACCTTTGGTGCGGACCGTCCCGACCTCGATGATCTTGGCCGCCGGCACCACCACGTCCGCGCTGGGCTTGGCGCCGCTGTCGGTGCCGCCGTTTGCGTCGGCATCGTAGGTCGCGATGATGTCCACGACCGAGCCGGGATTGATCTTGCCGGCGACGCCCGAGCTGGCGTCGACGAGGATCGCCGACTCGCGCTGGCCGGTCTCGAGCGACGGCGGAGGCGTGAGCATGCCCTGCTGGAGGATCGAGCCGCGGGTCAGCGTCGAGGCCGCGACCCCGTCGATCAGCTGCGCGCGGTCGCGCAGCGCCGTCGGCGGGGCGTAGCGCTCGGGGATCGACACGAAGCGGACCATGTCGTCGGTGATCGACCGATACGGCGTGGCGTCGCGGGTGAGCGCCAGGACCTGGACCTTGGGGTCGACCTCCTTGCGCACGTCGGCGACGTAGGACGTGATCAGGACGAAGACCACGACCAGGCCGACCACGGAGAGGACGAGCAGCAGGACGGCGCGACGCTGGCGAGGGTTCACGGCGAGCACCTTATGCCCGGATCTGCGCTTTGGGAACGGCCCGGGTCCGGTCCCAGGACCAAGATGGGGCCTAGGTCCCATGCACAGACGCCCGTCCGTGCCTATGTTGCCCGTACGATGGCGCGCCGCGGCGAGACTGGACAGATCACACCCCTGCTGGTGATGCTGCTGCTGGCGACGCTCACCACTGGATTTACCGCTTTCCAGGCCGGGCACGCCGCGGTCTTGCGGTCCTCCGCCCAGACCGCCGCGGACGCCGCCGCCCTGGCCGGAGCCAAGAACCTCAGAAACCAGCTCATGCAAAAGCGCCTGGTCATCGACGTGGCATCAATCCGTGCGGACGCCGCCGACTACGCGCACCGTAACGGCGCGCACCTCACCGGCTTGGAGGTCGACGGCACCGACATCAAGGCGTGGGCCTCGAGCGACGAGCAGCTCGGCGAGGAGGCCGGCCGCAGGCTCCGCGACCCGGCCGTGGCCCTGCGCGAGGGTGAAGCCCGGGCCCGCAGCCGCGTGAGCCTCGTCTCCACGTACGCCTCGCTGCCCAACGGGCGGGGAGGTGCGGTCAGCGGCGCGGCCGGCTCGGGCGACCCGCAGATCTCCGACGCCGACTGGGAGCAGTTCGGCAAGACGATCGGCCATCCCCCCAAGTGCACCGGCGACCCGAGCACCAACGACGTCGTCAAGCTCGGCCGCTTCCTTGAGTCCCACGGCGCGCTGGTGGGCGAGAACAACGCGTTCGCGAACACCGTGGACCCCGTCCACACCACCAACTCCTGGCACTACCAGTGCAACAACATGGGCGCCATCGACATCAACTACGGCGGCAACGAGGGCGCCATCATCGACAAGCTCGTCGAGCCGCTGCGCAAGCTCGGCTTCAGCACTATCTGGAGGGCCGCCGGGCACTACGACCACATGCACATCGACGCCGGCCGCGGCGGGACGATCGGCGCCGGCTTCGGCAGCGGCGGGGTCGGGCCCTTCGGCGACACCGCCCTGCAGGTCAAGCTGATCGACTGGGACGCCGCCTCGCAGGCCCTCGGCGGCTTCGGCGTCGGCGGAGCGACCTTCGGGGGAACCCCGAACCCGGCCGTCGCCCGCACGATCTGCGACGTCCTGCGCCGCTACAACGCGCCGCCGAAGGTCGTCCTGGCCGCCTACGAGACCGCGATCGTCGAATCCGGCGTCCAGAACCTCCCCTACGGCGACCGCGACTCGCTCGGCGTCTACCAGCAGCGGGCCTCGTGGGGCTCGGAGGCCGAGCGCATGAACCCGGAATGGGCCGCGACCCAGTTCGTCACGCGCGCGATCGCCGGCAACCAGAGCTACATGAGCGCCGGCCAGCTCTCACAGCACGTGCAGGTCTCGGCCTTCCCGGACCGCTACGACGCCGTGGCCGGGCAGGCCCAGGCGCTGGTCGACCAGTACTGCTCATGAGCGCGCTCGCCCTCCTCGTGTGCGCGTGCGCGCTCGGCGCCGCCGGCTGCGGGAGCGCCTTCGAGCGCGAGGTCGGCTCGCAGACCCACGCGCCGCCGGATCCGAAGCTCGTCCGACCCGGCCATGGCACTGCCCCGCCCCCGGTCGTCCCGAAGATGGTGGCGGTCACAGACGCCG
>JBBRYA010000095.1:0-9226 GCA_038238015.1 Solirubrobacterales bacterium
AACCTGCTCTCGTTCCTGCGCGAGCAGCAGGACGCCACGCGCGTGATCCCCAGCGACCGCACGATCGTCGTCGAGCGCTACCGCGACGAGATCTGCGACTGGCGCCTGTGCGTGCTCTCGCCCTACGGCGGCCGCGTGCACGCCGCCTGGGGTCTGGCGCTCAGCGCGCGCATCCGCGACGAGTACGGCCTGGAGTCAGACGCCATCTGGTCCGACGACGGGATCATCGTCCACCTGCCCGACGCCGACGAGCCGCCCGGCGCCGAGCTCGTGCTGATCGATCCGGACGAGATCGAGGACATCGTGGTCGGCGAGCTCGGCGGCTCGGCGCTGTTCGGCGCGCGCTTCCGCGAGAACGCCGGCCGCGCGCTGCTGATCCCACGCGCCTATCCCGGCCGGCGCACGCCGCTGTGGCAGCAGCGCCTGAAGTCCCAGACGCTGCTCGAGGTCGCCAAGCGCTATGCGCAGTTCCCGATCGTGCTCGAGACCTACCGCGAGTGCCTGCGCGACGTCTTCGTCGCTGCAGGACCTGCTGCGAAAGCTGCACTCGCGCGAGCTCAGCGTGGTCGAGGTCGAGACGCAGACCGCGTCGCCGTTCGCCTCCTCGCTGCTCTTCGACTACGTGGCGACGTACATGTACGAGGGCGACACGCCCAACGCGGAGCGCAAGGCCGCCGCGCTCGCGCTCGACCGCGAGCTGTTGCGTGAGCTGCTCGGCCAGGAGGAGCTGCGCGAGCTGCTCGACCCCGACGCGCTCGAGCAGGTCGAGGCCGACCTGCAGCGGACCTCCGAGCGCACGCGCGCGGAGTCCGTCGACGCGCTGCACGACGTGCTGCGCCGCGTCGGCGAGCTCACGACCGCGGAGGCGGCGCTGCGGGTGGCGCCGGGCAGCGACGCCGAGGCCTGGCTCGAGCAGCTCGCCGGGGAGCGGCGCGCGATCTCGCTGCGGATCGGTGGCGAGCGCCGCTGGGCCGCGGCCGAGGACGCCGGGCTGTTCCGCGACGCGCTCGGGGCGGTGCCGCCCTCCGGCCTGCCCGAGGTCTTCCTCGCCGACGTCCCCGACGCGATGGAGCGGCTCGTGCGCCGCTTCGCGCGCACGCGCGGGCCATTCGAGAGCGGCGCGCTGCGCGAGCGCTACGGGCTCGACTTCACGCCCGTGCTCGCGGGCCTCGAGCGCACCGGCGAGCTCGTGCGCGGCGAGCTGCGCCCCGGCGGCACGCAGCGCGAGTGGTGTGACCCCGAGGTGCTGCGGCGCCTTCGCCGCGCCTCGCTGGCCGCGCTGCGCAAGGAGATCGAGCCCGCCGACCAGCGCGCGCTTGCGCGCTTCATGCCCAGCTGGCAGGGCGTCGACCGCCACCCGCCCGCCGGCGCCGGGGTCGACCGCCTGCGCGAGACGCTGATCGCGTTGCAGGGGCTCGCGCTGCCCGCCGAGGTGTGGGAGCGCGACGTGTTGCCGCGGCGCGTGGGCGCGTATTCGGCCTCCTGGATGGACCAGCTGTGCGCCGCCGGCGAGCTCGTGTGGATCGGGGCGGGGGCGCTCGGGCGCCGGGGCGGGAAGGTCGCGTTGTACTTCCGCGACGACGTGCGGCTGCTCGGGCCGCCGCCGGCGCCGAAGGAAGCGCCGTCGGAGCCCGCGCATGAGGCCATCCGCGAGCAGCTGCGCGGGGGGGCGCGCTTCTTCACCGACCTGCTCGTCGAGGTCGCGGGGATTCCCAGCGAGGAGCTCCAGGAGGCGCTGTGGGACCTCGCATGGGCGGGCGAGGTCACCAACGACGCGTTCTCGCCGCTGCGCTCCCCCCGGTTGTCTGCCCCCTGGGGACAGCAGGCACGCGCCGAGCGCATGCGGCGCCGGCGCTTCTCCTCCCGCCGCGCCGGCTCCCAGCCGCAGATCCAGGGCCGCTGGTCGCTGACCTCGGCGCTGTTCCTGACCCCCGAGGACCCGTCCTTGCGTCGGCGCTCGCAGGCCGAGCTCCTACTCGAGCGCTACGGGATCGTCACCCGCGAGCAGGTCCTGGCCGAGGGGATCCCCGGCGGCTTCTCCTCGCTGTATGACCAGCTCGTCGCGTTGGAGACGATCGGCGTCGCCCGCCGCGGCTACTTCATCGAGGGCCTCGGCGGCGCGCAGTTCGCGCTGCCCGGCGCGGTCGAGCGCCTGCGCGCACAGCGCGACGATGACAGCGCCCCGCCGCTCGTCCTCGCCGCCACCGATCCGGCGCAGCCCTACGGTGGCGTGCTGCGCTGGCCCCAGCGCGACGGCCGCAGCCCGGCGCGCCACCCCGGCGCCTACGTCGTGCTCGCGGGCGCCGAGCCGGTGCTCTACGTCGAGCGCGGCGGCAAGGGCCTGCAGGTGCTCGTACCGGCCGATGACCCGCGGCTCGGCGACGCCACCGCGGCGCTCGTGGACGCGGTGCACCGCGGGCGCATCAAACGCCTGGCGCTCGAGCGCGTCGACGGCGAGCCGGTCGTCGGCTCGGAGTGGGAGGACGCGCTGATCGAGCTCGGATTCCGCGCCGGGCCGCGCAAGTTGACGCTCAGTGCCTGAGGGCGACACGATCCACTACGCCGCCCGCCGCATCCGCCCTGTGCTGGAGGGCCACGTTCCCGACGCGCTGGAGACCCCGCACGCGCGCTTCGGCCGCGACCGCTGGCCCGAGCGCCTGCGCGGCCGCGCCGTGAGGTCCGTCGACGCCCACGGCAAGCACCTGTTCCTGCGCTTCGACGGCGGGCTGACCATCCACTCGCACCTGCGCATGACGGGCTCCTGGAAGGTGCTCCCCGCCGGGCGCGCGTGGTCGCGGGCCGCGTGGCTCGTCCTGCGCCGCGGCGATCATGCGGTCGTGCAGTTCGGGGGCCCGGTGCTCGAGCTGATGACCGACGGGCGCACACGCTTTGACCAGCGCCTCGCCGCGCTCGGCCCCGACATCCTCGCGCCCGAGTTCGACTACGACCGCTACCTCCGGCGCCTGCGCCAGGACGATCCCACCCGCCCGATCGGCGATGCCGTGCTCGATCAGCGCACGATCGCCGGCATCGGCAACCTGTGGAAGGTGGAAGCGTGCTTCGAGGCGGGAATCGATCCCTGGAGGCCGGCCGGGAAGGTCTCAGACGCCGAGGCCGTCGCGATCGTCGATGCCGCGCGCCCGCGCATGCAGCAGTCCGCGCTCGACGGGAACCAGACGCGCTTCCGGCGCATCTACGGCAAGGCCGGGCAGCCGTGCCCGCGCTGCGGCGCGGCGTCCAAGATTCGTCAGAAGGCGCAGTGGGAAGACAACCGAGCGACGTTCTGGTGCCCGAGTTGTCAGCGGTGACGCGCACCGTCCCGCTGCGGCGGGTGGGTCACAAGGGCGCCGACCTGATCGCGCCGGGCAACACCCTGGCGTCCTTCGACGCCGCGCTGGAGGCCGGCGTGGACATGATCGAATTCGACGTGCTGCCAGAGGATCAGCACGCGCTTGCGACCACCCCCCTGCTGCTCGCCCACGACTACGGACACCCGCTCGACCAGGCGATGACGCTCGAGCAGGGCCTGGACCACCTCGCCTCCGAGACCTTCGGGACCACCGAGCTCGACGTCGACCTCAAGCTGCCCGGCTACGAGCCGCGGGTCGTACTGGCGCTGCAGGAGCGCGGGCTCGTCGAGCGCACGATCGTCTCCTCCCAGTTCATGGGCTCGCTGGGCCGGATCCGGGCGCTCGAGCCGGGGCTGCGCCTCGGCTGGTCGGTGCCGCGCGTGCGCCGCGACTACGCGGGCTGGTACTGGAAGCCACTCGTGCTGCTCGCGCTCGCGAGCTATCGGGCGCGGCTCCCGCGAACCGCCGCGGGGCACATCGCCGAAGGCCGCATCGACGCCGTCATGGCCTACGACCCGCTGGTGACGCCCGCGCTCCTGCGCGCCGTGCACGGCGCGGGCGGCGATCTCTACGCGTGGACGATCGACGACGTCGCGCGCATCCGGCGGCTGGAGGCGATGGGCGTCGACGCGGTCATCACCAACGACCCGCGGCTGTTCTCTAGTGAGTGATCCGGCAGGTCGCGGCGCTGAAGTCGCGCGGGTCGGCCCCCGCCGTCGAGCGGTGCCCGCTCTCGGTGACGCGGCGCTTGGAGCGCAGCACCCGGCCGCCGCGACGCCACTGGAAGCGCACCACGCCGCGGACGATCTGCGGGCCCGTTCCCGCCAGCTCGAAGCTCCAGCCCGATTCCAGCGCGCGGTTGCGAGCGGTGCCCGCCCGGCGCCAGCGCGAGTCCGCCGTCGTGACGTAGCGCCAGCGGCCGTCGGAGGGGTCGCGGTACTGGACCCGGAAGCGCATGTACATGCCCGCTCTCGTGCCGAGCCCGCCCATCGAGCCCCGCACGCCGATCTGGTCGGGATGGGCGGCGGTGTCGCACACGTTGACCGTCGCCCAGACCTGCGGCTGCGCCGCGCCGGCGGCGGGAGCGGTCGCGGCGATCAGCAGCGCGGTGATGAGGACGATTCGTCGCATCTCTAGCTTGAACAACCTAGCCCCGCCCGGGTTGCGCAGCGAAGATCCGTGTGATGGATCTCCGGCCACGCCGTAGTAGGGAGGTGACCAGCACGCTGACCGCGCCTCCCGCCGCTCCTGCAACCGCCGGGGCGCTCGACTTCGAGACGCTCTACCGCAGCTCGCGCGACGACGTGTTCGCCTACGTGGCGACGATGCTGCGCGACGCCTCGGCCGCCGAGGACGTCACCGCCTCCGCCTTCGAGCGCGCCTACCGCAAGCGCGGCGGCTACCGCCCCGCGCGCGGCAGCCAGCGTGCCTGGCTCTTCGGGATCGCGCGCAACGCCGCGCTGGACGAGCTTCGGCGCAGGCGCCGCGGCGCCGCGCTGGCCGCCGACCCGGAGGACGTGCACGCCGCGGCCCCCGATGACGAGGCCGAGCGGACGCTGCGCCGCGCCGCCCTGCGCAGCGGCCTCGCGGCGCTGAGCCCGCGCGAGCGCGAGCTGATCGCCCTGAAGTTCCACGCCGGTCTCGACAACGCCGAGCTGGCCGCCGTCCTCGGCGTCAGCGTCTCCAACGCCGGCACCCTCCTGCACCGCGCCGTCCAGGCGCTGCGAAAGGCCATCGATGAGCACTGAGAGCACCCTCACCCGCGAGCTCGCCGCCCTCGACGACGCCCTTGCCGGGCGGCCGGTCGAGCCCGACCTCGCCGACCTCGGCGAGCTCGCCATCGCGCTGCGCGCGTACCGCCCCGAGCCCGCCGAGGCGTTCGCCCGCTCGCTGGACGTGCGCGTGCAGCGCGGGTTCCCGCGGGCCGTGCGGCGCGGGCCCAGGCGGCCGCGGTTGCGTGGCCTGGCCCTGCCCGGCCTCGCTGTGACCGCGCTCGTGGCCGCGGCGGTGGCGGTGTTCGTGCTGCCTATGGTGCGGGGGAACGTGGAGCCCCTCAGCCCCGAGGCAAAGACGCCGATTGCGCTCCCGACTCGTGCGACTGACGGCTCCGGGACGGGCGCGGGCACCGGGTCCTCGACTGGCCCGCGCGCGAGCGCGCCGTCCGGCAGCGCCTCCACGCCCGTTGTGCCCGGTCCTCTGCCCGCGCCGGTGTCCCGCGCACCGTCCCGAGGCGCGCGTCGTTCGGTCGAGCGCTCGGCCCAGCTCACCCTCGCTGCCCGCCCTGATGCGATCGACTCGGCCGCCGCCGCGATCCTGCGCGTGACCGACGACGTCGGCGGCTACGTCGTGTCCTCGACCGTGACCTCGGGCAGCGGCGGCGAGTTCGAGCTGCGCGTGCCCGAGGCGCGGCTGCAGGACGCGCTCAGCCGCCTGTCGCGGGCGGCGAAGGTGCGCGAGCGCACCCAGAGCTCGCAGGACATCACCGCCACTGCCGTGTCGGCGCGCGCCCGCCTGACCGACGCCCGGACCGAGCGCCGCAGCCTGCTGCGCCAGCTCGCCCGCGCCGCCACGCCGAATGCCACCTCGAGCATCCGCCGGCGCCTGCGTCTGGTGTCGGGCCAGATCGCCGCCGCCAAGCGCGACCTGCAGCGGGTCCAGGCGAGGGCGAGCACCGCCCGCGTCGCGGTCTCGCTCGTCGCCGAGCGCTCGGTGGGCGCAGGCGGCGGGGGCGGCGGCTCGTGGACCCCGGCCGACGCGCTGCACGACGCCGCGCGCGTGCTCGAGGTCACCGCCGGGGTGCTGCTGATCGCACTCTCGATCGCGCTCCCCGCCGCCCTGCTCGCGCTGCTGGCCTGGGTCGCCACGCGCCGGGCCTCGCAGCGGCGGCGCGAGCGCGCCCTCGACGCCGTCTGACCCGGCTGTGGTATTCGTCGCCCGGACATGGCGCCGGGGACGAGGAACACCGCGGGGCTGCTGAGCCGGGTTCCCGTGTTCGAGGAGCTCGGCGAGGCCGACCTGGCGCGCGTGGCCGAGGTGGCCGTGCCGCGCTTCTTCTCGGCCCATCAGGTCGTCTTCCGCGAGGGCGACGACTCGGACACCTGTTACGTGATCGGCTCCGGCCATGCCCGCGCGCTGCGCGAGCACCCGGACGGCCGGCAGATCACCCTGGCGACCTTCGGCCCCGGGGACATCTTCGGCGAGCTCGCGATGTTCGACGACGAGCGCCGCTCGGCGACCATCGAGGCGACCGACGACCTCGAGACGGTCGCCGTCCCCGGCTCGGACATGCGGCGGCTGCTGCGCACCCATCCCGAGCTCGCCTTGAAGCTCGTGGTCGCGCTCGGCCGGCGGCTGCGAGCGGCCAACGAGCGGCTCGCCCGCCAGTCCTTTCAGACCGTCCAGAGCCGCGTCGCCGCCGTGCTGCTCAGCCTCGTGGAGCAGGCGCGCGCGGAGGGCGCGCGCGAGGGCGGCGTGCTGGTCACCGCGACGCAGGCCGACCTCGCCCAGCTCGCAGGCTCCTCGCGCGAGTCGGCGAGCCGCTTCCTCGCCGTGCTCGAGCGGGCGGGGGTGATCACCCAGGGCCGCGGGCGACTGACCGTGCACGATCCGAGCGCGCTGCACGGCTATGTCTACTGAGCGCGAGATCTCCTACGGCGGCCTTGTCGTCCGGGGAGATGAGGTGCTCGTCATCACCCCGGCGGGCCGGCACAGGATCAGCACCCTGCCCAAGGGCGGCGCAGACGCCGGCGAGAGCGCCGAGCAGGCGGCGGTGCGCGAGGTGCGCGAGGAGACGGGGGTCGAGGCGGCGATCCGCGGCGAGCTCGGCGAGGTCCAGTACTGGTACCGCCGCGGCGGCCGCAGCATCTTCAAGACCGTGCGCTACTTCCTCTGCGACTACCGCTCGGGAGACACCGCCGATCACGACGACGAGGTCGAGGAGGCGCGGTGGATCCCGCTCGACCTTGCGCGCTCCGAGCTCAGCTATCCCGGCGAGCGCGAGCTGGCCGAGCGCGCGCTGTCGAAGCTCGGCCTCGACCGATAGGGTCTCGGCGCGATGCAGGTGCTCAACTTCTACTCGACGGTCTTCGCCGACCAGATGAAGCGCGGCCGCAAGACGGCCACCATCCGGCTCGGCGACAAGTCGCACAAGTACCGCAAGAACCAGCTGGTGCTCGTGACCGTCGGCTACCAGTACTCGCCGCGCGAGAAGCTCTTCCACGCGGTCATCGACGCCATCGAGGTCAAGCGGGTGAAGGACCTCTCCCCGCGCGACATCGAGCACGACAACCCCGAGTTCCGCCGCACTGAGGAGCTCGTGCACTTCCTCGAGCAGATCTACGGCAAGTCGGTCTCGCTCGAGGACACCGTCACCGTCGTGCGCTTCTCCCAGATCGTCGAGAACCCGCCCGACTTCCAGGACCGCCTACGCGGAGTGGGCGGCGCGCAAAACTGATCGGTTCAAGGCTTCGCCTTGAGCCCGATCACGAGGGGTAGCGAGACCGCTCGGTGCAAGGCTTCGCCTTGAGCCCGCTCTACCGAGCGCTGCGTGAGCCGGGAGGCGCGGCTGAGTTGATGGTGCTGATCGGCGCGGGCGCGGGCGTCGACGGGGAGTCGTAAAGGCTTCGCCCCGCGTGGTTGCGCCGGATCGGCGCGTTGGCGAGCGTGAACGCCGAGCTCGCGGCGATGCCCGTGGCGAAGAGCGCGATCCACGCGCCCTGACGGCGCTCGGCGAGGGCCGGAGCGTCCGGGATGTGGGCAAGCTTCACGACGACGACACCCAGCATCGCCAGCGTGACGGCGCGCAGCAGCTCGCGGGCGATCATCTCGGCGCTCGGGAACATCGTCGCCAGCGCCGTGACGACCGCCAGTGCGGCGAGGCCGCACAGCAGCGTGTCGGTCGTGGCGAAGACCACCCAGCCCGTGGTGCCGTCAGCCGAGGTGAACTCGCGCTGGAGATGCGTGAAGAAGCCGTCGATCGGGCCGTTGACGTCGCCGATGCCGGTCTGCTGAACGGTGGGCGCGGCGGCGGGCGCGTACCACGCGCGGCCGAGCGAGGCGATCAGCCCGGCACACGCCGCGATGATGAACAGCACGTTGCTTCGGAAGCTGAGGGCTCTCATGAGTGGCTGGGATATCGGCAGTGCGAGCCGGTCCCTGTAGCAATCCGTGCAAGCGATAGAACACGCCCGCATTGGCACTCTCCTCGAAAGAGTGCTCGTGTCAAGCTTGACTTGAGGCTTGACTCTCATATTATGCGCGCTGGCACTCTGTCCCAACGAGTGCCAATCCAAGCGAACCGAGTGGAGGTCACCGCATGAATCTCAAGCCTTTGGGCGATCGCCTGATCGTCAAGGCGGTCGAGGAGGAGGAGACGACGGCTTCGGGCCTCGTGCTTCCCGACACCGCCAAGGAGAAGCCCCAGAAGGGCAAGGTCCTCGCCGTCGGCGACGGCAAGCTCGACGACAACGGCAAGCGCGTCCCGCTCGACGTGAGCGAAGGCGACGAGGTCCTGTACTCCAAGTACGGCGGCACCGAGATCAAGGTCGACGGCGAGGACCTGCTGGTCCTGCGCGAGACCGACGTGCTGGCCAAGGTCCAGAGCTAAGTCTTCAACCGGAACGAGAGAGCACACACATGGCACACAAGGAGATCAAGTACGACGTCGAGGCCCGCACGGCCCTCGAGGGCGGCGTGGACGCCGTCGCCAACGCCGTCAAGGTGACGCTCGGCCCGCGCGGCCGCTACGTCGTCCTCGACAAGAAGTTCGGCGCCCCCACCATCACGAACGACGGCGTGACCATCGCTCGTGAGATCGAGGTCGAGGACGTCTTCCAGAACCAGGGCGCCCAGCTCGTACGCGAGGTCGCCACGGCGAC
>JBBRYA010000096.1:0-8508 GCA_038238015.1 Solirubrobacterales bacterium
CCGGCCAGGTCTACAACGCGGGCCGCCCCGACGAGTGCGCGAACCTCGAGGTCGTGCAGCGGATCGTCGAGCTGACCGGCTGCGGCCAAGAGCTGATCGAGTACGTCACCGACCGGCCCGGCCACGACCGGCGCTACTCGCTGTCCTCCGAGAAGGTCCGCGCGCTCGGCTGGGAGCCGCGCATGCGCTTCGGCGACGGGCTCGCCCATACGGTCGCCTGGTACCGCGAGAACGCGTGGTGGTGGGAGCCGATCCGCTCCGGCGACTACCGCGCCTACTACGAGCGCCAGTACGGGCGCTCGCTCGGCTGAGCCGCTACGGCAGCTTCGCCACGCGCCACTTGCCGTCCTCGCGCGCGAGCCCGAGGACGGTGACGCTGGTGCGGCCGCCGACGCGGCCCTTCACGCGCGCCTGCGCGGTGGCGCCGGTGACGGTGACCGCGAGCACCTTGAGCTCGGTGTCGTCGGCGTCGCGGATCGACTTGTCGACCTCGCGGACGCAGTCCGAGCCGGGCGCCTGCAGCGACTTGGCGAGCGCGCGGGTGAGCAGGTCCGAGCAGATCTTGTCGGCCTTGCGGCCCGTGGCGGCGGTCTGCAGGTCAGAGACCACGCCCGCGACCGCCTTCTCATCGCCCTTGAACGTCGTCGAGCCCGAGCCCTGGGCGCTGCAGCCCGCGAGCAGGGCGAGGAGCAGGAGGGCGAGGAGGGGCGCGGCGGTTCGCATCGTGGCGGAGAGACTAGCCAGTGACCTCTAGGATCGGGCGCATGCACGACCCCGCCTCCACCGCCCCCCGCGGCCGCCACGCCCCGCCGCTGGAGGTGCGTCAGGACCGCCAGCGCGCGCGGCTGCTCGCCGCCGCCGCGAGCGTGTTCGCGCGCTCGGGCTACGCCGACGCCACCGCGGAGGCGATCGCGCGCGAGGCTGGGATGTCCAAGGCGACCTTCTACGAGCACTTCGGCAACAAGGAGGACTGCATTCTCGGGCTCTTCGATGCCGCCGTCGACGTGCTGCTCGCGGCGCTCGCCACCGCGGCCGCCGAGCACGAGGGCGACGATCCGAGCGGTCGCGTCGGCGCCTCGGTGCGCGCCTTCCTCGAGGTCGTCGCCGTCTTCCCCGACGAGGCGCAGACGCTGCTGGTCGAGATCATCGGCGCCGGCCCACGCGCGACCGAGCGCCGCGACGAGGCGCTCGCTCGGGTGGCGCAGTACATCGACGAGCTCAACCGCCAGGAGGCCGAGGCCGGTCAGGTCTCCCGCCTGGCCTCGCCGCACGACGCCTTCGCGATCGTCGGCGCCATCGTGGAGCTGGCCTCGCGGCAGATCCGCACGCACGAGCCGGCCGACGTGCGCGAGCTCGAGCCCGTACTCGAGCGACTGATCCTCGGCCTCGTGACGTGAGCGGCCTCGCCGCGCTCGCGGCAGAGGTCTCGGAGTGCCGCACCTGCCCGCGGCTGGTGGCCTGGCGCGAGCTCGTCGCCACCGAGAAGCGCGCCGCGTTCCGCGACTGGGACTACTGGGGACGCCCGATCCCCGGCTTCGGGGACCCGGAGGCGCGGGTGCTGATCCTCGGGCTCGCCCCCGCCGCGCACGGCGCCAACCGCACCGGGCGGATCTTCACCGGCGACCGCTCGGGCGACTTCCTGTTCGCCGGGCTGCACCGCGCCGGCTTCGCCAACCAGCCGTGGTCGCACGCGAGCGACGACGGCCTCGCGCTGCGCGACTGCTACGTCACCGCCGCGGTGCGCTGCGCGCCGCCCGCCAACCGGCCGCTGCCCGAGGAGCGCGAGGCCTGCCGGCGCTGGCTGGAGCGCGAGCTCGTGCTGCTGCCGCGCGTGCGCGTCGTGCTCTGCCTCGGCGCGTTCGCGTGGGACGCGGCGTTCCGCACGCCCGCGCTCGCGGGCGGCCCGCCGCCTCGCCCGCTGCCGCGCTTCGGCCACGGCTCCGAGCACGGGCGGCTGCTGGGCTGCTTTCACCCCAGCCAGCAGAACACGTTCACCGGCAAGCTCACGCCGGACATGCTCGACGCAGTGCTGCAGCGCGCCCGCGAGCGGGCGCTCGCTTGAAGCGCTACGGCGAGGTCCTGCGCACGCCCCACGTGGCCGCGCTGATCGCGGCGACGCTGCTCGCGCGCTTTCCGATCGGCATCAACGCGCTGGCGCTGATCCTTTACCTGCGCGAGCAGACCGGGTCCTTCGCGATCGCGGGCATCGTGGCCGGGGGGCTCGCGGCGGGGGCCGGGGTCGGCGCGCCCGTGCAGGGGCGCCTGGTCGACGGCTTCGGCCAGCGCCGCGTGCTGCTCCCGCTCGCGGTCGTGCACGCCGCGGCGCTCGGCGGGGTCGTCGGCCTGACCGAGCTCGGAGCGCCGCCCGCGGCGCTCGTCGCGTGCTCGGCGCTCGCCGGCTTCGCGATCCCGCCCACCTCCTCGGTGCTGCGCTCGATGTGGCCGTCGCTGCTGCGCGACCGGCCGCATCTGATCCAGGCCGCCTACGCCCTGGATTCCGTGCTGATCGAGGTGATCTTCATCGCCGGGCCGCTGCTGACGGCGGTGATCGCGGCCGCCGTCTCGCCGGCCGCCGCGCTGATCGTCTCGGCGGTCAGCGTGATCACGGGCACGGCGGTGTTCACGACGCTCGAGCCCTCCCGCGCGTTCCGTCACGACCGCGAGGCCACGCGCGAGGCCGGGTGGCTCGGAGCGCTCGCCTCGCCCGGGGTCCGCTCGCTCGTGCTCACGTCGCTGCCGGCCGGAGTGGGCATCGGGATGGTCGAGGTCGCCATCCCGGCCTTCGCCGACGCGGAGGGCGCGCGCGAGCTGGCAGGGGTGCTGCTCGCCGTCTTCTCGCTCGGCAGCGCGGCCGGCGGGCTGCTCTACGGCGCGCTGCCGCGGCGCGGCTCGCTCAGCCTCAACCGCATCCACATACTCGTCACCGGCCTGCTCCCGCTCACACTGCTCCCGCTGGCGGCGGCGCCCTCCATGGTCGTCATGGCGCTGCTCGTGATCCCGGCCGGGATGCCAATCGCCTCGCTGCTCGCGAGCCGCAACGAGCTGGTCGGGGCCGTCGCCCCGGCGGGCGCGATGACGGAGGCCTACACGTGGCCGGTCACCGCCTTCGTCGGCGGCATCGCCCTCGGCTCTGGCCTGGCAGGAGGGATCGTCGAGTCCTCGGGCTCGAGCCTCGCGTTCCTGATCGCGGCCGCCGCCGCAGCCGGGGGCACGGTGGTCGCCGTCGCGCGGCGCGGGACGCTCGTGCAGGTGGCGTGAGCAGGCCCCCGCGAGGTGCCGAGTGTCGACTGCGTCTGCCTGAGGCGTACTGAGTCGACACTCGGTGGGTTTGAGCTCGCGCCCGCGCGGGCTAGCGCAGCACGTCGACCCGCAGCCAGCCGGTCGCGCCGGTGTCCGTCGTGACCTTCTGCCAGCCGTCCTTCGCGGTTCCCAGCGCGCTCACCGGCTGGCCGAGGCGCACCGATCCAACCGCCGCACCGCCCGGGCGCTCGAGCAGATCGGCGCGGCGGACCCCGACGCGCGCGGCGCGGCCGGCCGCCGCGCGCGCGTTGCCGCCGCCGGCGACGATCGACCCGCTCGCCCCCGGCCGCTTGCAGAGCATCGAGACCTGCGCGGTCCCGGCGCCGCCGCTGCGCGGCTCCACCACGACGCGCGCGGCGGTGCTCGCGCCGACCACCGTCTGCGGCGCGTAGCTCGCGCTCACCCCGCGAGCCCCGATCAGGTCGGCGACGCGCAGCCCGCTCGGGCACGGGAGCGTGACGGTCAGCGCACCCGCTCGACCCGGGAGCAGCCGTACGGTCCTGCGCACGATCGCGGTGCCCGCCGGCAGCGCGCCGCCCTTGGCCACGCCGCCCGCGGGCAGGGCGCGGCTGTGCGCGGCCTGCGGGGCGGGGTCGCCGGCGCGGAAGACCTCGACGCCGACGCCGACCGCACCCGCCGTCAGCGCGACCCCCGCGGTGGCGGTCGCGGCGGTCTTGACCATCGCGCCCTTCGCGGTCGCCGCCGCGGCCTTGCCGGTGAGCAGGCCGAAGGCCACGACCAGCAGCGGCGCGGGGACGAGGATGGCGGCCGCGCGGCGCGTCGCCTTCAGCCCGCCACGGAACGCGCGGCAGTCTCCGCAGCCGGCGAGGTGCCGATAGGTGGCCGCCGAGGCGCGACGGCCCTCGTCGTGGGCCTCCAGCAGGTCGAGGCGCACGCTCTGGCAGTCGGAGGAGCGCGCGTCCTGCTTCTTGACCAGGTTGGTGCGCGCGCGGTGCACGAGGTTCTTGCTCGCCTGCGGCGTGACGCCGAGCTCGCCGGCCAGCGCCGCGTGCGAGACGCCGTCGACCTCGCGGCGCAGGAGCGCGTGGCGCTGCTGCGCCGGCAGCCCCGCGAGGTCGCCGAGCAGGTCGCGCACATCGTCCTTGCGCTCCATCGCCACCTCGGGCTCGGTCGCGTCCGCGGCGCGCAGCACTCCCCAGTCCTCGGCGTCGTCGAGCGGAACGCTGTCGGTGCGCAGGCGCGCCAGCTCGTCCAGCGCGCAGTTGCGCACCAGCCGGTAGAGCCACGGGCGCAGCTCCATGTGCCGGTCGTCGCGGCGCAGCGCCCGGCTCGCGCGCAGCATCGCCTCCTGGACGACGTCCTCGGCGTGCTCGGAGGAGCGCGAGAGCACCTTGCGCGCGTAGCGCTCCAGCGCGGCGTGGTGGCGCTCGAAGATCCGCGTGAACGCCGCGTCGTCGCCGGCGCGGTAGGCCGCCACGAGCTGCAGGTCGTCGTCGCCGGAGCGCTTGAGGTCAAGCACGGCAGAGGCTCCCGTAGGGGATCCAGCCCACCAGGCCCGTGCGGGTCCTGACCAGCGCCCAGCGCCGGTTCGCGCTGCGGCGGACGTAGCGCAGCCGCTGGGGGCGGTACAGGCGGCCGATGACGAAGCCCTCGGGCGAGTCGCGCAGCACGGCCGACCGCGCGCACAGCCGGCGCGAGGACTCGGCGTGGGCGGGAAGGGCGGGGACGAGGAGCATGAGCAGGGAGAGCAGCAGGGCGACGGCGATCGCCAGGGTTCGCGTCACCGGCCGATCCGCGCGCTGCGAACGACGCTGCGCCGGTTGCCCTTGAGGTCGTTGACGCCCACGATGATCTGCACGCTCCTGCCGACGCTGCGGCGGACGCGGGCGGCGTCGCGCCGGCCCAGCAGGAAGGCGTCGAACGTGAACACGCCGGGAGTGTCGCGCGTCGCGAAGCCGAAGCCCACCCGCACGCCCGCGACCCGCAGCGACGCGGTGACCTGCCCGGCCTCGCTGGAGCGCACGTGCAGGGGAAGCCGGTTGCCGACGAGGGCGCGCGCCGAGATCACCTTCGGCAGGCTGACCTGCACCCGCGGGGGGGTGTGGTCGTCGGGGACGGCGCCGAGCGCCGCGAACGTGTCCAGGCGCCGCCCGAAGGTCTGGAACGCGAGCGCGCGCGGGGGGGCCGGGGCCCCGGTCGACGGGTCGACGATCAGCAGCGCCGACTGGCGGTCGCGCTTTCGGTCGGCGGCCACCGCGATCACGTAGCCGCGGCCGTCCTCGCCGAGCTGGAAGCCCACGGGCTCGCCCAGGCCGAAGCCGTCGGGGGTCTCGAGCCGGAGCTCGGCCATCGTCGTCGTCCCGCTCGCCAGCTCGCGCAGCAGGACGGCCGGGTTGAGCTGCGCGCCCACCAGCGCGCCGTCTGGCGTGGCGTCGGCGGCCGGGCGCACCGCCGCGCCGTCGCGCTCGCGCCGCAGGCCCGGCCCGTTCTCGGTGGCGCCGGTGAGGAGGTCGATCTTGAGGTCCTGGCCGACGTCGGAGAGCAGCCGCGCGCGGTCGCTCTTGGGCGCCACGGCCAGCGAGAAGCGCGAGCCGCGCAGGCCCTGGGCGAACGGGCTGCCGATCGGCTTGACCCTGGCGCTGACGGGGTCGACGGCGTACAGCCGTGCGCTCGAGCCGACCCCGACCACCCCGCGCGAGCCCTTGCCGAGCGCGACGAGCCGCTCCCCGGGCGCGAGCCCGCGCGGCGCCCTCGGCGTGGTCAGGGCGTACGGCGACCTGCTCGTGAAGCGCACGAGGCTGCCGTTCTCGGTCACACCGACGAAGCCCTCGGCGGCGTGGGCGGTGGCGGGGACGGCGAACGCCAGGGCCGCGGCGACGAGCGTCAAGAGGGAGCGGAGCATGCGACTCAAACTACGGCCCGGTGCGAAGGTTTCGGATCTTTGCGCCCCGCGGTCCGCCCGGCGCCCAGGCTCGTAATCTCTAGGGCATGCCGCTCTCCGCCTTCACCCCGCAGGTCCGAGAGTGGTTCGAGCGCGCCTTCGCCGAGCCGACCGCCGCACAGGCCCAGGCGTGGCCGGCGATCGCCACCGGCGAGCACACGCTGATCTCGGCTCCCACCGGCTCGGGCAAGACGCTCGCCGCGTTCCTGTGGGCGCTCGATCGGCTCGTCGCCGACCCGAGCCCGCCGGAGGATCGTGGCACCCGCCTGGTCTACGTCTCGCCGCTGAAGGCGCTCTCCTATGACGTCGAGAAGAACCTGCGCGCGCCGCTGCGGGGGATCGGCGGCGACATCAGCGTCGCGATCCGCACCGGCGACACGCCGCAGAAGGAGCGGCGCGACATGATCAAGCACCCGCCCGACGTGCTGATCACCACGCCGGAGTCGCTCTACCTGATGCTCACCAGCCAGGCGCGCGAGATCTTCAGCTCCACCGAGTGGGTGATCGTCGACGAGATCCACGCCGTCGCCCAGACCAAGCGCGGCGCGCACCTCGCGCTCACGCTCGAGCGCCTCGCCGAGCAGGCGGAGCGCGACGTCCAGCGCATCGGCCTGAGCGCCACGCAGAACCCGCTGGAGGAGGTCGGGCGCTTCCTCGTCGGCCCGAAGCGCACCTGCACGGTCGTCGACACCGGCGTGCGCAAGCCCCTGGACCTGAAGATCCACGTGCCGGTCGAGAGCATGCTCGAGCCCGACCAGGGCGACGGCGTCGAGCTCGACCCGTTCGCGGGCGGCGAGGCCACGCGCAAATCGATCTGGCCCGCGATCTACCCCGAGATCCTGGCGCTCGTGCGCGAGCACCGCTCGACGATCGTCTTCGTCAACAACCGCCGCGGCGCTGAGCGGCTCGCTCTGCGCCTCAACGAGCTCGCAGCAGCCGACGGCGATGGCGAGCCGTCAGGCGAGACCGGCAGCATCGCGCGCGCACACCACGGCTCCCTCGCGCGCGAGGAGCGCCTGATCGTCGAGGACCAGCTGAAGGCCGGCGAACTGCCCTGCCTGGTCGCCACCTCCTCGCTCGAGCTCGGGATCGACATGGGCGCGGTCGACCTCGTGCTCCAGGTCGAGTCGCCCAAGTCGGTGACCGCCGGGCTGCAGCGCATCGGCCGCGCCGGCCACAACGTGGGCGAGACCTCCAAGGGCCGCATCTTCCCCAAGTCCCGCGCCGACCTGCTCGAGTGCGCGGTCGTCGCCAGGCGCATGCGCGACGGCGACATCGAGCACACCGTCGTCCCGCGCAACCCGCTCGACGTGCTCGCCCAGCAGGTCGTCGCGATGGCCGCATCGGCCGACGTCGTCGAGGTCGACGCCCTGCACGCGATCATCCAGCGCACCTACTCCTACGCCGAGCTCTCGCGCGCGCAGCTCGAGAACGTGCTCGACATGCTCGACGGGCGCTACCCCTCGGAGGAGTTCGGCGACCTGCGCCCGCGGATCGTGTGGGACCGCGTCGCGGGGACGATCCGCGCGCGCAAGGGCTCGCGCGCGCTCGCGGTCACCAACGCGGGGACGATCCCCGATCGCGGCCTGTTCTCGGTCAACCTGCCCGACGGGCGCCGCGTCGGCGAGCTCGACGAGGAGATGGTCTACGAGGCGCGCCCGGGCCAGGTCTTCCTGCTGGGAGCGACCTCCTGGCGGATCGAGGACATCACGCGCGATCGCGTCATCGTCACCCCCGCCCCGGGCGTGCCGGGCGCGGTGCCGTTCTGGAAGGGCGACTCGCTCGGGCGCCCCCGGTGCGGTTCCCTTCTGGCGAGGCGACGGCGTCGGCAGACCGGTCGAGCTGGGCCGGGCAATCGGCGAGTTCTCGCGCTGGGCGGTGGATCGCGAGCCCGCGGAGCTCGTCGCGGACTACGACCTCGACCAGCGCGCCGCCACCAACCTCGTGAGCTACCTGCGCGAGCAGCGGGAGGCCACGCGGGTCGTGCCGTCCGACCGGACGATCGTGATCGAGCGCTTCCGCGACGAGATCGGCGACTGGCGCCTGTGCGTGCTCTCCCCCTTCGGAGGGCGGGTGCACGCCGCCTGGGGGCTCGCCCTCTCGGCGCGCATCCGGGAGCGGTTCGGCCTCGAGTCCGACGCGATCTGGTCAGACGACGGGATAATCGTGCACCTCCCCGACGCGGATGCCCATGCGGGCACGGGCGAGCCGCCAGGCGCGGAGCTCGTGCTCGTGGAGCCGGACGAGGTCGAGGACCTGGTGGTGCGGGAGCTGTCCGCGAGCGTCCTCTACGGAGCGCGCTTCCG
>JBBRYA010000097.1:0-7550 GCA_038238015.1 Solirubrobacterales bacterium
ACCCGGTGGGGCGGTCGCGCGGGTGGTGGCGGTGGGGGTGGGGGGGGGGGTGGGGGTCGGGGTTGGCGCCGGTCCGCCGTCGCCCACGATCACGGTGCCCGTCATCGTCGTGGGGTGCACGTCGCAGTGGTAGTGGAACGTGCCGGCCACCGGGAACATCTTCTCGACGGTGAACGTCGTGCTCGGTGCCATCAGCGGACCATCGCCGTCGAAGTGCACGTTGTGGTTCGCGCTCGAGCCGATGTCGCGCCACGTGACCTTCTCCCCTGGCTGCACGGTGACTTGGCTCGGAGCGAACGAGAAGTCCTTGACCGTGACCGAGCCGTCGGCGGCGAGCGCGGGCAGCACGGCGATGCCGAGGCACCCGGCCAGCACCGCGAGCGGCAGCGCTCCCCTCACGCCGCGTGTTACGCAGCGAACCCCGCGGAGGTTCAGTAGGCCCGGATCGGCGGGCCGAGCCAGGTCTTGCCATCGGGCGCGGTCCAGCGCACGCGGTAGCGCTGGCCCTTGTGGTGCGTCGCCCTGAGGCCGAACACTCCGCGGCTGTTGGTCTGCAGCGTGCGCAGCTCCCGGAACGGCGCACCGCTGCGCGGCGAGTGCAGGATCGACACGGTGGTCCGCGCCGACAGCGGCCGTACGCGCCCCCAGAGGACGTCCGAGCGCCCGTAGTCCTGCGCGTCCAGCGGGAGGCGGAAGCCGTCGTAGGAGGGCTTGGGCCGGCCGTCGGAGCGGCGCAGGCCCGACTCGAAGCCGCTGTAGCGCGCGGCGCGGCTGCCGGGCCGGGGGCGGTCGTCGTGGAGCAGGTACTGCGAGAAGGACTTCACGCGCGGGTTGACGTAGGCCATGTGCTCCGCGGTCGCGAGGTACTCGGCCTGGCGCGCGAGCGGGACGCCGACGAACGGATCCGGCGTGCTCTGGATCCCGAACTCGGTCAGGTAGATGCCCAGCCCGCGGGGAATCGCCCCGGCGCGGCCGGCGCGATCGAGCGCGCGCGTCAGGCGAGAGAGCACGCCGATCGTCACGTCGTCGGGGTCGGGCGGGCGGAAGCGCGGGCCTTCGCGGGTCGTGTAGGCGTGATGGGCGAAGCCGCTCATCGGGACCATGCCGCAGCGAGGATTGCGCCGGTAGCCGCGGTCGAGGCAGAGCGCGCCGCGCAGGAAGGCCAGCGGAGCGACCACGCGCGGGGTCCCGCGCGGCGCGGTCTCCCCGAACAGCAGCGTGTCGCCGCCGTTGCCCGACGCGCGCAGCCCGGCCGCGCCGGCCAGGTACAGGCGCCGGTAGAGCATCGGCGAGGCGGCGTGGCCGCCCGTGAACTGCGGGCGCAGGAACTGCGGGTGGTTGGGCTCGTTCCAGATCGACCAGACGCCGACGCGGTCGCCGTAGCGGCGGCCGACCGCGGTGGCGAAGGCCTGGAACTCGGACGGGATCGGATCGGTGACGGTGTCGCGCTTGCTGCGCGTCGCCCAGCGCGGGACCGGGCCGGTCAGGGTCAGCTGGACCGAGATGCCGCGCGCGCCCGCCGCGCGGAACAGCCCGTCGAGGCGATCCCAGGCCCCGGCGGGGTAGGCGGCCGGATCGGCCGCGTCGAAGGAGGGGCGCGTGCGCGACCCCGCGGCAGGGGCGATGTCCTTCCAGTAGACCAGCGCGCGCACGCGGTCGACGCCGAAGGCGTTGATCTCGGCCAGCGAGCCGTCGCGCTGGGCGTCGGACCCGAGCAGCTCGCGCGGCGCCTCGAAGGTGACGCTCTGGTTGCTCGAGGCCGACGCCGCCGCGGGGGCGGCGAGAAGCACGATCACGAGTGTGGTCAGGAGACGGAGCATGAAATGGCCCTGCGGAGAGCTGCGGCCGGCACGGAAAGGGGGGACGCCGGCAGGCGCTGTTCTTGTTGTTACGTACCCGGAACGCGCCCGGATGCCTCGGGTTTCGCCTTTAGTGGGTGAGCTGACTACGCTTTCGCGCCCGATGAGCGCCATCGTCGACACCCCGGAGGAGGCGGCCGAGCTCGAGCAGGAGCCGCTGCTCGTGCTGCGGCCGCTGGAGGCCTACCTGGACGAGCAGGGCCTCGGGTCCGGTCCGATCGAGGCCGAGACGGTCGGCGAGGGGCACTCGAACGTCACCTACCTGCTCCGGCGCGGCGAGGACGCGTTCGTCCTGCGCCGGCCCCCGCGCGGGCCGCTGCCGCCCTCGGCCCACGACGTGCTGCGCGAGGCGCGCCTGCTCAGCGCGGTCCAGACCGCCGACGTGCGCACCCCGCGGGTACTCGCGGCGTGCGACGACGAGCGGGTGATCGGCGCGCCGTTCTACGTCATGGAGCGCATGGAGGGCGACGTGATCACCTCCAGCGTGCCCGAGGGGCTGGACTCCGAGGTCGAGCGCGGGCGCATCGGCGAGGAGCTGATCGACGCGCTCGTAGAGATCCACGCCGTGGACTGGCGCGCCTGCGGCCTGGAGGGCTACGGCAAGCCGAGCGGCTACCTGGAACGCCAGCTGCGGCGCTTCGGCGGGCTCTGGGACCACAACAAGACCCGCGAGATCGAGGTGCTCGACCGCGTCACGCGCTGGCTCGCCGACCACACGCCCGACTCCGGCGAGGCCACGATCGTGCACGGCGACTACCGGCTCGGCAACTCGATGTTCGCCGCGGGGGCGCCGGCGCGGCTGATCGCGATCTTCGACTGGGAGCTCGCCACGATCGGCGACCCGCTCGCCGACGTCGGCTACCTGGTCGCCACCTGGGCCGAGCAGGGCGACGAGGAGAACCCGATCTCGGCGCTCGGCGGCGTGACCCGGGGTGCCGGCTTCCCCACCCGCGAGGGGCTGATCGAGCGCTACCAGGAGGGCTCGGGCCGCTCGATGGGCGACGTGCGCTGGTACATGACGCTGGCCCTGTGGAAGTCGGCGATCTTCCTCGAGGGCTCCTACAAGCGCAGGCTGGCGGGCACCACCGACGACCCGTTCTTCGACCTGCTGGCCAAGGGCGTCCCGGACATCGCCGAGCGCGCGTGGGGCGTCGCCTCGGCGGACGCATGACCCGCGACGGGCTGCTGGTCGACTTCGGGGGCGTGCTGACCACCGACGTCTTCGCCTCCTTCGAGGCCTTCTGCCGTGCCGAGGGCCTCGCCCCCGAGACGGTCAAGCAACGCTTCATGTCCGATCCGAGCGCCCGCGAGCTGCTCTTCGAACTCGAGCTCGGCCACCTGGAGGTCGAGGACTTCGAGCCGCGCTTCGCGGAGCTGCTCGGCCTCGAGGACCACGAAGGGCTGGTCGGCCGTCTGTTCGGCGGGATGCGCCCCGACGCGGCGATGCTCGACGGCGTGGCGGCCGCGCGACGCGCGGGCGTGCGCACGGGCCTGGTCTCGAACTCCTGGGGCGAGCAGGGCTATGACCGCTCGCGCTTCGGAGAGCTCTTCGACGCGATCGTGATCTCCGGCGAGGAGGGGATCCGCAAGCCCGACCCCGAGATCTACGCCCTCGCGAGCGAGCGCCTCGGCCTGGCGCCGGAGCGCTGCGTGTTCGTCGACGACCTGCCCGGCAACCTCAAGCCGGCGCTCGAGCTCGGCATGGCCACGGTGCTGCACCGCGGCGAGGCGGCCGCCACGCTCGCAGAGCTCGAGGGCCTGCTCGGGGTCAGCCTGCGCTGATCGCCACGACGCCCGCCAGGGTGGCGAGCACGCCGGCCTCCTGGGGGCGCGTGACGCGCTCGGCCAGGACGAAGCGGGCGAGCACGACGGTGACCACCGGATAGAGCGAGCCGAGCACCGCGACGATGCTCAGCAGCCCCTTGGTGGTGGCGTAGGCGTAGAGCGCGTTGGCGCCGAGGTCGAGCGCGCCGATCGCCAGCAGCACGCCCCAGGCGCGGCCGTCGCGCGGCAGGCCGGGCCGCCGCACCAGCGCCGCCGCGCCGATGACCAGCAGCCCGCACGAGCGCGAGACGACGATCACCCACAGCACCGCCGCGCTCTCGGCGGCACGGTCGATCCCGACGAAGAACGTCCCGAAGCCCGCCGCCGCGACGAGCGCGAGGCCGACCGCCGCGCGGCTGGCGTGCTTGGCGTCCGCCTCGCCGGGCTCGCGGGAGGCGAGCACGATCCCGACCAGCGCCAGCGCCATCCCCGCCACCTGCAGCGCCCCCGGACGCTCGCCCTGGGCGAGGCCCACGAGCACCGGCACTGCCGCCCCGGTCGCCGACACGGGGGCCACGACGCTCATGGTCCCGATCGCCAGCCCGCGGTAGAACGCGGCCAGCGCGAACGTGCCGGCCGTGCCGGCGAGCGCCGCCCAGCCCACCGCGCTCCAGCCCGGGAAGACGCCGCCCGCCGCCGCGGCGAGCGGCACCAGCAGCACGAGCGCCGCGACCTGGGAGACGAGCAGGACGGCGAGCAGCGCCCGCCGCCGGCTCTGGAGGCCGCCGAAGAAGTCGGCGAGCCCCCAGCACAGCGAGGAGCCCAGGCCCAGCGCTATCGCGAGCAAGTAGCCCCTACGGGCGCTTGCCGCGTCCGTAGAGCAGCTTCACGCCCTTGCCCAGCAGCTTCGTCGTGCGGGCCTTGTAGGGGAACATGTGGATGTCGCGCTTGGGCGCGAGGCGCGTGATCAGCAGCGACTGCTGGCGGGCGTACTTGCGGATCCCGCCCGCGCCGTGGCGCGAGCCCAGGCCCGAGGCCTTCCAGCCGCCCATCGGCAGCTCGAGCGCGAGGTAGTTGATCTGCGCGTCGTTGACGCATACCGCGCCGGCCTCGACCCGGCGGGCGACCTGCTCGCCGCGCGCGACGTCCTTGCTCCACACCGAGGCGGCCAGCCCGTAGGGCGAGTCGTTGGCGAGGCGGATCGCCTCCTCGGCGTCGGCGACCTTCATGATCGGCAGCGTCGGGCCGAAGGTCTCCTCGGTCATGGCGGCCATCGAGTGGTCCACGTCGACGAGCACGGTCGGCTCGTAGAAGCGGCCCTTCTCGTTCTGGCCGTGGCCGCCGACCAGCACCCTGGCGCCGGCGTCCCGCGCCTGCTCGACGTGGCGGGCGATGATGTCGTACTGCTGGGGCTGGGTGATCGCGCCGACCTCCACGCTGCCCGCTCCGCCCGGCACGCCCTGGCGTAGCGCTCGCACCTTCTGGGAGACCTTGTTGACGAACTCGTCGTACACCGGCGCCTCGACGTAGGCGCGCTCGATCGAGATGCAGGTCTGGCCGCCGTTCTGCATCGAGTAGAACGCGGCGGCGTTGGCGGCGCGCTCGATGTCGGCGTCGGCGAGCACGATCATCGGGTCCTTGCCGCCGAGCTCGAGCGACACGGGGGTCAGCGTCTTCGCCGCCTGCTCGGCGACCTTCTTGCCCGTGGCGGTCGAGCCGGTGAACATGACCATGTCGACCTCGTCGATCAGCGCCTGGCCGGTCTCGCCCTTGCCGACGGCGACCTGGAAGACGCCCTCCGGGAGACCGCACTGGGCCATCCCCTCGGCCATCAGCAGCGAAGTCAGCGGCGTGAGCTCCGAGGGCTTGAGAATCACCGCGTTGCCGGCTGCCATCGCCGGGATGCAGTCGCCGAAGGAGTTGGTGAGCGGGTAGTTCCACGGCCCGATGACGCCGATCAGCCCAAGCGGGCGGTAGCGGACGATCAGCTTGCGGCCCGCCACGAAGGGGCTGGCCGAGCGCACCTTCTCGTCGCCGAGGTACTCGGGCGCGTGCTTGGCCCAGAACCCGAATGCGCTGGCGGCGTAGGAGATCTCGGTCAGCTGCGCGTCCTCGACGGTCTTGCCGGTCTCGGAGACGATCGTCTCCACGATGCGCTCGGCGTTGTCGAGCGTCCACTTCTGCGCGCGCCGCAGCACGCGCCCGCGCCCGTCGAACCCGAGCGCCTCCCAGGCCGGCTGCGCGGCGCGGGCGCGCGCCGCCATGGCCCTGACGTCGTCGGCCGAGGCGATCTCGACGGTGCGGACGATCTCGCCCGTCGCGGGGTTCTCGACGGCGAGGCCGTCGCCTCCGCCGCCGTTGGCGACTGCCGTGGCGTGCTGGGACTCGGCCGTGGCCATGAACTCTCCTCGGTTAGCTGGTGACTTCGAGCGTCTCGATGACGGCGGGCTCCCGCGGGCGGTCGCGGCCGTCGGTGGGAAGCCCTTCAAGGGCGTTGACCACCTCTTCCCCGGACTTCAGCTCGCCGAACACGGTGTGCTTGCCGTCGAGCCACGGCGCGGCGCCGGTGGTGACGATGAAGAACTGCGAGCCGTTGGTGTTCGGGCCGGCGTTGGCCATGGCCAGCGCGCCGCGGACGATCTTGTGGTCGTTGATCTCGTCCTCGAACTCGTAGCCCGGGCCGCCCGTGCCGGTGCCCTGCGGGCAGCCGCCCTGGATCATGAAGTCCTTGATGATCCGGTGGAAGCTCAGGCCGTCGTAGTAGCCGTCCTTGGCGAGCTTCTGGAAGTTCTCCACGGTCTTCGGGGCGTCGTCGTCGAACATCTCGAAGACGATCGGGCCATGGTTGGTGGTCATGGTCATCTCCGACACAGGCGTCAGCTCCTTGCTGGTTCGAGTCTCAGGGTGTGGCCGCGCACGTCGGTCCCGCTGACGGCGCCGGTCACGCGCAGCGCGTCGCCCTCGGGCACCTCGAGCAGCGCGAAGCGCTCGAGCACGCGGACGTTGCGGATGGCCTCGCCGTCGAGGCCGGCGCCCGAGCTCACCGCGTGGATCAGGTCGGCCTCGGCGAGCCCTGCGGCGCGGCCGCCGGAGGCGATCAGCTTGACGAACACGCGATCGCCGTTGGTGGCCGCCACCGCGGGGTCGTCGTGCGGCTTTGAGTGCCGGCGCGGGCGCTCCTCGGCGGGGGCGGGCGCGACCTTCGCGCCTTCAGACCACGGCGCGATGTGCGTGTTGGCGTTCTTCTCGATCGCCTCGAGCTCGCGCTTCTGGCGCGGCTCCACGAACATGATCGCGCGACCGGAGCGCCCGACCCGGCCGGTGCGGCCGATGCGGTGCACGTAGACGTCGGGCGAGGTGGGGACGTCGAAGTTGATGACGTGGGTGACCGAGGAGATGTCCAGGCCGCGGGCGGCGACGTCGGTCGCCACGAGGATCGGGAGGCGCCCGCTCTTGAACGAGAGCATCACGCCGTCGCGCGAGCCCTGGGACATGTCGCCGTGCAGGGCCTTGACGTTCATGCCGCGGTCGCGCAGCGTGCGGTAGAGCTGGTCGCAGCGGATCTTTGTGCGCACGAAGACGATCGCCTGGTCGGGGCGCTCGGACTCGAGCACGCGGGCGAGCATGTCGTTCTTCTCGCGCGCGCCGACCTCGACGTAGAACTGCTCGACGGTGTCGATGGTCAGCGTCGCCGCCTTGACCTTGACCGTCACCGGGTCGAGCAGGTAGCGATCGGAGAGGTCGCGGACCTCCGGCGGGATCGTGGCCGAGAAGAGCGCCGTCTGGCGCGAGCCGGGGGTCAGGCTGAGGATCTTCTCGACGTCCTCGAAGAAGCCGAGGTCGAGCATTTCGTCGGCCTCGTCGAGCACGACGAAACGGCAGCTGTGGAGGATCAGCGAGTGGCGCGAGATCAGGTCGAGCACCCGG
>JBBRYA010000098.1:0-7200 GCA_038238015.1 Solirubrobacterales bacterium
CCCACTTGATCGCGTGGATGCCGAGCCGGTGCGCCAGCGGCGCGTAGATCTCCAGGGTCTCCTTGGCCTTGTCGATCTGCTTCGGCTTGGGCATCGCCTCGAGCGTGCGCATGTTGTGCAGGCGGTCGGCGAGCTTGATGAGGATGACCCGGATGTCCGTGGCCATCGCGACCATCATCTTGCGGTAGTTCTCGGCCTGGGCCTCGTCGCGCGACTGGAAGGTGATCCCGGTCAGCTTGGTCACGCCGTCGACCAGGCCGGCGACCTCCTCGCCGAAGGCCTCGTGGACCTCGGCGAGCGAGGCGGTGGTGTCCTCGACGGTGTCGTGTAGCAGCGCCGCACACAGGGTCTCGGTGTCCAGGCGCATGCCCGCGCAGATCTTGGCCACGCCGACGGGGTGCGTGATGAAATCCTCGCCGGAGACGCGGCGCTGGTCTGCGTGGTGCTCGCAGGCGAACACGAAGGCCTGCTCGACGCGCCGGCGGTCGACCTTCAGCGCGACCTCGTCGGCGTGCTCCTCGACGATCGCGAAGAGGTCGGAGAGCAGCTCGCGCTCGAGCTTGGTGAGATCAGCCTCGAGGACGGGCGCGCCGCCCGGGCCGGGGCCCTGCGTCAGGTCGACCGGGCGGTGCGCGGCCACGCCGACGCCGCCGGCGGGGTCGCGGTCGCGGTCGCGGTCGCGGTCGCTCAGGCTGCCGCTCGTGTGGGGATCGTCAGGTATGTCAGACCGTCCTCGAGCCGCTGCTGGTAGCCCCTGAACGCCGGCGAGCGCTCGAGCGCGGTGCGCTCGGCCGGCTCGCGAACCGTGAGTACCTGGCGCTCACGGTCGAAGGACGCGAGCCCGAGCTCGCACAGGACCCGGACCAGCCGTCCCGCGAGCGCCGCGGAGCGCGGCTGGGCGGCGTCGCCTCGGAGCATCGCGTCGCAGGCCTCACCCGCGCCGCCGCCAGCGTCGCGAAGGGCGCGATAGACGGAGGCGAGCGGTGGGCGCAGGGCGTAATCCCATTCATGGATGCTTCGGGCAAAGCCTAGCTCAGCCTCGCTCCAAGCTAGATGGCTCCAGCCGGTGCCCGGCAGATGTTCGAGCAGCTCGCGCAGGTGCGCATGCAGGGGCGGGTCGAGCGCGACGACGTGGGTGAAGGGCTCCGCGAGCCGGGGGCGGTCCTCGAGCGCGGCCCAGGAGGCGAGGGTGAAGCCTCCCAGGCGGTCTTTCAGGGCTTCGGCTCGATGGGGCGCGTGAGCGGCCAGGACGAGTACGGGCTCCCCTGTGCCCACGAGGTCGGCGACGAGGCCGGCGATGCCTGAGTTGGTGCAGTCTCGCACCGCGCGGAGCCCGAGCGGTGCGGCGGCCGAAGGCGGCCAAGCGAGGTCGCGGTCGAGCTCTGCCAGCACGCCTTCGTGCCAGTCGGGCTCCCCGATGACCGCAATGGCGCCACGTGCCTTGCGAATGTGGCGCAGTACGAGCCTCGGTTCGACGGAGCCGTTGAACCGGTTGGCCTCCAGGCGTACGGCGGCGTCGACCGGCTCTCCCGGCTCGGCCTGGAGGCGGCTTCCGGATCCGAAGGCGACGCAGCGCGAGCGGGCGCCGCCGGCGGCGAGGGAGAAGGCCACGTGGCGGCCCTCGCCCATGGGCTTCGGGTCGTCGAGCAGCGCGGAGGGCACGAGCAGCGAGACGGCGGGGTTGCCCTGGCCGAAGGGGGCGAGGCGCTCGAGCTCCTCGGCGAGGTCGAGGCGCAGGGCGTCGCCTGGCGCGACGGCGTCGATGCGCTCGGAGGGCACGAGGTCCTCGGGGCGCAGGGTCGCGGCAGCGTGGGTGACGAACGCCTCGCGGAAGGCCTCGACGCGGTTGCGCGCGATCGTCAGGCCCGCGGCGGCGCGATGGCCGCCGTAGCGCAGGAGCTCGTCAGAGCTCGCGCGCAGGCCGGCGAGCAGGTCGAAGCCGGGGATCGAGCGGCCCGAGCCGGTGCCCTCGGCGCCGTCCAGCGCGATCAGGACCGCGGGCCGGCGGTGGCGCTCGGCGATCCGCGAGGCGACGATGCCGATCACGCCCGGGTGCCAGCCGTCGGAGGCCAGCACGTACGCGAAGGCGCCCGGCGGCTGCTCGCCCAGCAGCCGCTCGGCCTCGAAGCGGATGCGGGTCTCGACGTCGCGGCGCTCGGCGTTGACCGCGTCGAGCTCGGCGGCGACGGCGCGCGCGCGGTCGGGGTCGTCGGTCAGCAGGAGTTCCAGCCCGGCATCGGCGCGGTAGAGGCGCCCGGCGGCGTTCAGCCGCGGGGCGAGGCGAAAGCCGATCGCGGTCTCGTCGACCGTGCCCGGGTCGACCCGGGAGACCTCCATCAGGGCCTGCAACCCGGGCTTGCGCGTCACCGACAGCGCGCGCAGGCCGGCGCGCACGAGGCGGCGGTTCTCCCCGGTGAGCGCAACCACGTCGGCGACGGTGGCCAGCGCCACGAGATCGAGGTCTGCGTCGGCGAGGGCCGGGTCCTCGCCCGCGGCGGCCAGCAGGGCCTGCGCGAGCTTGTAGGCGACGCCGGCGGCACACAGGTCCGGGCACGGGTAGCCGCCGATGCGCGGATGCACGATCGGCGCGTCGGGCAGCAGGCCGTCGGCGCGCGGGGCGTGGTGGTCGGTGACCACGACGTCCATCCCGGCGGCGCGCGCGGCGGCGACCTCCTCGACCGCGGTGATCGCACAGTCGACGGTGATCAGCAGGTCGGTGCCGCGGGCGGCAAGGCGCTCGACGGTCGCGGCGGCCAGCCCGTAGCCGTCGTCGATGCGGCTCGGGAGGTAGAAGTCGACGTCGGCGCCGAGCGTGCGCAGCGCGCGGACGAGCACCGCCGTGGACGCGATCCCGTCGACGTCGTAGTCGCCGTGGACGGTGATGCGCGAGCTGCGGGCGACGTGGCCAAGGATCGCCCCGGCCGCCTCGCGCAGGCCGCCGAAGGCCTCCAGCGGGTGTGACTCCTCGGCGGCGAGGAAGCCCGCGGCGGCCTCAGGGTCGGCCAGCCCGCGGCGCACCAGCACCTGAGCGAGCACGTGCGAGACGCCGAGGCGCGCGACCAGGCGCTCCGCGGACGCGAAGTCGTAGGGGGCGAGCTCGAAGCGGACGTCGGGATGGCGCACGGGCTGCGCACGCTACGGCGCACTGAGGACGGAACCGGCGTCCTGCGCAGGTTCGGCACAGCTCGGCGGTGAGGCCGCTGCGTGGCGGTTAGAGCCCGAGACCCGGCTCGGGCTCGGGCTCGTTCCGGGCGCCGATGAGGTACACGGCGGCGATACCCAGGAGCGCGCCCGGGATCGCCTCCAAGGCCGAGAGCAGGTGCGTGTCGGCGCGGCTGGGGATGCCAAGGTTGAGCAGCAGGCCCGCGATCACCGCACCGAACAGCGCGCCAAGGAACGCGCCGACGATCCCGCCCCAGAAGCGGTCGGGCAGGAAGATCGTGAAGTGCCAGATCGCCAGGCCGGTCATGGTCCACACGAGAACGGCCATCAGCGCGGCCTCCCGTGAGGCCGTTTGCGCGGCTTCTTGGGCTTGCCCGCGTCATCGACGCCGCCGCCGTCGCCCTCTGGCGGGGCCGCGGACGGCCGCGGCGGCTGGGCGCCCGGCGTGCGCGCGCCGTTGGCGCGGGCCCTGCGGCCGCCGGCCGGGCGCGTGGCCGACACGGCGCCGGCCTTCGCGGGCTGGGGCGCCCCGGGCTCCTCGATCCCGAGGTTGCGGACCATGTCGTCGAAGTCGTGGCGCGAGACCTGGTTCGGATCGTCCAGGGTGGTCACGCTGCCGCGCCGGCCGCCGCGCGGCTCGGCCGGCGCGACGTCCACGGGCGCCCCACCGAGCGCGGTCGCGTAGGCCGGGACGTGGCCGAGCTCCGCGCGGATGCGGCGGTCGCGGGCGCGGTAGACGGCCTCGCGCTGCTTCCAGTGCGTGAGCACCGGCGAGGCGATGAACACCGACGAGTAGGCGCCGGAGGCGACGCCGACGAGCAGCGCGAAAGCGAAGTCCTTGAGCGTCTCGCCGCCGAACAGGAACAGCGCGAGCACGGGCAGCGCGGTGCAGAAGCTCGTGGCCAGCGAGCGCACGACCACCTCGGACATCGAGCGGTTGACGATCTGGGAGAACGCGGCGCTCGGCATCCGCGGCACGTTCTCGCGGATCCGGTCGAAGACGATGATCGTGTCGTAGAGCGAGAACCCGAGGATGGTCAGCAGCGCCGCGACCGTCGACGTGGTCACCTCCCGGCCCAGCAGCGAGTAGACGCCCGCGGTGATCAGCAGGTCGTGCATCAGCGCGATCAGCACCGGCACCGCGTACTTCCACTCGAAGCGCAGCGCGATGTAGATCGAGATCACCAGCAGCGAGGCGATGATCGCGATCAGCGCGGAGTTGGCGACCGTCTGGCCGAAGGTCGGCCCGATCGAGTTGACCTCGGGTTGCTGGGCGAGCCCGAAGCTGCGCTGCAGCGAGGCGTTGACCTTGCCCACCCGGTCGGGCTTGAGCGTGTTTGTGGAGATCTGGACGACGTTGCGCCCCAGCCCCGCGTTGTTGACCGACTGGACCTTGGCGTCGGCGAGCCCCTCCCGGGCGAGCACCTGGCGCACCTGGTCGACGCTCGCGTTCTGCTTGAGCGCGGCGGTGATCCGCGTCCCGGACTCGAAGTCGATGCCGAACTTCAGGCCGTTGGCGCCGATGGCGAGCGCGCCGATCAGCAGGATGGTGCCGGACATCGAGAAGAACCAGCGCGACGCGCCCATGAAGTCGAACGTGATCGGGCGCTTGGCCTTGCCCGCGCCGAGCGCCGAGCGGCTCTTGAGGATCCCCGAGCCGCGCAGGGTGAGCACGATCGCCTGCGTGGCCAGCACGGCGGTGAACAACGAGAGCATGGTCCCGACGCCCAGCGTGAACGCGAAGCCCTTGACTCCAGCCGTGGCGAGGATGAACAGGATGAACGCGACGAGCAGCGTGACGACGTTGGCGTCGGCGATCGTCGAGAAGCCCTTCTTGAAGCCCACCGCGAGGGCCGTCGGGATCGAGCGGCCCGCGCGGATCTCCTCCTTCACGCGTTCGAAGATGACGATGTTCGCGTCGGCCGCGACCCCGAGCGTCAGGATCAGCCCCGCGATCCCGGGGAGCGTCATCGTGATCGGGATCAGCTTGATCAGCGCGAAGAAGTAGACCGCGTAGATGATCAGCGCCAGCGTCGCGATCACCCCGAGGACGCGGTAGAAGAGGAGCAGGAACAGCGCGACGATCGCGAATCCGGCGATGCCCGCGATCAGGCCCTGGTGCAGCGCCTGCTTGCCCAGCGTGGCCGACACCTGCGAGCGCGAGATCAGGTCGAGCTTCAGCGGCAGCGCGCCGATCTTCAGGACCTTCGCCAGGTCCTGGGCGGTCGTGATGTTGAAGCCGCCGGAGATCTGGGCACCGGTCGCGCCGTCGATGCCGTCGGGGTTCTCCTTGTAGTTGATGTAGGGGATCGAGACCAGCCCGTTGTCGAGCGCGATCGCGAAGTGCTGGGAGCTCTGGACCGGATCCGGGTTGAGCGGGTTGGCGTTGTCGGCGCCGCGGCGAGCGACGCGGCCGGTGATCGCCTGGAACGCCTTGCGGCCCTTGTCGGAGAAGTCAAAGGTGACGATCGGCTCGTTGCCGGCCTGCTGGTCGAAGTTCTGCTCCGGGTTCTTGATGTCGGTGCCCGAGAGCCCCGGGTTGTCCTGGATGACCCACCAGCGGTCGGGGTTGGGAGCCGAGGCGTCGGGCTTCTCGTCGCGCAGGACGAGGATCCCCACAGGCGCCTTCAGCACCTCTGAGCGCGCCCGCTGGGCGTCGGTCAGCGCGGCGAGCGAGGCCTGCTGGGAGTCGTCGGGCAGGCCGCTGTTGAGCGGCTTCTTGGAGATCTTGTCGAACGCGTAGAAGCGCGGGGCGGCCGAGGCGCTGTTGTTCTTGTCCTCCTGGGGCCTGCACTTGGAGGCCTGCTTGACGGCGTTGTAGAGCCCGGTGGTGGGCGTGACGCCGCCGTTGATCTGGGTGTCGTCGGTGCGACAGCTCGCATCGAGGACGTTGGCCTCCCAGTCGTAGAAGAACAGCTGGGCGGTCGAGCCGACCTGCTGCGCGGCGCGCTCGGCGTCGGCCACGCCGGGCAGGTTGACCTCGATCTGGTCGGAGCCGGTGCGGTTCAGCGACGGCTCGGAGACGCCGAAGGCATCGACGCGCTCGCGCATGATGTCCAGCGCGCGCTGCAGCGCCTCGGGGGTGACCGTCGGCTGCTGTGGGGTCGGCTTGCCCTGGTAGATCAGCTGGACGCCGCCCTGCAGGTCGAGCCCGAGCCGGGTCGACTTCTTCCAGATCGCCACCGCCGAGCCGGCGATCAGGCCGACGACGAGGGCGAGGATCAGAAGGTTGCGGCGGCGGTCGGACATGCGAGGAGGCGGCGGCTACTTCTTCGACGGGGTCAGCACGAGCAGCAGGCCGCCGTCGTCATCGTAGGCCGGGAAGAGATCGGCGACCGCGTTTGCGGGGATGTCGCCCTCGGCGTTGACCACCACAACCTTGCCGAGCTGGCGCACGCCCCACTCCAGGACGACGCCGACGGCGTCCTGCCCGTCTGACCAGTCAAGGCCCAGCACCTCTCGCACCTGGCGGCCGATGACCTTCTCGTCGGACAGGCCCGTCAGCTCGCGCGACCCGCGGCCGCAGCCGATGATCCGGCCCTCCTGGTCGCAGACGAAGAACGCGGCGTTGGGCGCCGGGTAGTAGTCGTCGAGCAGCTCGAAGAGGAACGCGAAGCCGCACTTCGAGCAGCCCTTCGGCGTGTTGCGAAAGCCCGCGGTCCGATCGGTCTGGGTCGTGCGCTGGCCGCAGTTCGGGCAGATGAAGAGATGCGCCATTCCGGCTCGTGAGCTTAGAAGGGACGGGATAAAGCCACGATTCAGAACAGGCTGCCGGGATCGGCCGGCGGCTCGAGCCCGACGTGCGCGAACGCACGGGCGGTAGCGCAGCGCCCGCGCGGGGTGCGCTTGATGAAGCCGCGCTGCAGCAGGTAGGGCTCATAGACGTCCTCGATCGTGTCGGACTCCTCCCCCACCGCGACGGCGAGCGTGGAGAGGCCGACCGGCCCGCCGCCGAAGGCGCCGCAGATCGCCGTGAGCAGCTCGCGGTCGAGGCGGTCCAGGCCCTCGTGGTCGACCTCGAGCAGGTCGAGCGCGGCG
>JBBRYA010000099.1:0-6686 GCA_038238015.1 Solirubrobacterales bacterium
GATCACGCCGATCGGCTGGTCGGGCGACTTGTTGTCCTCCGCCGGGGAGTAGCCGCGGCCGTGGCCGACGGTAAGGTAGATCTCGAGCTTGGTCTTCTTCTCCAGGGTGGCGATGTGGGTGCCCGGGTTGAGGATCTCCACGCCGGAGGGCAGGTCGATGTCGCGCGCGGTGATCTCGCCCGGCCCGGTGACGACCAGCGGCGCCTCGATCTCGGTCGCGTCGGAGTGCATCCGGCAGACGATGCCCTTGAGGTTGAGGACGATGTCGGTGACGTCCTCGGTGACGCCCTTGATGGTCGAGAACTCGTGTGCCACCCCCTCGATGCGCACGGAGGTCACGGCGGCCCCGGCGAGCGAGGCGAGCAGCACCCGGCGCAGCGAGTTGCCGAACGTATAGCCGAAGCCGCGGTCGAGCGGCTCGACGGTGAAGGAGCCGCGGTTGTCCTCGACCGTCTCGGCGGTGATTCGGGGGATCTGGAAGTCGAGCATCAGGGTCCTAACGTCGTGTGAGGGTCGTGCGGGGCGGCCTCTCAGTGAAACGGGGAGGGGAGGCCGGGAGGGAAAGGCTGGTTACTTCGAGTACAGCTCGACGATGAGCTGCTCTTGCACCGGCGCGGCGATCTCGCGACGCTCGGGCTTGCGCAGCACCTTCGCCGTCAGCGAGTCGTGGTCGGCCTGCAGCCACGGCGGTACCTGCGCGGTGAGCTCGGTGGCGTCGCGGATGACCTTGTCGGCCCCCTCGCTGCCCGCCTTCACCGAGATCACGTCGTTGTCGCGCATCTGGTAGCTCGGGATGTCCACGCGGCGGCCGTTGATCGACCAGTGGCCGTGGCGGATCATCTGGCGCGCCTGGCGGCGCGAGGCGGCGAAGCCGAGGCGCACGAGCACGTTGTCGAAGCGACATTCGAGGATGCGCAACAGGTTCTCGCCGGTGATGCCCGGCTGGCGCGAGGCCTTGGCGTAGTAGGTGCGGAACTGCTTTTCGAGCACGCCGTAGTAGCGGCGGGCCTTCTGCTTCTCACGCAGCTGCACGCGGTACTCCGACTGCTTCTGGCGCCCGCGGCCGTGCTCGCCCGGCGGGTAGGAGCGGCGCTCGACGCCGCACTTGTCGGTCAGGCAGCGCTCGCCCTTGAGGAAGAGCTTCTGGCCCTCGCGCCGGCACTGCTTGCACTGGGGTGATGTGTCGCGAGCCAAGGTTCAGACCCTCCGCCGCTTGCGTGGGCGGCAGCCGTTGTGTGCCTGCGGGGTTACGTCGCGCACGCCCGTGACCTCGAGCCCGGCGGCCTGCAGCGAGCGGATCGCGGTCTCGCGGCCCGAGCCGGGGCCCTTGACGAAGACCTCGACCTTCTGCATGCCCTGCTCGATGCCCTTGCGGGCCGCCGCGTCGGCGGTGACCTGGGCGGCGAACGGCGTCGACTTGCGCGAGCCCTTGAAGCCGGCGCCGCCGGCGGACTCCCATGCGATCACGTTGCCCTCGCGGTCGGTGAGCGCGACGATCGTGTTGTTGAAGCTGGTCTTGATGTGCGCCTGGCCGATCGGGACGTTCTTGCGAACCTTGCGGCGGCCACGCTGTGGGCGGCGGGGAGCGGGCATGGGTTACCTCCGCGAGGCGTCCGGCCCCGCGCTTTGATGGTGACTCTCGGCATCCCGCCTCGTGTGAACGTTCGCTCCGCTCACTTCTTGGTGGCCTTCTTCTTGCCGGCCACCGACATCCGCTTGGGGCCCTTGCGGGTGCGCGCGTTGGTCTTCGTGTTCTGCCCGCGCACGGGGAGCCCTCGGCGGTGGCGCGCGCCGCGGTAGGAGCCGATCTCCTGCAGGCGCTTGATCGCCTGGGAGCGCTCGCGCCGCAGATCGCCTTCGACCAGATGGTCGTCGTCGATCAGGTCGCGGAGCTTTGAGACCTCGTCGTCGGTGAGGTCACGCACGTAGGTGTCGGGCGAGATGCCGAGCTTGGCGAGCATCTCGTTGGAGGTCGACCGGCCCACCCCGTAGATGTACGTGAGGCCGATCTCGACGCGCTTGTTCAGCGGGATGTTGATCCCGGAAATTCGAGCCATGCTCCTCCTAGCCCTGACGCTGCTTGTGGCGCGGGTTCTGGCAGATCACGAGGACCCGGCCGTTACGCCGGATGATCTTGCACTTCTCGCACATCGGCTTGACCGACGGTCGTACCTTCATGATTCCTTTCGGACTTCAGTGACCCAGACGAGTTGGCTCTGGAGACCGTTCTGGCCGCCGCTACCATCCTCCGGAAGGCTCCTCGCCGCGCCCGAAGGCGCCAGCGCGACGGAGCAGTATAACGCAGCCGGAGCGCGGTAGATCCTGGCGCGCTACCGCTCTCCAGCGCGCCCTGAGCGCCATTCGGCGTAGCGTTCTCGCATGCAGGCGCCGCAGGGCCGGAAGCCCGCCGCGACAGCGGTCGCCTCGTCGGCGAAGAAGACGCGGTGCTTCGGCTCGAAGCCGCGACGCAGCAGGCTCAGCGCGACAGGGCAGTCCATCGTCCCGTAGACCTTGGTGCGGGCATTTCCGCCGAGCGCCCCCTTCTCCTCGCTCGGGTAGGGGCGCCCGTCGCGGCCGGTCAGCGTGTAGCTCACACCAGCGCGGCGCGGCCGACCTCGTGGTCGAGCAGCGCGCGCTTGCACGGCAGGCCGCCCCCGTACCCGGTCAGCGAGCCATTCGCCCCAATCACGCGGTGGCACGGGACGACGATCGCGATCGGGTTGCGGCCGTTGGCGGCGCCGACCGCGCGCGAGGCGGAGGGGGCGCCGACCCGCCGTGCGATCTCGCCGTAGGAGGCCGTCTCGCCGTAGGGGATCGTTTCGAGCTCGGCCCAGACGCGGCGCTCGAACGGTCCGCCCGCCATCCGCATCGGGAAGTCGAAGCCTGTGCGCTCGCCGGCGAAGTACTCGGTGAGCTGGCGGGCCTCGACGGCGAAGCGCGCGTCGTCGCGGGTCAGTCCGGCGGTGTCGCCGTGGCGGCCGGGCAGGTGCAGCGCGGTCAGGGCCCACTGATCGCCGATGAGCATGAGCGAGCCGATGGGGGTGGTGAGGGTGGTGTAGAGCATGTCGGTGTAACGCTGCAGCGGTGGCGTTTGTGAGCCTCCCACATGATCCGGCGCTGGACGCCCGCTCGCTGGTGGGCTTCCTCGCGCGCCGGGCCGTGGCGGGCATCGAGGAGGTCCTCGACGGGCGTGTCTACCGGCGCAGCCTCGGCGACGGCAGCGTGCTCGAGCTCGTGGCGCACGCCGGGCGCGTGGAAGTGAGCACCGGCCACGGGGCGATCGCCCGGGCGCTGCTCCGGCTCGACGCCTCACCCTCGGCCGTCGAGGCGGCGCTGGGCCGCGACCCGCTGCTCGGCCCGCTCGTCCGGGCCACGCCGGGGCGCCGTGTGCCCGGTCATCCAGACACGGCGGAGCTCGCCGTCCGCGCGCTGCTCGGGCAGCAGATCTCGGTGGCGGCGGCCAACACGCACGCCGCGCGCCTGGTCGCCGAGCACGGGGAGCCGTTGGCGGAGCCATCCGGCGGCGTCACCCACCGCTTCCCCACCCCCGCGGCCCTCGCCGCGCTCGACCCTGCCGCCTTGCCGATGCCGCGCGCCCGTGGGCGCGCGCTGGTCGGCATGGCCGCGGCGCTCGCGGCCGGCGAGCCCGTCACCGCGGCGCTGCCCGGCATCGGGCCGTGGACCCTGGCCTACGTCGCGCTGCGTTCGGGCGACGACGACGCGTTCCTCCCCACCGACCTGGGCGTGCGCCGCGGGCTGGAGGCACTGGGGGCGGACCCGCGCGACGCGGTGGCGCTCGGCGAGCGCTGGCGGCCCTACCGGGCCTTCGCCGTGGCGCACCTGTGGGCGGCCGCTGGTCAGCCGCCGCCGGCCGCCGCCTCGCCGGCCAGCGCCGCCGCGTAGCGCGCGGCCGACCGCGCCACCACCGCCCTGGCGTCCCGCGGCACGACGGCGTCCCACCACGCGCCGTAGATGACCTCGAAGGCGTACGGCTCGACGGCGGCGGCGATCGCGGCGACGGACGCCGCCGGCAGCGGGATCAGGTTCGGGTAGCTGTACATGAAGCCGACGTGCGCGCGATCGGGCACCACCTGGATGACGTCGCCCGTGAGCAGCGCGCCGCGCCCGTCCGAGCCCGCCGGGTCGTGCAGCACGGTGGCGCCCGCGAAGTGCCCGCCGCAGCGGATCAGCGTCAGGCCGCCGTCCAGCTCGAGGCGCTCGCCCTCCCAGAAGCGCACCGCTGGATCGGGCCGCATGACCCACTCGCGGTCAGCGTTGTGCAGGAGCACCGGGCAGTCGAACTCGTGGGCCCACTCGACCATCGTCGAGTAGTAGTGCGGATGCGATATCGCGATGGCCGCGAGCCCGCCGCGGCCCGCGACCTCCGCGACGATCGCGCCGTCGAGGAGCGCGACGCAGTCCCACAGCAGCGCCTGCCCGTCACTTGGCACGAGCAGCGCCCGCTGCCCGATCCCGAACGACGGCTCCGTCCCGATGCCCGTGTACTCGCCGTCGGCCCCGATCTCCGCGGTGTGGCCCTCGCGTAGCGCCTCGAGCGTGGTCCAGCGCTGCCCGGAGTCAGGGACGTACTGGCGCGCGTCCTCGCAGATCGGGCAGTGCGAGGGCTCGGCGGCGCTGTCTGGGAACTGGGTGGCGCAGGCGCAGCAGACGAAGCGCGGCATCGCGCGCGGCTACGCCGCCACGCGGTCCTTCGACAGATGCCACGGGGTCAGCACCCGCGGGCCGTCGGCGGTGATCGCGATCGTGAACTCGAAGTGGGCGGCCAGCGAGCCGTCCTGCGAGTAGATGGCCCAGCCGTCGTCGCCCATGCGGACCATGTGGCGCCCGGCGGTGGTCATCGGCTCGACGGCGAGGACCATGCCCTCCTCGAGCAACTCGCGCTTGCCGGGCGGGCCGTAGTTGGGGATCTGCGGGTCCTCGTGCATCGAGCGCCCGATCCCGTGGCCGACCAGCGAGCGCACGACCGAGAACCCGTTCTCCTCGACGTGGGACTGGACGGCGTGCCCGACGTCGCCGAGGCGGTTGCCGGGCCGGCACTGCTCGACGGCCTTGAACAGCGACTCCTCGGTGACCTCCAGGAGGCGCTCGGCGACCGGCGAGACCTCGCCGACGGGGAACGTCCGCGCGGCGTCGGCGACCCAGCCGTCCTTGACCACGCCGATGTCGATCGACAGCACGTCGCCGCGGCGCAGCTTGAAGTCGCCGGGGATCCCGTGCACGACCATGTGGTTGGGCGACGCGCAGATCGAGCCGGGGAAGCCGCGGTAGCCCTTGAAGGCGGGCGTCGCTCCCTGGGAGCGGATGAAGCGCTCGGCGGCCTCGTCGAGCTGGCCGGTCGTCACGCCGGGGCGGACCTTAGAGGCGAGCAGGTCCATGCAGCGGACCAGGACGTCTCCGGCGGCGGCCATCTGGTCGATCTCCGCCGGGGACTTCTTGACGATCACAGCCGTTCCTCGAGCCTCAGCGTCGCGAGCGTCGCGCGGATGTGGTCGTGCACCTCGGTCGGCGAGCGCGTGCCGTCGAAGCGGCGCAGCAGGCCCTGATCGTCGTAGTAGTCGATCAGCGGCTCGGTCTGGGAGTGGTAGGTCTTCAGGCGCTTGGCGATCGTCTCGGGCTTGTCGTCGTCGCGCTGGGTCAGCGGCTTGCCGTCCTGGTCGCAGACGCCCTCGTGCTTGGGCGGGTCGAAGTCCACGTGGTAGACGTGGCCGTTGGAGCACTGCCGCCGGCCGGAGATCCGCTGGATCACGACGTCGTCGCCGGCGCTGACGAGCAGGGCCGCGCTCAGCCGGCGCCGGCGGCCATCGAGCTCGGTACCCAGCGCGTCGGCCTGGCCGACGCTGCGCGGGAAGCCGTCGAGCAGGAAGCCGTCGTCGCCCTCGTCCTCGATCTTCTCCAGGATCATCGTGATCACGAGGTCGTCGGGCACGAGGTCGCCGTTGGCCATGTACTCGGCCGCCTTCTGGCCGAGCTCGGTCTGCTCCTCGCGGTGCTCGCGCAGCAGGTCGCCGGTGGCGATGTAGGCGAGGTCGAAGTCCTCTCGCAGCCGCGCTGCCTGGGTCCCCTTGCCGGCGCCGGGAGGCCCGAGCAGGATGAGGTTGAGCTCTCCGCTCACTTGAGGAAGCCTTCGTAGTTGCGCATCATCAGCTGGGCCTCGAGCTGCTTCATGGTGTCCAGGGCCACGCCGATCACGATCAGGATCGAGGTGCCACCGAAGAAGAAGTTCGCCGAGGTCTGGGCGATCAGGATCGTCGGCAGCGCTGCCACGGCGGCCAGGTAGAGCGCGCCCGGGAAGGTCAGCCGGGCCAGGATGCGGTCCAGGAACTCCGCCGTCGGGCGCCCGGGGCGCACCCCCGGGATGAAGCCGCCGTACTTGCGCAGGTTGTCGGCCTGGTCGACCGGGTTGAAGGTCACCGCGGTGTAGAAGTAGGTGAACAGCACGATGAACACGGTCTCGCCGGCCACGTAGGCCCAGCCGCCCGGGTTGAAGAAGGTCGAGACCGCCTTGGCGCCCGGGATCAGCTCCCCCACCGTCGGCCAGCTCGTCAACACGCCCGGGGCGCGATCGATCGCCACGTTCTTCGCGCCCGGCAACGCCCCGTACATCATCGGCGAGTCGTTGATGATCATCGTCTTCACCTACTTCTACACCGCGGTCACGTTCAACC
>JBBRYA010000100.1:0-6220 GCA_038238015.1 Solirubrobacterales bacterium
ACGGCGATGTCGAGATCCCGTACTTCTGCTACGAGCCCAAGCTCGGCAATCCGATCGGCGCGTGCCGCATGTGCCTCGTCGAGATCGAGGGGATCCCCAAGCTCCAGACGGGGTGCTCCACCCCGGTCAAGGACGGGATGGTCGTCAACACGCAGACCGAGCGCGTGCGCGAGGCCCAGCAGGCCATCGTCGAGTTCCTGCTCATCAACCACCCGCTCGACTGCCCCGTGTGCGACAAGGGCGGCGAGTGTCCGCTCCAGGACATCACCTACGGCTGGGGGCCCGGCACCTCGCGCTTCATCGAGCCCAAGCGCCACTTCAAGAAGCCCCTCGAGCTCTCGCCGCTCGTGGCGATCGACCGCGAGCGCTGCATCCTCTGCTACCGCTGCGTGCGCTTCTCCCAGGAGGTCTCCGAGGACTACCAGCTGATCCTGCTCGAGCGCGGCGCGCACTCCTACGTCGGCACCTTCGACGGCCATCCCTACGTCGCGCCGTTCAGCGGCAACATCGTCGAGCTCTGCCCCGTCGGCGCCCTGACGTCGAGCGCCTACCGCTTCCGCGCGCGCCCGTGGGAAATCGAGGGCGCGGGCTCGCTCTGCACGCTTTGCCCGGCGCAGTGCAACGTCGAGTTCACGGTCCGCGACGAGCGCGTGATGCGCGTGCTCGCGCGCGACAACGAGGCCGTCGACGACGGCTGGCTCTGCGACAAGGGCCGCTACGCCTACCAGCACGTGCACTCCGACGAGCGCATCGTCGAGCCGCTCGTGCGCGAGGGTGCGGAGCTGATGCCGGCGAGCTGGGAGAAGGCGCTGGCCGCCGCCGCCGGGGCGCTCGCCAAAGCGGGCCCGAACGCCGCCGCGCTCGCGGGCGGGGACACGACGGGCGAGGAGGCGTTCCTGCTCCAGCGCCTGTTCCGCGAGGGCCTCGGCTCTGGCCGGCTCAGCTCCCGCGCCGGTGCCGAGCTGCCGCTCGACGTCGCGCGCGCGCTCGCCGCCCCGGGCCTGCAGGCCACCGTGCCCGACCTCGAGTTCGCCCACACCGTGCTGCTGCTCGAGGCCGACCCGGTCGACGACGCGCCGGTCTGGGACCTGCGCATCCGCAAGGGCGTCCGTCGCAACGGGGTCCGCGTGGTGGTGGCCAGCGCGCGGCCGACCGCGCTGGACGCTCGCGCCGACGTCGTGCTGCGCAGCGCGCCCGGCGCCTCCGGAGCGCTGCTGTTCGCGCTCGACGCCGCGCTCGCCGGGGGCGGCGAGAAGCTCGGCGACGCGGCGAAGGCCGCGGGCACCGACGCCTGGGGCGTGATGGAGCTCGCCGACGCCCTGAAGGCCGCGGGCGAGGACGTCGTGATCGTCTTCGGCGAGCGGCTGCTCTCGGGTGCCGGCGGCACCGGGGCCGCGAGCGCGCTGCTCAGCATCGCGGCCCGCCTCGGGCTCGCGGGCCGCGAGGGCGCGGGGCTGCTGGAGATCCCTTCCTCGACCAACGGCCGCGGGCTGCGCGAGGCCGGCTTCGCCCCCGGGTACGGGCCCGGCTACGCCTCGCTCGCGGCGCCCGGCGGCCCCGCGGGCGAGATCGCCGGCGATCTCGCCGAAGGCCGGCTGTCGGCGTTGTACCTGCTGCACGCCGACCCGCTGCGCACGCATCCCGACCGCGCGCTGTGGGAGCGCGCGCTGGGCAGTGCCCAGGCCGTGATCGCGCACGAGTCGCTGATGACCGAGACGGTCCGCCGCCACGCGACCGTCGTGTTCCCCGCCGAGGCCTACCCGGAGAAGGAGGGCACGGTCGTGCACCCCGACGGGCGCCTGCAGCGCCTGCGCGCGGCGATCGGGCGGCCCAAGGGCGTGCGCGCGGGCTGGCAGGTGATCGCCGACGTCGCGGCGCGCACCGGGCTCGACCTTGGCGTGCACGCCGGGCCGATGGCCTCGCGCCAGCTCTACGAGGCGGTCCCGTTCTACGCCGGAGTCACGCTCGACACGATCGGCGGGCGCGGCGTCCGCTGGGCCGAGCTCGACGGCGCGGCCGGCTTCGACTTCCCGGACCGCGAGCCCGGCTCGCTGACGGCTCCTGAGCGCGTGCAGGCGACGAGCAACGGCGCACTGCGGCTCGGCACGTTCAGGTCGCTGTGGAGCGCCAAGGAGGTCGAGGTGTCCCCCGCCCTGCACTTCCTGCGCGCCCAGCAGGTGGTCGAGCTCTCGCCCCACGACGCCGAGCGCCTCGGCGTCCGCGAGGGCGACCGCGTCGAGGTCGGCTCCAACGGCACCCGTGTGCGCGGGCCGGTGCGGCTGCGCGCGGCGGTCCCGGACGGCTCGGTGTTCCTGGCCGAGGGCACCGTCGAGGAGCCCGCCAACGCGCTGACCGACGCGCTCGTCGAGGTGCGCCTCCTCGACCGCGCCGGCGACCAGCCGGCGGGGACCGCCGCGGTGCAGTCCACGCCGGCCGGCGAGGGCCTGGCCGAGGCGCTGCCCTCGGCGCCGCTGGACATCGCGCCCGGCGCCCCGCAGCACTCCGGGGAGGGCTCCGCGTGAGCCCGCTGGCGCTGGTCGGGTACTTCGAGCCGTGGTGGATCCAGCTGCTCAAGGGGCTGGTGATCTTCGCGGTCGTCTTCCAGCTCGTCCCGGTCGTCCTGCTCGCCGAGCGCAAGCTGCTCGGACGCTTCCAGAACCGCTACGGACCCAACCGCGTCGGCCCGTTCGGCGCGATGCAGCCGATCGCCGACATCGGCAAGCTCGTGTTCAAGGAGCAGTTTCGCCCGCGCAACTCGATCGGCTGGCTGTTCGCCCTCGCGCCGGCGATCTCGATGCTCACCGCGGTCGCCACCGTTGCGATCATCCCGTTCTCGGACACCGTCGACATCTTCGGCACGAAGGTCGGCCTCTACGGCGTCGACACGAGCATCGGGATCCTCTTCGCCTTCGCCTTCGGTGGCATCTCGTTCTACGGCCTGATGCTCGGAGGCTGGGCGTCGGGCTCGAAGTTCTCCTTCCTCGGCTCGATGCGCGCGGCCGCGCAGCTGATCTCCTACGAGGTCTCCCAGGGCCTGGCGCTGGTCGGCGTGGTGATGATGACCGGGACGCTGTCACTGACGCAGATCGTCGAGTACCAGACCCATCACCTGTGGTTCGTGATCCCGCAGTTCGTCGGCTTCATCATCTTCGTCGTCGCGGGCTTCGCAGAGACCAACCGCCCGCCGTTCGACCTCGCCGAGGCCGACGCCGAGCTGGTCGGCGGCTACAACACGGAGTACGGCGGCGGGCGCTTTGCCGCGTACTTCGCGGCCGAGTACCTGAACGTCGTGGTCGTCTCGGGCCTTGTCGTGACGCTGTTCCTCGGCGGCTGGAACCTGCCGTTCGTCAACCCCCCCACGTGGGTGGACCCCATCGTGGTGATCGTCAAGCTCCTGCTCTTCACGAGCTTCTTCATCTGGGTGCGCGCCACGCTGCCGCGGCTGCGCTACGACCAGCTGATGTCCTTCGGGTGGAAGATCCTGCTGCCGCTGGCCACCCTCAACGCCCTTGTCACCGCGATCCTGGTGGTAGTCACATGAGCCCCGCACCCTGGACCCCCGGCGACGACGTCGTCTCCGTGCAGCGCGGCCCGCGAGCGGGTGGCGCCGGCGGCGCCTACCGCGCGTTCGGCGAGACCCTGCGCGGCCTGAAGACCACGTTCGGCCGTCTCGTCGAAGGCCCGACGACGAACCAGTACCCGGAGGAGAAGACACCGGTCTACCCGCGCTTCCGCGGCCGCCACAAGCTGCATCGCTTCGAGGACACGGGCCTTGAGAAGTGCGTCGGCTGCTCGCTGTGCGCGGCGGCCTGCCCGGCCGACTGCATCCGCGTCGTCGCGGCCGAGAACACGCCCGAGAACCGCGTGTCGGCGGGCGAGCGCTACGCGGCCGTCTACGAGATCAACCTGTCGCGCTGCATCTTCTGCGGCTACTGCGAGACCGCGTGCCCGTTCGACGCAATCACAATGGGCCACGACTACGAGATGTCGGACTACAACCGCTCGGACCTCATCTTCACCAAGGAGATGCTGCTGGCCGAGCCGCTCGAGCGCACGCCGCTGCGGACGGCCGGCGAGTAGCCCCAATGGCCGCGGTCATCTTCTTCATCGCGTCGATTGTCGTGCTCGCGGGCGCGATCGGGACCGTCGTCCTGCGCAACGCCTTCTACTCCGTGCTCGCGCTGGTCTGCCACCTGCTCGGCCTCGCCGCGCTGTTCCTGCTGCTGCGAGCGGAGTTCGTGGCCGCGGCGCAGGTGATCGTCTACGCGGGCGCGGTGATGGTGCTCTACGTGTTCGTCGTCGCCTACGTCGGCGGGGGCGAGCAGCCGCTGCGGCGCCCGAGCGGCCGCGGCCTGCGCGGGATCTCGCTGGTCTTCGCCGGCGCGCTGCTCGCAGAGCTGCTGATCGCCACGCTGGGCAGCGGGCTCTCGGTGCTCGACGCGAAGGGCGCGGGCTTCTTCCCCGCCTTCGGCTCGCCCGCGGAGATGGGCCGTCTGTTCCTGACGAAGTTCCTGCTCGCCTTCGAGCTCGCCTCGATGCTGCTGCTGCTCGCGGCGGTCGGCGCCGTCGTACTCGCGCGCCGGCGCTCGGGCCTTGACGACCCGCGCGAGGTCTCGGTCGCCGACCTGCTGCGCTCCGACGCCTCGGGCACGATCTCCGACGCCGAGCGCGGGTCCCTGCAAGAGGCCGTGGGACCGGCGGGGCGCTAGCGCAGTGTCCGTTTCCTGGTACCTCGCGGTCTCCGCCTGCGTGTTCTGCATCGGGACCGCCGGCGTGCTCACGCGGCGCAACCCGCTGGTGATCCTGCTCTGCCTCGAGCTGATGCTCAACGCCGCCAACCTCGCGCTGGTGGCCTTCGCGCGGGCGCACGGCAACCAGGAGGGCCAGGTCTTCGCGCTGATCGTGCTGGTCGTGGCCGCGTGCGAGGTCGCCGTGGGCCTCGGCCTGATCGTGGCGCTGTACCGGCGGCGGCTGCCGGTCGACGTCGACGAGCTACGGGAACTGCGCGGATGAGCCTGCAGTTCTTCGGCTGGGCGATCCTGCTGTGCCCGCTCGCGGGCGCCTTGGTGCTCGCGCTCGGCTTCCGCGTATGGCCCGGGCGGATCCCGGGGATCATCGGCACGGCCGCGATCGCGCTCTCCTTCGCCGCCTCGATCGGCGCGCTGCTGAAGCTGCTCGACCGCCCCGCAGAGCACCGCCAGGTGGTCTCGATCGCGTGGGACTACGCCAAGACGGCGGGCATCGACGCGCAGCTGGCGCTGCTGATCGACCCGCTGTCGATCTTCATGGCGCTCGTGGTCAGCGGCGTCTCGACGCTGATCCACCTCTACTCGATCTCCTACATGGCCTCCGACCGCGGCTACACGCGGTTCTTCGCCTACCTGAACTTCTTCGTGTTCTCGATGCTGCTGCTTGTGCTGGCCGGCAACTTTCTGCTGCTGATCGTCGGCTGGGCGTTCGTCGGGGCGGCCTCCTACCTGCTGATCTCGTTCTGGTTTCGCCGCGCCACCGCGACGCGCGCCGGGATCAAGGCGTTCGTCATCAACGTGGTCGGCGACGTCGGCCTTGTCATCGGCACCTACTTCATCTTCAAGGGCGTCGGCACGCTGGACTTCCTCAAAGCCTTCCACGCCGTCGACGGCGCGTTCGCCCGCAACGACGCGGACCTCGTCGCGGGCTGCATCGGCCTGCTCGTCGGCGCCTTCGCCAAGTCCGCGCAGGTGCCGCTGCACACCTGGCTGCCCGACGCCATGGAGGGCCCGACCCCGGTCTCCGCGCTGATCCACGCCGCGACCATGGTGACCGCCGGCGTGTACCTCATCGCGCGCATGCACCCGCTGTTCGAGCGCGCCCCGATCGCCGCGGACGTCGGGGCGATCGTGGGCTGCGTGACGCTCGTCGTCGCCGCCACGATCGCGGTGGTCGTGACCGACCTCAAGCGCGTGATCGCCTACTCGACGATGTCGCAGATCGGCTACATGATCATGGGCGTCTCGAGCGCGGCCTACGCCGCGGGCATGTTCCACCTGATGACGCACGCGTTCTTCAAGGCGCTGCTGTTCATGGCGGCCGGCTCGGTGATCGCGGCGATGGCCGGCTCCCAGGACCTCGACCGCATGCGCGGCTTCCGCCGAGCGATGCCGTTCACCTTCGCCTGCTTCGTGATCGGCGGGCTCGCGCTGTCGGGCTTCCCGGGGATGTCGGGCTTCTTCTCCAAGGA
>JBBRYA010000101.1:0-5791 GCA_038238015.1 Solirubrobacterales bacterium
CTCGACGACGTCCTCGAGCACCGTGACCTGGTAGCCCTCCATCGCCGCCTGCAGCGCGCAGATCGGGTCGATCTCGGTGAAGATCACCCGGGCGCCCTGGCCTCGCAGCGACTCCGCGCTGCCCTTGCCGACGTCGCCGTACCCGAACACCACGGCCACCTTGCCGCCGATCATGACGTCGGTGGCCCGGTTGATGCCGTCGATCAGGGAGTGCCGGCAGCCGTAGAGATTGTCGAACTTGCTCTTGGTGACGGCGTCATTGACGTTGATCGCCGGGAAGAGCAGCTCGCCCGCGCGGGCCAGCTCATAGAGCCGGTGCACGCCCGTGGTGGTCTCCTCGGTCACGCCGAGGATGCCGGAGGCCATGCGCGTGAAGCGCTCCCCGTCCTGCGCCAGCGACCGCTGAAGCTTGGTGAGGATGACCCTGAGCTCCTCGTTGTCGGCGCCCGCGGGATCGGGAACCGCCCCCGCGGCCTCGTACTCGACGCCCTTGTGGACGAGCAGGGTCACGTCGCCGCCGTCGTCGAGGATCATGTTCGGGCCGTCGCCGTCAGGCCACGCCAGGGCCTGCTCGGAGCACCACCAGTACTCCTCGAGCGTCTCGCCCTTCCACGCGAACACCGGGACGCCGGCCTCGGCGACCGCCGCCGCGGCGTGGTCCTGGGTGGAGAAGATGTTGCACGAGCACCAGCGGACCTCGGCGCCGAGTGCGGTCAGCGTCTCGATCAGGACCGCGGTCTGGACGGTCATGTGCAGCGAGCCGGTGATCCGCGCGCCCTTGAGCGGCTGGGCGTCGGCGAACTCCTCGCGCGTGGACATCAGGCCGGGCATCTCATGCTCGGCAAGATCGATCTCCTTGCGGCCAAAGGGCGCGAGCGAGAGGTCGGCGACCTTGAAGTCGGTGGTGGAGCGGGTGGGGACGGTCGTGCTCATGCAACCTCCGTGAGGGCGGTGGAATTGGTCAGCAGTCGCTGGTGCTTGCTCTGCTCCCAGTCGAGCCATTCAGCCGCCGGGACGTGCTCGGGACGCTCGGGCTGCGCCTGCAGCCAGGCTTCGGTGGCGGCGCGCAGGTCCGCGTGGCCGCGCAGCCGGAGCGCGAAGGCGACGTCGGAGAGCCCGACGTCGTGCGCGGCGAGAAGCTCTCGCAACGTGCGCAGGCGCTGCAACTCGGCCGGCCCGAAGAGGCGGTAGCCGGAGGCCGAGCGGCGGGGCTGCAGCAGCCCGACCTGCTCGACGTAGCGCAGCATGCGCGGCGACCAGCCGGTGGTCTCCGCAGCCTCGTTGATCGTCAGGGCGTCCACTGGGGACAAACCCTAACAGAGTTGTGTCAAGGTTCTAGACGGGCGGGCGAGGCGGCGCGGGCGGCGGCGGGCGGCGGCGGGCGGCGACCTGCTTGCGCACCTGCTCGATCCGCGCCCGGCCCTGCGGGCTCTGGGCGTAGCTCTTGGCCTGGTTGAAGAGGCGGCGCCCCTGGGGAGAGGCGGCGAAGCGGGCGACACGGCTGATCAGGGGCATGACGATCGCCTTACCCGACTGAGCGCGTTCCTAGAACGCCCGCTCCTCCAGGCGGAAGTCCGCCACCGCGTCGATCCCGACGACGTCCATCTGCGCCTTCTGGAGCTTGCCCGCGTAGTCCCAGTTCATCGACTGCCAGCGCGTGAACTGGTCGAGCACCCAGATGCCCGACTGGCGCGAGCCGTTGCCCGACTTGCCGTTGCCGCCGAAGGGCAGGTGCGCCTCCGCGCCGGAGGTCGAGTTGTTGACCGAGACCATCCCGGCGCTCACGCGCTCGCGGAAGCGCAGGGCGTGCAGCGAGGAGCGCGTGTAGATCGCCGAGGACAGCCCGTAGCCGTGGCGGTTGGCCAGATCGATCGCCTCGTCGAAGGTCGAGAAGCGCGTCACCGGCACGATCGGGCCGAACGTCTCGGTCGAGTAGAGGTCGTCGTCGATCGTGACCCCGGAGACGATGGTCGGGTGGTAGAAGAGCCCGGCCTCGGGATCGCCGACGAAGCCCTCGCGCGGGCTCTCGGCGCTGATGCGCCCCCGGGCGCTCGAGCCGAGGACCTCGTGGTGGCCGGCGATCAGCCCGAGCCAGTCCTCGAAGCGCTCGGCGAAGCGCTCGGAGAGCATCGGGCCGTAGAGCACGTCCTTGGTCGGATCGCCGATCGGGGCTGCGCGCACCGCCTCGTCGAGCCGGCGCACGAACTCGTCGTGGACGTCCTCGTGCACGACGGCGACCCCGAGCGAGGTGCAGCGCTGCCCGGCCGTCCCGAAGCCCGAGAACAGCGCGCCCTCGACGGCGAGGTCGAGGTCGGCGTCGTCCATGACCACCAGCGGGTTCTTCCCGCCCAGCTCGAGGCAGGGCGACTGCAGGTTGCGCCCGCACAGCTCCCCAATCCGGGAGCCGACCGCGCTCGATCCGGTGAAGCCGACCTTGTCGATGAGCCCCTGCTCGAGCCCGCGCTCGAGGCCCTCGAAGGTCGCCGCGCCTTCGGCCTGCACCAGGTTGAGCACGCCGCCGGGCACGCCGCCGGCGTGAAACAGGCGCGCGAGCGCGTCGCCCAGCGCCGGCGCATATTCGGCCGGCTTCCAGACCACTGCGTTGCCGCAGAGGATCGCCGGGACGAGGTACCAGGACGGCACCGCGACGGGGAAGTTGCCGGCGGTGATGATCGCCGCGACGCCGACTGGCATGCGGAAGGTGAACAGCTGCTTGTCGGGCATCTCCGACGGGACCGTCTGCCCGTAGAGCCGGCGCCCCTCGCCGATGAAGAAATCGCAGGTGTCGATGATCTCCTGCACCTCACCGAGCGACTCCGCGTAGGGCTTGCCGACCTCGCGCGTCACCAGCCTCGAGAGCGCCTCCTTGTTCTCCTCCACCAGCCGGCCGACCTGCGCGATCACCCGTCCGCGCGCGGGCGCCGGGACCGCCGCCCACCCGGGCTGCGCCGCGCGCGCGGCGCGGCACGCGTCCTCGAAGGTCTGCGCATCGGCGAGCAGCACCTCCGCGACGACCTCTTCGGTGCCGGCGGGGTTCGTCGAGGTCAGGCGGCCACCGGGCGCGTCCTCGCGCTGGGTGCCGTCGATGATGGAGGCGATGGTGCGGGACATGCGGGGCAACTTATCGGGCGCCCCTCCCGCCCGAGATCAGGCCTCGTCTGCCAGCGCGGCCTTGAAGTGCCCGAGCACGGCGACGTCGTCGGGGTCGACCCCGCGCAGCACGGCGAGGTAGAGCGACACGAGGTCGCCGAGCAGCACGAGCGAGACGAGCTGCGGAAGGCGGCCCTCGCCGCGCGGCGCGACCCGCTCCACGTTCCGGAAGGCATCAGCGGCCAGGTCGGCGGTGAGCTGCACGCGGGAGCGGTTGCGATCGCCGGCCCCCGGGTCCTCGAGCAGCACGACCGTGAAGCGCCCGAGGTCCTTCGCGGCCGGCCAGCCGACGATCTCGTTGTGGTCTGACTCGGGCAGCTCGCCGGTGAACGCCGGCAGCTTGGAGTTCTCGTTGAACTGGCACTTCCAGCGGTAGGCGGCGGCGCTGGTGAGCTCGGTGCCGGCCACGATCGGGATGCTGCCGTGCAACCGCCGCGCCAGCGCCTTGGCCTCGCCGTCCTCGGGGCCGTCGGGGCCCCACTCGGCGATCAGCGCCTCGGCCAGGGCCGCGGCCTCCTCGACCTGCTCGCGTGCCGACGGCGCCACGCCGGCCAGGGCCGCGACCTCCAGCGCGACGACGAGCGCGTAACCGACCGCCGCGCGCGGCTGGTAGCCGCCCGGCAGGGGCACGACGGGCACCTTCTCACGGCGGGCGCGCTTGGCCAGCTCGCCGCCGCTGGTCGCGACGATCCGCGTGGCACCGCGCTCGCCGGCATCCGTGAACGCCGCGAGCGTCTCCTCGGTATCGCCGGAGTAGCTCGAGCACAGCACGACGGTGTCGGCGCCCGTCCAGGGCGCGAGCCCGTAGTCGGGGCAGAGCTCGAACGGGCGGCGCAGCTGCGGCCACAGCGCCGAGCGGGCCAGGCGGCCACCCACCCCGGACCCCCCCATGCCGGCCACGACGAGGCCGCCGGGCGCCTCGACCGGGGCGAGCCCCGCGGACTCGAGCCGCCACAGCGCGTCGCGCAGGTGGGTGGGCAGGTCGAGCAGGTCCGCGACGTGGCCCGAGGGGTCGGCCGCGGCCACCGCGGCGCGGTCGAGCACTGCGAGACGGGCCACTAGAACTGGATCGCGCCGTCGGGCAGCTCGACCCCGGGGAAGATCCGCGCGCCGTTGGTGATCACGTTGCCGGCTCCGATCGTCACGCCCTCGCCGAGGACCGCGAGCCCGGTGATGGTCGTGTTGTCGCCGATCCGAACGCCGCCGGCGACGATGCAGTCGCGCAGCGTGCAGTTCGCGCCGATCTCGGCCCCGCGCATCACCACCGCCTGCTCGACGCTCGTGTTCTCGCCGATCCGCACGCCCTGCTCGAGCACCGCCCGGCCGCCCACGCGCGCGCCGTCGCCGATCTGGCAGCCGCTCTGCACCAGCGTCGAGGGGATGATGCGGCCCTGGCTCTCGACGTTCTGCTCGACCACCAGGTAGGTGCCCCCGGTGCGCTCGCCGAACGCGGTGCCGACCGTGCCCTCGAGGATGTCGAAGGTGCCCTGCAGGTAGCGCTCCGGGGTGCCGATGTCGAGCCAGTAGCCCTCACTGACGCAGCCGTAGAGGCCGCTGCCCACCAGCTGCGGGAAGACGTCGCGCTCGATCGAGGCGGGCTGCTCGGGTTCGAGCAGATCGAGCACCGAGCGCTCGAGCACGTAGGCGCCGGCCGAGATGTTGCGGGTGTCGACGGCGTCGGCCGAGGGCTTCTCGACGAACTCGGTCACCTGGCCCTCGTCCTGCGTGCGCACGAGGCCGTAGTTCGACGGATCCTCGACCGGGGTGAGCGCGAGCGTCGCGACGGCGTCGCTGGACTTGTGGTGCTCGAGCAGCGAGGTCAGGTCGAGATCGGTGAGGACGTCGCCGTTGAGCATGAAGAAGCGATCCTCGAGCAGCGACTCCGCGTACTTCAGCGCGCCGCCGGTGCCCATCGGCCGCGGTTCCTCGACGTAGCGCAGGCGCACGCCGAAGGCATCGCCGTCGCCGAGGACGTTGCGCACCCCGGCGGCCATGTGCCCGCAGGAGATCACGATGTCCTCGACACCGTGACTGCGCAGCCAGTCGAGCATGAAGGCGATGAACGGCCGGTCGACGAGCGGGACGACCGGCTTGGGGACGGTCGAGGTCAGCGGCCGCAGCCGCGTGCCCTCCCCTCCCGCGAGGATCAGCGCCTGCATCAGCCGGCCCCGTTGGAGGACGGACGGCCGATGCCCTCGTAGGTCAGCCCCGCGCCGCGCGCCGCCTCGGGATCGAGGAAGTTGCGCCCGTCGACGAGCAGCGAGCCCTTCATGCGCCCCGCCATCGCGGCGAGGTCGAGCTCGCGGAACTCGGGCCACTCGGTGACGAGCACCACCGCGTCGGCGCCCTCGACGACCTGGTCGGCGCTCTCCTTGAACTCCACCCCGTGGATCAGCTTGCGCGCCTCCTCCTCGGCGACGGGGTCATAGGCCCGCACCGTGGCCCCGGCCGCCTGCAGGCGAGCCGAGAGCACGAGCGAGGAGGCCTCGCGCATGTCGTCGGTGTTCGGCTTGAAGGCGAGCCCGAGCAGCCCGATCTGCTTGCCCACCAGCGAGCCGAGGTGCTTCTGCAGCTTGGAGATCACGCGGCGCTTCTGCAGCTCGTTGACCTCGATGACCGCGTTGAGCAGCTGGAAGTGGTA
>JBBRYA010000102.1:0-5587 GCA_038238015.1 Solirubrobacterales bacterium
GGCACCGCCGGCGCCGACGGCGCCAGCAGCGGCCCGGCCCAGGGTGCGCCGGGGTCCGGCGGCTCCCCGGCCGCCGCCGCGGCGCGCCGCGCGCGTAAGCGGAAGGCCGCGGCGCGAAAGGCCGCCCGCGAGAAGGCCGCCAACGCGCAGGTGGCGCAGCCGATCCCGAAGGACCCCTCGTCGCCCGGCACCACGGTGAGCGGCACGCTGGTCGCGGACTCGGCCGCGGCGTCGCCGGAGGTGCTGGCCGCCGCCGAGGCGCTCGCGCGCCTGCCCGACGAGACCCGCACCCCGGCGCGCGCGGCGGCCGGCAGCGACAGCTCGCTTCTCGGCAAGGCGGTGGGCGGCGCGCTGCTGATCGGCCTGCTGGTGGTGGGCGCGATGCGCGAAGGTCTGCGAGCATCCCCGCGCTTGCCCCTCCCCTCATGATCGCCGCCGCCACCTCCATCGAGAACGTCGTCTTCGACGTGGTCGCCGCGCTGCGGGTGCCCGTGCTGGTCACGGCCCTGCTCGCGCTGGCCGTCGTCGTCCTCGAGCTCGGCACGCTCGCCGCCGAGCTCGTGCGCCGGCGCCGGCGCGACGCCGGCAGCCTGGAGCGCGCCGCGACCCGAGCGCGACAGGCCGTCACCGCCCACGATCGCCCCGCGGCCGCGGTCGCGCTGCGGGCGACGGCGGCGAGCCGGCGCATCGAGGAGGCGCTGGTCGCGATCGTCAACGCGCTGGGCGAGGCCCGCGCGGAGAACCGCGTCGCCAAGCACTTGGCCGACTTCGACCTCAGCTCCATCCGCCGGCTCGAGCGCACCCGCATGCTCGTCCGCGCCGGCCCGGCGCTCGGCCTGATGGGCACGCTGATCCCGCTCACCCCGGCGCTCGACGGCCTAGCCCGCGGCGACACGCAGAGCCTCAGCGACAACCTGCGCACCGCGTTCTCGATCACCATGCTCGGGCTGATGATCGGCGCGATCGCCTTCGGCATCTCGCTCGTGCGCGACCGTCTCTACGCCCAGGACCTCTCAGACCTGGAGTTCGTCGTGGCCACGCTGACCGACGACGAGGCGGTCGCGGCGTGAAGGTCACCCCCCGGGCGCGGCTGCACTCCGACCGCTCCGGCGACCCGCTCGACGGGCTGGTGAACATGTTCGACATCGGCCTCGTGCTCGCCGTCGCGTTCCTGCTCGCTGCGCTCAAGTCGGCGGACCTGACCGACCTGCTGACCGAGAAGGACGTCACCGTCGTGCGCAAGACGGCCACGGGGCAGACGATCGTCGTCAAGCGCGGCGACCAGGTGCGCACGCTCAAGCTCTCCCAGGCCGAGGCGGCCGGGCAGGGCTCCCGCCTGGGCTCGGTGTACCGGCTGGCCGACGGCCGGCTGGTCTACGTCACCGGGCGCTGAGCGCTAGGAGGTTGGTGGCGAAGTCTCGTGGTGTGAGGAAACCACCTCGCGCGCACCGGGGCACACGCGGACGCAGTCCGTGGGTCCGGCCACCCGATGACTCATCAATCCAACCAGGATTGATCTGAGTCATCGGTCGCGGGCGGGTGGGCCCGTTCGCGATGCGGCTCCCTCACACGACGACCCTGATTGACACCAACCTCCTACACGCGCTCCATCACGGCGGGCTCGTCGTGCGCCGGCTCGGCCTGCGCTGCCGCGCGGGCCGGCGCCTCGAGCACCGTCAGCGCGATGAGCAGCCCGAGCGCCACGAGCGCCGCACCGACGAGGTAGGCGACGTGGTAGCCGCCGTTGAGCGCTCCCAGCGCCCCGGTCTCGTCGGCCAGCAGCGCTTCGGTGCGGTGGGAGGCGAACGTCGCCAGCACCGCGAGGCCGACCGCGCCGCCGACCTGGGCGCTCGTGTTCACCAGGCCCGAGGCCAGCCCCGAGTCGGCCGGCGTGGCGCCCGACATCGCGAGCCCCATGAGCGCCGGGAAGCCGAGCCCGGCGCCCAGGCCGAGCAGCGCGAACGGCGCGAGGAGGTCGGCGACGTAGCTTCCGTCGACGGGCGTCCGCGCCATGAGCAGCAGCGAGGCGCCGATTGCCGCCAGGCTCGGGACGAGCGCCGCCTTCGCGCCGAAGCGCATGATCAGCGGCCCGGAGAACCGCAGCGACATCACGCCCATCACCAGCGTCGCGGGCAGGAACGCGAGCCCGACCTGCAGGGCGTCGTAGCCCAGGACCCGCTGCAGGTAGAGCGCGCCGAGGAAGAACATGCCGAACATGCCGGCGACGAGCAGCGCCTGGATGACGTTCGCTCCCGAGACGTTGCGCGCGGCGAAGAGCCGCAGCGGCATCAGCGGCTGGGGGATCCGCGCCTGGCGCGCGACGAACGCGGCGACGAGCGCTACCGCGAGGACGCCGAGGAGCGCCGGCACCAGCGTGCTGCCCCCGGGCTCGCCGAACTGGAGGATCGCGTACACGCCGAGCATGAGCCCGGACGTGAGCAGCGCGGCGCCGGGGAGGTCGGCGCCCGCCCGCAGGCCGAGGCCCGGCCGGTCGTCGACGAGGCGCACGGCGCCGAACGCGACGACGACGCCGATCGGCACGTTGACGAAGAAGATCCAGTGCCAGTTGATGGCCTGGGTCAGCGCGCCGCCGGCGAGCAGGCCGATCGTGCCGCCCGCGGAGGCGACGAAGCCGTAGACCCCGATGGCCTTGGCCTGCTCGTGGCGCTCGGGGAACATCGTGACGATCATGCCGAGCACGACCGCGGAGGTCAGCGCGCCGCCGACGCCCTGGACGAAGCGCGCCACGATGAGCATGCCCTGGCTCGGGGCGACCGCGCACACCAGCGACGCGGCGGTGAAGATCGCCATGCCGAGGAGAAAGATGCGGCGCTGGTCGATCAGGTCGCCGACGCGGCCCGCGAGCAGCAGCAGGCCGCCGAACGCGATGAGGTACGCGTTCACGACCCAGGCGAGGCTGCTCTGAGAGAAGCCGAGGTCGTCCTGGATCGACGGGAGCGCCACGTTGACGACGGTGGCGTCCAGGACGATCATCAGCATCCCGGCGCACAGCACGTAGAGCGCAGGCCAGCGGGAGCGGGCGGGGCTCGCGGCGCGAGAGGGCGAGGTCTGGGTTCCAATGCTCATGGCTCGGAGTTGTAGCACAGAGTTGGAACTTCCGACTAGCAAGTTGTAAAATCCGACCAAGCGCTACACTTCTGACCGTGGCCGCGAAGCGCACCTACAGCGACGCCTGCGGGGTGGCCCGCGCTCTCGACCGCATCGGCGAGCGCTGGGCGCTGATGATCGTCCGCGAGCTTCTGCTCGGCCCCAAGCGCTTCACCGACGTCCGCACCGGCCTTCCCGCGCTGAGCGCCGACGTGCTCTCCCAGCGGCTGCGCGAGCTCGAGGAGATCGGCGTGGTGCGCCGACGCACGCTCCCGCCGCCGGCGGCCTCGCAGGTTTACGAGCTGACCGAGTGGGGCCTCGAGCTCGAGCCGGTGCTCGTCGCGCTCGGCCGCTGGGGCGCCCGCGCGGCGCCGCCGCCGGAGGGGATCGGGATGAGCCTCGACTCGCACGTCGTGTCGCTGCGGACGCTCTTCGACCCCGCGCGCGCGGACGGCTTCACCGTCACCATCGCGTTGCACCTCGGCGCGGACCACTTCCGCGTGCACATCGCCGACGGCCGGATCGAGGCCTGCCGTGGTGAGTCGGACGCGCCCGACGCCACGCTGGTCACCGATCCGGCGACGCTGATCGCGCTGCTGCACGGGCACCGGGCGCTGCCGGAGGCGCTGCGCGCGGGCGACGCCACGATCGACGGCGAGAAGCCGGTCGTCGCCCGTTTCCTCGGCCTCTTCCCGCTGCCGGAGCCCGCGAGCGTCTGACCGGCTACACGCCGGCGCCGCACGCCTTCAGCCCGTACGCGTTGGCCTTCTCGTTGGCGTTCTGGAAGGGCTCGCTCTCGCCCGTCGCGGTCAGCAGCTTCGGGTCCGCCTTCGTCTTGTCCACCGCGTCCTGCAGCGCGTCGTAGATCGCTGCGACCCGGTCGTCGTCGCCCTTGGGCGGCGTGAGCGCGCGCAGGTCCCCGATCAGCCGGTCGAGCGTCGGGTAGCCTGAGTCCTTCGCGAACTTCTCGATCCTCGCAGCGCTCGTGTCCCCGTCGGCGAACGCCTTCAGGGCGGACGACGTCAGCTTCTCGTTGGCGACTCGGCACACGCCGTTGGCCTCCTTGAGGTACGCCCCCTTCGTCGGCGCCGGCTTGTCGCTGCCGCCGCAGGCCGCTGCGGCCGCGGCCACGGTCACGAGGAGTCCGGGGAGCAGGCGGGCGCGGCGCATGCGGCGGCACCTTACCGCGGGTCACCGGACGGTCACGCGACGGTGCCGGGGCGCCGGGGAGGTGGCGGTGCGGCCTCCGCCGGCGAGGCCGGCCGCCGGCCGCACGTTCGTCGGCCGGGAGCCGCTCGACGTGCGGCGCGGCTCCCGAAGGCGGCCCGGCGCGGCCCGCGAAGGCGGCCCGGCGCCGCCCGGCGCGTGCCCCGGAACCCGCCCGCGCCTCGGGAGCGCAGCCCAGCGCGCGCACAGCGTGACTGCCGCCGCGTGCCCGTCCGGGCTACCGTCCCTGCGCAGATGCCGATCCCCTCGCCCGCGGCCCACCTCGACCGGGAGGCCCGCGAGGCCCTCGCCGCCGAGCTCGACGCGCTCGGCGCCGAGGTCCGCGCCGACCTCGGCACCGCCGACGCCGACTACGTCCGCCGGGTCATCAAGGCGCAGCGCCAGCTCGAGCTCGCCGGTCGCGCGCTGCTAGTCGGTTCCCGCTTGCGCCCCGCGCTCGCCGCCGGGACCGTCGCGCTGACGCTCGCGAAGGTCATCGAGAACATGGAGCTCGGGCACAACATCATGCACGGGCAGTGGGACTGGATGCGCGACCCGGCGATCCACTCCACGACGTGGGAGTGGGACGCTGCGTCGACCGCGCGCTCGTGGAAGCACGCGCACAACTTCCAGCACCACACCTACACGAACGTGGTCGGCAAGGATCGCGACCTCGGCTACTCCGCGATGCGCGTCGACGCCGAGCAGCCGTGGCACCCGGTCTACCTCGCGCAGCCGATCTACGGGGTGCTTATGGCGCTCACGTTCGAGTGGGGCATCGCGCTCTACGACATGGAGCTCGACGCGGTCCGCCGCGGCGAGAAGAGCACGGCGCAGGCGCGCGCGGAGCTCCGCGCGTTCGCCGAGAAGGCGCTGCGCCAGCTCGGCAAGGACTACGCGCTCTTCCCGCTGCTCGCGGGCCGCCGGGGCTTCGGCCGCGCCGCCGCGGCGAACCTCGTCGCCAACGTCGCGCGCAACGTCTGGGTGCACACCGTCGTCTTCATGGGCCACATCCCTGAGCCTGCCGAGACGTTCACCGAGGCCGAGTACGCGACCGAGACGCGCGGCGACTGGTACGTGCGTCAGCTCACCGGTTCCTGCAACCTCGAGGGCTCCCCGATCTTCCACCTGATGACCGGCAACCTGTCCTTCCAGATCGAGCATCACCTCTTCCCGGACCTCCCGAGCAGCCGCCACGCCTCGATCGCCCCGCGCGTGCGCGCGATCTGCGACCGCTACGGCCTGCCGTACCACTCCGGCCGCCTCGGCCGCC
>JBBRYA010000103.1:0-4959 GCA_038238015.1 Solirubrobacterales bacterium
GAGGCCGAGGAGGCCGCCGCTCGCCAGGCCGAACGCGACGCCGTCGCAGCCGCGGAGGGCGCTCCGCCCGCCGCCGCTGCGCCCGCCGCCCCGGCTCCGCCGCCCGCGGCGGCTCCGGCACCCGCCCCCGCTGCGCCTCCGGCGGCCGCGCCCGCGCCCGACGCGAAGGTGACCGCCAAGGGCGGCGGCGACCGCCAGGCCGCCGAGGCCGAGGTGGCCCAGGTCGTCGAGGCCGAGGGCCGCCCGCTCGCCGAGGGCACGGCTTCGGCGGAGGCCGGCGCCGCGGCGCAGGCCGCCGACGAGCCCGCGATGCCCGCCGACGGCACGGGCACCGGCCCGAGCCAGCAGGCGGAGCGCCGCGAGGGCGACGTCGGCGAGCAGGTCCCGCAGGAGGCCGGCGCCCCGCAGGGCCAGGGCGCCCCGGCGTCCGACACCGCCGCGCCGCCCCCACCGGCGAAGCGCAAGCCGGCCGCGAAGCCGAAGGCTGAGGCAGGGAAGCCCGCCGCGCGCAAGCCGCGTGCCAAGAAGGCGGATAAGCCAGACGAGAAGAAGACCCCGGAGGCCGAGAAGGCATGAGCAGCGCTCCGACGATCACCGCCGCGCAGGTCAAGGAGCTGCGCGACCTCACCGGCGCCGGGATGATGGACTGCAAGCAGGCCCTGACCGAGACCAGCGGGGACACCGACGCCGCGGTCGAGCTGCTGCGCGTCCGCCTCGGCGACAAGGCGCTGAAGATGGGCGGCCGCGAGGCGACCGAGGGCACGATCCAGGCCTACATCCACACCAACGGCAAGACGGGCGTGCTCGTCGAGGTCGACTGCAACACCGACTTCGTGGCGCGCAACGACGAGTTCATCGCCTTCGCCCGCGACATCGCGCTGCACGTCGCCGCCTCGCCCGGCGTGCGCTACGTCTCGGAGGACGAGATCCCGCAGGCCGACAAGGACGCCGAGCTGCGCGTGTTCGACCAGCAGGCCGCCGACAAGCCCGAGAACGTGCGGGCCAAGATCGCCGAGGGCAAGCTGCGCAAGTGGATGGAGGAGGTCGTGCTGCTCAAGCAGCCGCACGTCAACGGCGACAAGCACGACGGCAAGACGATCGAGCAGCTGCGCGCGGAGCTCGCCGGCCAGACCGGCGAGAACGTCGTCATCCGCCGCTTCTCCAAGTTCCAGGTCGGGGTGTGAGCGACCCCGCGTTCCAGCGGATCCTGCTCAAGCTCTCCGGGGAGGCGCTCATGGGCGATCTCCCCTACGGAACGAGCCTCGAGCGCGTTCAGGCGATCGCCCGCCAGATCAAGCACGTCCACGATCGCGGCGTCCAGGTCGCGGTGGTCGTGGGCGCGGGCAACATCTACCGCGGCCTCGAAGGCGCGGCCGCCGGCATGGAGCGCGCCACGGCCGACTACATGGGCATGCTCGCGACCGTGCTCAACGCGCTGACCCTGCAGGACGCGCTCGAGCACGAGGGCGTGCACACGCGCGTGCAGTCGGCGATCACGGTCTCCGAGGTCGCCGAGCCCTACATCCGCCGCCGCGCGATCCGCCACCTCGAGAAGAAGCGCGTGGTGATCTTCGCGGCGGGCACCGGCAACCCGTTCTTCACGACGGACACCGCGGCGGCGCTGCGCGCCCACGAGATCGACGCCGAAGCGATCCTGATGGCCAAGAACGGCGTGGAGGGGGTGTTCTCCGCGGATCCCAAGCTCGATCCGTCGGCCGAGTTCCTCCCCGAGATCACCGCTCGCGAGGCGCTCGAGCGCGACCTGAAGGTCATGGACTCGACCGCCCTGTCGCTGTGCATGGACAACCACATGCCGATCTACGTCTTCAACATGAACGACGAGGGCAACATCGATCGGATAGTTTCCGGCGAGCGTGTGGGGACGCTGGTGAAGACGTGAGCCTGATCGACGAGCTCCTCGCGGACGCCCGCGAGCACATGGACAAGTCCGTGGACTCCACGCGCCACAAGTTCGGCTCTGTGCGCACCGGCCGCGCGAGCCCGGCGCTGCTCGAGCGCGTGAACGTCGACTACTACGGGGCGCAGACCCCGCTGCGCCAGCTGGCGACGATCAACACCTCCGAGGCGCGGATGCTGACCGTGCAGCCCTACGACAAGAACTCGATCAAGGCGATCGAGCGCGCGATCCTCGAGTCAGACGTCGGGATCACTCCCAACAACGACGGGGCGATCATCCGCCTGGTCATCCCCGAGCTGACCGAGGAACGCCGCAAGCAGCTGGTGAAGGTCGTGCGCAACCTCGCCGAGGAGGGTCGCGTGGCGATCCGCAACATCCGCCGCGACGTGATGCACGACCTGCGCGAGCTGCGCGACGCCGGCGAGGCGGGGTCCGACGACGAGCACCGCGCCGAGGACGCGCTGCAGAAGCTGACCGACCAGAAGGTCTCAGAGCTCGAGGCGACGCTCAAGGCCAAGGAAGACGAGATCCTCGAGGTGTGAGCCCGCGCGGGGCCGCCAAGCACGTGGCGATCATCACCGATGGGAACGGACGCTGGGCCGCCGAGCGCGGCCTGTCCGTCGCGGAGGGGCACCGTGCCGGCGCCGACGCGGTCAAGGCGCGGCTGCGCGACGCCGCCGACCTCGGGATCGCCGAGCTGACCGTCTACTCGTTCTCCACCGAGAACTGGTCGCGTGCGCCGGAGGAGGTCGCGGCGCTGATGGCGATGTTCTCCGAGCGGATCCTGGGGGAGACGCCCGAGCTCGACGACGAGGGCGTGCGGATGCGCTTCATCGGGCGCCGCGAGGGCGTCGACCCCGATCTGGTCGAGCAGATCCGCTGGGCGGAGCAGACGACGGCGGCCAACCAGCGCATCACGCTCTACGTGGCCTTCAACTACGGGGCGCGCGCAGAGATCCTCGATGCGGCCCGCGCCTTCAGCGGCAGCACCGAGGAGGAGTTTCGCGCGCAGCTCTACGCGCCCGAGATGCACGACCCGGACCTGATCATCCGCACCAGCGGCGAGCAGCGGCTCTCCAACTACCTGCTCTGGCAGGCCGCCTACTCCGAGCTGCACTTCACCGAGGTGCTGTGGCCGGACTTCTCGCGCTCAGACCTCGAGCTCGCGCTGGCGGACTTCGACGCGCGCAAGCGCCGCTTCGGGGGGCGCTGATGGCGAGCCGCCCCGCACCGCGCCGCTCCCGCGGCGGCGGCCGCCCGCCTCGCCGCGGCACGGGCGCGGACCTCGGCGCCCGGATCCTCGTCGCGGTACCGGCGCTGGCGTTCGCGATCGCGATCATCTACTTCGGCGGGGCGATCTTCGCGCTCGGGGTCCTGGCGCTCGGGCTGGTGTGCCTGCACGAGCTGTACGACCTGCTCGGCCCGATGCGCCCGGTCCGGCTCGCCGGCTTCCTCGGCCTCGCCGGGCTCGTGGCCGCCGCCGGCTTCGGCGGCGAGCGCCAGGTGCTGCTGGCCGCGGCGGCGGTGCTGCCGCTGCTGTTCGTGATGGTGGCGGCCGGCCCCGCGCGCGAGCGCGTGACGGTCGGGGCGGCGGCGACCGTGCTCGGCGTCTACTGGATCGGGCTCGCGATCGCCCACGCCGTGCTGCTGCGCGGGCTGGACCACGGCGGCGCGCTCGTGTTCCTCGTCCTGCTCGGCACCTTCCTCGGCGACACCGGCGCCTACGTCGGCGGCCGGCTGCTGGGCACGCACCGCCTGGCGCCGCGGATCTCGCCGAACAAGACCTGGGAGGGGCTGGGCATCGGGTTGCTGACCGCGGTGCTCTCGGTCTGGTACGCCAGCCGCACCTATGATGGCCATTGGATCTCGGGCCTCGACGGCCTTCTGCTCGGCCTCGCCGTCGGGCTGGCCGCGCCGCTGGGCGACCTCTTCGAGTCGATGGTCAAGCGCGACGTCGGCACCAAGGACACCGGCAACCTCTTCGGGGTCCACGGCGGCGCCCTGGACCGCCTCGACGCCGCGCTGTTCTCGCTGATCGCGGGCTATCACCTGTGGCTGGCGGCGACCTAGGCGACGCCCGCTCCGAGCAGGAGCGCAAGCGCGACCGCCAGATGATCGAGCTGCTCAACGAGCTGCGCGTCGCCCTCCCGGGCGTGCAGATCCTCTTCGCCTTCCTGCTCACGGTGCCGTTCACCCAGCGCTTCGGCTCGCTCACCTCGTTCCAGCGTGACGTCTTCTTCGCCACCCTGCTCGCCACGACGCTGTCGGCCGCGCTCCTGATCGCCCCCTCGGCCGCGCACCGGCTGCGCTTCCACAAGTCAGACCGCGCGTGGCTGATCGAGTCGGCCAACAAGCTGATGATCATGGGGCTCTCACTGCTGGCGGTCGCGATCGGCGGCGCGTTCCTGCTGGTCACCGACGTGCTCTTCGACGGCGCGCGGGTGTGGGTGTTCACCGGCGCGGTATGGCTCTCGATCGGCGGGCTCTGGTTCGTGCGCCCGCTGCTACGGCGGCAGCCGCCGGGCCCCTGAGCTGAGGCACCCGCGCTTAGGCGCGCAAAAGGCCCCCTGCCATCATGGACCGCCGCATGAAGCGGCTCTTGATCCTCGGCGCGACCGGCTCGATCGGCACCCAGGCGCTGGACGTCGTCGCCCGCGCGGGCGACGAGTTCGAGCTCGTCGGGCTGTCGGCCGAGCGCTCCCACGAAGCGCTGGTGGCGCTGGCGCGCACGCACGGCGTGCGCCGCATCGCGCTGGGCGACCCCCACGCCGCCGCCCGCGCCTCGGAGGCCTGGACCGACGGCGAGGTGCTGGCCGGCCCGGAAGGGCTCGTGCGCCTGGTGGCGGAGTCCGACGCCGACCTGGTGCTCAACGCGATCGTCGGCTCGGCGGGCCTCGGCCCCACGGTCGTCGCGCTCACCGAGGGCATCGACGTCGCGCTCGCCAACAAGGAGTCGCTGGTGGTCGGGGGCGATCTCGTGATGCCGCTCGCCGAGGCGACCGGCACGCAGGTGATCCCGGTCGACTCCGAGCACTCGGCGC
>JBBRYA010000104.1:0-2904 GCA_038238015.1 Solirubrobacterales bacterium
GCACGCCGCGCTCCAACCCGGCGACCTACATCGGGCTCTTCGACCAGATCCGCGACCTCTTCTCAAAGACCCAGGAGTCGCGGGCGCGCGGCTACAAGCCCGGGCGCTTCTCCTTCAACGTCAAGGGTGGGCGCTGCGAGGTCTGCCGCGGCGACGGGCAGATCAAGATCGAGATGCACTTCCTCCCGGACGTCTACGTCCCGTGCGAGCAGTGCAACGGCAAGCGCTACAACCGCGAGACGCTCGACATCCGCTTCAAGGGCAAGACGATCGCCGACGTGCTCGACATGTCGATCGAGGAGGCGATCGAGTTCTTCGCCCACATCCCGAAGATCAAGCGCCGGGTGCAGGCGCTGCACGACGTCGGCCTGGACTACATGCGCCTCGGCCAGCCGGCCACGACGCTGTCGGGCGGCGAGGCCCAGCGCGTGAAGCTCGCCTCCGAGCTGTCGAAGATCGCCACCGGCCAGACCCTCTACATCCTCGACGAGCCGACCACCGGCCTGCACTTCGCCGACATCCAGCGGCTGCTGGAGGTCCTGCAGCGCCTCGTGGACCAGGGCAATACCGTGGTGGTCATCGAGCACAACCTCGACGTGATCAAGACCGCCGACCGGATCATCGACATGGGTCCCGAGGGCGGCGAGGAGGGCGGGGAGCTGATGGCCTTCGGCACGCCGGAGGAGGTCGCGGCCGTGGCCGCCTCCTACACGGGCCAGTTCCTGGCCACGATCGTCGAGCCGAAGAGCGCCAAGCCACGCCGCGCACCGCGGCGCCGCGCCGTGGCGGCCGCCGCATGAGCGACCGCGACAGCCTCGTCGAGACCCTCATGAGCCCGGCGGGGCGGATCGCCCGGGTCGCCGTGGGGACGCTGCTGATCCTGCTCGGCCTTGGAGTGGTCGGCGGGCTGCTAGGCATCCTGATGCTGATCGTGGGCGCTGCCATGCTCGTCACCGCCGCGATGAAGTGGCTGGCCATCGGCCCGCTGCTGGGCCGCGACATCCACGGGCTCAAGGAGGGCGAGGAGCCGCCGGAGGAAGAGGCCCAGGGCGAGCCCGAGCGCGGGACCCGCGAGGACTGAGGACCGAGCGCACGGCGCCCGGCCTCAAGGGCCGGCAGGGGAGGCCGATGCTGGAGAGGTGCGCCCGATGCTCAGCCGGCGGCTGCCCTCCTTCCTGCTCGTCGTCCTCGCGATGGCCGCCGGGCCGGTTGCCCTGCTGCTCGCGGTCGGCTCCCGCGACGTCTCGTTCTCCGCGCAGTTCCACTTCTGGGCGATCGCCGCGGCCAGCGCGGTCGCCGCCGCGGCCGCCTTCGCGCTGACCGCCGCGGGAGCGCGCCGCGCCGACGGGCGCACCGTCCTGATGGGCACCGCGTTCGCCGCGATGGCGACCCTGCTGCTCGTCCACGGGGTCTCCACGCCGGGTGTGCTGGCCAAGGACAACGGCGTCGTGGCCATCGCCGGCGCCGGCGTGCTGCCGGTCGGCGCGGTCATCCTCACCGTCTCGAGCCACCCGCGCTTCGGGCGCCCGCATTCGATCGGCGCCCTGCTGGTCACCCAGGCGGTGCTGGTCACGGTGATCGTCGCCCTCGGCGTGATCGGGCTGCTCGACCCGGGCCTGCTGCCGACGGTCCCCGCGACGGGCAGCCCGGAGGCCGTCGCGGTGCTGATCTTCGGAGTCGCCCTCTTCCTGCGCGTCGTGGTGCGCTCGGTCAACACCTGGGTGCTGACGCGCCGGCGCTCGGACCTGCTCGTGGTGGCAGGCGCGGTCTGGCTCGGCATCGCGCTGTTCTGCCAGATGCTGATCCCGATGATGCACCTCGGCTGGTGGATCGGGCACGCGCTCGAGTTCGCCGGGATCGCGTGCGTCGGCTTCCCGGTCGCGCTCGACCTCTACCGCGACCGCCAGTCGCGGCCGCTGCTCGGCGACCTCCGCGCCGCCGAGCTCGCCGCCGCCGAAGAGGCGTTCCTCGGGGTCCGCGTGCGCGCCCTGATGCTGCGCATCGCCGAGAAGGACCCCTCGACCGAGCTGCACACCCGCCGCGTCGCCCGCCTCGCCGTCGAGGTGGGGGAGGAGCTCGGGCTGGCCCCGGGGCGCCTTCGCGAGCTGGCCATCGGTGGCCTGCTCCACGACATGGGCAAGCTGCGCGTGCCCGACGAGGTCCTCGGCAAGCCGGGCGCGCTGGACAAGGAGGAGTTCGAGATCATCAAGCAGCACCCGCGCTGGGGCCATGACCTGCTGGTCGAGCTGGGCGGCTTCTCGCGCGCGGTCCACGAGCTCGTGCTCCATCACCACGAGCGCCTCGACGGCGCCGGATACCCCGATGGCGCGGCGGCGGCCGGGCTGGGCCTGGAGACCCGCATCCTCACCGTCTGCGACGTCTACGACGCGCTGGTCTCCGACCGCGTGTACCGCGCCGCCTGGAGCCCGGAGCGGGCGTTCGGCCTCCTGCACGAGGAGAGCGGCTCCGCCTATGACCCGATCTGCGTCCAGGCGCTCGAGCGCGTGCTGGGCCGCGTGCAGGACGTCGTCGCGCCGCCCACGCCACTCGACCGCCGCCGCACCGTCCGCCGCGCGGCGCTCGCCTCGACCGCGGCGCTCGCGCTCGTCCTCGCCACCCTCGGGGCTGCCGCGGCCGCCGGGCAGCAGTCGGTGGCCAAGACGTCGGAGGAGAACGAGTACGGGCCCAGGCCCGCGCAGCACGCGATGCCCGCGCCGGCGAGCGCCAAGCCGGCGCCCGCCTTGCACGGCGGCAACTACGGCTACTAGCTATTTGCCCCGGAAATATTCGGCGGCTCTGTCCGGGGTGAGGGCCAGAATTTGCCTGCGAGTTGGGCGAATTCTGGGGGGGTGTGGATGTTGCGGTTGGTGGGGGAGCAGGTCGAGTCGTTGTTTGACGAGGCGC